>NZ_CP060414.2:1464204-2196306 GCF_014297595.2 Neisseria musculi | reverse complement strand
GCGGTGCTGAAAATCAGGCCGAACACGCGCGGCACTTCGCTGATATTCACCGCCATGATATAAAGCGCCATCAACAGATAAAGCACTGCCATAATGGGCACCACTGCCTCGGCAACATGCGCTACGCGGCGGATGCCGCCGAAAATAATCGGCGCGGTCAGAATCACCAGCCCCACACCCACGGCGTGTTTGTTCCAACCCCAGGCCACTTCGGCTGCCGCCACAATAGAATTGGCCTGAACCGCTTCATAAACCAAACCGAAACAGAAAATCAGGCTCAAGGCAAACAAAACGCCCAGCCACTTCTGCCCCATGCCCTGCGAGATGTAATATGCCGGGCCGCCGCGGAAATGGCCGCTTTTATGGTCGCGGATTTTAAACAGCTGCGCCAGCGAAGACTCGGCAAAAGCCGAGCTCATGCCGATCAGCGCGGTTACCCACATCCAAAACACCGCGCCGGGGCCGCCCAGCGAAATCGCAATCGCCACACCGGCAATATTGCCCACCCCCACGCGGCTGGCCAGGCCGGTAACAAAGGCCTGAAACGGCGTGATGCCGTCCGGCGTATCTTTTTTGCGGCCGCCCAGCATTTCCCTGATGCTATGGCCGAACAGCCGAAACTGCACAAAACCCGTAGCCAGCGTGAAAAACAGGCCGGTGCCGACCAACAGAAAAATCAACCCTTCCCACAAAGGGCCGCTGACGGCATTGACCAAATCATGAAACGATTGAATATTCATAAAAGCTCTTCTTTCTTTTGATGTTTTCCCAAACGGCAAGAGGCCGTCTGAAAGCAAGGCGCATTCTAATATAGCCTTTGCGGAAATAGCGAAAATTTTACGCAGGATTTTGATTAATCTTTTGAAAATGAAAGCCCTATATCAACAGCCCGCAGATAAACAGCCCCGGTGCTGCCGGAAAACCGGTTAAAAAATCGAAGATTGAACATAAACATACCGGTTTTCCGCCCGGGCATGGCATATCCCGGCAGAGGCATGGGTTGTGCAGATACTTTCAGGCCGTCTGAAAGCCGTCAATACCGCTATTCCCGCCCAAGCGGGGCTTGGTGATGAAAAAATAGTGAAGCAGGGATGAAACAAATATCCCAATGATAACACCGGGGTTCGCGACTGCGAGGGACGGCGCAGCGGGCTTGCGGAGCCGGTGCGGGCAAATAAAGTTCTTGCGGTGTTTTTGAATGTTGGGGTGTCGGATAAGGCCGGGTTGTTTGATTTTTAATACCCAATACCAAAATACCAAACAGCTTGTGTTTTTTGCTGAAACAAGGGTTTCGCAATTTTGCGTATGCCCAAAAACGATGCGGCCGTGCCGTGGCTTCCGGCATTCTCGGCAACCCTCAAAAATCCAAAGCCATTGTTTCAGCAAAAAACGGAAAGGGTAACAACGCCGGGGTTTGCTGCCTTTCAGGCCGTCTGAAAGCATCAAAGTGCGGAAACTGTTTTCAGACGGCCTCAATCTCAATCACGCCCATTCCGGCAGCCCGTTATCCGGCCGGATTCGGCGTTTTTATAGTTGGCCGACACCCGCATATAATGTTCGGCCGAATACACCAAAAACGCCTTTTCCTCATCGGTGAGCGCGCGCACCTGCTTCACCGGCGAGCCCACATAAAGATAACCGCTCTCGAGCCGTTTGCGCGGCGCAACCAGGCTGCCTGCGCCTATCATCACATCGTCCTCAACCACCGCATCGTCAAGAATAACCGTGCCCATGCCCACCAGCACACGGTTGCCGATGGTGCAGCCGTGCAGCATGCCTTTATGGCCGATGGTAACGTCTTCGCCGACAACCAGCGGCGAGCCTGCGGGCTTGGCCGGCGTTTTGTGCGAAACGTGCAGCATACTCAAATCCTGCACATTGCTGCGCGCGCCGATGGTGATGCGGTTCACATCGCCGCGCAACACCGCAAACGGCCACACCGACACATTTTCGGCCAGCGAAACTTCGCCGATAACGGCAGCGGCCCGGTCGATATAGCAGCTTGGGTCGATTTTCGGATAATGCGCCAAATAAGGGCGGATGTTGGTCATGGTGTTCTCCTCAAGGTGGTGTGTAAAAAAGTGGTGTGCAAAAATTGGGCGGAGTGGTTCAAAATAAAAAAACAAGACGGCCGGCAGTATCAATATCGCCCCTGCCATTTCGGTTACGGCACGGTTTGGTTTTGCCGTACTGCCCATACTGCCTGCGGCCGGCTGCTTTGCGCCGGAAATGAAGCGGGTTTGCCAAAATACGGAAACGGGTTGCCGCCGCTTCGGCGGCAGACAAAACCGCGCTCTTCGGGTTTGAGCGGGGCAGTGCTGTATTTTTTATGGTGAATGGCGGTAAAAGCCGTTCAGACGGCCCAAATGCTTCGGCGTATAATCAAGTGCCCGATGCATTGTAACGCCAAACAGCGTAAAAACCACCGCTGCCCTGCCCGAGATAACGGCATCAGGCCGTCTGAAACCCGCAAGACCGCCGATTTCAAGGAACCAACCCATGTGGCACATCATTGCCATCGGCTATTTATTCGTTACCGTGCTGTTTGCCGCCGCCCAGCCAAGCATTGCACGCGCCCTGATTTACCTGCTGTTTTGGTCGGTGATGCCCTGCCTGTTTGCCTTTTGGGCAGCGAAAACGCGGCGGCGCAACAAATTAATGAAAATGCAGGAAGATAAGGCGGAAGACGGAGCGGACTAACCCAAACAGAAACCGGACGGCAGGCCGTACAAATACAGCGCGGCAGCGCAAACCAGCGCGGTATCGGGTTTCTGTCAATCCTAATCCGCAATCCGGCAAAACCCCTTTTCAGACGGCCGCCAATCTTATATAATCCGCTGGTTTTCATTCATGAAAACTTTTTATCATTTTTATCGATACAACGCCCGCACTTTACGCGAAAGGGTGCCGCCGCCAGGCCGGTTCTATGCGTGAAAGTGTATGCCTTAACCCTTTAAAGGAAAAACATGTCTCAAGTTACCATGCGCCAAATGCTCGAAGCAGGCGTTCACTTCGGCCACCAAACCCGCTACTGGAACCCGAAAATGGAGCAATACATTTTCGGCGCGCGCAACAAAATCCACATCGTCAATTTGGAAAAAACCCTGCCGCTGTTCCAAGAGGCTCAAGAAGCCGTGCGCCGCCTGGTTGCCAACAAAGGCACCGTGCTGTTTGTCGGCACCAAACGCCAAGCCCGCGAAATCGTGCGCGAAGAAGCCACCCGCGCCGATATGCCTTTTGTCGATTACCGCTGGCTGGGCGGCATGCTCACCAACTACAAAACCGTAAAACAGTCCATCAAACGCCTTGAAGAAAAAACCGCAGCTTTGGAAAAAGCCGCCGAAAGCGGTTACAGCAAAAAAGAAATCCTCGAAATGCAGCGCGATGTTGAAAAACTGGAACGCTCTTTGGGCGGCATCAAAAACATGAAGGGCCTGCCCGATGCCATTTTTGTGATCGACACCGGCTACCAGAAAGGCACGCTGGTCGAAGCCGAAAAGCTGGGCATCCCCGTGATTGCCGTGGTGGACACCAACAACAGCCCGGACGGTGTGAAATACGTGATCCCCGGCAACGATGATTCCGCCAAAGCCATCCGCTTATACTGCAGGGGCATTGCCGATGCCGTTTTGGAAGGCAAAAACCAGGCCTTGCAGGAAATGGTCGCTGCCGCCCAAGCTGCAGCCGAATAAGGCTTGTTGAAAAAAGGGGCGGTATGCCCCTTTTTTCAAAACAGGCCGTCTGAAAACACCGCAAACCTTTTCAGACGGCTCTAAATAATTCCCAAGCATCATTCCCAAGCGCGGCCTGAATATTGCCGCGCCCCAAAAATTCTAGGAGATGAAAAATGGCAGAAATTACTGCAAAAATGGTCGCCGACCTGCGCGCCGCCACCGGTTTAGGTATGATGGAATGCAAAAAAGCGCTGGTTGAAGCCGAAGGCAATATGGAAAAAGCCGAAGAAATCCTGCGCATCAAATCCGGCGCCAAAGCCGGCAAACTGGCAGGCCGCACCGCCGCCGAAGGCGTGTTGGCGTTTGCCATCGAAGGCAATACCGGCGCGCTGGTGGAAGTGAACTGCGAAACCGACTTCGTTGCCAAAGATGCCGGCTTCGTGGCTTTCGCCAATTCCGTAGCCCAAACCGCCGCCGCCAAAAAACCGGCCACCCTGGAAGAATTGGGCGCGCTGGTGGAAGAAGAGCGCAAAGCCATCATCGCCAAGCTGGGCGAAAATATGTCGGTGCGCCGTTTTGAAGTAATCGAAACCGCAAACAGCCTCACCGCCTATATCCACGGCGCGCTGGCCACCGAAGGCGTTTTGGTCGAATACAAAGGCGCGGAAGACATCGCCCGCAAAGTGGGCATGCACATCGTGGCTGCCAAACCGCAATGCGTGAGCGAAGCCGAAGTTGATGCCGAAACCGTTGAAAAAGAACGCCATATCTACACCCAACAGGCCATCGAGTCCGGCAAGCCTGCCGATATTGCCGCTAAAATGGTCGAAGGCCGCATCAAAAAATTCCTGGCCGAAATTACGCTCAACGGCCAGGCATTTGTGATGAACCCCGATCAGACCGTTGCCCGGTATCTGAAAGAAAACGGCACGGAAGTTGTGCGTTTCGTGCGTTATAAAGTAGGCGACGGCATTGAGAAAAAAGAAGTCGATTACGCCGCCGAAGTGGCCGCTGCAGCCAAGGTGTAAACCGCAGCACAACAAAAAAGCACTCCGATTCATACAGAATCAGGGTGCTTTTTTTTGAAATCCGTTTTACACAACGCTTTGAAAACCAATAAGAACACACTAAAATTACTTTATTTCGGCAAATGCCGCTGCCGATATGGCGGATTCACTTTGTTTTCAGCGCAGGGAAGTAAGCCGCAGACAGTGTGGAACCGATTTTGGTGCCGCTTTGACGGCTTATCCAATCGTTTTCTTTGACCTGAGACACAGCAATGCCGCAACGGAAACAAAGTGGGTTCGCTATAAACCCAAAGGCCGTCTGAAGCCCGTTCAGACGGCCGTCCACCCAACCCGGAGAAAGCAAGGTATCCCATGACACAGCAAACCAAATACAAACGCGTTTTATTGAAACTTTCCGGCGAAGCCCTGATGGGCAAAGACGCTTTCGGCATCAACCGCGATACCATCATGCAGATTGTCGGCCAAGTGAAAGAAGTGGCCGATATGGGCGTGCAGGTGGCGGTGGTGATCGGCGGCGGCAACATCTTCAGGGGCGTGGCCACCCAGGCGCAGGGCATGGACCGCGCCACCGCCGACTATATGGGCATGATGGCCACTGTGATGAACGCGCTGGCTCTGAAAGACGCTTTCGAATCGCTCGGCCTCAAAGCCCGCGTACAATCCGCCCTCTCCATGCAGCAGATTGCCGAAACCTATGCCCGCCCCAAAGCCATCCAATATCTTGAAGAAGGCAAAGTGGTGATTTTCGCCGCCGGCACCGGCAACCCCTTCTTCACCACCGACACCGCCGCCTCGCTGCGCGGCGCGGAGATGAACTGCGACATTATGCTCAAAGCCACCAATGTCGATGGCGTGTATACCGCCGACCCGAAAAAATACCCTTCCGCCACCCGTTACCAAACCATCACTTTCGATGAAGCCATCAGCAAAAACCTGCGCGTGATGGATGCCACCGCCTTCGCCCTCTGCCGCGAACAGAAACTGAACATCGTTGTGTTCGGCATCGCTAAAGACGGCGCCCTCAAGCGCGTGATAGCCGGTGAAGACGAAGGCACGCTGGTGCATTGCTAAACAGAGAAAAACACTTGCACATCAAAACCGTTGCGCAGCCCCTTATCGGTTTTCAAACATTTTTGCCATACTTGGAACGCGCCCGGGTATGGCAAAACAAGGCTTGATGGGTATGTTGGCCGGTTACGCTGCTTTTGCCGCTCCAATGCCGAAAAGTAGCTCCCGACAACCGCTTTGTGCCACCACCTATGCTCTTATGGCCGTGTTTTGAAAGGTAATCTGCCCGTGTGCATCAATCGAATCCGGCATGACTTGCTGCATTGTCTGATAGCGGATTGGTGCATTCCAACAGGCAGCCCGCAGAAAATATCAGGCAACGCCACAGATTGTCGTTACAGGGCAGGCCGCAGACCGTGCAGGTAGGGCAGAGCCGGTTCTGTTGCCGCTTGGGTGGCTTCCAAACCGTTTTTGGGTTAGGGTACGGCCGCGCCGTAACGGAGCAGGCGGCTTTACTTTTACTATAGTATTGGGCAATGCCCGGAGGAGTATGTGTTTCAATGTTTAAGGCCGTCTGAAAACCGGTGCCGCGCGGTTTCAGACGGCCTTAAATTTTTGCAGAAAGCAGATGTTATTTATCGGCAACCCGCTCGCTGCGGATAAGCGTTTGGCCTTGCCCGTCCAGCATTTCCAGTGTATTGCCGCGCAAACGGTATGTGCGCACCTGCGGCAGCGCGCGGCTTAGGCGTTGCTCGGTTTCCATATCGGGGCAGGCTTTACGGGTGGAAGCAACGGCACTGAATTTCAGGATTTTGTTTTTCACAGTGCTTTGATAGCCGCCGAACAGCCTGTTACAGTTGGTGGCAATGCCGAATTGCAGTTTGTCGTCATTGAATGCAATCACCGTTTGGGGCGCAATTTTGTCTGCTCCTGCTGCTTCGGTTATCTGCCACGAGCCGGACAAGGGCTTGTCCAGCCCGACAGGAAGTATAATCGGCACCACGCAGGCACCAAGCAGCAAAGGGGTGAGTAACACGGCATAGATTTTCATAAAAACTCCTGTTTTAAAATATAAAGTTGCAGTACGGCGGTATGGTTTGCGGCGAACCTGCTTGGTTTCCGCTGTGGTGTTTCTGCGCTTTAACCCAAAGAGAGCGTTTGGCAAACCGCCTGAAAGACAGCCGACAGAATCGGTTTGACTGCACGGCTGCGGCTTGCGGCCCGGCAGCAAAAAAAAGAAGCAGATTCACAATAGCAGGTTGGGATTTTTATAAAATCCGCAAAACATGATAACCCAATAACAACCATGCAGGATATTTTCAGACGGCCTGCACAGATTTGCAAAGATTCGGCGCGGCTTGGCGGGATAAGCCGCCAAAATTGATGCATCTGTGCAAAATCTGCCGGAAATTTCCCACCTGTTACCGGCAGTTGCGCTCCATTGGGCCGCCCGATGGTTAATGCGCTTCCACAAAATCTGCCAACAGTTGTGCAAACCGGTCTGCCTGCGTGAGAAACGGCGCATGGGCGGCTTTTTCGATGATGTGCAGCTCGCTTTGCGGCAGGTGGCGGTGGAGATATTCGCCCATACGGGGCGGGGTGATGGCGTCTTTGGCACCGAAAACCAGCAGGGAGGGGGCGTGGATGTGCGGCAGAAAGGGGCGGGCATCGGCATCGGCAACGGCATCGAGCGCGGCCAGCAGGGCGGTGGGCGCACCATGTTTCACGATGTCGGGCAGCACTTTTTCTAGAATTGGTTGTTGGTCTTTGGCATACACAAACTGCAACTGGAGAAACTGTTTCATATATTTGTGATAATCTTGCTCAAACAAAGCAACCATTTTCGCCAGCGCGGGGCTGCTCAAACCTTCGGGGTAGCCCGGGGCGGCATGAAAGCGGGCGAAACCGGCGGTCAGGCAGAGTGCGCGCACTTTTTCAGGGTGGCGGTGTGCGAGATACAGCGCCACCAATCCGCCGAGCGACCAGCCGGCCAAATAAGCGGGCCCGTTGATTTGCCCGGCGAGGGCATCGGCTGTGCCGGCCACATCGAAACTGCCGTCAAACGGCGCACCGCCGTGGCCGGGCAGGTTGGGGGCATGGATATTCCAGCTTGCCGGCAGGCGCGGGATTAAGTCATCAAAAATATGGCGGTTGGCCGCCCAGCCGTGTATCAGATAAACGTTTTTCGGGGAATGCGTCATGAAAGTACTTTCGTGGTGGCGGAGATGCTTGGGCAACAAAGATTGCTTATTATGCCACGGCGCTGCGGTTTCAGACGGCCTGTGTGCAGGCTGTGCACAAGATTTGTCGGCACTGCGCACCGATGCCGCCGCCGTCTGCCCGCGTTGCGGCCGCAGCAGCACCAACGGCGCAGTGTGCGGCCGCTGCCAACAAACGCCGCTGCCGTTTGAGCGGCTGTGGGCTTCGGTGTATTACGAAGCGCCTGCCAGCAATATGCTGTATGCCTTCAAACACCGTGCCGAAAGGAGTATGTTGCGGCCGCTGTGTTCCATGATGTTGAGCCATCCGCCGCCGTGGTTGGAAAGTGCAGGAGTCGATTGTGTGTTGGCCGTGCCTCTGAGCAAGCAGCGGAGACTGTTTCGTGGTTTCAATCAGAGCGACGGTTTGGCCGGGGCGGTGGGGAAAAGCTACGGTTTGCCCGTGCTGCCGCACACGGCGGTTTTCAGACGGCACCATGCGCCGCAGAGTACGTTGAAACAAAACGAGCGGCGTAAAAACGTAAAAAATGCTTTTGTGTTAAATAATCAATATGTTAAAAATCGTAAGATATTATTGGTTGACGATGTTGCCACAACCGGAGCAACGTTTGAAGAATTGGCGCGAACACTAAAACGGGCGGGCGCTTCAGCGGTTTTCTGCTGGGCGCTCGCGCATACGCAATTGAAAAAATAACGAAATTTCTTTGACGCGCGCCGCCGCTTACGGCATAGTGCGCACGCTGGGGCAAACAATTACCATGTTTACCGTTGTGTTATACCAGCCCGAAATCCCTCCGAACACGGGCAATATTATCCGCCTTTGCGCCAACACCGGTGCCGATCTGCATTTGGTGAAGCCGCTCGGCTTTCCGCTGGATTCGAGCAAAATGAAACGGGCGGGGCTGGATTACCACGAATTTGCCAAACTGGCCGTGCATGAAAATTTTGAAGACTGCCTCAACGCCCTGGCAGGCCGGCGCATATTCGCGCTGACCACCAAAGGCAGCGGTCGTCCGGATAAGGCGGCGTTTCGGGCAGGAGACGTGTTTTTGTTCGGCCCTGAAACCCGCGGGCTGCCTGCGGAGATTTTGCAAGGCCTGCCGGCAGCGCGGAAACTGCGCCTGCCCATGCTGCCGGAGAGCAGAAGCATGAACCTCTCCAACACCGTTGCCGTGATGCTGTTTGAAGCGTGGCGGCAAAACGGTTATACAGGCGGTGTTTGACCATTCCACCAATATTGGATGTATGTTTGAGTTTATATTGATGAAATGGTTCGGCCGTCTGAAAGCATTTTATTCACTCAAGAACGGAAATCTGTTTTGATACCGACCAAACGAAACTTCTTTACCACCGCTTTTGCTGCCCTTGCGCTGGCTGTTGCTGCTGCGCCGGCTCAGGCCGATGCCGTTGTGAAAGCCGAAAAACTCAGCCCTTTTGCCAACCTGAGCTACAAAGTGGCCGGCAAACGCTACACCCCTCTGAAAAAAGTATCATCGTTCAGCCAAATCGGCAGCGCATCTTGGTATGGCAGCCGGTTTCACGGCAAAAAAACTTCCAGCGGCGAGCGTTACAATATGCACGCGATGACCGCCGCCCATAAAACCCTGCCGATTCCCAGCTATGCCCGCGTAACCAATCTTGCCAACGGCAAAAGCGTGGTGGTGCGCATCAACGACCGCGGCCCCTTTCATTCCGGCCGTGTGATGGATGTGTCGAAAGCCGCTGCTGCCAAGCTCGGCTTCATCAATAAAGGTACGGCCAAAGTGCGCGTGGAGCAGATTGTGCCAGGCAGCCAATCCGCTGAAGGCATGGCGCAAAACGAAGCCCGCAATATTTATGTGAACCTGAAAAGTTTCGATACCAAGGCCGAAGCGCAGCAGTATCTGAAACACACCGGCAACCATTTGAAATCGTCCGACATCGGTCAAAAAGTATCTGTGGTGAAAGAAAACGGCAGCTATGTGGTGAGAATGGGCCCGTTTAGGCAGCAGGAACACGCCGACACGGCAAAAGGGCATGTGCTGGCTGCCATTTAAACCGTTGCGCTTGTTCAGACGGCCTGCCGGTGTGCGGGCCGTTTTGTTTTGGGCGGAAAGCGTGGCGAAAGGTTATAATGCAGGCCGTCTGAAAAAATAATGAAAGAGTGCCATGATCAGCAGGCTCAGCGGCAAGCTGCTTGAAAAAAATCCACCGCAAATCGTGATGGATGTAAACGGTGTGGGTTATGAAGTGGAAGTGTCGATGCAGACATTCTATCTGCTGCCGCCGCTTGGCGAAACTGTTCAGCTTTACACGCAACTGGTGGTGCGCGAAGACGCGCATCTGCTGTTCGGCTTCGCCGGCGCGGCCGAGCGCGCCGCGTTCCGACAGTTGGTGAAAGTGGGCGGCATCGGTGCCAAAACCGCACTGGGTATTTTGTCGGCCATGAGTGTTGACGAATTGGCGCAGGCGGTGGCGCAGGAAGATGTCAAACGCCTCTCGTCCGTCCCCGGCATCGGCAAAAAAACCGCCGAGCGCATGGTGTTGGAGCTGCGCGGCAAACTGGTGCCGGAAAATGCCGCTGCCGGCCTGCCGGCTCCCGTTGCCGCAGCCGATGAAACCGATGATATTGTGAGCACGCTGCTGGCGCTGGGCTATAACGAACGCGAAGCCAAAGCGGCGGTGAAAAATATTCCCGCCGGCACCGATGTAGGCGAGGGCGTGCGTTTGGCATTGAAGAATTTGTTGAAATAGTTTGAAAAATTTGGGCATAGTAAATTTCTTTCATTTGATGGTGTTTTTTGAAATTCTTGAAAAACTTTTCTTTATTTATTTAAAGTTAACAAAGAGCTTGCTGTGTCGTTTATTGTTATGCTAAATATTTTTGTAAATACAGTAAATTATATTTATTTTAATAAGGATATGCCGGTTAACCCGTTTTTCATTCATGAGCTTTACCGCAAACATTTATGTTGTTTGAGTTGATGTTTTTAAGCGTCTTGTAGCAATAACATTGACCGGTTTTTATCATCTGGGGTAATGTGAAAAACACAAGCGATGCTTGTGTTTTATTTTTATTAAAAACATATTTAAGGAGTCTTTTATGAGAACATTGAATGATGAAAAAAGTTTCCGGTGCTGGAACAATTGCAGATTTAGGAGGTATTTTAGGATCTAGATTTGGTGTTCCTGGTGCATTGGGTGGATATTTGTTCGACCGTCATATTGAAAATCAGGTTAATATGACACGGCAAGAATTAAACGATAGAGTAAATGATATCCAGAATCGAGTGAGAAATGGAGAGTATGTGGCTGATTAAGCTATAGTATGGAGCTGTTTCATATCATGAAGCAGCTCCGTTTTTAGGATGGGATTTAAGATAAGGAGGCAGCGTGGAAGAAAAAAAGATAAGGCGCGGTTTGGATTCTATTATTATTTACGCCATTCTTATAATAAGCTTTTCATATATAATAAAATATTACAGTATTAAAGAACCATGTTTTACCATAATAATGGTGTCAGGGTTGCTGGTTGCAGAATTGATTTATGTAGTATATAGAAAAATTAGGATGGATAGTAATAAAAAATAAAATTTAATGTTGGTTGTTTTGAATATTGGCGCTGTATATATTTTTATACAGCGCCAATATCATATCCACTCTATCATGCCAATTAATACAGTATAATTGTCCGATATACGAAAAATATTATGCAATTTATATTTTCTTAAAATAATTTAAACTATGGTTAACAAAATTTTCAATTGGTTTGAATCGCGCATCGAGCCGTATCCCGATGATGCCCCGAAAACGCCCGATAAAGGGCTGTTGCGCTTTATTTGGAGCAATCTCAGCGGTATGCGCGGTTGGATTGCGGCGCTGGCCGTGTCCACCGCCGGCATCGGCATCATGGAAGCAATGGTGTTTCAGTTTATGGGCAAAATCATCGATTGGCTGGGCAGATATTCCCATGAAACGCTGCTGGCCGAAAAGGGTTGGGCGCTTGCGGCCATGCTGGCGATGATGCTGTTTGCGGTGTTTTGGCAGTTTGCCGCTTCAAATTTGCGCCTGCAAACCCTGCAGGGCGTGTTCCCCATGCGTTTGCGCTGGAATTTCCACCGCTTGATGCTCGGGCAGAGCTTGGGTTTTTATCAGGATGAATTCGCCGGGCGCGTGTCGGCCAAAGTGATGCAGACCGCGCTGGCGGTGCGCGATGTGGTGATGACTCTCGCCGATATGGCGGTGTATGTGGTGGTGTATTTCATCACTTCGGGTGTGATTTTGGTTTCGCTGGATTCTTGGCTGCTGCTGCCTTTCGCAGGGTGGATGATCGGATTCGGCACGGTGATGGCGCTGCTGATTCCCAAGCTGGGCAAAACTGCCCAGCACCAGGCCGATGCCCGCAGCCTTATGACGGGGCGCATCACCGATGCCTATTCCAACATCACCACGGTGAAACTGTTTTCGCACGGCGCGCGCGAAGCCCGCTATGCCAAGCAGTCGATGCAGGAGTTTATGGTAACGGTACACGCACAAATGCGGCTTGCCACCCTGCTCCACACGGGCAGTTTTCTGGTAAACACTTCGCTCACCGTTTCCACCGCCGCTTTGGGCATCTGGTTGTGGCACAACGGCCAGGTGGGCGTGGGCGCCGTGGCCACCGCCACCGCTATGGCATTGCGCGTAAACGGCTTGTCCCAATATATTATGTGGGAATCGGCGCGCTTGTTTGAAAATATCGGCACGGTAAATGACGGCATGGCCACATTGTCGAAGCCGCACACCATTACCGATAAACAGCATGCCCTGCCGTTAAAGGTTTCGGAAGGCGCAATACGTTTTGAATACATTGACTTTTCCTACGAAACCGGCAAACCGCTGCTCAATGGTTTTAATCTGTATATCAAACCCGGTGAAAAAGTCGGTTTGATAGGGCGCAGTGGCGCAGGTAAATCCACTATCGTTAATTTGCTGCTGCGTTTTTACGAACCACAAAGCGGCAGTATTTTCATTGACGGCCAAAATATCAACGATGTGTCCCAAGAAAGCCTGCGCGCCCAAATCGGGTTGGTTACGCAGGATACCGGCCTGCTGCACCGCTCGGTGCGTGACAACATTGTTTACGGCCGTCCCGACGCCACCGAAGAAGACATGACGAATGCCGCCGAACACGCCGAAGCCGCAGGGTTTATTCCCGATTTATATGATGCCAAAGGTCGCCGCGGCTACGATGCCCATGTGGGCGAGCGCGGTGTGAAACTTTCAGGCGGCCAGCGCCAGCGCATCGCCATTGCCCGCGTGATGTTGAAAGATGCCCCGATTCTGCTGCTTGACGAGGCCACCAGTGCGCTGGATTCGGAAGTGGAAGCCGCGATTCAGGAAAGCCTCGACAAAATGATGGAAAACAAAACCGTCATCGCCATTGCCCACCGTCTTTCCACTATCGCGGCAATGGATAGGCTGATTGTGCTCGATAAAGGCCGCATTGTTGAAGAGGGCAGCCATGCCGAATTGTTGGAGAAAAACGGTTTGTATGCCAAGCTGTGGACGCATCAGAGCGGTGGCTTTTTAAACAGCGAAGCCTGACGGCTTAGCACGAATCAGCCGTCTGAAAAACTGGGGCGGCAGAAAATGTAGTCTAATGTAATATTTGAATATAAGGAATAAATTGCCGCGTAGAAAATTTATTAATTATCTATATTAATAAAACAGTATTTTCGTAAGAATATAAATTAATGAGAATCGTTATCTAAAAATGATTGAAATTATTGGTTTTTTCTAGCATTTTTTTAGCAGGCTAACTTTAAAACGTGTCTTAAATTGGATACAATTATCAGATATTTAGCGGTATTTTATGTTAACGAAACCAGGCGTAGCTCATGTTGGCAAACTACTTCCCCGTATTGGTGTTCATTCTTGTCGGCCTGATAGCAGGCATCGTATTCTTGGCGTTGGGCAACCTGCTCGGCCCCAAGCGCCACTATGCCGAGAAAGACGCGCCGTTTGAGTGCGGCTTCGAAGCCTTTGAAAACGCACGCATGAAGTTCGATGTGCGTTATTATCTAGTGGCGATTCTGTTTATTCTGTTTGATTTGGAAGTGGCGTTTATGATCCCGTGGGCGGTGGTGTTCAAAGACCTGACCGCTGCGCACGGGCAATATGCTTTCTGGTCGATGTTCGTGTTTATCGTGGTACTCACGGTAGGCTTTATCTACGAATGGAAAAAAGGTGCGCTGGAATGGGAATAGATGGCGTTTTGAAAAAAGGTTTCGTAACCACCAGTGCAGACACTGTACTCAACTATATGCGTACCGGCTCATTGTGGCCGGTAACGTTCGGTTTGGCATGTTGTGCGGTTGAAATGATGCAGGCCGGTGCGGCACGTTATGACTTGGACCGCTTCGGTATCATTTTCCGCCCGTCGCCGCGCCAGTCGGATTTAATGATTGTAGCCGGCACTTTATGCAACAAAATGGCGCCCGCGCTGCGCCGCGTATATGACCAAATGGCAGAGCCCCGCTGGGTGCTTTCTATGGGTTCGTGCGCCAACGGCGGCGGCTATTACCATTATTCTTATTCGGTGGTGCGCGGTTGCGACCGAATTGTGCCGGTGGATGTTTATGTTCCCGGCTGTCCGCCCACCGCTGAAGCGCTGATTTACGGTTTGATTCAGCTTCAACAGAAAATCAAACGTACTTCAACGATTGCGCGGGATTAGGAGGGCGTGATGGCTGATGTGAAAACCCTGCATGAAACCGTTGCCCGCGTGTTGGGCGGCAAAGTAAGCAAAATCATTGAGGCATTGGGCGAAATCACCGTTGAATGCCCGTCTGAAAACTATTTGGAAATCATGGCGGCTCTGCGCGATCATGCCAATCTGCATTTCGAATCGCTGGTGGATTTGTGCGGCGTGGATTACAGCACCTATAAAAACGAACCGTGGCACGGCAAACGCTTCGCCGTGGTGAGCCAGCTGGTTTCCGTGAAAAACAACCAGCGTATCCGTGTGCGCGTGTGGTGTCAGGACGATAACTTTCCCGTGGTGGATTCCGTAACCGAAATCTACAATAGCGCCGATTGGTATGAGCGCGAAGCCTTCGATCTTTACGGCATTCTGTTCAACAACCATCCCGACCTGCGCCGCATTCTCACCGATTACGGTTTTGTCGGCCACCCTTTCCGCAAAGACTTCCCGATTTCCGGCTATGTCGAAATGCGTTACGATGAAGCCGAAAAACGCGTGATTTACCAACCTGTAACCATCGAGCCGCGCGAAATTACCCCGCGCATCGTCCGCGAGGAGTACTACGGTGGCTAATAAACTAAGAAACTACACCATCAACTTCGGTCCGCAGCACCCTGCCGCCCACGGTGTATTGCGCATGATTTTGGAATTGGATGGTGAAACCATCGTCCGCGCCGACCCCCACATCGGCCTACTGCACCGCGGCACTGAAAAGCTGGCCGAAACCCGCACCTATCTGCAAGCGCTGCCTTATATGGATCGCTTGGACTATGTCTCCATGATGGTGAACGAGCAGGCCTATTGCCTGGCAGTGGAAAAACTTACCGGCATCGAAGTGCCCATCCGCGCCCAATACATCCGTGTGATGTTTGCCGAAGTTACCCGCATCCTGAATCACCTGATGGGCATCGGTTCGCACGCGCTCGATATCGGCGCGATGACCGTGTTCCTGTATGCCTTCCGCGAGCGCGAAGAGCTGATGGATTTATACGAGGCCGTATCCGGCGCACGTATGCACGCGGCCTATTTCCGCCCCGGCGGCGTGTACCGTGATTTGCCCGACTTTATGCCCAAATACGAATCGAGCAAATTCCGCAATGCCAAAGTATTGAAAAAACTGAATGAATCGCGTGAAGGCTCCATGCTCGACTTTATCGAAGCCTTTACCGAGCGTTTTCCCGGCTGCGTGGACGAATACGAAAGCCTGCTCACCGACAACCGCATCTGGAAACAGCGTACTGTCGGCATCGGTGTGGTTTCTCCTGAGCGTGCCCTGCAAAAAGGCTTTACCGGTGTGATGCTGCGCGGTTCCGGCGTGGAGTGGGACATCCGCAAAAAAGCCCCGTATGATGCTTATGCCGAAGTAGATTTCGATATCCCGGTCGGCGTGAACGGCGACTGTTACGACCGCTATTTATGCCGAATCAACGAGATGCGCGAATCCAACCGCATCATCAAACAGTGCGTGCAATGGCTCAAAGCCAATCCCGGTCCGGTGATTGTCGATAACCACAAAATCGCCCCGCCCAAGCGCACCGAAATGAAAATGGGCATGGAAGACCTTATCCACCACTTCAAACTGTTTACCGAAGGTATGCATGTGCCCGAAGGCGAAACCTACACCGCAGTAGAACACCCCAAAGGCGAGTTCGGCATCTATATGATTTCAGACGGCGCCAACAAACCCTACCGTCTGAAAATCCGTGCTCCCGGCTTTGCCCACCTGCAAGGCATGGATGAAATGGCGCGCGGCCATATGCTCGCCGATGTGGTGGCCATTATCGGAACGCAGGATATTGTATTCGGTGAAGTAGATAGATAAATAAAGGTGGTGCAGCATGAACAACAAAATCCTTTTGGTTATGTGCGCGGCCGCAGCAGTCGGTTTGGCCGCCTGCGGGGCTGTTCAAACCACGCCTTCTTGGGGCGGGCATTGCCCGAAACCCGCAACAGACGGTAACGGTATGCTGGAAATTAAAAACGGCCAAACACTAAAATGCCAAATCCGTGTGTTTACCTCAAATATGGGATGCACCGAAAAAATCACCAATCCTTCCGGGGATGACGGATATGTCTGCACGGGCGGCAATAAAGGGGCAGTATTCTTTTTTGACAACAACGGCGTACTCAAAAGCCATGAATTTATAGAGCGTTAAAAACAGCGTTTCG
The DNA here is from genome assembly GCF_014297595.2 of Neisseria musculi. NCBI lineage: Bacteria > Pseudomonadati > Pseudomonadota > Betaproteobacteria > Neisseriales > Neisseriaceae > Neisseria > Neisseria musculi. The sequence goes on along the minus strand of NZ_CP060414.2, from coordinate 2,179,484 downwards.
CGGCTTGGATCGGAAAATAAACAGAATGAAGCCGCCATGCGCAAAACCAACATCAATCAGGTACGAACCATGCTATCCGCAGAATCTTTGAAACTAATTGATAACGAGTTGGCCAAATACCCCGCCGACCAGCGCCGCTCAGCCATTATGGGCGCATTGCGCATCGCCCAAACCGAAAAAGGCTGGCTCAGCGCCGAAACCATCGAATATGTGGCCGGTTATATCGGCATCGCCCCCGCCGCAGCCTATGAAGTTGCCACTTTCTACAATATGTACGACTTGCGCCCGGTGGGCAAATACAAACTCACCGTCTGCACCAACCTGCCGTGCGCCCTGCGCGGCGGCGTGAATGCGGCAGATTATCTGAAACAAAAACTCGGCATCGGCTTCGGTGAAACCACTTCAGACGGTCTCTACACACTGGTGGAAGGCGAATGTATGGGCGCTTGCGGCGATGCTCCGGTGATGCTGGTGAACAACCACAAAATGTGCAGCTTTATGACCGAAGAGGCAATTGACGCGAAATTGGCAGAGTTGGGGTAAAGGCCGTTTGAAACCCGTGCGGCAATATTAAGATAGTTTGGCAAACCGTTTCAGACGGCCTCAAGAGCGGCGGGAAAATACAGCCGGATTGGTTTGAAAATCCGGCAACAAATCATCAGGCCGTCTGAAAGCACAAGCCGCACGATATAAACCGCAAACCGCAGCCCAAAGCGGCCGGAGCGGGCAGACCGAATATAGATTGAACAAAAATTAACCGACAGGGTACACAAATGGCTATTTACCAATCAGGTGTTATTTTTAACCGAGTGGACACCCAAAACCCAAACTGCTGGACGTTGGAAGAATACGTCAAGCGCGGCGGCTACCAAGCCCTGCGCAGGATTCTGTCGGAAAAAACCCCGCAAACCGATGTGATTGACGAAGTGAAAACTTCAGGCTTGCGCGGCCGCGGCGGCGCAGGTTTTCCCACCGGCCTGAAATGGAGCTTTATGCCCCGCTCGTTCCCCGGCTCCAAATACGTTGTCTGCAATACCGATGAAGGCGAACCGGGCACGTTTAAAGACCGCGATATCATCATGTTCAACCCGCACGCCCTGATCGAAGGCATGGTTATCGCCGGTTACGCCATGGGTGCCGAAGCAGGCTACAACTATATCCACGGCGAAATCTTCGAAGGCTACCAACGTTTTGAAGCCGCGCTGGCCGAAGCGCGCCAAGCCGGCTTTTTGGGCAGAAACATCATGGGATTGGGTTTCGATTTCGAGTTGTTTGCCGCCCACGGCTACGGTGCCTACATCTGCGGCGAAGAAACCGCGCTGTTGGAAAGTTTGGAAGGTAAAAAAGGCCAGCCGCGCTTCAAGCCGCCGTTTCCCGCTTCATACGGCCTCTACGGCAAACCCACCACCATCAACAACACCGAAACCCTTGCCTCCGTGCCGTTTATTATCCGCGATGGCGGTAAAACCTTTGCCGAACAGGGCATCGAAAACGCCGGCGGCACCAAACTGTTTTCCATTTCCGGCCACATAAACCGCCCCGGTAACTACGAAGTGCCGCTGGGCACGCCGTTTGCCAAGCTGCTGGAAATGGCCGGCGGCATGAAAGACGGTAAAAAACTCAAAGCCGTGATTCCCGGCGGCTCGTCCGCCCCCGTGCTGCCCGCCGATATCATGATGGGCTTGAATATGGATTACGATTCCATTGCCAAAGCCGGCTCCATGCTCGGTTCCGGCGCGGTAATCGTGATGGATGAAGATGTGTGCATGGTGAAGGCACTGGAACGCTTAAGCTATTTCTACCACGAAGAATCCTGCGGCCAATGCACCCCCTGCCGCGAAGGCACAGGCTGGCTCTACCGCATCGTACACCGCATCGCCGGCGGCAAAGGCAAACCCGAAGATTTGGCACTGCTCGATTCTATCGGCAACAACATGGCCGGCCGCACCATCTGCGCCCTGGCCGATGCCGCCGTGTTCCCCGTGCGCAGTTTTACCAAACACTTCCGCCATGAGTTTGAGCACTATATCGAACATGGCAAGCCGATGAAGGCGCATAAGTGGTGTTGAGGCCGTCTGAAAAATATAAAGGCAGGGCAATGCGGGGGGCTTGCAAACAATCCTACATCCCGGGAGCTATCATGAAACTGATGAAAACAGTGTTTTTCAGCCTGATAACAGCGGTTGTTTTGGCTGCCTGCGGCTCGGTGCCGAAAGAAAGTCCGGCACGGCCTTGGAGCAACGCAGAATATAAAATGGAGTTGGCAGGGGTTGCGGCCAACCTTGCGCAAAGCAATTACCGTTACGGTTTTACTATTTTGTTGAAAACAGCGCCCAAAGTTGCTTCGGTGCGTGTCGAGCGCATTGCTGGCGGGCAGTCTGAAACGATTATTGATGATAGTGCCAATCCGACAACCCGTTTTTCATGGCAGCCGCAGCAGCCCAAAGGTGCGCGCACTTCTTTGGCACGCACTTCGAACGGGTTTACTTGGATGGGGCAGAGTGCTGTATTGGGCCTGAACGAAAGAGATGCCCCCTGGCTGTATGCTGCCGGAGATACCCGGCAGGTTTACCGCTTTACCGTGCGCGATGTGAAAGGCAGAGAAACCGTGTGGGAGCAGTCGGTTGTTGTGGCGGCACCGGTTAAGCGGGCCTTATTGTCTGCACAGAAGAAACACGCCCGCCCGAAGTAAAGGGCGGCAGCGGAACAGGGTTTTAACCCTGTCGGGCAAACACCCAAACCATAAACCGGGCCGTCTGAACGCAACATAAAATGCCTGCCTGAAAAAGTTTCAGACGGTTCAAGCAAAAGCCTTTAAAAACCGCAACCGGGAAACACACCATGTTACCGATCGGAATGGATGGCAGATTTACCAGCATTGCCGCCATGAGTTTGAGCACGGTGCCGGGTATGGCAAGCCGATGAAGGAGCATAACCGGTGTTGAGGCCGTCTGAAAATAATATGACTCGTTCCATTTAACAATGATATGCACAAGATGTGCGGGAAACAAAATATGAACTCGATTTATTTGAGAAAAATGATTAAAACAGTGGCCCTGGTGTTGGCGGTGGGTATTTCTGCCACGGCGCAGGCTGTGTGTGCCAACCCCAATCTCGATGTGGTGGTGTTAGGCTCGGGCGGGCCTGAATTGAGCGATAAGCGCGCATCGTCCGGCTATATTCTGCGCGAAAACAAAAAAGCCAGAATTCTGGTTGATTTCGGTTCGGGCGCTTCGCTGAATTTCGAGCGTGCCGGTGCACAGATCGAAGACTTGCAGGCAGTATTGCTGAGCCATTTACACGCCGATCATGTGAATGATTTTCCCGCGTTGGTAAAAGGCGCGTTTTTCTCCGAACGCGGGCGTGATTTACCCGTTTACGGCCCTGCAGGCAATCATGCGGTACCCCCGTTGCCGCAATATTTGCAGCGGCTGTTCGGCGAAAATGGCGCGTATGCTTATTTGTCGGGTTTTTTAGACGGCAGCGAGGCATTCCGCTTCAAGCCGGTTACCGTGCCGTTTGATATGAAGCGGCCTCAGGTGTTTTCGGCTAAAGCGGGCGGCTTTACCCTCCGCGCCGTGCCGGTTGCGCACGGCATCATTCCTGCGCTGGGGTGGCGTATTGAAAAAGACGGCTGCTCGGTGGTGTTTTCCGGCGACACCGGCAATATGGGGCGCACGTTAGACAAAATAGCAGGCAACGCCGATTTGTTTGTCGCCCATAATGCCGTTCCCGAGGGCAGCGCCGACCGTATCGCGCTGAAGCTGCATATGCCGCCGTCTGAAATCGGCCGCATTGCCGCCGGTGCCGGAGTAAAAAGCGCGGTATTGTCGCACTTTATGCGGCGCACCGAAAACGTTAAACCGCAAACAGCCGAGGCCGTTGGCGCACACTACAGCGGCAGACTGGCATTTGCAGAGGATTGCGATATTTATTCGGTACAAAGCGGGTTGAAAACAGGAAGCTGTGCGGAAAAATAAGCAGGCATACAGGCCGTCTGAAATATCGGGCCGAACCACCCGGCCTGTTCTTCAAATGAAGCAACGGAAACGGTACGGCAAACATCAGGCCGTCTGAAAGCAGCATAACCATGATAATGCCCGCCTGAAAAATTTTTTCAGACGGCCTCAAACCAAAACCTTTAAAAAATCGGTAACTAGGAAACACACCATGTTACAAATCGAAATAGACGGCAAACAGATTGCAGTCAGGCAGGGCGCGACAGTGATGGAGGCGGCGCACGAATTGGGCACTTATATCCCGCACTTCTGCTACCACAAAAAACTGTCTATTGCCGCCAACTGCCGTATGTGTCTGGTGGAAGTGGAAAAATCCCCCAAGCCGCTGCCTGCCTGCGCCACGCCGGTAACGGACGGCATGGTGGTGCACACCCATTCGGCCAAAGCCAAGCAGGCGCAGGCCGGCGTGATGGAGTTTCTGCTGATCAACCACCCGCTCGACTGCCCGATTTGCGACCAGGGCGGCGAATGCCAGTTGCAGGATTTGGCGGTGGGTTACGGTAATTCCGCCAGCCGCTACACCGAAGCAAAACGCTCGGTAACCGGCAAAGACATGGGGCCGCTGGTTTCTGCCGCAGAAATGAGCCGCTGCATCCACTGTACCCGCTGCGTGCGTTTTACCGAAGAAATCGCCGGTATGCAGGAAATCGCCATGGCCAACCGCGGCGAGTTTTCCGAAATCATGCCGTTTATCGGCAAAGCGGTAGAAACCGAATTGTCGGGCAATGTGATTGATTTGTGTCCTGTCGGCGCGCTCACCAGCAAACCGTTCCGTTACGATGCCCGCTCGTGGGAATTGAGCCGCCGCAAAACTATTTCCGCACACGATGCGCTGGGCAGCAACCTGATTGTGCAAACCAAAGACCACACCGTACGCCGCGTGCTGCCTTTGGAAAACGAAGCCGTCAACGAATGCTGGATTGCGGATCGCGACCGTTTCTCCTACGCCGGCCTGTATCACGAAAGCCGTCTGAAAACGCCGAAAATCAAACACGGCGGCCAATGGCACGAAACAGACTGGCAAACCGCGCTGGAATATGTGGAAAAAACGCTGGCCTGCATTGCCAGAGAAGACGGCCAAGACCAAATCGGCATCTGGGCCAACCCGGCAAACACCGTGGAAGAGCTGTTTCTGGCGAAAAAACTGGCTAACGGCTTGGGCATCCGACATTTCGACACCCGCCTGATGCAGCAGGACAACCGCCTTTCAGACGGCCTGCAAGGCGCACAATGGCTGGGGCAGAGCATTGAAGAATTGGGTAATGCCGATGCCGTATTGGTGGTGGGGGCCAACCTGCGCAAAGAGCAGCCGCTGCTCACCGCCCGTCTGCGCCGTGCCGCCAAATCCCATATGGCCTTAAGCGTGGTTGCCAGCAGCAGGGAAGAGCTGCACATGCCGCTGTTTGCCCATGAAGTGCTGCACCCCAACGATTGGGCAGATTTTCTAAACAAACTGGCGCAAGACACGCAAAACCCGCTTTCAGACGGCCTCAAGCAGGCTGAAAAAGCCGCCGTGATATTGGGCGCGGAAGTGCAGAACCACCCCGACTACGCCGCGATTTATGCTGCCGCGCAACAACTGGCCGATGCTGCCGGTGCCGTTTTGGGTATTCTGCCGCAGGCTGCCAACAGCGTGGGCGCAGACGTATTGGGCGTAAACGGCGGCCAAACCGTGCAGCAGATGCTGGCGCAGCCGAAAAAAGCGGTGCTGCTTTTAAACGTGGAGCCCGAAATAGATGTGGCAGACGGCGCCAAAGCCGTGGCTGCGCTGACACAGGCGCAAAGCGTGATGGCTTTTACCCCGTTTGAAAGCGAAACCTTGCGCGAAGTGTGCGATGTGATGCTGCCCGTTGCGCCGTTTACCGAAACTTCGGGCAGTTTTATCAATATGGAAGGCCGTCTGCAATCGTTTCACGGCGTGGTGAAAGGCTGGGGCGATTCCCGCCCCTTGTGGAAAGTATTACGCGTGTTGGGCAATGTGTTCGGCTTGGCCGGTTTTGAATACGACAGCAGCGGGCAGGTGTTGAAAGAAGCGGTCAGTCAAGAAAGCCTGCCTGCAAAATTAAACAACCGAAGCACTTGGCGGGGCAGGGCAGGCATTCAGACGGCCTCTGCCCCGGTGCGGGTGGGCGGTGTCGGCATTTACCACAGCGATGCGCTGGTACGCCGCTCTGCGCCTTTGCAGGCCACCGGCCATGCGCAGGCTCCCGCCGCCCGTGTACACCCGAACACGCTGGCCGCGCTCGGCCTGCAAGACGGCGCGCGCGCGCAGGCCGTGCAAAGCGGTGAGCGCGTTGCCGTGCGCGTGGCGGCCGACAAGGGGCTGCCCGAAAACGTGGTGTATCTGCCGCTGCATACCGAAAATGCCGCGCTGGGTGCACTGATGAACCGCATTGAATTGGAAAGGGCATAATCATGCAGGAGTGGTTTCAAGCCTTGTTTGCCACACAGCTCGGAATGGGTGCGGCGGGCAACGATGTCGGCCTGGTGGTGTCGGTTATCGTCAAAATCGTGATTATCCTGATTCCGCTGATTCTCACCGTGGCCTACCTCACTTATTTCGAGCGTAAGGTTATCGGCTATATGCAGCTGCGTGTCGGCCCCAACGTTACCGGGCCGTTCGGCCTGATCCAGCCGTTTGCCGATGTGTTCAAACTGCTGTTTAAAGAAGTTACCCGCCCCAAGCTGTCGAACAAAGCCTTGTTTTATATCGGCCCCATGCTCTCGCTTGCCCCTGCGTTTGCCGCGTGGGCTGTGATTCCGTTCAGCAGTGAATGGTGGCTCACCAACGTTGATGCCGGGCTGCTGTTTATCCTGATGATTACCTCGCTGTCGGTATATGGTGTGATTATCGCGGGCTGGGCCTCCAACTCGAAATATTCGTTTTTGGGCGCGATGCGCTCTTCGGCGCAAACCATTTCCTACGAAATCGCCATGGGTGCGGCTTTGGTGGCGGTGGTGATGGTTTCTGGCAGCCTGAACTTTACCGACATCGTAGAAGGGCAGAGCAAAGGCATGGCCGGCGGTTCGGTTTTCTCGTGGAACTGGCTGCCGCTGTTTCCGCTGTTTATCGTTTATCTGATTTCTGCCGTGGCCGAAACCAACCGCGCTCCGTTTGATGTGGCCGAGGGCGAGTCGGAAATCGTAGCCGGCTTCCACGTTGAATATTCAGGTTTTGCATTTGCACTGTTTTTCCTGGCCGAATATATTTTTATGATACTGATTGCCGCGCTTACTTCGCTGATGTTTTTGGGCGGCTGGCTTTCGCCTTTTCCGCAAAGCTGGGGCTTTGTCGGCACACCCGGTGCATTTTGGATGTTTGTGAAAATGGCCTTTATCCTTTACGGCTATTTGTGGATACGCGCCACCTTCCCGCGTTACCGCTACGACCAAATCATGCGCTTGGGCTGGAAAGTGTTGATTCCCATCGGCTTTATCGGCATCGTGGTGCTCGGCTTGTGGATGATTTCACCGCTGAGTTTGTGGAATTGACTTAAAGGCCGTCTGAAAATATTGAGGCGGTTACGAATCTGCTGTTTGGACAGACGGGGAAGCCAAAGGCGGATTGATGCCTGCCTGCGCTGCCATGCGGCGAAAATGAAAGGAACAGAGCCGTGAAAAAGCTTGTAAAAACGATATTGCTGATGAGTACGGTTTTGTCGTTGCTCAACGGCTGTTTCATAGCCGGCCAGATTCACGACAAAATTTACGAAGACTGCGCCATCCATCCCGACAGTATCCAAAGGCTGCCGCAGCAGGAGCGTCAGCGCTTGGCGGGAAAATGCGGTTGGAAAGAGCAGCCCGCGCAACATCAGTCTTTATTGAACATGGAGCTTTTGTGCCGTGCCGACATCACTGCGCCGCCGGCACAGGGCAAGCGCAGCGGTACAATCGAAACCACGCTGCCCAACGGCCTGAAGCTGCACTACCGCATAATCAACGGCACGGTGCCTGAATTGAAGGTGCTGTATCCTAGCGGCAAAACCGAAACACATACCCGCTTTGCAGACGGCAGAGCACAAGGTTGGTCTGAGGGCTATTATCCTTCGGGCAAGCTGCGTACCCGCTTTTTCTACCAAAACGGCAAAGCAAGGCAGTATGAGATTTATTCGGAAGACGGAAAAGTTGCTGAAAAAGGCAAGGTTTCCTGCCGCTAAAAAGGCCGTCTGAACACCCTGATTTCAAAAACGAAAACCTGCTTCAAAGGGACACCAATGGCAAACCTAGTTAAAACCTTTCTGCTCGGCGAACTGGTAAAGGGCATGGGCGTAACGCTCAAAAACTTCTTCGCCCGCAAAGAAACGATTATGTTTCCTGAAGAGAAAACGCCGCAGTCGGTGCGTTTCCGCGGGCTGCACGCGCAGCGGCGCTATCCCAACGGCGAAGAACGCTGTATCGCCTGCAAGCTGTGCGAAGCGGTTTGCCCGGCAATGGCCATCAACATCGAGTCGGAGCAGCGCGAAGACGGCACCCGCCGCACCACGCGCTACGATATCGACTTAACCAAATGCATTTTCTGCGGCTTCTGCGAAGAGGCTTGCCCGGTGGACGCAATCGTGGAAACCCATATTCTCGAATACCACGGCGAAAAGCGCGGCGATCTGTATTACACCAAACCGATGCTGTTGGCCATCGGCGATAAATACGAAAACGAAATCGCCAAACGCAAAGCGGCCGATGCGCCCTACCGATAAAGGATAAGAGCGATGACTTTTACTGCAATCCTGTTTTATATTCTGGCGGCCATCGTGTTGTTTGGCGCGCTGAAAACCGTAACCGTGAAAAACCCCGTGCACGCGGCGCTGTATTTGGTGCTCACTTTCTGCGTGAGTGCGCTGATTTGGATGCTGATGCAGGCCGAGTTTTTGGGCATCACGCTGGTGTTGGTGTATGTGGGCGCGGTGATGGTGCTGTTTCTGTTTGTGGTGATGATGCTGAACATCGACATCGAAGAAATGCGCGCGGGCTTTTGGCGGCATGCGCCGGCGGCCGGCTTGGTGGGCGTGTTGATGTCTGTGGCGCTGATTCTGATTTTGGTAAACCCGAAAACCAATCTGGCTGCATTCGGTGTGATGAAAGAGATTCCCGCCGATTACAGCAACGTGCGCGATTTGGGCAGCCAGCTCTACACTACCTATCTGCTGCCGTTCGAGCTGGCAGGCGTGCTGCTGGTGTTGGGCATGGTGGCGGCGATTGCGCTGGTGCACCGCAAAACGTTTAACCCCAAAGCCGTCAATCCTGCCGACCAAGTGAAAGTGAGTGCCAAAGAAGGCCGTTTGCGCATAGTGAAAATGGAAGCCGTCAGGCCGTCTGAAACGGCAGGTGAAACGGATTCAGGCGGCAAAGAGGAGGGGAAAGCATGATTACATTAACGCATTATCTGGTTTTGGCCGCGCTTTTGTTCGGCATCAGCGCGATGGGCATTTTTATGAACCGCAAAAACGTGCTGATTTTATTGATGAGCATCGAATTGATGCTGTTGGCGGTAAACTTTAACTTTATCGCGTTTTCGCAATACCTGGGCGACACTGCCGGGCAGATTTTCGTGTTTTTCATCTTAACCGTGGCTGCGGCAGAATCCGCCATCGGCTTGGCGATTATGGTGCTGGTGTTCCGCAACCGCAACACGATTAATGTGGCCGATTTGGATACGTTGAAAGGATAGGTGCGCGCCTAATGCCTGCTGCCTGCCCTTTGAAAATAACGGGGGAAAAGCATGACCGAAGTATTGGCGGCATATATCTTAACGGTATCGTTTTTTCTGCTGATACCCGGTTTCGTTAATCTGGTTTGTTGTCAAGGCGGCGGCACGCTGTGGCTTGAAAGGTGCATTTTTTGCGGTTGGTAACGGGTTGGTATCCGGTCGGGGAAAAATCATACAGGCCGTCTGAAAACATTTCAAAAGACGGACTTGGAGAGCTAAATATTGCAGACGGTATTTCTGCTACTGCTGGGAAAGTTGCAGGACAGCTTCCAAAACCGTTTTCCGGCATGGTGTTGGGCAGTGGTATTCGCCTTGTTTTCTGCTTTGTGGAGCATGAGCGGAAATGTGGGAATATTGATTGCCGGTTCTGTAATTTCAGGGCTGTATGCTTGGGGTTATTTTGTTTTGCTCAGGAAGCTTTCCGACCGGCCGGTGTTATGGCTGGCGGTGTATGCAGCCGGCGGGGTGCTGCCGTTTTTGCTGTTGCCGATGGTTGCCCCTTGATGATGGCCGTATGGCCGGTGAGTTGTTAAAAACAGATAACATAAAATAAAAAGGGCGAGCAGCAGAATGAATAAACTGCTTGGAAGCAGGCAAGAGAAAACCCTCGAAACCGAATCTGCAAACAGAAAAAGATAACGACACGGCGGTATCCGCTTTTGATGCCGTCTGAAAAATCAAAACTGAAAAAGGTTCATTTCCATGACCGATATGACTTTATATCTCATCATTGCACTCATGCCGCTGGCAGGCTGCCTGCTGGCGGGGCTGTTCGGCAAACAAATCGGCCGCGCGGGCGCACACACGGCTACTATTTTGGGGGTGGCTGCTTCCACTGTGTTGTCGGCCTATGTGCTGTGGGGCTTCATTGACGGCTCGCGCGCCAAGTTTGACGAAAATGTTTATACCTGGCTTACCATGGGCGGCTTGGATTTCTCGGTCGGTTTTTTGGTTGACAGCCTGACCGCCATGATGATGGTGGTGGTAACGTTTGTGTCGCTGATGGTGCATATCTACACCATCGGCTATATGCACGATGAAAAAGTGGGCTACCAGCGTTTTTTCAGCTACATCTCGCTGTTTACTTTTTCGATGCTGATGCTGGTGATGAGCAACAACTTTATCCAGCTCTTCTTCGGTTGGGAAGCCGTGGGCTTGGTGTCGTATCTGCTGATCGGTTTCTATTTCAAACGCGAAAGCGCGATTTTTGCCAATTTGAAAGCCTTTTTGGTGAACCGCGTGGGCGACTTTGGCTTTATTTTGGGTATCGGCCTGGTGTTGGCCTATTTCGGCGGCAGCCTGCGTTATGCCGATGTGTTCGCCTATCTGCCCAATATTCAGACGGCCACCATCGAGCTTTTTCCCGGCGTGCAATGGAGCCTGATAACTGTTACCTGCCTGTTGCTGTTTGTGGGCGCGATGGGTAAATCGGCGCAGTTTCCGCTGCACGTTTGGCTGCCCGACTCTATGGAAGGCCCGACACCTATCTCGGCTCTGATTCACGCGGCTACCATGGTAACGGCAGGCCTGTTTATGGTGTCGCGTATGTCGCCGATTTACGAGCTTTCCACCACCGCCTTGAGCGTGATTATGGTGGTGGGCGCGATTACCGCACTGTTTATGGGCTTTTTGGGTACCATTCAAAACGACATCAAACGCGTGGTGGCTTATTCCACCCTGTCGCAACTGGGTTATATGACCGTAGCACTGGGCGTATCGGCCTATTCGATCGCAATGTTTCATGTGATGACCCATGCTTTCTTTAAAGCGCTGCTGTTTTTGGCTGCGGGCAGCGCCATTATCGGTATGCACCATGATCAGGATATGCGCCATATGGGCAACCTGAAAAAATATATGCCGGTTACCTGGCTCACCATGCTGATCGGTAATCTGGCACTGATCGGCACACCGTTTTTCTCAGGCTTTTACTCGAAAGATTCCATTATCGAGGCCGTGCATTTCAGCAATCTGCCCGGCAGCGGTTTTGCCTATTTTGCCGTGCTCGCCAGCGTGTTCGTTACCGCTTTCTATGCCTTCCGCCAATACTTTATGGTGTTCCACGGCAAAGAAAAATGGCGTGAAGCCGAGCATGGACACCATTCAGACGGCCACGATGCACACCATCACGGCTTGGGCAGAAACGACACCCCCCACGAAAGCCCGTGGGTGGTTACCCTGCCGCTGGTTTTGCTGGCCGTTCCATCAGTGGTTATCGGCTATATTGCTGTCGAACCCATGCTCTACGGTGATTTCTTTAAAGATGTGATTTATGTAAACCATGAAGCCCATCCCGTAATGGCACAAATGGCCGAAGTCTTCCACGGCCCGCTGGCCATGGTTTCGCACAGCCTGCACACGCCTGTGCTCTATCTCGCCATCGCCGGCGTGGCAGCGGCATGGCTGCTGTATGTGAAAGCCCCGCATCTGCCGGCCAAGATTGCTGCCGCTTTCAAGCCGGTTTATACCCTGCTCGACAACAAATACTACTTAGACGTGATTTACTTCAACGTGTTTGCCAAAGGCAGCCGCGCGTTGGGCAATTTCTTTTGGAAAGTGGGCGATACCGCCATTATCGACAACGGCATCGTAAACGGTTCGGCCAAAGTTGTCGGCGCGCTGGCCGCCCAAGTGCGCAAAATGCAAACCGGTTTTATCTACACTTACGCCGCCGCTATGGTGTTTGGAGTGTTGGTGCTGATTGCAGCGTTTTTCAGGGGGATTTGGTTCCAATAAGGCCGTCTGAAAAGGCTTGCAAGAGGGCAGGGTGGCAAGCCACCGTTATAGAAGTTCAGATGGCCTCTGTCTTGTTTGCCGTCTATTGGTAAGGCAAACTAAACCTTACCGATAGATTCTCAAAGGAGTAACGACATGGCAACCACCTTACGGCTGAGCAGCAAAAGCCAAGTAACTTTCAAGCAGGAATTTCTTCACCATTTGGGCATCAGTGCGGGCGACGAAATGGAAGTGTACAAACTGCCAAACGGTGAGTTACGGATTAGGGCCAAAGCCAAGCTTGCACAAACCAAAAGTATCCGCGAATTCGCAGGCCGTCTGAAAAACGAGGCGGGCGTACATTTGAGTGTGGAAGAGATAAATCAGGCCGTTGCCGAAGCCGCCGTGGCGGGCGCGGGTATGGAGCGTAAGCTTGTCATTGATACCAACGTGCATCTTGGCGCTGTTGCGCGATTTCGTCTCGTCCGTGCCTAAGTTGGTGGCGCAGGAAAACGAAATCGAAGCAGGTTTCTCCGTGATGGCGCACAACGGCGATTTCGCCGATGGTGTTAATGCATTCTGCGGTGCTATGCTCGGTGCGGATCAGTTTGCTACTTTCGACAAACAGGCTGCAAGAATATTGCAGGAAACGGCTATGAAAACCCGGTTGCTGAAGTAACAGTATAGGTTGGTAAATACTGAAAAATATTTCAGAAGGAACCTTAAAGTAGTTTGAAAAATAGAGGTAAATCGAGGTTGTTTAGAAAAGAAAAATTCAAAAAACGGAATAATTAAGTAATTTATTAATTTATGAAAAAAGCAGACAGGTCATAGGCTTCGGGGAGCAGAAGACACCAAAATCATTGGTGGAAGCGTGCAGCAGATTTTTATTTTTAGATAGCGCAAGATGACGGGTACGGAGTTGAAGTGTGATACTGCATTGATGAATTTATTGTGTGATGCAATTGCACATTGTCGTGATCATGAGGGTTGGGCCCCATTAAATCGGGTTGGGCAGATTATCAGAAACCAATCCTCATTTGACAGTAAAAATTATGGGTACTCCAAACTTGGAGACTTAGTTAGAGCAATTGATATTTTTGAAACCAAACTTCCGATGGGGGTATTCGCAACTTTATGTGAAAAATAAGCGTGATAAGTCTAAACCCGATAGCTTAAAATAAATATATTGGAAATAAACTGTCAAGAGGCCGTCTGAAACGGTTTCAGGCAGCTTGAAAACAGAAAACTTTGATGAAAAGACTGTTTCAGACGGCATTAAGGCTATCTGAAACCTCCAACAATATAACAACTTTTGATTTACAAACCCACAGGAAAAAACCATGTTTTCCAACCATCTACTCAGCTTGGCAATATGGGTGCCGATGATTGCCGGCGTGCTGGTTCTGGCCACAGGCTCAGATCGCCGTGCGCCGTTGGCGCGCATTCTTGCCTTTATCGGTTCGCTGGCAGGCTTTTTGGTCACGCTGCCGCTGTTTGTGCAGTTTGACCGTTTGAGCGGCGGCTACCAGTTTGCCGAGTTCCATCAATGGATTCCCCTGCTGAATATCCATTATGCGCTGGGTGTGGACGGTATTTCGGTGCTGTTCATCATTCTGAACGCCTTTATCACGTTGATGGTGGTGCTGGCAGGATGGGAAGTGGTTCAGAAACGCCCTGCGCAGTATATGGCGGCTTTTCTGATCATGAGCGGCTTGATTAACGGCGCGTTTGCTGCCCAAGATGCGATTTTGTTTTATGTGTTTTTTGAGGGTATGCTGATTCCGCTCTACCTGATTATCGGCATGTGGGGCGGCCCGCGCCGCGTGTATGCTTCGGTAAAGTTGTTTCTTTATACGCTGATGGGGTCGCTGTTGATGCTGGTGGGCTTGGTTTATCTGTCTTATCAGGCCGGCGGCAGCTTTTCGATTGCGGATTTTCAAAACCTGAAGCAGATTCCGCTGGGCGTGCAGCAGTTACTGTTTATCGCGTTTTTCCTGTCGTTTGCGGTGAAGGTGCCGATGTGGCCGGTGCATACCTGGCTGCCCGATGCCCACGTTGAAGCGCCGACAGGCGGCTCGATGGTGCTGGCTGCGATTACGCTGAAAGTGGGTGCCTACGGCTTTTTGCGCTTTATTCTGCCGATTCTTCCTGATGCATCGCGTTATTTCGCGCCTGCAATTGTGGTGTTGAGCCTGATTGCGGTGATTTATATCGGCATGGTGGCATTGGTTCAGACCGATATGAAAAAGCTGGTGGCGTATTCTTCTATCAGCCATATGGGTTTCGTTACTTTGGGTATGTTCTTGTTTGTTGACGGCCGTCTGAACGATTGGGCGTTGAAAGGTGCAGTTATCCAAATGATTTCGCACGGTTTTGTTTCTGCCGCAATGTTTATGTGCATCGGCGTGATGTATGACCGTCTGCACAGCCGCAATATCGCCGATTACGGCGGTGTGGTGAATGTGATGCCGAAATTCGCCGCCTTTATGATGCTGTTCGGTATGGCCAATGCCGGTTTGCCCGCAACCTCGGGTTTTGTGGGCGAGTTTATGGTGATTATGGGTGCGGTGGAAGTGAATTTCTGGGTGGCCGCGCTGGCCGCGCTGACGCTGATTTACGGTGCTTCTTATACCTTATGGATGTATAAGCGCGTTATTTTCGGTGAAATTACCAATCCCGAAGTGAAAGAGATGAAAGACATCAACTGTCGCGAGTTTGCGGTTTTGGCGGTTTTGGCGGTGGCGGTGTTGGGCATGGGTCTGTATCCCGCAGCATTTATCGAAGTTATCCACCAGGCTGCCAACGATTTAATCAGCCAAGTGGCGCAAAGCAAGATTTGAGGTGTGTGAATGAACTGGACCGATTTGAATTTAATCCCCGCCATGCCTGAAATCGTGCTGCTTGCGGCGTTGTGTGCGGTGTTGTTGGCGGATTTATGGGTGAAAGACGAAAACCGTTTCGTTACCCATATTCTGAGCCTGCTTTCTTTGGCGGTGGTGGCGGCAACGCAATGGCTGGTGTGGACACCCGACAGTGTATATACGTTTGGCGGTATGTATATCGCAGACGGTATGTCGCGCCTGTCGAAAATGGTGATGTATGCCGGCTTGTTTGTTTTGTTTGCGTACAGCAAGCCGTATAACCGGGTGCGCGGCATTTTTAAAGGTGAATTTTACACCTTGTCGCTGTTTGCCCTTATCGGTATGAGCGTGATGGTGAGCGCGGGGCATTTCCTAACCGCCTATATCGGTTTGGAGCTGCTGTCGCTGTCGCTTTATGCCATGATTGCCCTGCGCCGCGATTCGGCCAAAGCCGCCGAGGCCGCGTTGAAGTATTTCGTGTTGGGCGCGCTGGCTTCCGGTCTGCTGCTCTATGGCATTTCTATGGTGTATGGTGCCACCGGCTCGCTGGAGTTTGCCACCGTGCTGGCAACGGCCTACGATGGTCAGGCGCAGGAATGGCTGCTGAAACTCGGCGTAGTATTTATTGTGGTGGCGGTGGCGTTCAAGCTGGGTGCAGTGCCGTTTCATATGTGGGTGCCCGATGTGTATCAGGGTGCGCCCACTTCGGTGGCCGCTTTGGTGGGCAGTGTGCCGAAAATCGCCGCCGTGGTGTTTGCGTTCAGGATTTTGGTTACAGGCTTGGGAACGGTTCACCACGATTGGACGCAGATGCTGGCCATTCTTGCCGTGGCCTCGCTGTTGGTCGGCAATCTGGCGGCAATTATGCAGACCAACATCAAACGTATGTTTGCCTACTCCACCATTTCCCATATGGGTTTTATCCTGCTGGCGTTTATGGCGGGCGCGGTGGGTTTTACCGCCGGCCTGTATTACGCCATTGCTTATGTGGTGATGGGGCTGGTGGGTTTCGGCGTGTTGATGCTGTTGTCTGACGAAGCCGTAGAATGCGAAGAAATCAACGATTTGGCCGGTTTGAACCAGCGCAATGCCTGGTATGCCTTTCTGATGCTGCTGGCAATGTTTTCAATGGCCGGCATACCGCCGCTGATGGGTTTTTATGCCAAATTTGCCGTGATTAAGGCGTTGTTGTCGCAAGGCTATATCTGGCTGTCGGTGTTTGCCGTGGTGATGAGCCTGATTGGCGCGTTTTACTACCTGCGTGTGGTGAAAGTGATGTATTTCGACTCTGCTGCCGGTGAGCGGCCGGTCGGCGGCAATGTGGCAGCGAAAGTGTTTTTATCGGTTAACGCCGCGTTGCTGCTGGTTTGGGGCGTGATGCCGCAAAGCGTGATGGATTGGTGTTTGAAAGCGTTGGAAAACACCCTGTAAGCCTTGCAGCTTTTTGCAAGTCAAACGGCAACCCCACGGGTGTTGCCGTTTTTGCTAATATGGCGGCCGGGTCGAAAATTTTTCAGACGGCCTTAAGGGCGGCAGGATATTGCCGGGTTGCGCGCTGCTGTTAATCAAAGCCAAAGAATAAAGGACGGGACTGTTGCAACATCGGTTTAGGCCGTCTGAAATACTCACCGCCGTTATATTATTTCCGCGCAGGCGGGAAACCGGCGCTATTTTTATACATCACCGAAATCAAACATGGGTTAATGTTAGAAGACCGGGTTCCCGCCTGCGAGGGATGGTGAAAAAGAAACTTTTGGTGATGTTTTTTTGATTTTTGCAAAGGCTTCTCAGGCCGTCTGAACCAACACAAGGTTTCCGTATGACCGTATCTATGTATATTCTGCTGCTGCTGGCGTTTATTTTTGCCAACGCTCCGTTTCTCACCCCGCGCCTGCTTGGGATTTTTGCGCTCAAGCATAAGCATTTCGGCCATCATCTGCTCGAATTGTTTACCGGTTTCGGCATCACCGCCGGTTTGGCGTATCTGCTCGAATCGCGGGCGGGCAGTGTGCATCCGCAGGGTTGGGAATTTTATGCCGTGGCGGTCTGCCTGTATCTTATTTTTGCCTTTCCCGCCTTTGTGCGGCGGTATTTCTGGCACGGCCGCAACCGCGAATAACCGCAACTTTATAGTGGATAAACTGACTCCGCTACGGCGTTGCTGCTACTGGTTGTACTGTCTGCGGTTTGCTGCCTTGTGTCGAAGTGATTTTATCCGTTATGCTTTTCAGACGGCCAGACAAGCGGCCGTCTGAAACACCGTTGAAAGAAACCCTTATGCAGATCGAAAACTTATCCCAAGCCGGATTAGTGGTAGTGAAGGTCGGCTCCAGCCTCGTTACCGCCGAAGGCCGCGGCATAGACCAGGCCGCACTCAACCTGTGGGCTGCACAGATTGCTGCTTTGAAACAAAGCCGCGTAAAAGTGGTGTTGGTATCCAGCGGTGCCATTGCCGAAGGCATCAAGCGGTTGGGCTGGCCGGGGCGGCCGAAAGCGCTCAACGAGCTGCAGGCCGCCGCTGCAGTGGGGCAGATGGGCATCGCGCAGGCCTACGAATCCGCGTTCCGCCCGCATAACATACACACCGCCCAGATTCTGCTCACCCACGAAGATTTGAGCAACCGCACCCGTTATCTCAATGCCCGAAGCACCCTGCTGACCCTGCTCGAAAAAGGCATCGTGCCGATTATCAATGAAAACGACACCGTTACCACTGATGAAATCAAACTCGGCGACAACGATACGCTGGGGGCGCTGGTGACGAATCTGGTCGATGCCGATGCCCTGGTTATCCTCACCGACCAGCAAGGCCTGTATGACAGCGACCCGCGCAAAAATCCGCAGGCGCGGTTTATCAGCCGCATTGCCGCCGATCACCCTGATTTGGAAAGCATGGCGGGCGGCGCAGGCAGCGGTGTCGGCACCGGCGGTATGTACACGAAAGTGTTGGCGGCCAAACGTGCCGCGCTGAGCGGTGCGGCCACCGTAGTGGTGTCGGGGCGCGAACCGGACGTGCTGCTGCGCCTGCACGGCGGCGAAAGCCTGGGCACGCTGTTTACCAGCAGCCGCAGCCGGGTGGCCGCCCGCAAACAGTGGCTGCTCGGCCATGTGCAGACGGCAGGCAGCCTAGAAATAGACAGTGGCGCAGAGGCCGCACTGGTTCGTAACCACCGCAGCCTGCTGCCGGTGGGCTGTGTGCAGGTTAAGGGCTGTTTTCACCGTGGAGAATTGGTAGCCGTGTTGAATGCCGAAGGCAGGGAGATTGCCCGTGGTTTGGTGAATTACGGCAGTGCTGAAATCGGCAAAATCCTGAAAACGCCGTCTGAGCAGATTGCCGCTAAACTGGGTTATATCAACGAAGAAGAGCTGATACACCGCGACAATATGGTGTTGCACCGCTGAATCCGGCAGGTAGGCCGGCATACAGGCCGTTTGAAACCAAACTTTTGCTGGCGCCGGTTCCAATCTGAAAAATCTGCTCCCGGACATTTCTGTGCAGGGGCAGATTCACCATATTAATCATAGCGGGTGTGTTGCCGGTGCCGCGCTGATTGTTTCTGTGTGGGGCGCGGCTGATAACGCTGTTGCCGTGCGGCCTGTTTTTATTGATTTTATTGTCGAAATATCAGGGAGAGCAGGGGGGTGAAAAACGGAGTGGCGGCTCAGGCCGTAGTTCGCGGGGTGAGGGAATGGAGCCGCAAAACGGGAAACAGCGGCTATATCGACCAATATGAAATCATCGCTGCTGCGGCAAATCCGCACCACGGCAACATCCAAACATTTGCCGGCCCGCCGATGGCTCAGAATCCCAAGCCTTATTTAGGCAGAAGCGTTAGGGTGAAAGTGGATGGGTTGAACCACAAAGCCTGTGTTATGGATTTATCGTTTCTGCCGTTCAAGGTTCACTAGCCGAAACAGCCGGGGCTTAAGGCCGTCTGAATGCCGTTAGGGCTGCTCTGTAACGCCGTTTCAGTTTTGGCAACCCACATCTCTGTTGCGGGGATCATCATGTGCGGATAAGGTTGGGCAGGTTCGGCAAACCGATGGCGCATAGGGCAGGCTCTGCCGTGTGCTGCCGATTCTCCGCATTCTTGAGAGATGGGCAGCATTCTGAGGGGTAAAGCACCAACCGATAGCGGTAAACAGGCCGGCCACCGGTGCCGGATACGCGGCTCAGCGTTCAGAATGGTTTCCCATCATCTTTTTTTGTTGCGCGATAATTTTTTGCATCATCAAGAGAAATTGCTGCCGTTCGTTTTCATCTAATACGGATAAAGCCTGCTGATTGATGGTTTGCGCAATTTCGGTTGCTGCTTGTTCTAAAGTTTTGGATTTCTCTGTTAATTTGATCAGACGGACACGCGCATCATTTGGATGGGCGACACGCACAATCAAATTGTCTCTTTCCATGCGTGCCAAAGTATTGGCAATCGTTGCTTGGCGCAGCTCGGCTTTTTCAACCAACTCGTGCTGGCTTAAGCCGTCTTGTTTCCATAAATGCAGCAAAATGGGAAATTGTGCGGGTGCCAAGTCTAAAGGCTTTAACCGTTCGCTCAGCAAAATGGCAAATTGGCGGGCAAGATGATTGATAAGATACCCTGCGGATTGTTCTGCTTCCATTTATTTACCTTTAAAAACAAATCAATATTAAATCTTCTTGAAATATAGCTTGCTGTTGTTTTTTATAGTCTGCTATATTTAAACTATAGCTTACTATTAAGCCAGCCTGATAGGAATATACACCATGAACAGAAATATTCTGCGTGCCATTCATTTCACTGCCGTCTGCACAGCCACGGCACTAATCGCTGCATTTTGGAGTAGTACCGTTATCAGCGAACTGTTTTTACCGCATCACGCAGTTGCTTTGTTAAAACAAAGCATCGCCTATGGCATGATTTTACTCGTGATAAGCATGGCGGCAACCGGGGCAACGGGCATGAAAATGGGCGGCAAAAGCAAACATGCCAGAATTGCAGCCAAACGTAAACGAATGCCAGTTATCGCCGCAAACGGATTGTTGATATTGATACCGTGCGCCTTATTTCTGAATATGCGTGCCGCTGCCGGCCGGTTTGACACAATATTTTATACCGTACAGGCGATAGAGTTATTGGCAGGCGCGGTAAATTTCACTTTAATGGCTTTAAGCATGCGTGATGGCAGGGCCATCCGTCGTCCGAAGAAATAATATTTTTTCATCTATGCTTAGCGCGTGTTCTGTTTGTTTGGGCAGATGCTTTTCGACAATGATTTCTACCGTATTGCCGCCCAGATATGCACGCCGAGATCATGCAAATTCAGGATCTGCATGGTTTGTCTCCGGCTGATTTTTAGCATAAACTGTTTTCCCATTCTCCTGAAACGGCGCACCATTTTATCCGCGCCGCCCGGCTGCCGTGAAACTGCGGAGATTCTGCACCGATAACAACGTTTCCTTTCCAAACTCTGCGGCAATCTTAATATCTACACCATTCAGGCAAATATCGCATATGGTTTTCCAGATAACCGTGAAAACCATATGGCAGCAGCGAATTTTCCAACTTCGCCCCGAATGCGGGCAGGAAGCCCCGCAAGTTTCCCTGCCTGTGCGCCCTAACACAATATCCGATACAATTAAGGCCGTCTGAAAAAAGGAGCCACCCACATGGCAAAACCCAAAGGCGGCTTAGGCCGCGGCTTAGATTCACTGATTTCCAACAATATCGATGACGGCAGCAACGAGCGCCTGACCACGGTAGCGGTGACCGATATCCAGCCCGGCCGTTACCAGCCGCGTGTGCAGATAGACGATGAAGCCCTGCACGAGCTTGCTGAATCCATCAAAGCGCAAGGCGTTATCCAGCCCGTTATCGTGCGCGAGCGCGGCCTGTCGCAATACGAGCTGATTGCCGGTGAGCGCCGCTGGCGTGCCAGTCGGCTGGCCGGCCTGACGGAAATCCCCGTGGTGGTGAAAAGCATCAGCGATGAAGCCGCCTTGGCGATGGGTCTGATTGAAAACCTGCAACGCGAAAACCTTAATCCTATCGAAGAAGCGCGCGGATTGAAACGCCTGGCCGATGAATTCAGTTTAACGCACGAAACCATCGCCAAAGCCGTGGGCAAAAGCCGCAGCGCCATTTCCAACAGCCTGCGTCTGTTGGCATTGCCCGAGCCGGTGCAGGATATGCTTTATCAGCGCCGTTTGGAAATGGGCCACGCCCGCGCTTTGCTGACCTTGCCGGTGGTGGAGCAACTGTTGCTGGCGCAGAAGGCTGTGAAAAACGGCTGGTCGGTGCGCGAAGTCGAACGCCGCAGCCAACTGCTGCATCAGGGTAAAAAAACAGAAACCGTCAAAAAAATCAATCCCGATATCCGCCGTTTGAATGATGCAATTACCGATAAATTGGGTGTGAATGCCGAAGTGCAGACCCGAAACCAGAAAAAAGGCAAAATCGTGTTGTATTTCGATACCCCTGAAACGCTGGAAAACCTGTTGCAACAGCTGGGTGTGGAATATAACGCTTAAAAAGCAATCTGAGTATTCGAAAGGCCGTCTGAAATTTTCAGACGGCCTTTGCCCAACCGGATATCTTTTCCACGCTATAAACTTTTTATGGCGGTTTCAACCCGGCCCGAACCGGGCATAGCGGTGCAGGTGGCAGGCGCGCGGCAAGGCGGCAGAGTTGATATTGATGGGCGTGGCGGTTTTGTCTGCCTGCGCCGGATTTAACCCGGGCAGCAGCAGGGCAATGCGGGGGGATGTTTTTTGTGTGGTGCTAAGGTTTAAGGCCGTCTGAAAATTTCAGACGGCCTTGGCGTAACAGTGTGGTGCCCACAAAATACAGGCTGAATTTAACCCGAGCAGAGCAGCCGTTTCAAACAATGAACGGCATCTAAAAATAAGCCAATAAGCCGGGTAGTTCACCCGGCTTATGAGATAGTTTTTATGTGGGATATGGTTTTTTATGGGTACACAGACGGGTTGGGGGCAATGGCGCCTACAAGGGCAGGTTCGGAGCGGAAGGCTGAGATGGGTTGCCCTGATTGTGCGGCAAGGCTGCAGACGGTTGAAAGTATGTATGGTGCCGCTTCAAAATGGTTTTGTTTTTGAGCCAAGGGCAATGCTGTGCTGATTTCAGCGTGGATCGGCCGTTGCAGCCAAGATAGGTATCAAGATAGGTATTATGTTGGAGTGGAAAAGCCGAACCCCCGTTTGCTATAAGGGTTCGGTCATTTGAAGCCGGCCGACAGACCGTTGCAATCGGGGAGGGTGGTTTATTTTTTCAGACGGCCTTTGCTTTGGTATAAACCACTTATGAAAACAGGAAAAAGAAGCAGATTATGCAGAAATCAGCAGAGATTGCGCCGTTTAATTTTTGCTGTGCTGTAGTATTATGTAGTGGCTTTGCGGTGGTGCGCGGAGAGATGCGGCAATAAAAGCAAAACCGAGTCGGATATTTGATTCATCAAGGTTGGCAATTGTCTTGACGCTTAAACACATCTTGATTATAGTAGCTTGGCTTAATCTGCCTTTGGCTCAACCTCAATATGAATCAGATTGTGTATGCGCAATTGTCGGCGTTGGCAGCGGTTGCCGTGTTGTGCGCCCTTATCGGCGGCAGTGGCGGCTTTTGGTCTGCTTTGGCTGGCGGGTTGAGTTATTTGCTGCCCTCGGCAGTTGCGGTATTACTTCTAAAAATTTTCAGGCTGTATCCGCAATGGGCGGGTAAGATATTCCTGCTGGGAGAAGGTTTAAAAGTAATGCTGGCTTTGGTGTTGATGCTGATTGTTTTTACAATTTGGCATGAAACGCTGCAATTCCTGCCTTTTATTGCGGGATTGTTTGTGGTCAGCCATTTGGTTTTTTTAGCATTATTGAGAGTTGGAAATTATGGCAGGTGAATCAATGACTGCTGCAGACTACATCAAGCACCACTTACAGAGCTTGACAAGCCTGCAGGATGTAACCCAGGGGCAAGGTCTGAAAAATATCGCCGATTTTTCATTTGTCAACTTGGATGCAATATTCTTTGCCGTGGTGTTGGGGGCGGTTGGCAGCTTTTTTCTGTGGCGCGGTGCCCGAAAGGCAACCGCTGGTGTTCCCGGACGTTTTCAGGCGGCTGTAGAAATACTTTTCGAGTTTGTAGACGATATGTGTAAAAGCATCGTCCACAACGAGCAATCACGCAAATTTGTAGCCCCGTTGGGGTTGACGCTGTTTGTGTGGATTTTCCTGATGAATGCGATGGATTTGTTGCCGGTAGATTTACTGCCCCTGGGCTGGCAGATGGCAACTGGAGAACATCATGCTCTGTTGCGCGTTGTGCCTACTGCGGATTTGAACACGACTTTGGCGTTGGCTGTTGGCGTGTTGCTGATTTGCCTTTATTACAATATCAAAATCAAGGGTTTTGGCGGTTGGATGCACGAAATGTTTACTGCCCCTTTCGGCCCGTGGCTGGCTCCTGCCAACTTTATTTTGAATATCGTGGAATTTTTGTCTAAAACTGTGTCGCACGGTATGCGGTTGTTCGGCAATATGTATGCAGGCGAACTGGTGTTTCTGCTGATTGCGCTGCTGGGTGGTGCTTGGGCTGTGTCGGCGGGCAGCATCGGCGTGATGGATCCGGTTATGTTCGTATTTCATATACTCGCCGGTATGGTATGGGCTATTTTCCATATTTTGGTTATTACTCTTCAAGCGTTTATCTTTATGGCTTTGGCTTTTGTGTATATCGGCCAGGCGCATGACGCACACTGATTCGAAATAGCTTGTTGCTTTTTAAGCAAGTAAATAAGTAGTTTTTCAACGTGGTTTGTAACCTTTGTTTTTATTAAGGAGTTTTAAAATGGGTTTGATTGCTATTGCATGTGGTCTGATTGTTGCTTTGGGTGCGTTGGGTGCATCCATCGGCATCGCCATGGTGGGCTCTAAATATTTGGAATCTTCTGCCCGCCAGCCTGAGTTGATCGGCCCGCTGCAAACCAAGTTGTTCCTGATTGCCGGTTTGATTGATGCTGCATTCTTGATCGGTGTGGCCATTGCCTTGCTGTTTGCTTTCGTTAACCCGTTTGCAGGCTAATCCTAACGGCAAACTGCTTTTATGCAGATGACCCCCGTTTGTTTGATTAACCCTAATACGAAGGTTAAGTAAAGTGAATATCAATGCAACCTTATTCGCGCAGCTAATCGTCTTTTTCGGTTTGGTATGGTTTACCATGAAATTTGTGTGGCCGCCAATCGCAAAAGCGTTAGACGAGCGCGCCGACAAAATTGCCGAGGGCTTGGCGGCTGCCGAGCGTGGTAAAAGCGATTTTGAGCAGGCAGAAAAGAAAGTTGCAGAACTCTTGGCCGATGGGCGTAGCCAGGTTGCCGAAATAGTGGCCAACGCCGAAAAACGTGCAGCCAAAATCGTAGAAGAAGCCAAGGAGCAGGCTGCTCACGAAGCTGCCCGTATTGCAGCTCAGGCAAAGGCTGATGTGGAGCAGGAAGCCAACCGTGCACGCGAAGTTTTGCGCGAGCAGGTTGCTGCATTGGCCGTTAAAGGTGCCGAATCCATTTTGCGTAGCGAAGTTAATGCAGACAAGCACGCACAAATGCTCGGTGCCCTGAAACAGGAGCTGTAATCTTATGGCTGAGTTCGCAACAATTGCTAGACCTTATACAAAAGCATTGTTTGGTTTGGCTAAAGAGAATAACCAAATAGAGTCTTGGTTGGGCGGCCTGAAAGCATTGGCATCTGTTGTGCAACAGGAAAAAGTTGCGGCATTTATCGGACAATCTGGCAAAAGTGCTTCCGAGAAAGTGGAAATGCTGGTTGATTTGGTAGGTTTGAGCAACCCCAATCTGAAAAATTTTGTATCGGTGCTTGCCGAACAAAAGCGCTTACAGATTCTCCCTGAAGTTTATGCACAATTTCAAGACTTAACCTTGGCACTGAATCACACCAAACAGGCTGTTATTTATAGCGCTTACCCGCTGAATGATGCCCAGTTGGAAGATTTGACAGCCGACTTGCAAAAACGTTTCGGTATCAATTTGAAAACAATTACCGAAGTGGATCCTGAGTTGATTGGCGGAGTCAAAGTGGAAATTGGTGACCAAGTACTGGATTTGTCGTTGCAGGGTAAATTAAATGCCTTGTATGCGGCTATGACAAATTAGGAGAGTTTTCATGCAGCTTAATCCTGCTGAAATTAGCGATTTGATTAAAGCCAAAATCGAAAATCTATCGGTAAACGCAGAGATCCGCACCCGCGGAACCGTTATTTCCGTAACCGATGGTATTGTCCGCATTCACGGCTTATCGGACGTTATGCAAGGTGAAATGCTTGAGTTTCCCGATAACACTTTCGGCTTGGCAATGAACTTGGAGCGCGACTCCGTTGGTGCTGTGGTGTTGGGTGAATATGGGCATATTAAAGAAGGTGATGAAGTTAAATGCACCGGTCGTATTTTGGAGGTGCCTATCGGTCGTGAGTTGGTAGGCCGTGTTGTGAATGCGTTGGGCCAACCCATTGATGGCAAAGGTCCGATTAATACAGCGTTAACCGCTCCGATTGAAAAAATTGCGCCCGGTGTAATTGCACGCCAATCGGTAGACCAGCCCATGCAAACAGGTTTGAAATCCATTGACTCAATGGTACCTATTGGCAGGGGTCAGCGCGAATTGATTATTGGTGACCGTCAAACCGGTAAAACAGCCGTTGCGTTAGATGCTATCGTTAATCAAAAAGGCACAGGCGTTATCTGTATTTATGTTGCAGTGGGTCAAAAAGCGTCTTCCATTGCCAATGTAGTACGAAAATTGGAAGAATATGGTGCGCTGGAACACACGATTGTTGTTGCAGCCACTGCATCAGAAGCGGCGGCATTGCAATTTATTGCGCCGTATGCCGGTTGCACGATGGGTGAGTTTTTCCGCGACCGTGGTGAAGATGCGCTGATTGTATATGACGATTTGTCTAAACAGGCAGTTGCCTATCGTCAGATCTCTTTGCTGTTGCGCCGCCCTCCCGGCCGTGAAGCTTATCCGGGCGATGTATTCTACCTGCACAGCCGATTGCTGGAGCGTGCAGCCCGTATAAATGCCGATGAAGTCGAACGCCTGACCGATGGAGAGGTAAAAGGTAAAACCGGTTCATTAACTGCGTTACCGATTATTGAAACTCAGGCAGGGGATGTATCTGCATTTGTTCCGACCAATGTTATTTCCATTACAGACGGCCAAATCTTCTTGGAAACCGATTTGTTCAACTCAGGTATCCGTCCTGCAATTAACGCAGGTATTTCTGTATCGCGGGTAGGCGGTGCGGCACAAACCAAAGTCATTAAGAAACTGGGTGGCGGTATTCGTTTGGCGTTGGCTCAGTACCGTGAATTGGCGGCATTCTCACAGTTTGCTTCTGATTTGGATGAGGCAACCCGCAAACAACTGCAACACGGTGAGGTGGTAACTGAATTGATGAAACAGAAACAATTCAGCACCCTTAATACCGCCGAAATGGCTTTGACTCTGTGGGCGATTAACAACGGTTCCTACTCAGATGTCCCTGTTTCTAAAGCATTAGCTTTCGAAGTGGACTTTTTGAGCTATGTGAGAACCCAGCATCCCGATGTTTTAGATGCTATTAACCACTCGGGTGCCATGTCTGATGAAAATGAACAGGTGCTGACTCAGGCGATGAAATCCTTTAAATCTTCTTACAGTTACGCGTAAGCATTCCCAAAGAAAGATGAAAGGAGTCTGAAATGGCAGTAGGAAAAGAGATTCTCACCAAAATTCGCAGTGTTCAGAATACCCAAAAGATCACTAAGGCGATGCAGATGGTGTCAACCTCTAAAATGCGGAAGACTCAAGAACGGATGCGCTTGGCGCGTCCGTACGCTGAAAAAGTGCGTTTGGTAATGAGCCATTTGGCACAAACCCATTCGGATCACGGTATCAGGTTTTTGGAACCGCATAAAGAAGTAAAACGTGCAGGTTTCATTTTGATCACCACCGATAAAGGCTTGTGTGGGGGTTTAAATGCCAACGTGTTGAAAAAGTTTTTGGCGCAAGTTCAAGAGTACCAACAACAGGGTATTGAAGTTGATGTGGTCTGTTTAGGCAGTAAAGGTTTGGCGGCTTGCCAGCGCATCGGTTTGAATGTGATTGCCAGTGTCATCAATCTAGGGGACACACCCCGTATGGAAAAATTGCTGGGTGCATTAACCGAGATTTTCCAACGTTACGGCAAAAAGCAGCTGGATGCCGTTCATTTGGTGTATTCGGGTTTTGTGAATACAATGCGTCAAGAGCCGCGTATTGAAACTTTATTGCCCATCGGTCAAAACACAATTGAAAGTGTCAGCGAAAACAGTGATTTTAACTGGGATTACCGTTATGAACCCAGTCCGGTTGCTGTTTTGGAATATTTGGTTCGCCGCTATTTGGAGTCTGTGGTTTATCAAGCGTTGAGTGACAATATGGCATCGGAACAAGCAGCGCGTATGGTGGCGATGAAAGCTGCCACCGATAATGCCGGTAACGCCATTAAAGAGTTGCGTTTGGTGTATAACAAATCCCGCCAAGCCGCGATTACCACAGAGTTGTCAGAAATTGTTGCAGGTGCTGCGGCTGTTTGAGGCTGCGGTGCCGTGCATTTAAAATAGGATACGATAATGAGCCAAGGCAAAATCGTACAAATTATCGGTGCGGTAGTTGATGTGGAATTTCCCCGCGAAGCTATCCCGCGCGTTTACGATGCCCTCAAATTGGTCGATACCGATTTGACTTTGGAAGTTCAACAGCTTCTGGGGGATGGTGTGGTGCGTACCATTGCCATGGGCAGTTCAGACGGCCTCAAACGCGGTATGGCTGTAAACAATACCGGTTCGCCTATTGCAGTACCTGTAGGTAAAGCCACATTGGGCCGCATTATGGATGTACTCGGCAATCCTGTTGATGAAGCAGGTCCGGTAGAAGCCGCCGAAAAGCGTTCCATTCACCAAGTGGCTCCGAAGTTTGACGAGCTGTCAAGCGCGACCGAACTGCTTGAAACCGGCATCAAAGTAATCGACTTGCTGTGTCCGTTTGCAAAAGGCGGCAAAGTGGGCTTGTTTGGCGGCGCGGGCGTAGGAAAAACCGTAAACATGATGGAATTGATTAATAATATTGCCAAGGCACACAGCGGTTTGTCTGTGTTTGCCGGTGTGGGCGAGCGTACCCGCGAAGGCAACGACTTCTATCATGAAATGAAAGATTCCAACGTATTGGATAAAGTGGCGATGGTTTACGGTCAAATGAACGAGCCCCCGGGCAACCGCTTGCGTGTAGCCCTGACCGGTTTGACCATGGCCGAATATTTCCGCGATGAAAAAGACGAAAAAGGTAAAGGCCGCGATGTATTGTTTTTCGTAGACAATATTTATCGTTACACTTTGGCCGGTACGGAAGTATCCGCATTGTTGGGCCGTATGCCCTCGGCTGTAGGCTACCAGCCGACATTGGCAGAAGAAATGGGTCGTTTGCAAGAGCGCATCACATCCACACAAACCGGTTCGATTACTTCCATCCAAGCCGTATATGTACCTGCAGATGACTTGACCGACCCGTCTCCGGCAACCACTTTCGCCCACTTGGATGCAACCGTGGTATTGAGCCGTGATATCGCTTCTTTGGGTATTTACCCTGCAGTAGATCCGCTGGATTCCACTTCGCGACAGCTTGACCCGATGGTTTTGGGTCAGGAGCACTATGATGTGGCACGCGGCGTGCAGTCGACCCTGCAAAAATACAAAGAATTGCGTGATATTATCGCCATTTTAGGTATGGATGAATTGTCTGAAGAAGACAAACTGACCGTGATGCGTGCGCGTAAAATCCAACGTTTTCTGTCGCAACCTTTCCATGTGGCAGAGGTGTTTACGGGTTCTCCCGGTAAATATGTTTCCCTGCGGGATACCATTGCCGGCTTTAAGGCTATTCTGAGCGGTGAATACGACCACTTGCCCGAGCAGGCTTTCTATATGGTGGGAGGCATAGAAGAGGCCGTAGAGAAAGCGAAAGCCCTAAACTAAGGAGGTCGGCATGAACATCATGCAAGTTGAAGTGGTAAGTAACGAGGAGCATATCTTTTCAGGCGAGGCCAGCTTTGTGGTTGTGCCGACCCTGACGGGAGAACTCGGTATTTATCCGCGACACGAGCCGATTATGAGTTTGGTTCGCCCGGGTGCTCTGCGTTTGACCGTACCGGGAGAATCTGAACAATTGCTGGTAGCTGTTTCAGGAGGCCTGCTGGAGGTTCAGCCCGACAAACTGACTGTATTGGCCGATGTGGCTGTGCGCAGTGAAGAGATGGATCAGGCGCGGGCCGAAGAAGCTAAAAAAGCTGCTGAAGCGCGCATCTCCCAAGCTCAGGACGATGAATCTCTGGCTAAAGCGCAAGCAGCCTTGGCAGCTGCCATTGCACAGCTCAAAACCTTAGATTATCTTCGGTCTCAAAAAAATAAATAACAGGTTTACGGCAAATCCGAAAAGCACAGCTTCAGGCTGTGCTTTTTATATACCGCAGCCGAAATGCCGGCTTTCTCTTGAGTTTCGATTTTCTGCCCTTATTTTAAAAGCCGATTTTTATACCATTACCGAATATTCATCATGAACAATAAAGATTTTTATGAAATACTGGGCGTAGCCCGCAGTGCAAGTGACGATGAAATTAAAAAAGCCTATCGAAAACTTGCCATGAAATACCATCCCGACCGTAACCCGGGCGATGCAGGGGCCGAAGAAAAGTTTAAAGAAGTGCAGAAAGCCTATGATATTTTGGCCGACAAACAAAAGCGGGCTTCTTACGACCAATTCGGCCATGCCGGGGTAGATCCCAATATGGGCGGCGGCGGTTTTGGCGGCTTCGGCGGGGCACAGGGTTTTGATTTCGGCGATATTTTCAGCCAAATGTTCGGCGGCGGGGCAGGAGGCAGCCGCCAGCAGAACTATCAGGGTGCCGATTTGCAATATGCAGTAGAAATCACGCTGGAAGAGGCCGCCAAAGGTATTAAAAAGCGTATTACCATCCCCACTTACGAAGAATGCGATGTGTGTCACGGTAGCGGCGCGAAGCCGGGCACATCGGCCGGCACCTGCTCCACCTGCCGCGGCAGCGGCATTATTCATGTGCGGCAGGCCATTTTCCAGATGCAGCAAACCTGCCCGACCTGCCACGGAACGGGTAAAGAAATCAAAGACCCGTGCGTGAAATGCCGCGGCGAAGGCAGGGTGAAAGCCAGCAAAACCGTTGAAGTCAATATTCCGGCAGGCATAGACAACGGCCAACGTATCCGTTTGAGCGGCGAGGGCGAGCCGGGTGTGCACGGCGCGCCGAGCGGTGATTTGTATGTTGTGGTACACGTTAAAGAACACAAAACATTCGAGCGCAACGGCTTGGATCTGCATTGCGAAATGCCGATCAGTTTTGCCATTGCTGCATTGGGCGGCGAGGTTGAAGTGCCGACACTGGAGGGCAAAGTGAAGCTGAATATCCCCAAAGAAACCCAAACCGGCCGCCGTATGCGTGTAAAAGGCAAAGGTATCAAGTCGTTGCGTTCCAGCGCAGTAGGGGATTTGTATTGTCATGTTGTGGTGGAAACGCCGGTTAATTTAACGGAACGCCAGAAAGAGTTGTTGGAAGAATTTGAAAAAATTTCCACCGGTATGGAGCGTTCGCAAACCCCGAGACAAAAATCGTTTTTTGACAAAGTGCGCGATATTTTCGATTAATAACAAGATAGGCTTTGCAGTATCGCTCTCAATTTTCAGACGGCCTTGATGCGTATTCGGGCCGTCTGAAAATTTATCAAAAACAAAATCCGGCAGAGCGGTAGTGAATCCGGTTTCAAAACAGTTTAAGGCGGCAGGCCGCAGATATTGCCGGGTTCCTCATTTGCACTGCAGTGTGGCTGCGCCTGGTTCAAAGAAGAGAGGCTTGCCCCGCCCCGCCCAGGCGGCAATGGAAAAGGCCCCGTATTATCTGTAGTGTTTGTGGCCGGCCGGCACCGCAAATCAAGCGGACTCACGATAGTCCGACTCGGGCAGGCTGATGCCGTTATGGTTTGAAAGCAGGCAGCCATGAATGCTGATAAATTTAAATAAAGTCAAGATTGGAAAGAATTTTATGCAGAAAATTACCCTGATTGCCGCTTGTGCGGAAAACGGCTGCATCGGTATCGACAACACCATGCCGTGGCATCTGCCTGAAGATTTTGCTTTTTTCCGCAGTTATACCACAGGCAAACCCGTGGTTATGGGGCGGAAAACATGGGAGTCGCTGCCGAAAAAACCGCTGCCGGGCCGCCGCAATATCGTGATTACCCGCCGTGCGGATTATCAGGCAGAGGGCGCGCAAACCATGCCCGGCCTGCAAACCGCATTGTCGGCGTGCGCCGCAGATGCCGAAATCATCATCATGGGCGGCGCACAGATTTATACCGAAGCTATGCCGGCGGCCACCGATTTGCGTATCACCGAAGTGGGTTTGAAAGTGGCGGGTGATGCGTTTTTCCCAAAAATCAGCAGCAGCCGGTGGCAGGAAAAAAGCCGTGAAACACATACGGCGGCAAACGGCATAAATTATGCATTTGTACATTATGTGCGCTCGGAATAATCCGGCGTTTTCGCACACCCGGGCCGTCTGAAGAAAGCAGCGCCCGCCTTTCAGACGGCCTGTACCATACATTTCCGCAAAGTTTCACAGCCAAGCTGTTATAATTTCTCCTTATCTTTATTCTCTTTAAAACTCTCTTCAAACGTAATATCGAAGCCATCATCATGCAAGAACACTACCAACCGTCTGCCGTTGAGCCGGCGGCGCAAGCCAAGTGGGATGAAGCCCATATTTTCAACGTGGCCGAAAACACCTCCAAACCCAAATACTACTGCCTTTCTATGTTTCCCTATCCCAGCGGCAAGCTGCATATGGGGCATGTGCGCAACTACACCATCGGCGATGTGCGCAGCCGTTTTAAATTCTTAAACGGATTCAACGTATTGCAGCCGATGGGCTGGGACGCATTCGGTATGCCGGCCGAAAACGCCGCCATCGACCGCAAAGTTGCGCCTGCCAAGTGGACGTATGAAAACATCGCTTATATGCGCAACCAGCTCAAAAGCCTCGGTTTCGCGATCGACTGGGCGCGCGAGCTGGCCACCTGCTCCCCCGAATACTACCGCTGGGAGCAATTATTCTTCACCAAACTGTTTAAAAAAGGCGTGGTTTACCGCAAAAACGGCACGGTCAACTGGGATCCGGTCGATCAAACCGTATTGGCCAACGAGCAAGTGATTGACGGGCGCGGCTGGCGCTCCGGCGCGCTGGTGGAAAAGCGCGAAATCCCGATGTATTACTTCAAAATCACCGATTACGCCGAGCAACTCTTGAACGACTTGGAAGGTTTGGACTGGCCCGAGCAGGTGAAAACCATGCAGCGCAACTGGATTGGCAAATCGCGCGGTATGCAGGTGCGCTTTGCTGTGGCAGAAGACAGCAAAGCCGGCCTGAGCGGCAGCGATGCCGAGTTTTTGCAGGTGTACACCACACGCCCCGACACGCTGATGGGCGCCACCTATGTGGCCGTGGCCGCCGAGCACCCGCTGGCAACCGTTGCGGCTGCCGGCAACCCCGAATTGCAGGCCTTTATTGCCGAATGCAAGGCCGGCAGCGTGGCCGAAGCCGATATGGCGGTGATGGAGAAAAAAGGCCTGCCCACCGGCCGCTATGTGGTAAACCCGCTCAACGGCGGGCGTTTGGAAGTGTGGGTGGCCAACTATGTGCTGTGGGGTTACGGCGACGGCGCGGTGATGGCGGTGCCTGCACACGACGAGCGGGATTTCGAGTTTGCCGGCAAATACGGCCTGCCCGTCAAACAGGTGATTGAGCAGGAAGGCAGCGTATTCGACCCGCAACAGTGGCAGCCATGGTATGGCAGCAAAGAAAATACCCGTTTAATCAACAGCGGCGGGTTTGACGGGCTGGACTTTCAGACGGCCTTCGACACCATCGGCGAAAAACTGCAAAGCCTGAACGCGGGCGAGCCGAAAACACAATACCGCCTGCGCGATTGGGGCGTATCGCGCCAACGCTACTGGGGCTGCCCGATTCCGATTATCCACTGCGAAAACTGCGGCGATGTGCCCGTGCCCGAGCAGGATTTGCCCGTGGTGCTGCCTGAAAACGTGGTGCCGGACGGCACCGGTTCGCCGCTGGCGAAGATGCCCGAATTTTACCAAACCGTCTGCCCCTGCTGCGGCAGCCCGGCGCGCCGCGAAACCGACACCATGGACACCTTTATGGAATCGAGCTGGTATCAGTTCCGCTATATGTCGCCCCGATTTTCAGACGGCATGGTGGCGCCCCAAGCGCAGGCCTACTGGCAGCAGGCCGACCAATACATCGGCGGCATCGAACACGCCATTCTGCACCTGCTCTACGCCCGCTTCTTCACCAAGCTGATGCACGAAGAAGGCATGGTAAAAGCGAAAGAGCCGTTCCAAAGTCTGCTCACGCAGGGCATGGTGCTGCAGGCCACTTATTACCGCGAGCCGGAAGGCGGCAAAAAGCAATGGTTCAACCCCGCCGAAGTCGATGTGCAAACCGATGAAAAAGGCCGCCCCACTGCCGCCGTTTTGCGTGCAGACGGCCTGCCCGTTACCATCGGCGGCGTGGAAAAAATGTCGAAATCGAAAAACAACGGCGTGGATCCGCAGCAAATCATCGAAGCCTACGGCGCCGACACCGCCCGCCTGTTTATGATGTTTGCCAGCCCGCCCGAACAATCGCTCGAATGGAGCGATGCCGGCGTGGAAGGTGCACACCGCTTCCTGCGCCGCCTGTGGCGCACCGTGTATGAGTTTACAAACAGCGGCGGCACAGCGGCGGCATTCAGCGGCAGCCAAGACGCTTTAAGCAAAGAATTGAAAGACCTGCGCCACAAGCTGCACAGCACCATTGCCAAAGTGAGCGATGATTACGAGCGCCGCCTGCAGTTCAACACCGCCATCGCCGCCGTGATGGAACTGCTCAACCAATTCGATAAAACCGATACCTCGGGCGAACAAGGCCGCGCCGTGGCGCAGGAAGTGCTCGAAGCCGTTGTGCGCCTGCTGTGGCCGATTGTGCCGCATATCTGCGAAGCCCTGTGGAGCGGGCTGAGGCCGTCTGAAACCTTATGGGCGGCGGGCTGGCCGCAGGCAGACGCTGCCGCGCTGGAGAAGGCGGAAATTGAAATGATGGTGCAGGTAAACGGCAAGCTGCGCGGCAAAATCACCGTTGCCGCCGATGCGCCAGGCAGCGACATTGAAGCCGCCGCGCTGGCTGCCGAGGGTGCAGTAAAATTTATGGAAGGCAAGCCGGCGAAAAAAATCATTGTCGTACCCAAACGCCTGGTGAATATCGTGGTTTGACCTTTGCCCGAAGCCGACAAAGGCCGTCTGAACGGTTGTTTCAGACGGCCTTCTGCATGGATGCGGCAAAAATAACCGTGCAGATACCGGCTATCTCCAATCATCACAACTCCCGATTTTCAATCACGGCCGTTGCTGCTTCACAACCGGCCGTCTGAAAAACCACAGCTGCCCTTTCAGACGGCCGGCTCGGGCTGTTTCAGCCACGGCTTCTTCGGGCAGGACGCGGCAAGGCCGCAACGAAGATTAAGCGGGATTATCATTTTCCGTACACACCGCTGTTTTGCCCACTTCGGCCAGATTCCAATGTTCCACTGCCCAGGCCAATAATTCAGACGGCCTTTGCGTATCGGGCGCGGGGGGCAGGTTCAGATAGCCCATCACCTGCCGCAGCAGGGGTAGGCGTTGCGCCGGATCGAGCGCGGGGGCAAGGGTTTGTTTCGACCATTTCTGGCCGTGGCGGTTGGTCAGCAGCGGCAGGTGGGCATAGTGCGGGGCGGGGTATCCCAAGCAGCGTTGCAGCCAGATTTGGCGGGGTGTGGAAACCAGCAAATCCTGCCCGCGCACAATATGGGTGATGCCCTGTTCGGCATCATCGGCAACCACCGCCAGCTGGTAGGCCCAGCAGCCGTCTGCACGCAGCAGCACGAAATCGCCGATGTCGCGGGCGGGGTTTTGGGCGCAGCGGCCGACCACGGCATCATGAAAAACAATGGTTTCATCGGGCACCCGCAGCCGCCACGCCGGGTTTTTTGCCGAATCGTTTTCAGACGGCCTGAAGCCTGCGCGGCCGCATCTGCCGTTATACACGAAACCGTCCACCCCTGCTGCCGCGTTATTCTGCCAGCTTTTGCGGCTGCAATAGCAGGGGTAGGCCAAGCCGGCCGCTTTCAGACGGCCTAAGGCTTCGCGGTAAAGCGCGTGGCGGCGGCTCTGATACACCACTTCGCCGTCCCACTCGAAACCGAAGGTTTCGAGCGTGCGCAGAATATGGCTTGCCGCGCCGGCCATTTCGCGCGGCGGATCGAGATCTTCGATGCGCACCAGCCAACGCCCGCCGTGTGCTTTGGCATCGGCGTAGGAGGCCAGAGCGGTGAGCAGCGAGCCGATGTGCAGCAGGCCGGTGGGGCTGGGGGCGAAGCGTCCGATGTAGTGGGTGGCGGGCATGGCGGCGGGTGGGTCGGGTGGCGGGAAGGGGGCAAAAGCGGCGCGGCCGTGCGGTGGGGCGTGAAACGGCGGCGCGGTTGTTGCTGTTACGGCATCAGGATTGCGCGGCTGCACAATCCGACACGCCGTGCAAAGTTTGTTTTCCGTTTTTCATGATGGCGGGCAGGCAAATCCTCAATCAGGCCGTGCCGTGCGCCGGCAGAAATTTGGCCGTCAAACCAAAAATATTGTGCCGGCGGCTTTGGCTACGGGCCGGAATCCTGCGGCCGGTTCCGCTGAATCAGCAGCGGGCATCGGGTGGCAGATGGTGCAACCGGTGCGGCAAGGCCGATGCCGTCATGACGGCAAAGCGGGCGGCGCAGTCTGCGCAGAAACGGCGCGGTTTTTTCAGACGGCCTGAACCTTTCTCAAGGCTTCCGGGTCTGCTTGGTATGTTCGGGCAGTGGCAATGCAGGCAGACGGCGGGGCGGTGTATCCTGCCCGAAACGGCGGGTGGTTCAAACAAGCGGTGGGGCAACAGGCCGGCGCGGCTGTTGCGGTGGGCGGCGAGTCTCCTTTATTTCCGTTGTTGCGTTGCCCGGCTTAAAGCAAACGGTTTTGCAGGCTGCCTGAGCAGCAACAGAACTGGTTTTATACCCCCTGTATTGTGCGGCTTGCCGCCTGTGGCGGAAATGGGATGAATGCTGCTGCACAGGGTCGGCGGTTCAGACGGCCTGCATTATGCTTCCAACCCGAAGCGGCGGCGGATGCGTCCGGCTATCGCGGCCGCGCTCAAGCCCAAATCATCGAGCAGCCGCTGCGGGTCGCCGTGTTCGGTAACGGTGTCGGCCACGCCCAGCAGCAGCACGGGTTTGCAGATGTTGTGTGCAGCCAGCACTTCCAACACCGCGCTGCCTGCGCCGCCCTGCACGGCGTTTTCTTCGGCGGCCACCAGATAGTCGTGGCTTTGCGCCAGCCGCACAATCAGCTCTTCGTCTATCGGTTTGACAAAACGCATGTCGGCCACGGTGGCGTTGAGCATTTCGGCGGCGGCCAGGGCAGGCTGCACCATGCTGCCGAACGCAAAAACGGCGGTGCGGCTGCCTTCACACCTCACGATGCCCTTGCCAACGGGCACGGTATCCAGGCCGTCTGAAACGGCGGCACCGCGGCCCGAGCCGCGCGGATAACGCACTGCCGAGGGCGCATCGAGCCGGTAGCAGGTGGAGAGCAGCAGGCGGCATTCGTTTTCATCGCTGGGGGCGGCCACCACCATATTGGGAATGCAGCGCAGAAAGCTCAAATCATACAGGCCGGCATGGGTGGGGCCGTCTGCGCCGACAATGCCGGCACGGTCAACGGCAAATAAAACGGGCAGGTTTTGCAGGGCGATATCGTGGATAAGCTGGTCGTAGGCGCGTTGCAGAAAGGTGGAATAAACCGCTACCACGGGCTTGGCGCCTTCACAGGCCAGGCCGCCGGCAAAGGTTACGGCGTGTTGCTCGGCAATGCCCACATCGAAATAACGCTCGGGGAATTTCTGCTCGTATTCCACCAGCCCGCTGCCTTCGCGCATGGCGGGGGTGATGGCAATCAGGCGCGGATCGGCGGCGGCCTGGTCGCACAGCCAGCGGCCGAAAACCTGCGTGTAGGTGGGCTTGGCGGCAGGCTTGGGCAGCAGTTGTTCCGCTTCTTTGCCGGCCTCGTTTGCCAATGTGGAAACGGCGTGGTATTTCACCGGGTCGTTTTCGGCCAGCTTGTAGCCCTGGCCTTTTTTGGTGATAACGTGCAGGATTTGCGGGCCTTTTTTGCTGCGCAGCTCTTTCAAAACGTGCACCAGCTGCTCGACATCGTGGCCGTCCACGGGGCCGGTGTAGTGGAAGCCGAAGTTTTCAAACAGCGACAGCGACTGCTTGGCGTGTTCGGCTTCGCCTGCGATGGTTTTGATTTTGTGTTCGACTTTTTGGGCGATTTCCAACGCGCCGGGCAGTTTGTCGAGCACTTTGGTCGATTGCGCCTTGATGGTGGAGAGCAGGCCGTGCATATCGCGCACCACATTGCGCGCCAGATATTTGGGCAGCGCGCCGACATTGGGCGAAATCGACATTTCGTTGTCGTTGAGCACCACCAACAGGTCGATATCCATATCGCCCGCGCAGTTGAGGGCTTCGAAGGCTTGGCCGGCGGTCATTGCGCCGTCGCCGATTACCGCTACGCTGCGGTTGGTTTTACCCGCCAGCTTGTCGGCCACCGCCATGCCCAGTGCCGCGCCGATGGAAGTGGAAGAGTGCCCCACGCCGAAAGCATCGTATGCCGATTCGCCGCGCTTGGGAAACCCCGCCAAGCCGCCGTATTGGCGCATGGTGTCCATGCGGTTTTTGCGGCCGGTGAGGATTTTGTGCGGATAGCTTTGATGCCCCACGTCCCACACCAAATGGTCTTCGGGAGTGTGATACACATAATGCAGCGCCACAGTCAGCTCCACCGCGCCGAGATTGCTGGCGAAATGGCCGCCGGTTTTGCCTATCGATTCCAGCAGAAAAGTGCGCAACTCGGCAGAGAGCTGCGGCAGTTGCCTGATGTCGAGCCGGCGCAAATCCTGCGGCAGGTTGATGGTGTCGAGTAGTGGGGTTTGGCTCATGGCGTGGTCTTTTATCAAGATAAAACAGCGTGTAGGTAGAAGATTATAGCAAGAGATTGCAGCGGCCGCCGCGCAGATTTAAACCGCTGCCGGAGCCTTTTCAGACGGCCTTATCCTGCCGGTAGGGAAAATCATTCTGCGGGCGGGGTGAAAATTCCAACGGTTTCTTTTACACTAACGGCTGTCGGTATTTTTGGGAGTATTCTGATGAAACTTTGTACATTATCTTTAACCGTTGCCGCCATGCTGGCATTGTCTGCCTGCAAACAGGAGCAGGCGCAGACGGCGGAGGTTTCGACTGCCGCGCCTGTGTCGGAACCGGCGCCGGCAGAGGTGGCAGCCGCCGCAACGGCATCGGCACCCGCCGATATTCCTTTGGGCGGCAGTTTGGGCAAAGCAGAAGATGCGGCTTGGCAGTCTTACCAATGCGATGGAGGCAAAACGCTGGATGCGCGCTATTACCGCGAAACCGATGAGCCTGCCGCCGAAGTGCGCACCGAAGGCCAAACGCTGACGCTGCCTTACAGCGGTGAATACAGCAACGAAGATTTGACCGCTTTCGGCAACGGAACCTACACTTGGACCATCGGCAATCAGTATCAAAGTGATTTATATAAAGAGGGCAATGGCTTTTTGGTGCGCCACGAGCAGGAGAAAGTGGGTGGCGAAACGCTGCCGGTGGATACGGTGGTGGTGAAAAACTGTATGCCTGCACAGTAACGGCGGGCGGCAGGTTGCCGGCAGGGGGCATAAGCGAAGCCTTCATCTCGGGCGCAAGGCGGCAGGGAGCTCGAACAATACGCTAAGGTAAAGAGCCGTGCCGTAACGGCAATGAGAAAGGGTGCCGCTGTGTAGCCGGCAGAGGCCGTCTGAAAGGGTTGGGAGCAGCCTGCCGAACCGCCGGCCAAATAAAAAAAGACTGCATG
Organism: Neisseria musculi; assembly: GCF_014297595.2. Classification (NCBI taxonomy): domain Bacteria; kingdom Pseudomonadati; phylum Pseudomonadota; class Betaproteobacteria; order Neisseriales; family Neisseriaceae; genus Neisseria; species Neisseria musculi. The sequence goes on along the minus strand of NZ_CP060414.2, from coordinate 2,140,051 downwards.
TGCAGTCTTTTTTATTCCGGAGCATCCGCCAATCAGCGTTTGAACATATTGCCGAATTTTTGGTTGAATTTGTCCACACGGCCGGTGGTGTCAACGATTTTTTGCTGGCCGGTGTAGAACGGATGGCATTGGGAGCAAACCTCGATGTTGAAGTTTTCTTTGGCCATGGTGGATTTGGTAACGAATTTATTGCCGCAAGAGCAGGTTACGCTCACTTCATGGTAATCGGGGTGGATACCTTGTTTCATTTTATTTCCTTTCGTTAGCGGGCATAGGGATTGTGCCTATGCTTCAAAAACAAGCTCGGCAGTATTGCCGTTTGCTGCCGTTTTGTCAAGCCATATTGGGGTTTTCGGTTTAATTTGCAACGGCTTTTTGCTAAAATCGCACTCTTTAAGTGTTAAGCGGATTCACCGTGCCGACATAACGGGCCGTCTGAAAACAGCAACGGTTCAGACGGCTTGAGATTCTGCACGCAAAGAAAGCAATATCATGGCTTACCGACAAATCACCATCGCTGTCAGCGACCACACTGCCGAGCGTCTTGCCGATGCGCTGATGGCGCACGGCGCACTTTCTGCCGCCATTGAAGATGCCTATGCAGGCACCGCTAACGAACAGGCCATTTTCGGCGAACCGGGCATGCCTGCCGGGCAGGTTTGGCAGCAGAGCAAAGTTATCGTTTTATTTGACGATAACACCGATGCCGCATCGGTTGTGGCTGCGGCGGCAGGAGACTGCAACATTGCCGTGCCCGGCTACGACACCGAATACCTGCCCGAGCAGGATTGGGTGCGGCTTACGCAGGCGCAGTTTGAGCCGATTCAGATTTCGGAGCGTTTGTGGATAACCCCCTCGTGGCACGAAGCCCCGGGCGGCGGTGCCGTCAATCTGCAGCTCGACCCGGGGCTGGCTTTCGGCACCGGCAGCCATCCCACCACCCGCCTGTGCCTGCAATGGCTCGACCGACATCTGCAAGGCGGCGAATCTGTGTTGGATTACGGCTGCGGCTCCGGCATTCTCGCCATTGCCGCCCTGAAGCTGGGCGCAGGCAGCGCCACCGGCGTGGACATCGATGGGCAGGCCATCCGTTCCAGCAACAACAATGCCGTCCAAAACGGCGTCCCTGCACACTTCTATCTTCCCGATGCCCTGCCGGAGGGACGGTTTGACGTGGTGGTGGCCAACATTCTCGCCAACCCCCTGCGCCTGCTCGGCAGCCTTTTGGCCGAGCGTACCAAGCAGGGCGGGCATATCGTGCTTTCGGGCATTCTTGACGGGCAGGTTGAAGAAATGAGCGGCATTTACAGCGAATGGTTTGATTTATTGCCCGCCCAAACCGATGAAGGCTGGGCGTGTTTGAGCGGCGTGAAACGTTAAGCGAACCCGCTTTGCGGTGCTGCCGCCCGGTATCGAAATGTCAGGGTTCGCTGCTAATCGGTGCATTAGGCCGACAAAAGGCCGTCTGAACGTTCAGACGGCCTTTTGTCGTGCGGCACGCTGGGCCGTTTTAACAATGGGCTAATATAACCAATCCGCTATAGTGAACCTGCTTTATTCAATACCGGGCAGCAGACAGTACAGCAGCACAGCAGGGCGGGCGGATGCCGTTACGGTTTCAAGCGTGTAGGGTGCCGTCTGAAGGCCGCAGCCTTCGCCAGCCGCCGGCGGCATATTTTCACTATACGCCGGGACACCGAACTGCCGCCGCTTTTGCGATACAATGTTTCCATTCCCAATCTGCTACACACCAACATGACCCAAGCCACCCCCGAATCACTGTTTCAACAAGGCCACGAGCTGTTGCTGAACAACCCCGACAACTGCGCCGCCGCCGTGCCCCTGCTGCATAAGGCCGCGCAGGCCGGGCATATCGAAGCCGCGTTCCAGCTGGCCGGCTGCCTGCTCAACGGTGCGGGCGCACGCCCCGACTACAGAGCCGCCCGCCATTGGCTCACGGTAGCGGCAGAAAGCGGCCACCCCTATGCCCGCTATAACCTGCTGCAGCTGCGCGCTGCCGACGGCGAGCGTTTCGAGCAGCAGATCGGCGAATACACCGCGCTGGCCGAAAGCGGCGTGCTGCACGCCCAAATGCGCCTGCTCGAATATTATGCCGACCAAAAAGACCCGCAGGCCGTGTATTGGGCCGAACTGGCGGCAGCGCAGGGCAGCGGCGATGCGCAGTTTTATCTCGCCAAATATTACCAGCAGGCGCCCGAGCCTGATTTGGCCAAAGCACACGAACTGCTGATGCAGGCCGCCGCGCAAGGCGTTACCGCCGCCCATTGGCTGCTGGGCAACCAATACCGCTACGGCCAGTATGTCGAAAAAAACCTGCAAAAAGCCATCGAACATTTCACCCCCGCCGCCGGGCAGGGGTTCGCCCCCGCACAGGCCGCATTGGGCGAAGTGCTGTTTGATCAGGATAACGGCGAATCGATAGGCTGGCTCGAAAAAGCCGCCGCACAAGGAGACACCGATGCCCAGGCTGTGCTGGCCGAGGCTTATCTGACCGGCAGGTTAGTGGCGCGCGATCACCAAAAAGCGCGCAAACACGCCTCGGCCGCCGCCCGCCGCAACCACCCCAAAGCCCTGCGCCTGCTCGGCGATATTTTCCGCTACGGCTTGGGTGTCGGAGCCGATGCCGACACCGCCCGCCGCCAATACCGGCGCGCCGCCGAATTGGGCGATATGGCGGCGCACCAGAAACTGCTTGCCGATACCGCGCTCACGCATCAAGAAGACTACGAAGAAGCCAAGCAGGCGGCGTTGATGTTTCAAAAAGCCGATTTGGATTATCAGGCCGCGTTTGCCTGCCATTACGGCTTAGGGCGCGGGCAGGACTATTTTCTGGCGCGCAAACTCTATCTGCAGGCCGCCGAGCTGCACCACCGCAAGGCGCAAACCAATCTCGGCATGATGTATTACAACGGTCAGGGTGTGAACGCTGATGCCGGCCAGGCCGCTTATTGGTTCGAGCAGGCCGCCAACCAGGGCGACCCGGTGGCGCAATATAATCTGGCCTGCCTGTATTATCACGGCACGGGCGCACCTCAAAGCACCGCCGCCGCCTGCACCTGGCTGCAGCAGGCCATCGACAGCGGCCACGAACACGCCGACCAACTGCGCCGGCTGCTGCAACAATGGCAGCGCGAACGCCGATAGCGGGCAATAAAGCGCAGCGGGCTTCAAGCCGTTATACATTCAGCCGACAAGGCCGTCTGAAAACTTTCAGACGGCCTTGTCTTTTATGCTGGTTGCCGGCGTTTGCCGCTACACGGTTGGCAAAGGGTGCCGGATCAGCGTTTGGCCAGCCCTTTGCGCTGCAAAAACGGCAGAATGTCGGGGCGCACTTCGTGGCAGAGGGTGTTTTGCACCTGCTTGGTGAAGTTCAAATCCAGATTGCTGCGGCGTTGGTAATAATCGGCCACCTCGGCATCGTATCGGGCGTAAAGCGTGTCGTCCAGCGGGGTGTAGCCGTTTTCGGACACCGCGCAGGCAGCGGGCAGGCGCGGGCGCATTATCGGATCCTGGGCGGGGTGGCCCAGACACATGCCGAACAGCGGCACCACGTTTTCGGGCAGTGCCAAAATGCGGTCGGTGGCGTTGATGTCGTCGCGCAGGCAGCCGATAAACACGCCGCCCAAACCCAGCGATTCGGCGCAAAGCAGCACGTTTTGTGCGGCGATGCCGGCATCGATTGCGCCCATCAGTGTCATTTCCGTCCAGTCGGTCTGCGCATCGGGGGCGATTTTTTTATGTTTGGCCAAATCGAGGCAGAACACCAGAAATTCGGCACAGGTTTCGATGTAGTGCTGGTTGGCGCCCACGGCGCGCAGCTGCCTGCGTTTTTCGATATCGGTTACGCGCACGATGTGGGTGAGCTGCATAAAGCTCGATGTGGAGGCGGCCTGCCCGGCGGCGAGCACGGCTTGCAGCATTTCGGGCGCAACCGGCTCGCCGGTGAATTTGCGGATGGAGCGGTGGTTGAGGGCGGTTTCCAGCGCGGGTTTGCTCGGTAATACGGTCATGGGGGGTCTCCTGTTGCGTGATGATAAGGGGAAAAGGTGTTCAGACGGCCAGTTTGACGGCCAGTTCGGCCAGGCGTCTGCCTTGTGCAAATGCGGTTTGCTGCTCGTGGCTGCTCAATTCGGGGCGGCCTTCCGCCCCGGCCATATGCGATGCGCCGTAAGGCGTGCCGCCGCTGCGGGTTTGGCCGAGGGCGGCTTCGCTGAAGGGCACGCCGCTGATAATCATGCCGTGGTGCAGCAGGGGCAGCATCATGGTGAGCAGGGTGGATTCCTGCCCGCCGTGCAGGCTGCCGGCGCTGGTGAACACGGTGGCGGGTTTGCCGATCAGTTCGCCGCCCAGCCATTGCGCCACGGTGCCGTCTAGAAAATATTTCATGGCGGCGGCCATATTGCCGAAGCGGGTGGGGCTGCCCAGGGCGAGGGCGGCACAGGTTTTGAGGTCTTCGGCGCTGCAATAGGGCGCGCCTGCGGCGGGAATATCGGATTCCACCGCTTCGCACACGGCCGACACTTTCGGCACGGTGCGCAACACGGCTTCGCAGCCGGCCACGCTTTCGATGCCGCGCGCGATTTGGCGGGCGAGGTTTTGCGTGCCGCCGTGTTGGGAATAGTATAAAACAAGTATTTTCAAAGGGTTTGGGTTCATTGCGGCTTTCCGTTACAATTGGGCCGGTTTTCAGACGGCCTGTTATGCGGCTCAATGGCTGCCGGCCGTCTGAAAATGTTTGACCAAATGGAAGAATAAGAAAGGGAAAGCATATGCCTGATTTATCTTGGTGGCAAGCCGTGCGCGCTTCGCGCTTGGGCGGGTTTGCATGGTTTGTGTGCCGCCGCTTTATGGAAATACGCGTGCCGCAGGTGTCGGCCAGCCTCACGTTTACCACGCTGTTGTCGCTGGTGCCGGTGCTGACGGTAATGCTGGCGGTGGTATCGGCGTTTCCGGTGTTTGACGAGCTTTCTGCTTCTTTTGTGCATTTCGTCAATCAAACCATCGTGCCGCAAGGCGCGGATACTTTGTTTGAATATATCGATGCGTTTAAAGAAAAAGCCGGCGGGCTCACGGCTGTCGGCATCATGATGCTGGGCGTTACTTCGCTGATGCTGATCCAAACCATCGACCAAACGTTTAACCGCATTTGGCGTGTGGGCACGCAGCGGCCGCTGATGATGCAGTTTTTGGTGTATTGGGCGCTGCTCACCTTCGGCCCGCTGGCGTTGGGCGTGGGGTTGTCGCTGTGGTCGTCGCTGCTTGCCTACAGCCCGTTTGGCGAACATTATCCCCTGTTGGCGGCGGCGGTGCGCATGGTTGCATCGATAGCGTTCGGCACACTGCTGCTGTGGCTGCTCTACCGGCTGGTGCCCAACCGTTTCGTGCCGGCGCGCCATGCGCTGCTCGGGGCGGCGGTTACGGCGGTTTTGCTGGAAGCCGCCCGCTACGGCTTTGCCTGGTATATCGGCACCTTTAAGGGCTATACGCTGATTTACGGCGCGTTTGCGGCGGTGCCGTTTTTTCTGCTGTGGCTGAATCTGTTGTGGATGCTGGTGTTGTCGGGCGCGGTGCTCACCGCTTCGCTTTCCTACTGGCAGGGCGAGGCGTTCCGGCGGCGTGTCGATGGGCGCGGGCGGTTTGACGATGTGTTGGCAATCCTGCTGCTGCTCAACGAAGCCCAACAAACCGGCAGCACACTCAAGGTGCAGGATTTCAGACGGCACATCCATATGGGCTACGATGAATTGGGGCGGCTGCTCGAAAAGCTTGCCCGCCACGGCTATGTTTATTCGGGCAAACAGGGTTGGGTGCTGAAAACCAACGCCGAAGCCATCGTGTTGAACGATTTGTTCAGGCTGTTTGTTTACCGTCCTGCCGGCCGCAGCCGCAACGGAGTCGATGGTGCCGTTGCCGAGATAATGTCGCCGTGCTTGGATACGCTGGACATCACGCTGGCAGAATTTGATACCCGTGCGCGGCGGGAGCAGGGGCAGTAAGCTGATCTGTTGCAAACGCCCCGGGGTGCTGCGTAATCCGCACCGGCCGTATGAAATACCCAACCGCCGCCATACCCGGGCTTGTCCCGAGGCTCTTGAGTTTCAGCAAATTGGGGAATACCCGGGTCAAGCCCGGGTATGACACAACGGGTATTAAGCAAGTAGTTTGACCGCAGGCCGTCTGAAAGACGGCGGGTTGCTGCCGAAACGGCGCAAACCTTTCAGACGGCCTGAGTGAATCCTGTTAGAATCACGCGCTTTTCCGAATGCGCTTTGAGCTTTGATATGAACATTTTTTACGAAGAATCCGGCCAGTTCAAAGTGGCCGCCGTGGTGCAGAAAAGCGATGCCGCCTATCAGGCCGACACCCGGCACGGCAAACGCACCAAAGTGAAAGCGGCCAATGTGTTTGTCGAATTCGACACCCCGCCGGACGATTTTCTGAATCAGGCGCAAGCCGAAGCGGCCGAAATCGACACCGGCCTGCTGTGGGAGGTGTGCGGTGAAGAAGAATTCAGCGCTGCGGCCATCGCCGAAGAATATTTCGGCCGGACACCCACCAAAACCGAGCTGGCGGGCACGCTGATGGCACTTTATGCCGCGCCGGTGTATTTCTATAAAAAAGCCAAAGGCATATTCAAGGCCGCCCCCGAAGCAACGCTCAAACAGGCGTTGGCGGCATTGGAGCGCAAAAAACAGCAGGATGCGCAAATCGAAGCCTGGTCGGAAGCACTCAAGCAGGGCAGCATGCCGCCTGAAATTGCCGCCGGGCTGAAAACCATCCTGCATGCGCCCGACAAACAGACCCCCATCTACAAAGCCTTTGCCAAAGCCGCCGCCGCGCTCAAACTCACCCCGCTGGAGTTGGCCTTGCAAACCGGCGGTGTGGCTTCGATTCCGCAATATCTGCGTGACGGCTTTGAAGTCAAGCATTTTCCCAAAGGCACGGCGTTTGCCGATATCCCCGTGCCCGAGCTGCCCGCGCTGCCGCAGGCTGCCGTGCAGGCGTTTTCCATCGATGACGAAGACACCACCGAAGTGGACGATGCCTTGAGTGTTACCGATTTGGGCAACGGCATCAAACGTGTGGGCATCCACATCGCCGCGCCCGCGCTGGCGGTCGGAGCGGGCAGCGCCATCGAAAAAACCATTATGGAGCGGTTGAGCACGGTGTATTTTCCCGGCGGCAAAATCACCATGCTGCCTGAGAACTGGATTGCCGCCTTCAGCCTCGATGCCGGCGGCTGCCGCCCCGCCGTGAGCATTTATTTCGATGTTGATGCCGATTTCAACATCAGCGCGCCCGTGCACAAAATCGAAGCCGTCTATATCGCCGAAAACCTGCGTATCCAAGCCATCGAACCGCATTTCAACGCCGAAACCGGTCTCGATGCCGAAGGGCAGGCTGTGTTTAACCACCATCAGGATTTAATCTGGCTGCACCGCTTCGCCGTGGCGCGGCAGCAGGCGCGCGGCAAATATGAGCCCTGCCGCGCCCCGCAATACGATTACAGCATCGAGCCGGGCGAAGACGGCAGCGTGGCCGTTTCCCGCCGCGAGCGCGGCTCGCCCATCGATACGCTGGTGAGCGAAATGATGATACTGGCCAACAGCACATGGGCGCAGATGCTCGATGAAAACAGCCTGCCCGGCATTTTCCGCGTGCAGCCGGGCAACGGCAAAGTGCGCATGAGCACCCAATCCGAACCGCACAGCGGCATGGGCGTGCAGCACTACGGCTGGTTCACTTCGCCGCTGCGCCGTGCCGCCGACTATATCAACCAAAAGCAGCTGCTCAGCCTGATAAACAGTGAAGCCGAGCCGTTGTTTGGCAGCAACGACACCGCCTTGTTTGCCGCCCTGCGCGATTTCGATGCGGCCTACACCGCCTATGCCGATTTCCAGCGCAAAATGGAGGGCTACTGGAGCCTGGTCTATATCAGGCAGCAGGCGTTGAAAGAATTGAAGGCCACGCTGTTGAAAGAAGATTTGGTGCGCATTGAAGGCCTGCCGCTCACCGTGCGCGCCACGGGCATTCCGTTTGATGCGCTGCCCAAATCGCAGCTGCTGCTTTCGGTGGCCGAAGTGGATGCCGACAAGCAGTTTATCGCTTTGAATTATCTGAAAATGCTGCCGCCTGCGGCGTAGGGTGCTGCGGGTTTTGGGTGTGGAGAAGGGCTGTCTGAAAAAGTTTCAGACGGCCTTTTTATGGTTTGCCTTCAAATGGAAAACACACAATATGCAGTGAAGCATTTCAGTGCGTTTGCGCCCTCGGAAAATGCTTTAATCCGCTTATGGTGATGTGGAGTGTTTGATAGGAAAACTTCAAATGTATTTTCAAATAATTGGCGCAAGGAGGTGCTTTTATGAATATCCGACAAACTGAATCAGGTTGTCGTGGCGGTATGGAATCTGCCGCGCAGGCGGTTTTGGGCGGTTGCGTTTATCGGCGGGTTGGCAGCGGCAGGATATTTTATTAATGCAGTCAAATGGTGGTAGGCAGCAGGCCGTCTGAAAGGTTTTTCAGACGGCCTTTTTCGCCTTTTTTCGCCATCTGTATCCATATCTGAAAAATACCTGTACCAAAACGCCTGCACTGCGCCGGCAAACCGGAGAGCGGCACAGGTTTGGAGAAGCCGCAGCACCGGGGCGCCGGTGCCGTTTCTGCACGGCGTTTGACGGGCATCACCCGGCAGCCTGATATTGCAGCGGGTGCAAATCCAGTTTTTCCATCAGCAGGCGGTCGCTGTCGGTTTCGGGGTTGTCGGTGGTTAATAGTTTGTCGCCGTAGAAAATCGAATTGGCGCCGGCGAGAAAACACATGGCCTGCATGGCTTCGGGCATGGCGGTGCGCCCGGCGGAAAGGCGCACGTAGCTTTGCGGCATGGTGATGCGCGCCACGGCGATGGTGCGCACAAATTCCGTCCAATCCAAATCTTCGGCATCGGCCAGCGGCGTGCCCTCTACTTTCACCAATTGGTTGATGGGCACGCTCTCGGGCTGCGGGTCGAGGTTGGCAAGGCTGGCAATCAGGCCGGCGCGCTGGGGGCGGGTTTCGTTCATGCCCACGATGCCGCCGCAGCACACTTTCAAGCCCGCGCCGCGCGCTTTGCCCAGCGTGTCCATGCGGTCTTCGTGGGCGCGGGTGCGGATGATGTCGTTGTAGCGTTCGGGGTCGGTGTCGAGGTTGTGGTTGTAGTAGTCCAGCCCGGCGTTTTTCAAATCTTCGGCCATGCCGTCTTCGAGCATGCCGAACGTGCCGCAGGTTTCCAGCCCCAGGCTTTTTACGGCTTTGATGATTTCGGCAACGGTTTTCACGTCTTCCGGCTTGGGCCCGCGCCAGGCTGCGCCCATGCAGAAGCGGCCGGCACCGCGCGCTTTGGCGGTGCGGGCGATTTTGAGGATTGCTTCCACATCCATCATCTGCGATTTTTCGAGACCGGTGTTGTGGTGCGCCGATTGCGGGCAGTATCCGCAGTCTTCGGGGCAGCCGCCGGTTTTGATGGAGAGCAGGGTGGAGAGCTGGATTTCGCGGGGGTTGAAGTGGGCGCGGTGGATTTCGGCGGCTTTGTAAACGAGGTCGAGAAACGGCATTTCAAACAATTCTTCAACCTGGCATTTGCGCCAATATCGGGCGGTGGGGTGCGGTTTGCGCGCGCTTTTGCGGCGCAGGGCAACGGGGGCGGTATTCATAACGGAAGCTTTCTGTTTCGGTTTCGCAGCGGCGCAATGACGCTGACGTGCTCAAGCTGCAAGCGCAATGATTGCAGCGGCCGGGTGTATCAGGCCGTCTGAAAAAGCCTGAGGCAGAAGTGAATCCGCTGTATTTAGGTTGCGGCGCTGCAACGCCCCGGCTCAACGAGAACGGTTTTGTCAGCCGCCCACGCGGCAACGGAATCGGTTTCATACTGTCTGTATCCTCTGCGGCCTGCTGCCCGGTATTGCAAATAAAGCGGATTTGCTATGGTGGCGGTTTGCCGGCAGAGGTTTCAAACTTTTCAGACGGCCTGCACAATGCGGTGAAGTGTAGCGGGATTAGGCAGCCTGTTCAATATCGCGCAGCAGCAGGGAAAGGACGGCAGTATCGGTTATGCAGAACCGCCCGCTTTGGGCTGAGGCGGAGTGGTGCGGTATCGTTCTGTATTGTTCCACTATGAGCATGCCTTTGTCGGGGCGGGGTTTGCGCCCTTGATTTTTCTGGTTTATATTTGCACGCCGGCAGATGGATATTGCTTCGGCCGGACCGGAGCCGTTGTTTTGATTTCCTGCTCCGTAGCAGAGCTGCCTGTGCGGACAAATGCCGGTTACGGGGCGGCAGCGGCCGCCGCGCAGGAAAGCAAAACATACCGGTGCAGATTGGAAAAATGCCGGAAAAACAGGCCGGAACACAAGCGTGTGCAAAGCCTGCCGGCGCATGGAAACCCTGATACGGAAACAATATGGATACCTTGCCCGACCCCGCCGCCGCACAGGCGCACATTAACGAAATCCAGCAGCTTTACCGAGAATGGACTGAATTGCTGCCCAAGCTCGAAGCGGGGCGGCAGGAATGGCGGCGCAGCGCAGCCATTATGCGGCAGTTGGAACAGTTTTATTTTGAGGGCGGATTCGCCCGCTACCACCAAGCCATCGAAAACGGGCTGGATATCGACCTGCGCACGCAGGGCGAATACAGCGTGATGGGCGAAGACACTTTGTGGAATGCTTTTTCCGACCAGCAAACCCTTGCCTGGCAATGGCTGCGCGCCGCAATAGCAGTGTTGGACAGGGGTGGTGAAGAGGAAGAGGCGGAAGTTGTGGAAAACGGCATATAATTCCAAACGGTGTTTTTGAACTCTGTAAGGCTGCCGGCCGTTTGAAAGCACCATACCTACACTTTGGAACGTTTATGCAGCAACCGCACACCATACAGCCTGCCGTGCAGGCCGATCTGCCCGAAATCGTTGCCATTTACAACAGCGCCATTCCTAGCCGCCGCGCCACCGCCGATTTGCAGCCGGCGGGCATCGAAAGCCGCCGGGCGTGGTTTGACGCACACGGCGGCAACCGGCCGCTGTATGTGGTGAAAAATCTTGCGGGGCAGGTGCTGGCATGGGGCAGCTTCAGCGACTACTACCCCCGCCATGCCTACCGCATCAGTGCCGAAATCAGCATTTATGTGCATCGAGATGCGCGCGGCGGCGGTTTGGGCAGGCGGCTTGCCGAATATATGTGTGCGCAGGCGCCTGCTTTAGGCATCCGCAACATCATCGCCGTGATTTTCGCCCACAACACCCCCAGCATCCGCCTGTTTGCCTCGCTGGGCTTTCGCGAGTGGGGGCGGCTGCCGCAGGTGTGCGATATGGAAACTTTTCTTGCCGATATTGTGATTCTGGGCAGGCGCGTGCAAGGGTAGGCCGGGTGGGTTTCACCCGAATGTCCGGTTACGGCTGAGGCCGTCTGAAAAATATCTGCCTTTCAGACGGCCTCCATATCATCGCTGTGATTTTCGCCCACAACACCCCCCAGTATCCGCCTGTTTGCTTCGCTGGGTTTTCGCGGGTGGGAGCGGCTGCCGCAGGTGTGCGATATGGAAACTTTTCTTGCCGATATTGTGATTCTGGGCAGGCGCGTGCAAGAGACGGGCATGGCGGCTGAGCGGGCTTAATCTGAATCTGTTACGGTTTGAGGCCGTCTGAAAAGCAAATGTTTTTTCAGACGGCCTCAAACCTTGCACAACGCTTGTTGAGGTTTGGTTTGTTAAGCCTTAAAAAAGCGTTGGTTTTTCTATTTCAACCGCTGTTTCAGCAGCAGATACATCAGCGCCACATTAATCGAATCGTTCAGCGCGTTGTGGCGGGGCAGGTCGGGCAGCCTGAGTTTTTTAAACATATTGTCCATGCGCAGATCCACATAGCTGTCGTGGACGTTTTGCCTGCTTTGCCATTGGTGGAACAGCGAGGATACATCGGTTTGCCTGTTGGGCAGCTTGATACCGAGCATGGGTTTCAGAAATTTGTTGATCATCGCCACATCGTATTCGAGATAATAGCCTACCAACTCCCGCCCGCCGATAAATTCGAGCAGCTGCTTAACGGCTTCTTCCACGGGAATGCCGTCTGAAAGATCGGTGGGGCGCAGGCCGTGCACGGTGATATTGGCGGCCTTCATCGGGTTTTCGGGTTTCACCAGCACATAAAACGATTCGCCCGCCAGCACGCGGTTGCCGCGTATTTTTACCGCGCCTATCGATAAAATTTCGGCTTCTTTCACATCGAGGCCGGTGGTTTCGCAGTCGAAACTTACCCATTCGCCGGGCTGTTCTTCAAACAGAAAACCATAATGCGGGTCGGTGAGTTTTCTGCGGTTGCAGTTGCGTAAAAAACGTTCAAACATAAGCCGCCTCCCGTTTACGAAGTGATGTGGAAATGGTGGCGGATCACGTTTTTAAAGCGTTTCACCACTTGCAGGGCATCTTTGAGCAGGTCGCGCTCCAGCGTAGAGAGGTTGGCGAAATCCACCTGGTTGGGCGTGCCCGTGCCGCTTTCGAGAATATGCAGGTTGGCGCTGAAGCGCAAGTCCATGATATAGCCCAAGGCTTCGGCCACATCCTGCCCGAGCGCTTCATCGATAACGTTGAGCCGCACCAGATGGCGGATGCGCTCGAATGTGTTGGTTTCTTCGATGCGCGCTTCCAAGCTCAAGGCACGGATGCCGTGCACCACGGGAAACTGCCCCATTTTTTTGATGTCCATTTTTTCGCTGCCGCCACGGCTGAGCAGTTGCGAGAAAAAGCCCCTGCTCTGGCTGTCAAACTGATCCACGGCGCGGGCAAACGCCATCAGCATCCCTGCATCGTTGGTCATGCGTTTTTGCAGGTGTTCTTTCACTTCGGTCAGCATGGCGGCATCGCCTGCCACTGCTTTGGCATCGGTAAAAATCGCCAGATTCATCATCGCTTCGCCATCGGGCGAGCGGCACCAGCCGCCCACCGTTTTTTTGAATTCGGGCAGCGTTTTGCGCCATGCGGGGTTGTTTACCATAATTTTGCCGGGGCAGTGCGGGTAGCCCAAGCGCGCCAGCGCGGCCGAAAACTGCTCCGCCGCTTCGGCGGCTTCTTCAGGATTGACACTTTCACGCAGAATCAGCGCATTGTCTTGATCGGTTTTCAGAATCTGCTCGCCGCGCCCTTCCGAGCCCATCACAATCAGGCATGAATTGTCGTATAAATCAGCCGGAGCGAGAATGCGCCAGGCTTTTTCAAACAGGCTGCTGTTGAGCACCTGCATCAGCTGTGCCAGCTGCGGCGCGCGCACGCCGTTGCTGCGCAGCAGGCGGACAGAGTCGGTCATCTGGCCGGCAATATCCACCAATTCGTCTATGGTTTTGGCGCGCTCCAAACGTTGGGCGGCCAAATGGCTGTGGTTCGAAAAATAGGCCAACACATCTATCTGCTCGAGCGTGCCGATGGGTTGGCCGTTTTCCGTTACCACTACGCGCTGGATTTTAAACGTGGTCATGCGCAGCAGCGCGTTAAACACGAAATCGCCTATATCGATGGCAATCAGGTTGAACACCGCCCAGTTGTGTATGGCATCGCTTGAAGGCGCGCCCGCAATCACAATGTCGCGGAACGCCGATTCGGTAAACACCCCGATTTTGCCTTCATGGCGCACCAGTGCCGATTTGGTTTTATTTTCCTTCAACATCTGCGCCGCGCGCAAAACCGAATCGCCGCCTTCGAGCCAGGTGGGGCTGCCCCGGTAGGCATCGCGCACTTTGGCGGTAAACAGGCTTTCAAACTCACTCTCGTTTTTACTGTTGGAAAGGCTGGCAAACTTGTCGGCCACGCTGGCATAACAATACGCGCCGAAGCGCGGGTTGCTTTCGATAATCTTCAGCACCACCTCTTTCGGAACGGTATAAACCAATGTTTCCTCTTCCACCGAAAACTGATGGTGGCTCACCCCCTCAATCAGCCCGCGCGCCTCAAACGTGTCGCGCGGGTGGTAGAGCGACACCACCTCGCCGTCAGCGCCGGTTTCTTTTACCAGCCCCTTTATCACCACATAAAGAAACCCTATAGGCTCATCAGGGCGGATAATGGTTTCGCCGTTGGCGAAAAAAGCAATATCCACGGCTTTTTGCAGCATCACCCGCTCGGGGTTGCTCAGATAGTTGAAAGGGGCATAGTTGAAATCGAAACGTTCCATGGCGGTGTCCTTTGCAGGCTTTGTGTTGTTGTTCAAACGATTATGCCATGTTTTATAAAAATTGGGGCGGGGCGGTTTGCAGGGGTTTCAGACGGCATCCGCACATCAACGGGCTGGGCGGCTGCCGACGACGGTTTGCTGGTAATCGACCGCAATTCAGACGGCCTGATTAACAACGGCGGCGAGCTGTTCGGCGACAGCTCGGTATTGCAAAACGGAGAACATGCCGCCCACGGCTATGCCGCATTGGCCGGGTTCGACAGCAATTCAGACGGCCTGATCGATAACAAAGACGAGAAATTTGCTGCTTTGAAAGTGTGGCGCGATCTGAATCAGGACGGCATTTCGCAAGAAGGCGAGCTTTTCGGTTTGGCGGAGTTGGGCATTCAGTCGCTGGATTTGGCCTATCAAAATACCGATATCCGTTTGGACAACGGCAACACCATTGCCCAAAAAGGCTCCTATACCCTTTCAGACGGCCGAAAGCGCGAAATGGGCGATCTGCTCTTGGCGGCAGACCATCTGCACAGCCGCTATGCCGACCCGGTGAAACTCACCGAAGCGCAGATGCAGGCGGCAAACCTGCAAGGCATGGGCAGATTGCGCGATCTGCGCGAGGCGGCGGCGCTGTCGCCCAAGCTGGCCGAAGTGTTGTCCGCCTACAGCAAGGCCGAAACCAAGGCGGAGCAGCTGGCTTTGGTGGATGCTTTGGTGGGCGAGTGGGCGAAAACCGACCCGCGTTATCATTCAGGCGCGGTGTTTTCCAGCGCCTGGGTTAAAACAGCCAATGAAGGCCGCGCGGTTACGCCAGGTGAAGAGCGGGAAATGCGCAATAATCTTTATCTGCCTTCCCCGGAAGAGTCGGCCAAGTTAAAGGCCTATGCCGGCAAGGTGGCGGCGCTTGATGCTTTTTCGGGCGAATATTCGGGCACGGTGTTTATCAGCAGCAGCGAAGATGCCGGGCAGTTTTTTGCAGCGGCCGACAAGGCGTATGCGGCTTTGAGCAAAAACATTTATCAGGCATTGCTGTTTCAAACCCGCCTGCAGCCTTATTTAAACGAAATCGGTTTGAAAATAGAAAATAACGAATTTGTTTTAGACTATGGCAAAGTGATCGAAAAATTCAATCAGGTTTATGCCGAAAACCCCGAAAAAGCATTTGTGGATTTGGGGGAGTTGATGGCCGGCGCCGGCAGCAAGGGCAACGCCGCCGAAGCGCTTTCGGCGCAAATGCTCCAATATGCGCAAAGCGCGGCCGAAAATAACCTGCTGGGCCGGTATGCGCAGGCTTTGGGCGCAGAAGCGGTGGAGAAAATCGGACACAAGCTCGGCTCAGACGGCGATGACACGCTTTACGGCAACGACCGGGCAAGCTTTTTAGCCGGCGGCAGCGGCAACGACAGGATCTATGGTCGAAGCGGCAGCGATGTACTCGATGGCGGGGAAGGCGATGACGAACTGGCCGGCGGCGCGGGCAACGACACGCTGATGGGCGGGAAAGGTGATGATGAACTGAACGGCGGCGCAGGCTCGGATATTCTTAATGGCGGCGCGGGCAACGATAAGCTTTATGGCAGTGATGGCAAAGACACGCTGATAGGCGGCGAAGGCAACGACAAACTCTACGGCGGCAACGGCGAAGCCGACACCTATATCTTTGCCAAAGGCCACGGGCAGGATGTGGTAAGCGATTATGGCTATCAGGCCGAACACACCGATACCCTGCGCTTTAGCGGAGCCGACTTTGCCGATGCGGTATTCACCCGCAGCGGAAATGATTTGGTGGTTAAGGCCTACGGCGGCAACGATCAGGTGGCGGTGCGGGGTTATTTTGACGGCAACGGATACCGTTATTTTGATTTTGCCTTTGACGACAAAACCATCACAGCCGCCGATATGGCCGGCATAACGGTAAAAGGCAGCGGCACAGAGAAAAACGATACGCTCAATGGTTGGAATACGGTGGATATTCTGAATGGCGGCGAAGGCAACGATACACTTTACGGCTATGGCGGCAACGACAGCCTGTTCGGTGATGAAGGCAACGACAACCTTTATGGCGGAGACGGGGAAGACAGGCTGGCGGGCGGTGCAGGCAACGACCGTTTATATGGAGAGCACGGCAACGATAAGCTCGATGGCGGTGCAGGCGATGACGAATTGAACGGCGGTGCGGGAAATGATACGCTGGACGGAGGCGAAGGCAACGACAAACTCTACGGTGGCGGCGGAGTCGACACCTATATCTTTGCCAAAGGCCACGGGCAGGACATAGTGAGCGATTATGGCTATCAGGCCGAACACACCGATACCCTGATTTTCACAAATGCGTTGCTGGAAAATGCGGTGTTCAGCCGCGAGGGCAATCACCTGCTGGTTCAGGCCTACGGCGGCGAAGATCGGGTGAGTGTGCAGAATTTCTTTTCGAACAGCGGCTACCGCTATAACCAGTTTGCCTTTGACAATGCCAAAGTGAAGGTGGATGCGGAAATGAATGTCAGCGTTATTTAGCAGGGCAGTCGTGGGCAGTCTGCCGCAATATCGCTAAGACGGTGGGAATCGAGGCCGTCTGAAAGCAAAAAGTTTCAGACGGCCTTGTTGTGTTGCGCAGGCGCTGCCTAGAAACTGTGTTTTGCGGAATGTTTGCAGGCCGTGTTTTGCAATGCCTTGACTAAGTGTTTGCACCGAAACTATAATTCCGCTCTTGTCGGCATGGTGCCGGCAGATATTTCACTCAACAGGACGAGAAAATATGCCAACTATCAATCAATTGGTACGCAAAGGCCGTCAAAAGCCGGTGTACGTAAACAAAGTGCCCGCACTGGAAGCGTGCCCGCAGAAACGCGGCGTGTGCACCCGCGTGTACACCACCACTCCGAAAAAACCGAACTCTGCATTGCGCAAAGTGTGCAAAGTCCGCCTGACCAACGGTTTTGAAGTGATTTCCTATATCGGCGGCGAGGGACACAACCTGCAGGAACACAGCGTGGTGCTGATTCGCGGCGGTCGTGTAAAAGACTTGCCGGGTGTGCGTTACCACACCGTCCGCGGTTCTTTGGATACCGCAGGCGTTAAAGACCGCAAACAGGCCCGCTCCAAATATGGTGCCAAACGGCCCAAGTAACCAAATAACACTACGGCACGTCGGTTTTGCCGTCTGAAAAGCAGGCATGGCCGAGTAAGTGAATGCTTCGATAGGCATTCATGGGGTTGTCCCGACTGAATAGATATTTAAGGAATTAAAATGCCAAGACGTAGAGAAGTTCCCAAACGCGATGTATTGCCCGATCCGAAATTCGGCAGCGTTGAGCTGAGCAAGTTTATGAACGTATTGATGATTGACGGTAAAAAATCCGTTGCCGAGCGCATCGTTTACGGGGCCCTTGCGCAAATCGAGAAAAAAACCGGCAAAGCAGCAATCGAAGTGTTCAACGAAGCCATTGCCAACACCAAACCCGTTGTAGAAGTGAAAAGCCGCCGTGTGGGCGGTGCCAACTACCAAGTTCCTGTTGAGGTTCGCCCTTCACGACGCTTGGCTCTGGCAATGCGCTGGGTGCGCGATGCTGCCCGTAAGCGCGGTGAAAAATCCATGGATCTGCGTTTGGCCGGCGAATTGATCGATGCAGCCGAAGGCCGCGGCGGTGCAATGAAAAAACGTGAAGAAGTACACCGCATGGCCGAAGCCAACAAAGCCTTCTCACACTTCCGTTTCTAATTTCGAAAGGCGCATAAAATGGCTCGTAAAACCCCGATTAATCTTTATCGCAATATCGGTATTTCCGCACACATCGATGCAGGTAAAACCACCACTACCGAGCGTATCCTGTTCTATACAGGCTTAACCCACAGATTGGGCGAAGTGCACGATGGTGCCGCCACTACCGACTATATGGAACAAGAGCAGGAGCGCGGGATTACCATCACTTCCGCTGCCGTAACTTCCTACTGGAAAGGTATGGGCGGGCAGTTTCCCGAACACCGTTTCAACATCATCGACACCCCGGGACACGTGGACTTTACCGTGGAGGTAGAGCGTTCCATGCGTGTGCTTGATGGTGCCGTTATGGTTTACTGCGCGGTGGGCGGTGTGCAGCCGCAATCGGAAACTGTATGGCGTCAAGCCAATAAATACAAAGTGCCGCGTTTGGCTTTTGTGAACAAAATGGACCGTCAGGGCGCAAACTTCTTCCGCGTGGTCGAACAGATGCGTACCCGTTTGCGCGCCAATCCCGTGCCCATTGTTATTCCCGTGGGTGCGGAAGACAGCTTCGAGGGTGTGGTAGATCTGTTGAAAATGAAAGCCATCATTTGGAACGAAGCCGATAAAGGCACCACGTTCGAATACGGCGACATCCCCGCAGATTTGGTTGATACTGCCGAAGAATGGCGCCAAAACATGATCGAAGCGGCGGCCGAAGCCAGCGAAGAGCTGATGGATAAATATTTGGGCGGTGAAGAGCTGACTGAAGCAGAAATCGTAGCTGCATTGCGCGAGCGCACCTTGGCCGGTGAAATCCAGCCGATGTTGTGCGGATCTGCCTTTAAAAACAAAGGTGTGCAGCGTATGCTCGATGCTGTGATAGAATTTCTGCCCGCGCCTACCGATATTCCTCCGGTGCAAGGCGTGAATCCGAACAACGAAGAATCCGACAGCCGTCAAGCAAGTGATGATGCCAAATTCTCAGCGTTGGCGTTTAAAATGCTGAACGACAAATATGTCGGCCAGCTCACTTTCATCCGCGTGTATTCCGGCGTGGTGAAATCGGGCGACAATGTGGTGAACTCTGTTAAAGGCACCCGCGAACGCATCGGCCGTTTGGTGCAGATGACCGCTGCCGACCGTACCGAAATCGAAGAAGTGCGCGCGGGCGATATTGCTGCCGCCATCGGTTTGAAAGATGTTGCCACCGGTGAGACGCTGTGTGCCGAAGATGCTCCGATTATCTTGGAACGCATGGAATTTCCCGAGCCGGTGATTCACGTTGCCGTTGAGCCGAAAACCAAGGCAGACCAAGAGAAAATGGGTATTGCACTCAACCGCTTGGCCAAAGAAGATCCGTCTTTCCGTGTGCGTACCGATGAAGAATCCGGTCAAACCATTATTTCCGGCATGGGTGAATTGCACTTGGAAATCATCGTTGACCGTATGAAGCGCGAATTCGGTGTGGAAGCCAATGTGGGTGCGCCGCAGGTGGCCTACCGCGAAACCATCCGCAAAGAAGTGGAATCCGAAGCCAAACACGTTAAGCAGTCCGGCGGTAAAGGCCAATATGGTCATGTTGTCATCAAAATGGAGCCGCTGGAACCCGGCGGTGCGGGCTATGAATTTATCGATGAAATCAAAGGCGGCGTGATTCCGCGCGAGTTTATCCCCTCGGTCGATAAAGGTATCCGCGACACCCTGTCCAACGGTATTGTTGCCGGCTACCCTGTGGTTGATGTGCGTATCCGCTTGATTTTCGGTTCTTATCACGATGTGGACTCTTCTCAAATCGCCTTTGAACTGGCCGCCTCCATGGCTTTCAAAGAAGGTATGAAAAAAGCCTCTCCGGTATTGCTGGAGCCGATTATGGCCGTTGAGGTAGAAACGCCCGAAGATTATATGGGTGATGTGATGGGTGATCTGAACCGCCGCCGCGGTATCGTGTTGGGTATGGACGACGACGGCATCGGCGGCAAGAAAGTCCGCGCCGAAGTGCCGCTGGCAGAAATGTTCGGCTACTCGACCGACCTGCGTTCCGCCACCCAAGGCCGTGCAACCTACTCGATGGAGTTTAAGAAATACGCAGAAGCTCCCGCACACATTGCCGCGCAAGTTACAGAAGCCCGCAAAGGCTGAACTGTTGAAACAGGCCGTCTGAAATTTCAGACGGCCGCAAATCCTGTTCTTTAATCGTTCTTTATATAAAGGAATTAGCTCATGGCTAAAGAAAAATTCGAGCGGAGCAAGCCGCACGTAAACGTTGGCACCATCGGTCACGTTGACCATGGTAAAACCACTTTGACTGCCGCACTGACCACCATTTTGGCAGAAAAATTCGGCGGTCAGGCTAAAGGCTACGACCAAATCGACAATGCCCCGGAAGAAAAAGCCCGCGGCATCACCATCAATACCTCGCACGTGGAATACGAAACCGAAGGCCGCCACTACGCCCACGTAGACTGCCCGGGCCACGCCGACTACGTTAAAAACATGATTACCGGTGCCGCCCAAATGGACGGCGCGATTTTGGTGGTGTCCGCTGCAGACGGCCCCATGCCGCAAACCCGAGAACACATCCTGCTGGCCCGCCAAGTGGGTGTGCCCTACATCATCGTATTCATGAACAAATGCGACATGGTTGACGATGCCGAGCTGCTGGAGCTGGTTGAGATGGAAATCCGCGACCTGCTGTCAAGCTACGACTTCCCCGGCGACGACTGCCCGATCGTGCAAGGTTCCGCCCTGCGCGCCTTGGAAGGCGATGCCGGCTACAAAGAAAAAATCTTCGAACTGGCCGCCGCTTTGGACAGCTACATCCCCACACCCGAGCGTGCCGTAGACAAACCTTTCCTGCTGCCGATTGAAGACGTATTCTCCATCTCCGGCCGCGGCACTGTGGTAACCGGCCGTGTGGAGCGCGGTATCATCAACGTAGGCGATGAAATCGAAATCGTAGGCCTGAAAGCCACCCAAAAAACCACCTGTACCGGCGTGGAAATGTTCCGCAAGCTGCTGGATCAGGGTCAGGCAGGCGACAACGTGGGTGTTTTGCTGCGGGGCACCAAGCGTGAAGAAGTGGAGCGCGGTCAAGTATTGGCCAAGCCCGGCTCGATTACCCCGCACACCAAGTTCAAAGCCGAAGTGTATGTGTTGAGCAAAGAAGAGGGCGGCCGCCATACTCCGTTCTTCGCCAACTACCGTCCGCAGTTCTACTTCCGCACCACCGATGTTACCGGCGCGGTAACTTTGGAAGAGGGTGTGGAAATGGTTATGCCGGGTGAAAACGTAACCATCACGGTAGAATTGATTGCGCCGATTGCAATGGAAGACGGTTTGCGCTTTGCGATTCGCGAGGGCGGCCGTACTGTGGGTGCCGGTGTAGTATCTTCCATCATTGCTTGATTTGAAGGGTATAGATAAATGGCAAGCCAAAAAATCCGTATCCGCTTAAAAGCGTATGATTACAGCCTGATTGACCGATCTGCCCAAGAAATCGTTGAAACCGCCAAGCGTACCGGTGCCGTGGTAAAAGGCCCGATTCCGCTGCCGACCAAAATCGAGCGTTTCAACATTCTGCGTTCGCCGCACGTGAACAAAACTTCACGCGAGCAATTGGAAATCCGCACCCACCTGCGCCTGATGGACATCGTGGACTGGACAGATAAAACGACCGATGCTTTGATGAAACTCGACCTGCCCGCAGGTGTGGATGTGGAAATCAAAGTGCAGTAATTCAGGTTGAATCTTCAAGCAAACCGCAAGGTTTGAACCGCACCTCGAAAGCCGGGCACCATATCCCGGCTTACGGGGTGCGGTTTTTTTATGGCAATACAAGGCAGATGCAAGCTGCAGGCAGTATGCACTATATAGTGTGCTCATTTTATTTCCGTTACACCGTTGCTGCGTCTTAATCTAAAGAGAACGGCCTGGCTGGCCGTTAAAGAGGCAGCAGCAGAATCGGTTTTGTGTTTCCGCACCGCTAGCGGCCTGTTGCCGGGGAGAGAAAATAAAGAGGGAGCCCTTTGCAAAATAGCCTTGCAGAAATAAAGAGAGGGTCTTTGCAAATACCCTTAATGCCGTCTGAAATGCTTAAGCTCCCCTCATTCCCGCGCAGGCGTGAATCTGGTTTTAAAACCATTAATTATTTTATTTCAATAAGTTATAAAAACAGACCAGCTTCCCGCCTGTGAAGGAATGGCGATAGTGAATATTTCAGACGGCCTGAATGAATTTTGCCAAGGCCTCAGGGGTTTGCTAAGACAGCCTGCATGCACTGCAAGCCCGGGCAGGCTGCCGATTGGGAAAGTGTGCGGTTGCAGGCTGTCGGGAACCATTTTCACCGCGATGCGGCTGCGCCCGTTTTGCCCTGAAACGGGTTAGGCAGAGCGGGGCAGATTTTATTTTTGCCGCCATGCTGGTTTCGTGATTCCCAATACTGCGCAGTTTCGCTATGGCTGCGGGCATTTCCCAGATTGGCCGTCCCGCAATGGCTTCAGCGGGCAGGCAATGGTGGTTGCACGCCCCCTGCGCAATGTCTTTTATTGGATTAGCTGTATGGAGCGGCGCTATCGGGCATGTTTTGGAAATTTGAGAAACCGCAAATGCTGTTGGGGCCGTCTGAAACAATGCTTTCAGACGGCCTTCGATTTGTGCGATAATCAGCCGCAGTTTACCGACCGCAAAACCGCCATGTATTTTGTTTGCCCGCGCCGTCTTTTCAGCTGCGCTGCCTGCCGCAGCGGTTTTGCCGTTTTCCGACAATGCCCGTATCAACGGGTTTTTTTATGGGAAAAGGAAATGCCATGCCCAATCTGCTCTACCGTCAAAATGTGATTTCCATCTCCGATTTAAGCACCCCGCAGCTTGAACTGCTGCTGCACACCGCGCTCAAACTCAAGGCCGAGCCGCGCGGTGATTTGCTGGCAGGAAAACTGATAGCCTCATGTTTTTTCGAGCCTTCCACAAGAACGCGGCTATCGTTTGAAACTGCCGTGCAGCGTTTGGGCGGCAAGGTAATCGGTTTTGCAGACGGTGCCAACACCAGCGCGAAAAAAGGCGAAACGCTGGCCGATGCCGCGCGCATCATTTCCGGCTACACCGATGCGGTTATCCAACGCCACCCCAAAGACGGTGCCGCACGCGTATCGGCCGAGTTTTCAAGCGTGCCGGTGATTAATGCGGGCGACGGCACCAACCAACACCCCAGCCAAACCCTGCTCGATTTGGTAACCATTTACGAAACGCAAGGCCGTCTGAACAATTTGAAAATCGCGATGGCGGGCGACTTGAAATACGGCCGCACCGTGCATTCGTTGGCGCAGGCGTTAAAACGCTGGGGCTGTGAATTTGCTTTCGTTTCGCCGCCCAGCCTGGCCATGCCTGACTACATCACCGAAGAATTAGACGAAGCCGGTTGCCGCTATCAGATTCTGCCCTCATTGGAAGCAGCCGTAGAATGGGCGGATATTCTCTACATGACCCGCGTGCAGCGCGAGCGTTTCGATGAGCAGGAATTTGCCAAAATCCAAGGCAGATTCAATCTGGAGGCATCTATGCTGGCCGCTGCCAAGAGCAACCTGCGTATTCTGCACCCGCTGCCGAGGGTAGATGAAATCCACCCCGATGTCGATGCCACCCCCTATGCCTGTTATTTTCAGCAGGCCGCCAACGGCGTGTATGCCCGCATGGCGATTTTGTCTTTGATTCTCAACGAAGAAGTATAAGGAGCGCATGATGAACAAAAAGCAATACAGCGTTGAAGCCATCCAAAGCGGCACCGTTATCGACCATATCCCCGCCGGCAAAGGCCTCACGATTCTGCGCCAATTCAAACTGCTGCACCCGGGCAACGCCGTTACCGTGGGTTTCAATCTGCCCAGCAAAAGCCACGGCAGCAAAGACATTATTAAAATTTCGGGCGTGCATCTCGATGAAGCAGCCGCCAACCGGCTGGCCGTGTTTGCGCCGGAAGCCACAGTTAACGTGATTGAAGATTTCCAAGTGGTTGCAAAACGCCACCTGAGCCTGCCCGAAATCATCAGCGAAGTGTTCCGTTGCCCCAATCCCAACTGCGCCAGCCACGGCGAGCCGGTGAAGAGCCGTTTTTATGTGAAAACCCAAAGCAGCCAAACCAGGCTGAAGTGTCATTATTGCGAAAAAACCTATTCGCGTGAATTTGTTGCCGAGGCTTGACACACGGCTGCCAAGCGCGGTTAAAAATGCAGGCAGTGCGGTTTGATTCCGAATGCAGCGAATCCGCTTTATTTCCGGCACAAGGCAGCAAGCCGCAAGCCATACAGGCAAGAAACCGATTCCATTAACGTTTTGCCGGCCTGCACAACCACTCTCTTCGGGCAGCGGCGGAGCAAGCAGCGCCGCAACGGAGATCAAGCCGCCTACCATACCATCTGCAGATGGTTGCCGTGCGCGCTTGCCAGCACCGCCAAACTTATAATATAACACCGGTTCAATCCACTATTTCAAACGGCCTCATCATGAAAAAAGACCATCTCAACACCCCGAATTTCGATGTTTGGCAGGCCATTCGCGAAGAAACCGAAGCAGCCGCAGCCGCCGAGCCGCTTCTGGCCAGCTTTCTGCACCAAACCGTTTTGCGCCACAGCACCATCGATTCGGTTTTGGCCTACCATCTCTCCAGCAAACTTTCCAGCGCGATAATGGACGCACGCGCCCTGTTTGAAATGTATATCCAAGCCTTAAGCAGCGATTCCTCCATCACCGAAGCCGTCAAGCTCGATTTGCTGGCCTGCTACGAGCGCGACCCCGCCTGCGATGAATATTCGCTGCCGCTGTTATATTTCAAAGGCTTTCACGCGATTCAGGCGCACCGCATCAACCATTGGCTCTACACCTGCGGACGCAAAACCCTGGCCTATTTTCTGCAAAACCGCTCATCCGAAGTGTTCGGCGTCGATATCCACCCCGCCGCCCGTTTCGGCAGCGGCCTGATGCTCGACCACGCCACAGGATTTGTTGTGGGCGAAACCGCCGTGCTCGGCAACAACATCTCGATTCTCCACGGCGTAACCCTGGGCGGTTCAGGCAAAGAAAGCGGCGACCGCCACCCCAAAGTGGGCGACGGCGTGATGATAGGTGCCAATGCCTCAGTGTTGGGCAACATCCGCATCGGCGAAAATGCCAAAATCGGCGCCGGCAGCGTGGTGGTGGCCGAAGTGCAGCCGCACACCACCGTAGTGGGCGTACCCGCGAAACCTGCCGGCAAAGTAGCCTGCAACCCCGCCGCCGAAATGGATCAAAGCATAGGTTTTGTGATTTGAACCCCGCAGGCTGCCTTCAGGCCGTCTGAAACCGTTCAGACGGCCTGAAGGCATATCCCGCAAACCGGCGCGGTTTACCGCCCGCTTGCAAAAACACAGCAACGCCCATATATCCCGTCTGCTTCACATTGAAAAGCAGCCAAAAGCAGGCAGGCCGCAGGCAGCGGCAAAACCCGGCAGCCCCGAGCTGCCGTTGCCGCCAAGCAAACCCCCGCCGCGCCGGCACACCCGCATAAAAAAGGAATACCATGCAGCCGATCACCATGTACACAGGCCCCCATTGCCCCTACTGCACCATGGCCAAACAATTTTTAAAATCGCAGGGCATAGAAGAAATAACCGAAATCCGCATCGACCAAAACCCCGCCGGCTACAGCGAAATGCAGCAGCGCACCGGCCAGCGCAGCGTGCCGCAGATTTTTATCGGCGAAACCCATGTGGGCGGCTTCACCGATTTATACGCCCTGCACCAAAAAGGCCGCCTGAAAAGCCTGCTGGCCGGCGGCTGAACCGTTTCCCGCTGCCGTGTGCAGCATGATTAATCCCTTAAACCAACAGAAAGAAAACCATGAGCGAAGAACAGCAACCCGTATTCAGCATTGAAA
Source organism: Neisseria musculi (assembly GCF_014297595.2). Taxonomy (NCBI): domain Bacteria; kingdom Pseudomonadati; phylum Pseudomonadota; class Betaproteobacteria; order Neisseriales; family Neisseriaceae; genus Neisseria; species Neisseria musculi. The sequence continues at coordinate 2,114,236 of NZ_CP060414.2, read as the reverse complement.
AACTGTATATCAAAGATTTATCGTTGGAAGTGCCCCATGCGCCGGGCATCTTTTTAGAGCAGGGCGAGCCCGAAGTCGATATGCGCGTATCCACCGAAAGTGAAAAGCTCGAAGAAAACTTTCACGAAGTAACCGTAACCGTAACCGTAACCGCCAAACTGCCCGATGAGCGCGTGATGTTTCTCAACGAAGTATCGCAAAGCGGCATTTTCCGTTTGGAAAACATTCCCGAAGAAGACACCCGGCTTCTGCTGGCCGTTGCCTGCCCGAATATTCTTTTCCCCTATGCCCGCGAAGCCGTTTCCAGCGCCATCACCCGCGCAGGCTTCCCGCCCGTGCTGCTGGCACCGATTAATTTCGAGGCCATGTACCAACAAGCCCAAGAAGGCAACGCCTAACGCCTGAACAGCTTATCGAGGCCGTCTGAAACTTTCAGACGGCCTTGAATCTTGTTACGGCAGACAAAACCACCGCATCGTTACCCCGCCGCCGCGCCGCCCGGCCCGGTTTACCCGCCCGCACCGCCACGCTGCCGCGTGCTGCTTGCCCGCTGCCGGTTTCCAGCCCCGTTTCCTGCTTCGCCACGCGTTGCCTGCCGCGCGGGGTTGGGGCGGGATTGAAACCGCCGCAAAAAAGTTAGCAGATTAGAAAAGATAGCCCGTCAGGTAAAGGCCGAAATCTTTGTAAAGATGCCGTAAGGCCGTCTGAAACGTTCAGACGGCCTCAAGCCTTTTCTATCCGGCCACATCGGCTCGATGCGGCAAACGGCACCATGCGCACCATGACCCCGCCGTGTTGCTGCGATGCCCTTCACCCGCGCCGCCGTGCCACCTGCCCTCGCGGCGGTTTTCCCCGCACACCCCTGACCCTGCCGCCCGCTGCCTTGCACAAGTTCTCCCCAAACCCAAACCGTTTAGAAACAAGCCCGCGTGTTTGAGAAATGTCATGTTTGGGAACACGCCAAGCCGTTTAAGCCAAAGGCCGTCTGAAACTTTCAGACGGCCAATTTTTTACGGCAGGCAGGACTGCCCCGCACTATCCCGCCGCCGTGCCGCCCGGCCCCGCTTACCCGCCCGCACCGCCACGCTGCCGCGCGCTGCTTGCCGAGTGTTTTGCCAGCCTTGCTTGCCCCCGCCTTGTTGGGTTTCAGCCCAAACCGCCATAAACAGCTTGCAGGTGGGAAAAGATACCCCGTCAGGAAAAGGCCGAAACCTTTGTAAAGATGCCGTAAGGCCGCCTGAAAACTTTCAGACGGCCTAAGCCCCTTGCAAAAAACTAATCCAGGCCTGAAAACATTGATGCCCCGTTATTCCCGCGTGGGCGGGAATCGGGCTTTAAAAATATCTCATGTTTATTTCAATCACTTAAAAAACAATCGGATTCCCGCCTGCGCGGGGCAGCGCAGCAATCTTGCAAAGCCCATAACGATAATCAGATGTTTCAGACGGCCTCAAGCCTTTTATATCCGACCACATAGGTGCGATGCGGCAAAAGGCACCGCTATGCACGCCATGACCCCGCCGCATTGTCGCGTTATGTCCTTCACCCGCGCCGCCGTGCCGCCTGCCCGCACGGAAATCACGGTAATCAGGCGTTTCAAACGGCCTTCGGCCTGAACACCTTTTTGTTAAAAATAGGCAAGTCATTTTTCATATGGCACACAAATTGCATGGATATTGTATATATTTTAAAAGAAATATTAAAAATCAAATTATATTTGATAATGATATTTCGATAAACGGCTGATTTGTATCGCAAACGGCAAAAATATAAGTTTCAATACTATAAATTAAGATATAGATTGGCAATGCATATTTTGCTATTAAGTGACAATAAACGTCAGTTGAGATTTTGTAGATGGGGTGCTGCTTCGGAATTTGCCGGAGAAGTATTGAACAGTCTGAATCCAAAGGAATAAAACCTATGAACAAGAATTACCGTAGTATTTGGAACGAAGCACTAGGGGCATGGGTTGCCGTGTCTGAAATTGAAACTGCCAAAGGCAAGCCTGCCGGCTGCCGCGTGAAAGCGGCGGGCGGTATTCGGATTTTATCGTTGGTATTGCGTACTATTCCCCTGTTACTGGGGTTTTATGCTGTTTCGGCCAATGTACATGCGGCCAATTTAACATGTACTACTAATACTGTATACCCGAATTCTGCTGCAAATACAGGCAGTGTTGTCTGTGGAGCAGACGCAACTGCACACGCTAATCAGTCAGTAGCTTTGGGTTCTGAGGCAAAGGCGTCGGGGGTACAATCTGTAGCTGTGGGAGCCAATACCAGAGCTAGCGGGACATCTTCCATTGCTATTGGCGGGGATGACTTGGATGGGGTGGCCACTACAAATAGTGCAGTTCTAACAGGGTGGAATACGGCCCATGATAATGCTAGTGCCAACAATACGCCCCAAGCCTTAAAATATAATCAGTTGACAGGTGATTACTTGGTGCATTTCGACCAGCCCGGTAAAGGAGTGGGAAAACGTTATTATCCTACTACAGCAGGTTCTGCCGCGGTGGCAGTAGGCATAAGTGCCAATGCGGGGGATTTGGCTTCGGCCTTAGGTACCCGCGCCAATGCCAGCGGTACCGCTTCGGTTGCTTTGGGTGTCGGCTCAAGGGCGGATAAAGAAAATGCGGTGGCGATCGGTGCCGGTTCGACAACGGACGAATCGGCTACATTGACCCGTAATGTAACCATTAACGGTGTAACGTTCACATTCAGCGGCGGCAATAATTTGAAGGCGGGCGACCAGATTTCATTCGGTTCGGCGGGCTATGAGCGTCAGCTGAAAAATGTGGCACCGGGTATGGTTTCAGCTGCCAGCACCGATGCCATCAACGGTAGCCAGCTTTATTCGGTGGCCGAAGAGCTGACCAATATCCGCAAACAAACCCGCTATTTCAGTGTGAACGATGCCGGAAACAAACGGGACAACTACGATAATGACGGTGCGACCGCCGAAGGGGCAATGGCAGTGGGTACTGCCGCTACTGCAACCAGTTCATACGCTGTAGCGGTGGGTAACGGTGCTGCTGCATCGGGGCGATATGGCATGGCGTTGGGCGCGAATGCAGCGGCCAGCGTAAAAGATACGATAGCTGTCGGACAAAATGCCAGAGCAAATGCCGACAGCGCAGTGGCTATCGGAAAAAATGCCCAAGGCGCAGGAGCTTATGCCGTGTCGGTGGGGTTGGACTCAGAGGCAACCCAAGACAGTGCCGTGGCGGTAGGCTCGGGAGCCAAAGCTACGGCCCAATCTGCCACCGCAGTGGGCAATGATGCCAAAGCAGGCGGGCAGAATGCCGTGTCGCTCGGTAAAAACAATAATGTTACTGCCGCCAATGCCGCCGCCATCGGCAGCAACAACACCGTATCCGGCACCGGCACTTATGTGCTGGGTGCCAACAATGTCAGCACTGCCGCCAATACTCCGCTCAACCTGAGCAACGCCACCATTATCGGCAGCAGCAATAAAGTGAATGCCAATGCCAACGTGCATCTTCAGGGTAATGCAAACACTGTAACCCGCACCCACGCCGTGGTGATGGGCAGCAGCAACACTGTTGCAGGAGCAGGCACCGCCAACGAAGAGCCGGCCATTGCGATAGGCACCAGCAACATTATCGGCGGCACCGGCCACAACGCCATCGCCATCGGTAAGCAAAACAATGCAGCAGGCACGGGATCAGTGGCCATCGGCGTGGCTTCCAAAACCACGCACAACAGCGGCGTGGCTTTGGGCAATACCGCCCAATCCATCAATGAAAACGGCCTGGCCATCGGTTCGTATGCCGTGGCGGGCAACTATGCCACCGCAGTAGGCTCGCGGGCGCGCGCCAAACAGGCGCACGGTTTGGCCTTGGGCACCACTTCGTTTGCCGGCGACCGCGCTACGGCGGTGGGGCGTTATTCTGCCGCCCATGCCGACAGCGGCGTGGCTTTGGGCAGCGATGCCCTGGTGGTTTCGGGCGCGCATGGCGGTCTGGCGCTGGGCTCGGGCGCGGTGGTGAGCGGACAATATTCGGGCGCTATCGGCAGCTCGCTGCAAAATAACGCCACCGCCCAGGCTGCCGACCGGGCCATCAACACCCGCAGCGTGGTAGGCGGCGCCAACAGCTACGCCATCGGCAATAAAAACCTGATCGGTAACACCAGCTCCGACAGCTTTATTCTCGGCAACAACGTGAAAATCGGCGCATCAAACGCAACGCTCACCACCACCAACATTGCCCCCGCCAGAGATACCACGCCCGACCGCACCGACAGCATCACCTTCGGCGGCGTAAAAGCCATATCGGGTGCAGTGGCCTTGGGCAGCAACACCAAAGTGGAAGTTTCAGACGGCGTTGCCTTGGGCAAAGACAGCCGGGCTTCTGTGAGTGCAGGTATCACCGGCGCAGATCCGCTGGAGGCGGCAGCCGATAAAACGGGCTACGCCTGGACATCCACCAAAGCGGCGGTTTCTGTAGGCAACTACGAAAACGGCAATCAGCAAAGCCGCCAGATTACCGGCGTGGCCGCCGGCCAGGAAGATGCCGATGCCGTGAATGTGGCGCAGCTCAAGGCGGCAGGCTTTAAGTTTACCACTCTTAAAAACAGCGGCGGCACCGCAGAAAACTCCAGAGTGGCAAAAGTGAAAAACGGCGATGCCATTGCTTTTGATGCCGGCAAAAATATGAAGCTCTCGCAAAGCTTATCGCCAACTAACGGCGAAACCATCACGTTTGCGCTTGAAGATGATCTGAAAGTAAGCAGCATCACCTTTCCTGTGGACAAAACAGCAAATCCCAACGCGGAGGACATTACGCTCGACAACACCCAGCTTAGTGTAAACGGCACCCCCTACAGCAATGTGGGCGTGGCCATTAACGCTTTGGATACAGCCGTGAAGGCCGCCAAAACCAAATACTACAGCGTAAACGACGGCGGTGCAGAGCAGGATAACCATGATAACGCCGGCGCAGAGGGAGAAGGCGCATTGGCGGCGGGCGTGGCGGCGAAAGCCGGCAAAAATTACGATAATGCCGTAGGTTATAACGCCAAAACCAACACCAAAGCCGCTTTCGCATCAAGCCAGGGCGCAATGGCATTCGGCAGCAACACCAGCGCAGACGGCAACAATGCCGTAGCCATCGGCACATCATCAGTGAGCGAAGGCGATTCTGCCATTGCCGTGGGCGGCCAAGCGGAGGGCACCGGTGCAACCAATATCGGTTATCAGGCCAATGCAACAGGAGATGCCGCGCTTTCGGCCGGCTATTATGCAAAAGCCACAGCCGCCAACGCCACTGCATTGGGCACGCAGGCTAAGGCCTCCAAAACAGGCGCATTGGCAGCCGGCAGCGGAGCCAATGCAGGCGGGGATAATGCGGTTGCATTGGGCATGAGTGCCGCTGCATCGCAAACCGGCGCATTGGCCGCGGGCTATAACGCCAATGCCGGTGCAGAGCAGGCATTGGCATTGGGTGCGCAAAGCCAAGCCCAAAGCACAAGCGGTATCGCCATCGGTGCGGCTGCCAAAGCCCTGGGCAGCGATAAAGAAAACAATATCGCCATCGGTAATGAGGCGCAAACAGAATCCAACGATTCCATCGTGATCGGCACCTCTGCCCGGGCAGAGGCCGAAGCCGAAAATGCCGTGGTGTTGGGCAAAGAAGCCAAAGCCCATAACGGCGGCAGCAACTCTGTTGCCATCGGCAAAGGTGCAGAAGTAACAGCCGACAGCAGCATTGCGTTGGGCGAAGAAGCCAAGGCAACCGCCATTGCGGCCACGAAGAGTGGCCTGATCACCGCCATCGGCTATAAAGCCGAAGGCAGCGGCGTAGGCTCGGTGGCTTTGGGTGCTTCATCTGCCACCACAAGTGCTGCCGAATACAGCACCGCTTTGGGTTTTAACGCCAAAACCGGCTTGGTTGAGAACGGAAATGTTAGAGAGCAGGGCAGGTATGCCGTGGCAATCGGTACCAATGCAGCGGCGCAGGCCGATTACTCTATCGCCCAGGGTGCCAACAGCGTAGCTACAAAAGAAGGATCATTGGCCATCGGTGCCTACGCTTCGGCATCAGTTGATATGGGTGTGGCTTTGGGCGCCAACAGCGTGGCAAACGTGGATAAGGGCGCACTCGGAGCTGACCCGCTCGGCGCAGTTGCCGATAGAACCGGCTCAGCGTGGACATCAACAATGGCGGCAGTTTCTGTGGGTGCCGATGGTACCGCAACACGCCAGATTACCAGCGTGGCCGCCGGCACAAACGACACCGATGCCGTAAACGTTGCCCAACTGAAAGCCGCAGGCTTCAACCTGGCCACGTCTGCTTCAGACGGCCAACTGGTCGATAACACCGCCGCACCTGCAGATAAAAAGGTTAAAAACGGCGGAACTGTAACCGTTGATGCCGGCAAAAACATCAAACTCACCCAAAACGGCAATACCATCTCAGTGGCCACCAAAGACGAAGTGGTGTTCGATAAAGTTACCGCAGGCAGCGGCGATAACCAAGTGGTGTTGGGCAATGACGGCGTTAAGGTGGGCGGCAACACACTTGACGGCACCGAATTAGAGATAGGCGGTAAGAAGTATGGCAATGTTAATCAGGCTATCAATGCGGTAGATGCGGCAGTGGAGGCGGCGAAAACCCGCTACTACAGCACCAACGACAGCGGCAACAGGCAGGATAACTACGATAACAAAGGTGCCACAGCCGATGGTGCACTGGCTGCGGGTGTCGGCGCCGCCGCATCCGGCGCCCAAGCGGCAGCAGTGGGCTATAAAGCGAATGCAGGCTCGGAAAAAGCGTTGGCATTGGGTTCGGAAAGCCGAACCGAAAGTTTGAGAGGCATCGCCATCGGCGCGGCTGCCAAAGCCTTGGGCAGCGGTAAAGAAAACAATATCGCCATTGGTTACGGCGCACAAACCGAATCCAACGACTCAATCGTGATCGGCTCATCTGCCACAGCAGTAGCCGAAGCCGAAAATGCCGTGGTGTTGGGCAAAGGCGCGCGGGCAGGCGATGCAGCCAACAGCAAGGGCGGCAACAATTCTGTTGCCATCGGCAAAGGCGCAACCGTTACCGCAAACGGCAGCATCGCGCTGGGTGAAGATGCCAAAGCCACGGCCGCCGCAGGCATACCGGAGGCCGGCCTGATTACGGCTGTCGGCTATAAAACAGAAGCGGGCGGCATGGGCTCGGTGGCATTGGGTGCCTCTGCCGCTACCACATCAAACGCCCAATACAGCACCGCGCTGGGCTACAACGCAAGAACCGGCAAAACCGATAATAGCGGTCAGGCCGAACGAGGCGGCAGATATGCAACGGCGGTTGGCAGCAACTCGCGCGCGCAGGCTGATAATTCTGCGGCTTTCGGCGCGAGCGCCGTAGCTGAAAATACGGGTTCGGTAGCCATCGGCAACAGTTCCCGCGCAGCGATTGACAACGCGGTGGCATTGGGTGCCGGCAGCGTGGCAAATGTGGCAGGGGGCGCAGAAGGTGTTGATCCTTTGGGCGCGGTAACAGATAAAAACAATACCACTTGGACATCCAGGAGCCTTTATGGAGCTGTTTCTGTGGGCAACGGCACTACCGTTACCCGCCAGATTACCAGCGTGGCCGCCGGCACAAACGACACCGATGCCGTAAACGTTGCCCAACTGAAAGCCGCAGGCTTCAACCTGGCCACGTCTGCTTCAGACGGCCAAGCGGTCGACAACACCGCCGCACCTGCCGATAAAAAGGTGCAAAACGGCGAAACCGTAACCGTTGATGCCGGCAAAAACATCAAACTCACCCAAAACGGCAATACCATATCAGTAGCCACCAAAGAAGAAGTGGTGTTCGACAAAGTTACCGCCGGCAACGGCGGCAACCAGGTTGTGTTGGGCAACGACGGCGTGCAGGTGGGCGGCAACACCTATATCGATAATAACGGCCTGAATGCCAACGATAAAACCATCGCCAACGTGGCACCGGGCAGCATTGCGGCCAACAGCAAACAAGCCGTAAACGGCGGCCAGATTTTCGGCATTGCCGACAGCGTTGCCAAAGCCTTGGGCGGCGGCTCGGCAGTGAATGCAGACGGCCTCGTCAGCAGGCCGGCCTACACCGTTACCGACCCGGCTACCGGCAACACCACTACCGCCAATAACGTGGGCGATGCCATCACCAACTTGAGCAACGCCGCCAACAAACCGCTCACCTTTGCAGGCGACAGCGGCAACAGCTTCGAGCGCAAACTGGGCACTACCGCCAACATCAAAGGCGGCCTAACCGATGCGGCCAAACTGTCCGACAACAACATCGGCGTAGTTTCAGACGGCAGCGACACCCTCACCGTGAAGCTGGCCAAAGAAATCAGCATCGACAAAGTCACCGCCGGCAACAGCGTGCTGGACAACGGCGGGCTGACCATCACCCCCGCATCAGGCAGCCCCGTCAGCCTCACCGCGGGCGGGTTGGACAACGGCGGCAACAAGATAGCCAACGTAGCCGAAGGAACCGCCGACACCGATGCCGCCAACGTAGCGCAGCTGAAGAAAGCCGCGGCTGCTGCCGCCAATAAGGTGAAAGCGGGCGAGAACATCACCGTGGCCGAAGAGCAGAACCCGGACGGCAGCACCACCTACACCGTTGCCACCGCCAAAGACGTAAACTTCGACAGCGTCACCTCGGGCGATACCGTGCTGAACAAAGACGGCGTGAAAGTCGGCGACGATGTGGCACTGACTTCAGACGGCCTCACAGCAGGCGGTCTGAAAGTGGGCAGCAACGGCAAGATTACCGGGCTGGAAAAAGGCGAAGTTTCGCAAAACAGCAAAGAAGCCGTAAACGGCGGCCAGCTGTATGCCCAAGGCGAAGGGGTGAAAAACATCATCGGCGGCACCACCGCCTATGATCCCGACACCGGCGCATTCACCAACGCCGACATCGGCGGCACCGGCAAAGGCAGCATCCACGACGCCATCGCCGCAGTGAAAGGCACCGCCGACCAAGGCTGGAACCTCAGCGCCAACGGCAAAAACAGCAGCAACGTGAAACCGGGCGAAACCGTTGATCTGAACAACAGCGACGGCAACATCGTGATCAGCAAAACAGACGACAGCGACAACGTTACCTTCGATCTGGCCAAAGCCGTTACCGTGGACAGCGTCACCTCGGGCGATACCGTGCTGAACAAAGACGGCGTGAAAGTCGGCAACGATGTGGCACTGACTTCAGACGGTCTCAAAGCAGGCGATGTAGCCGTTAACAAAGACGGCATCAACGCCGGCAATAAAGCCGTAACCAACGTCGCCGCAGGCAAAGCCGGCACCGATGCCGTGAACGTATCGCAGCTCAGCCCGATTGCCGCCGCCCTCGGCACAACGGTTGATGCCAACGGCACCGTTGCCGCCCCGGTGTTCACCGTAACCAAAGCAGACGGCAGCCAGTATGCCGGCGCCAGCACCATCCAGGGCGCGCTGGACAATATCGGCACCGAAATCCAAAAACCGCTCACCTTTGCAGGCGACAGCGGCAGCAGCTTCGAGCGCAAACTGGGCACCACCGCCAACATCAAAGGCGGCCTAACCGATGCGGCCAAACTGTCCGACAACAACATCGGCGTAGTTTCAGACGGCAGCGACACCCTCACCGTGAAGCTGGCCAAAGAAATCAGCATCGACAAAGTCACCGCCGGCAACAGCGTGCTGGACAACGGCGGGCTGACCATCACCCCCGCATCAGGCAGCCCCGTCAGCCTCACCGCGGGCGGGTTGGACAACGGCGGCAACAAGATAGCCAACGTAGCCGAAGGAACCGCCGACACCGATGCCGCCAACGTAGCGCAGCTGAAGAAAGCCGCGGCTGCTGCCGCCAATAAGGTGAAAGCGGGCGAGAACATCACCGTGGCCGAAGAGCAGAACCCGGACGGCAGCACCACCTACACCGTTGCCACCGCCAAAGACGTAAACTTCGACAGCGTCACCTCGGGCGATACCGTGCTGAACAAAGACGGCGTGAAAGTCGGCGACGATGTGGCACTGACTTCAGACGGCCTCACAGCAGGCGGTCTGAAAGTGGGCAGCAACGGCAAGATTACCGGGCTGGAAAAAGGCGAAGTTTCGCAAAACAGCAAAGAAGCCGTAAACGGCGGCCAGCTGTATGCCCAAGGCGAAGGGGTGAAAAACATCATCGGCGGCACCACCGCCTATGATCCCGACACCGGCGCATTCACCAACGCCGACATCGGCGGCACCGGCAAAGGCAGCATCCACGACGCCATCGCCGCAGTGAAAGGCACCGCCGACCAAGGCTGGAACCTCAGCGCCAACGGCAAAAACAGCAGCAACGTGAAACCGGGCGAAACCGTTGATCTGAACAACAGCGACGGCAACATCGTGATCAGCAAAACAGACGACAGCGACAACGTTACCTTCGATCTGGCCAAAGCCGTTACCGTGGACAGCGTCACCTCGGGCGATACCGTGCTGAACAAAGACGGCGTGAAAGTCGGCAACGATGTGGCACTGACTTCAGACGGTCTCAAAGCAGGCGATGTAGCCGTTAACAAAGACGGCATCAACGCCGGCAATAAAGCCGTAACCAACGTCGCCGCAGGCAAAGCCGGCACCGATGCCGTGAACGTATCGCAGCTCAGCCCGATTGCCGCCGCCCTCGGCACAACGGTTGATGCCAACGGCACCGTTGCCGCCCCGGTGTTCACCGTAACCAAAGCAGACGGCAGCCAGTATGCCGGCGCCAACACCATCCAGGGCGCGCTGGACAATATCGGCACCGAAATCCAAAAACCGCTCACCTTTGCAGGCGACAGCGGCAGCAGCTTCGAGCGCAAACTGGGCACCACCGCCAACATCAAAGGCGGCCTAACCGATGCGGCCAAACTGTCCGACAACAACATCGGCGTAGTTTCAGACGGCAGCGACACCCTCACCGTGAAGCTGGCCAAAGAAATCAGCATCGACAAAGTCACCGCCGGCAACAGCGTGCTGGACAACGGCGGGCTGACCATCACCCCCGCATCAGGCAGCCCCGTCAGCCTCACCGCGGGCGGGTTGGACAACGGCGGCAACAAGATAGCCAACGTAGCCGAAGGAACCGCCGACACCGATGCCGCCAACGTAGCGCAGCTGAAGAAAGCCGCGGCTGCTGCCGCCAATAAGGTGAAAGCGGGCGAGAACATCACCGTGGCCGAAGAGCAGAACCCGGACGGCAGCACCACCTACACCGTTGCCACCGCCAAAGACGTAAACTTCGACAGCGTCACCTCGGGCGATACCGTGCTGAACAAAGACGGCGTGAAAGTCGGCAACGATGTGGCACTGACTTCAGACGGCCTTAAAGCAGGCGGTCTGAAAGTGGGCAGCAACGGCAAGATTACCGGGCTGGAAAAAGGCGAAGTTTCGCAAAACAGCAAAGAAGCCGTAAACGGCAGCCAGCTGTATGCCCAGGGCGAAGGGGTGAAAAACATCATCGGCGGCACCACCGCCTATGATCCCGACACCGGCGCATTCACCAACGCCGACATCGGCGGCACCGGCAAAGGCAGCATCCACGACGCCATCGCCGCAGTGAAAGGCACCGCCGACCAAGGCTGGAACCTCAGCGCCAACGGCAAAAACAGCAGCAACGTGAAACCGGGCGAAACCGTTGATCTGAACAACAGCGACGGCAACATCGTGATCAGCAAAACAGACGACAGCGACAACGTCACCTTCGACTTGGCCAAAGCCGTTACCGTGGACAGCCTCACAGCAGGCGACACCACCGTGAACAACGCCGGTGTGAAAGTCGGCGACGATGTGGCACTGACTTCAGACGGCCTCAAAGCAGGCGATGTAGCCGTTAACAAAGACGGCATCAACGCCGGCAATAAAGCCGTAACCAACGTCGCCGCAGGCAAAGCCGGCACCGATGCCGTGAACGTATCGCAGCTCAGCCCGATTGCCGCCGCCCTCGGCACAACGGTTGATGCCAACGGCACCGTTGCCGCCCCGGTGTTCACCGTAACCAAAGCAGACGGCAGCCAGTATGCCGGCGCCAGCACCATCCAGGGCGCGCTGGACAATATCGGCACCGAAATCCAAAAACCGCTCACCTTTGCAGGCGACAGCGGCAGCAGCTTCGAGCGCAAACTGGGCACCACCGCCAACATCAAAGGCGGCCTAACCGATGCGGCCAAACTGTCCGACAACAACATCGGCGTAGTTTCAGACGGCAGCGACACCCTCACCGTGAAGCTGGCCAAAGAAATCAGCATCGACAAAGTCACCGCCGGCAACAGCGTGCTGGACAACGGCGGGCTGACCATCACCCCCGCATCAGGCAGCCCCGTCAGCCTCACCGCGGGCGGGTTGGACAACGGCGGCAACAAGATAGCCAACGTAGCCGAAGGAACCGCCGACACCGATGCCGCCAACGTAGCGCAGCTGAAGAAAGCCGCGGCTGCTGCCGCCAATAAGGTGAAAGCGGGCGAGAACATCACCGTGGCCGAAGAGCAGAACCCGGACGGCAGCACCACCTACACCGTTGCCACCGCCAAAGACGTAAACTTCGACAGCGTCACCTCGGGCGATACCGTGCTGAACAAAGACGGCGTGAAAGTCGGCGACGATGTGGCACTGACTTCAGACGGCCTCACAGCAGGCGGTCTGAAAGTGGGCAGCAACGGCAAGATTACCGGGCTGGAAAAAGGCGAAGTTTCGCAAAACAGCAAAGAAGCCGTAAACGGCGGCCAGCTGTATGCCCAAGGCGAAGGGGTGAAAAACATCATCGGCGGCACCACCGCTTATGATCCCGACACCGGCGCATTCACCAACGCCGACATCGGCGGCACCGGCAAAGGCAGCATCCACGACGCCATCGCCGCAGTGAACCAAGCAGCGGTGAAAGCTAAAACCACTGTAAGTGCGGGCGACAACATTGTGGTTGAGCAAAGCCAGAATGCAGATGGCAGCGCTAACTACACAGTCGCTACTGCCAAAGAGGTAAACTTCGACCAAGTAACCGCCGGCAGCGGCGAGAGCCAAGTAGTGCTGGGTAATGACGGCGTTAAGGTAGGCGGTAACACCTATATCGATAAAGACGGATTGAACGCCAACAACAAAGCCGTTACCAATGTGGCCGCAGGCCGCATTGCTGAAGACAGCAAAGAAGCCGTGAACGGCGGCCAGCTTTACAACACTGTAACTTCTGTGGCCGGTGTGTTGGGCGGTGATGCTAAGGTTGCCCCTGACGGCAGTGTAGGGATGAGTAATATCGGCGGCACCGGTAAAGGCAGCATCCACGATGCCATCGCCGCGGTGAACGAAGCAGCGGTGAAAGCTAAAACCACTGTTAGTGCAGGCGATAATATTGTCGTAGAGCAAAGCAGCAACGCGGACGGCAGCACCAACTATAAAGTCGCCACAGCCAAAGATTTGACGGTTGAAACCGTGAAAGCAGGCGGTACTACCGTTAACGGCAACGGCCTGAGCATTGCCGGCGGCCCGAGCGTTACCGTAGATGGTGTGGATGCAGGCGGTAAGAAAATCACCAATGTAGCCGATGGTGAGATATCTGCTGCTTCCACCGATGCCATCAACGGCAGCCAGCTGTATTACACCAATGAAGCCATCAACAATGTGGCCAACTACACGGTGAACATGGGCAACCAGCTCAACCGCCGCATCGATGATGTAGAAAACCGCTCCAATGCGGGCACGGCAACCGCCATGGCCGTAGCCGGGCTGCCGCAGGCTTATCTGCCCGGTAAGAGCATGGTAGCCGTGGCAGGCGGTACATACCGGGGTGAAAGCGGCTATGCCGTGGGCTATTCCAGCATTTCCGACAACGGCAACTGGGTAATCAAAGGCTCCGCCACCGGCAACTCGCGCGGCCATTACGGTGCAACCGCAGGCGTAGGTTATCAGTGGTAACAAGGCTTTCAGAAGGCCTGTTGGTGCAGGCCGTCTGAAACAACAAGGAAAACGATATGAAAACAAAAACCATCATTCAGGCAGGCGCAAGCCTGCTCTTGGCGGCGGCTTTATCGGCCTGCGCCACCAAAAGCAATGTGAGCAGAGACGGCACCACCGACAACCCCGTATTCCCGCCGGTGCATAAAGTGTCGCCCTCGTTCAAACACAACAAAGGCACTTTCCCCACCGCCGATGAGCTGGCGCAAATCAAAGCGGGCATGACCAAAGACCAGTTTTACAAACTGCTGGGGCGTCCGCATTTCAACGAGGGCATGTTTAATGTGCGCGAATGGGATTATGTGTTTCACTTCCACACGCCGGGGCAGGGCACCGATAACGTAACCACCTGTCAGTTTAAGATTATTTACGACAGCAAAAAATATGCCCGCAGCTTCCATTGGAAAGCGGTTGATCCCGAAACCGCTTCCTGCCCGGTTGCCGCTCCCGAGCCCGAGCCGCAGATTATTGTGCGCGAAGTAGAAACCTCTGCCAAGCGTATCCGCCAGTAATCGCCGGTTCAGGCATTTGAAACGGTAAAGGCCGTCTGAAAAAAATATTTTCAGACGGCCTGATATGTTGGCAAAACCCGTGCCGGTTTTAAAACACTTCCGTCATACTCGGGCTTGACCCGGGTATCTGTTATGGTCTTAAGAGAAAAAAGATAATCAAATCAATCCAGAATATGGTGGAAGACAAACATCTTGTGAACTTTGCAAAAATACCTTAAGGCCGTCTGAAAATATTTTTTTCAGACGGCCTTTTGTGCGGCAAAGCCTTTGCAGGCTGCTATCAACCGCGCACGGTGAAGATTTGCAGCATATTGGTGGAGCCCGACTCGCGCATACGCGAACCACTGGTGATGATGTATTGGTCGCCCGCATCGAGCACCTTGCGCTCGAGCAGCATGTTTTCCACCTCATCGACTGCAGTGTCGTGATCGGCGCTGGTGGCAATCATCAGCGGGCGCACGCCGCGGTACATCGCCATACGGCGCTGCGCCGACCGGCTGGGGGTGAGCGCATAAATCGGCAGCTGGATGCTGTGGCGGCTGATTTCAAATGCGGTGGAACCGCTCTCGGTTAAGGCCACGATGGCTTTGGCATTGACGGCACGCGCCACCTGCACCGCGCCGCCGGCGATGGCAAGATTGCCGCTCACCGGTGCTTCGGGATGCTCTTCGCTCACGCCGTTGAGCGAATCCTGTTCAGCCTCGGCAGAGGCGCAGATTAAAGCCATATAGCGGACGGTTTCAAACGGATAAGCACCGATGGCGGTTTCGGCAGAACACATCACGGCATCGGTGCCGTCCAGCACGGCGTTGGCCACATCGCTCACTTCGGCGCGGGTGGGCACGGGGTTGGTAATCATGCTTTCCATCATTTGGGTGGCGGTGATGCTGAAGCGGCGCAGTTCGCGTGCGCGGCGTATCATGCGTTTTTGCAGCGCGGGCACGGCCGCATTGCCCACTTCTACGGCCAAATCCCCGCGCGCCACCATGATGCCGTCTGAAGCCAGAATGATTTCATCGAGATTGGCAATGGCTTCCACGCGCTCGATTTTGGCCACCAAACCGGGGCGCACCGCGCTGCTGCCCTGCATTTCACGCTCGACCAAATCGCGGGCGGTTTTCATGTCTTCGCCCGATTTCACAAAACTCACGGCCAGATAGTCGCAGCCGATGCCCACAGCGGTTTTCAGGTCGCGGAAGTCTTTTTCGGTGAGCGCGCCCGCAGAGAGGCCGCCGCCCTGTTTGTTGATGCCTTTATTGCTTTTGAGTGTGTGGCTGTTTTGCACGGTGGTGAGGATTTCGCTGCCGTTTACGCTGTCCACAATCAGCGTGAGCAGGCCGTCGTCCAGCAGCAGCACATCGCCTGCCTGAACGTCTTTGGGCAGATCGCGGTAGTCCAAGCCCACGCGGTTGCGGCTGCCCTCGCCTTCGAGCGCGGCATCGAGCAGCAGTTTTTCGCCCGCTTCGAGCCGGACGCTGCCGCCTTCGAGTTTGCCCACGCGGATTTTCGGCCCCTGCAAATCGGCCATAATCGCCACTTCGCGGCCGGCCAGTTTGGCCGCCTCGCGCACGATGCGGGCATTTTCCTGATGAAACTCGGGGGTGCCGTGGCTGAAATTGAAGCGCACCACATTCAGGCCGCCGATGGCAATCATATCTTTCAACAATTCGATATTGTTGCTGCCCGGGCCGAGCGTGGCCACGATTTTGGTGTTGTGGCGGATGCGGGTTAAATCGCGTTTGGAAGCACTCATGGGGGATAGCCTTTCGTTTGGATAGGAGATGGAACCCGGTGGGGTATCAATGAAGTTGTTGATTTGAATAAGGTTGAAATTGTAACCCGAAAGAGGTTTGCCTGTCGGAAAATTACAGTTTTTTATGACTTAAGCTAAATATTTCCAACAAACGGGGCGGAAAGTCAGGGCGGGGGAGAGCAAGGGTTTGGAAGCGAGAAACCAACTGATTGTTTTCAATTTGAAAATATAGGTATACATCAACCTCAGGCCGTCTGAAATATTATTTCAGACGGCCTGAGGTTGGTTACGGCTGCCGATTCGCCCCGGCTCCAAATAGTGGGCAGGGTGTTGATGGTGTGTTGCAGCCGCCGCATTGAAAGAGCTGTGGCGGTTGCTGCAACGGGCGGCCGTGCCCGCCGGTGCTTGAAGTGTTGAAAGCGGTTTTAAATTTGCTGCCGTAACGGCATGACCGTCAGCCTGCGCCGGGCCGTTTCGGCACGGTTGGATTGTCCAACAAAGGCTTGAGCCGTTGCCGGGCCGTTTGCAGCAAGCATTCAAGGCCGTCTGAAACGTTCAGACGGCCTTTGCCCGGCCGGCCTGTTTGCTAAAGACAGCGGATTGCCTTAACTTCCACTACAGCGTTGCTGCGCCTTGCCGTATTGCCTGCGGCCTTGTATCGAAGTAGTTGAATCTGCCATAAATACGGGGCTGCGGGCTGCCGGTGGTACCGGCCGCAAAGGCAAACCGGCGTTGCCGTGGTTTTAAAGCGGGGCGGCCCGGGTTGGGCAAAGCCCAAACGGCTTAGGGCGTGGAGTCGGCCAGCGCGTTTAATGCGGCTTTTTGCGCTTCGGTGAGTTTGGCAATGCCTAAAACGAGCGAGGCGTTGGTCCAGCCGAAGCCGCCGGCGGGCACATAGTCGAACACGGTGCCGACATTGCCGTATTCCACATCGGTTTTGTGCGAGCCTTCGACCACGTTGAATTTTTCGGGAATCAGGCCGTTGTATTCCACTGTGGCGCGGATAATCATCTGCACCCAGGCATAGGCGGCTTCACGCATTTCGCGCTCGAAGCCGTAACGCTCCAGCCCTTCCCAAATCAGAATCTGGTGCGGCGCCCAGCCGTAGGGGTAATCCCACTGGCGTTCGGGGCCGCGGATTTCTGCGCCGATGGGGGCGGTGGAGGCGATGCCGCCTGCGCACAACAGCGCGCCCAGTTGCGATTTAACCAGCCGCTCTGCCTGCTCCCGGCTGCACAACCCCGCCCACAAAGGCAGCAGGTTGGTGGCGGAAACGAAGCGGTTTTGCGCTTTGGTGGCAACGTTGTAGTCGTAAAACGTGCCGTCTGCTTCGTTCCACAAATATTGCTGCACGGCATCGCAGCGTGCCTGCGCTTTGGCGCGCCAGCCCTCGGCGGTGTGCCGTGTGCCGTTGTGATCGAAGCCTTGCGGGAAATAGTCGGCAATCAGGGCGGCGATGTCGGTTTCGATGCGGTACATAATCGCGTTCAAATCAACGCAGGCGGTGTCGGCGCACACATCATCGAGCCGCGTGGTGGTGTCGTGGCCGCTTTCGCGCATGGCGCGGTCGTGTATGAAATAGCGGTCGAGATCGGCATCTTGGATTTCGCCGGCACCGTAGGCGCGTTCCATTTCTGCGGTGCCTACGCCGTGTTTGGCGGCGTATTGCTGCAAAATAAAGTTGAAATGGCCGGGTTCGGTTTCTTTGGGGCGGCCGCAGCCTTCATCGAAATAGCGGTTCAGTCCGATGTCGGCAAAAAGGTGGGTTTGCGGGTTCATCCACACGTTTTGGTATTCATCGATGGCAACGGCCAGGTGTTCGGCCAGCCAGTTTTGCGGCAGCCGCCCGGCATAGCGGCGGTAAAACGCGCTTAAATAGGGGGTGTAAAACGGAGGCTGCGAGCGGGTGAGGTAGTAGCTGCGGTTGGCGTTGAGCATTTTGCCGTAATACTTGATTTGGTAGGCGGTGTTTTCGAGCATGCCTTTGGCCAAATCGTATTGGTTGTGCGCCATCAGCCCCAGCGCGATGAAATAGCTGTCCCAGCCGTACATTTCGTTGAAACGCCCGCCGGGCACCACATAAGGCAGCGGTGTGCCGGCGGTTTTGTCGTATTTCAATGCCAGCAGGCCGGGTTTTTTGTCGATTTCGGCCAAGAGGCCGTCTGAAAACGGCGGGGCGGGCAGCTCGATGATTTCGATTTGCGGATAATCGGCGCTGATGCGGCGGTAGTATTCGAGGCCGTCTGAATCGGCGGCGGGCACATATAGATAGGCTTTGTTGCTGCTGCGCTTTTCATCGGCCAGCGTGGCGAGGATATTGCCGGCATCTATGCGGCGGCTGAGGGTGTGCCAATAGTGGGTGTTCATTAAATAATCCACCCGCTCCAGCGGCTTCATCTGCACGTTTTCGGGGTTCAGACGGCCGTTGCCCAGCCATACTTCCTGCAACAGGTTGGCCAGATAATAAGTGCCTTTCACTTCCAGCGTTTCGCCGTTTTCTCCTTTGACCGTAAAATGTTTCGGGCCTTGATCATCAATGGTGATGGTGTTGCTGCGGTCGGTGTCTTCCTGAGCAAGCAGGGCGGCCAGGGTTTCAGCTTTGTTGATGTGCATTTTCGTAATCCTTGATGAATTTGTTCAATAAGAACAGGGCAACTATCAAAATCGCAATCGGAACCAGCATAAAGTAAAACGCCTGCGCGCCGCCCACATGCTCAAACAGCATGCCGATAATCCGCGAGCCGAGCGTGCCGCCCAGCGCAGAGAAAATCACAATCAGGCCGGTCATCGAGCTGTGCATGCGCTGCGGCAGTGCCGAGAGCGTGGCCGAGCTGATTAAGGGGTAAACCGGTGCGATAAACAGGCCGATTAAGGGGAAGATAAAGCCGATGGCGGGGATTTCGCTGAAAGAATGAATGGTTTGCGCCGGGGTGTTTAAGGCCTGCGGCAATACAAACGCCACAATGGCCGCCGCCGCCAGCAGGCACGCGGTTAAGAGAGCGAGCCAAGGCACTTTTTTCACCGCCTGCCCGGCCAAGAAACGCCCCGCAGCCAGCGACAAGGCCAAAATGCTGGCCATCTGAACGCTCAGGGTGTCGTTGAGCGACAAAACGCGTTCGTTAAACGTGGGCAGCCAGGTCATGATGCCCTGTTCCACCATCACAAAGCAAAACGCGCTCAAGATAAAGAAGATGGTAAGCGGCAGCGCCACCAGCTTCAGCATGCCCATAAAATCATCGGCCAGGCTGCCTTCGGATTTGGGGATATCCACATCCACTTTGGTAAACAGCAGCAGCAAAAACGCCACCGCAATCAGGCCGGCCAGCAGCAGATACACGCGCAGCCAGGCATCGGGGTTTGCCGCATCGAAAAACGCGGGAAAGAGAAAATAAGCCGAAGCGATGCCGATCATGAAAAAGCCTTCGATCGAACTCATAAAGCTGTTGTGCTGCTCTTTGGTTTCGGTAAACAGGCCGATCATCGAATAAACCGACACCTTGATAAAGGCAAACGACACGCCGATACACAAAAATAAAACCTTAGACGCATCGAAGCTGTTGCCGAAAAACATATACAAACACGCGCCGAACACCAAAGCCAGCGCCAGCAGCATACTGTTTTTATAGCCGAATTTCGGCAGGAAAGAAGCCACGAAAAAAGAAACGATGGCAATCGGCAAGTCTTTAAACGCCTCCAGAATGCTCGCTTCCGTTTCCGTAACGCCATAATTGGCCAGCGATTGTTTGATTACAATGCCGACACTGTTGAGCAATATGGCAAACACAAAATAATTGATAAACAGTGCAAGTTTGATACCGAGGTTTTTCATAAGAACCCACCTTGAGTTTTATTGTCGAAAGATGCGGCAAAGCGGCTTTCCCAACAAAAAAGCCGCATGGCACAATATTGGACTGTTTACTTGAGAAACAGTTTCACAGGCCGTCTGAAAACTTTTCAGACGGCCCCTTATGCGTTTTACGCTATAATCCCACACTTCGACAAATTCCCCGTTTTTTCAAGCACAAAACATGATTCAACGCAAAATTCTCGTAACTTCCGCCCTGCCTTATGCCAACGGCAGCATCCACCTCGGCCACATGGTCGAGCATATCCAAACCGACATCTGGGTGCGCTTTCAAAAACTGCGCGGCCACCAATGCCACTATTGCTGCGCAGACGACACCCACGGCACCCCCATCATGCTGGCGGCCGAAAAACAAAACCTCACCCCCGAAGCCCTGATTGAAAAAGTGCACGCTGAACATCTGGCCGACTTCGGCGGCTTTTATATCGGCTACGACAACTATTACTCCACCCACTCGCCTGAAAACCAACAGCTTTCAGAGCAAATCTATCTCGCCCTGAAAGCAAACGGCAAAATCGAAAGCCGCACCATAGCGCAGCTTTTCGACCCCGAAAAACACATGTTTCTGCCCGACCGTTTCGTGAAAGGCGAATGCCCCAAATGCCGCGCCCGCGACCAATACGGCGACAACTGCGAAGTGTGCGGCACCACCTACGCCCCCACCGAGCTGATTAACCCCTATTCTGCCGTGTCGGGTGCCGCGCCCGTGTTGAAAGAATCCGAGCATTTCTTTTTCAAACTCGGCGAGTGTGCCGACTTTCTGAAACAATGGACGGCCGGCAGCACCACCCTTTCAGACGGCCGCACCCGGCCGCATCTGCAACCCGAAGCACTCAACAAAATGAAAGAATGGCTGCACCCCGGCGAAAACGGCGAAGGCGGCCTTGCCGACTGGGATATTTCCCGCGACGCCCCCTATTTCGGCTTTGAAATCCCCGGTGCGCCCGGCAAATATTTCTATGTGTGGCTCGATGCCCCGGTCGGCTACATGGCCTCGTTTAAAAACCTGTGCAGCCGCATCGGTTTGGATTACGGCGAATATTTCCAAGCCGGCAGCCAAACCGAGATGTATCACTTTATCGGCAAAGACATTCTCTATTTCCACGCCTTATTTTGGCCGGCCATGCTCGAATTTTCCGGCCACCGCACCCCTACCGGCGTGTTTGCCCACGGCTTTTTAACCGTGGACGGCCAAAAAATGTCGAAATCGCGCGGCACCTTCATCACCGCCCGCTCCTATCTCGAGCAAGGCCTCAACCCCGAATGGATGCGCTACTACATCGCCGCCAAACTCAACAGCCGCATCGAAGATATCGATTTGAATCTTAACGACTTTACCGCCCGCGTAAATAGCGATTTGGTCGGTAAATACATCAACATCGCCGCCCGCGCCGCCGGCTTTATCGCCAAACGCTTCGAAGGCCGTCTGAAAAACGTTTCCGGCAGCCCCCTGCTGCAACAATTGGCCGCCCAATCAGAAACCATCGCCGCCGATTACGAAACCCGTGAATACGCCCGCGCCCTGCGCGAAATCATGGCATTGGCCGATGCCGTAAACGAATATGTTGATTCCAACAAACCGTGGGATCTGGCCAAACAGGAAGGGCAGGGCGAACGCCTGCACCAAGTGTGCAGCGAGTTGATTAACGCCTTCGCCATGCTCACCGCCTACCTCGCGCCCGTGTTGCCGCAAACCGCGCAAAACGCCGCCCTATTCCTCAACCTGCCCGAAATCACCTGGGACAACACCCGCGGGCTCCTGCCCGAAAACCACACCATCAACCCCTATCGACACCTGATGCAGCGCGTGGAGCAAAAACAAGTGGACAACCTAATCAAAGCCAACAAACCAAGCATTCAGACGGCCGCCAACCCCGATACCGCCGCCGCACCTGATGGCCGCTATGAAAAAGTGGCCGCTCAGGCCGGTTTTGACGACTTTCTCAAAATCGATATGCGCGTGGCCAAAGTATTGAACTGCCAAGCCGTAGAAGGCAGCACCAAACTGCTGAGATTCGACCTCGACTTCGGCTTCGAGCAGCGCGTGATTTTCTCCGGCATCGCCGGCAGCTACCCCAACCCTACCGAACTCAATGGCCGCATGGTGGTTGCCGTAGCTAACTTCGCCCCGCGCAAAATGGCCAAATTCGGCGTATCCGAAGGCATGATTCTTTCCGCCGCCGGCACAGACGGCAAACTGCGGCTGCTCGATGTACACGAAGGCGCGCAGCCGGGGGATAAGGTGGGTTAAACCCACTGCTTCGGCATTGAATGCAGCAAAGGCCGTTTGAAAACGGGTGAACTGTCCCCCAATACTTAGATAAGTTAAGAATCTTTCTCAAACAGCCTTTTCAAGCCGGATTCTGTAGCCGACAGAACCCGGCTTTTTTTAAGTTTAAACTAATCCGTTCATGATTGTAGTAATGTATGTAATCATCTATTACAATTGCCAGTTACGCCACTGATAGTGCGCCTTCTTTATAGAAGCTTTCCGTTTTCAGCATACCGAAGCAACCCTCCATCGGCGCATTGTCCCAACTATTGCCTTTTCGCGACATGCTTTGCACCATTCCTTTCCCAGCCGGTTTTACCCGATCAGCATTTGTCCGGTACGGCACACCCCGGGCGGAATGCAATAGCAGGGTTTTGCCTTTCAGACGACTAAATGCTTTTCCCGGCATTCGCGTTACCATTTTACTGTCCGCTCTGCGGCCTAAACAATAGGCCGCAATCTCTCGATTAAACACATCCAATTATCGGCGATAAATACAGTTTCCCGTCTGTGCATTTGAACTCCGTAACATTGATCCGCCATTTATCTGCCGGTTTGTCGGCAGTAAATTCACGATTGGGAATATTGTCCGAAGCCTTCTTTCCTATTGCCTGCAGGCGGTAGGATTTTTTGCTGCGGCCTTTAGCTTTTGGTTTCAATAAACCCATAATGCGCTGCACTTTCTTTTTATTCCGCGACAATACTGCAGCAATTTGCCGATGACCCGGGCGGCCTTTGTGTCGGCGATAGGCTTCACTCACTGCGGTTTTTGGTCGCTGCATCGGGATCGGCTTTGCCGATAGGGTAATGAAAGCTGCTTTTGGGAATGTAGGCACTGTGCGTCAGATATTTCAGCGGGTGTTCCGCTCTCAACGTTTAAACGGTTTGTCAGCTTTGGCAGCGTCCCCTCCTTTTCGTTGAGGGCTTTCATGTGTTTTAGGCAGTCGTTCTACACCCTCATGTACCCCAACTCTTCAATCAGTTGTGCTCGGGTTTATCGGTGATAAACGGGTTTTTGCATTTAGTCTTCATAGAGGCAGCCTGTAGGTGTTGAAGTGCGGCGATACCGCCTTGCCGATAAGCGGCTATCCAACGGCGTAGATGTGTGCGTGAGACGTTGAAGTACCATTTGGTGCGCTGTTGGCTGTGCACTTGGTGATAATAGGGTGCGGCTTGGTATTTGAAGTTGGGTGTATATTTGAACATAAGAAAACAGCACCTTTTAAAATTGGAGGAAGTGTTTAACTTTCAAAGGTGCTGTTCAGCATTTCAAACGGCCTTTCTGGTGTTTGGCTGCGGCAAGTCCGGCTGTTGCCTGATTACTTCTTCAGCTGCCCGTGTAGTTCCTGTAGGCTGTACACGCCCAGTGTATTGATGCTTTTGGCGCCTTCGCTCATGGCTTCGCCGCCGGCGATGGTGGTGTATTGCGGTATGCGCTGGGTGAGTGCGGTGCGGCGGATGCTGTGGCTGTCGGCCACCGATTGTGCATCGCTGCTCACGGTGTTTACCACCACGGCGATTTCGCCGTTTTTGATAGCATCCACAATATGTGGGCGGCCTTCGCGTACTTTGTTTACCACGGCCACATCGGCCACGCCGTTCTCTTTCAGGTAGGCTGCGGTGCCGCGTGTGGCAACCACGCTGTAGCCGAGTTGTTGGAAGTTTTTCGCGGTTTGCACTACCAGCGGTTTGTCTTCGTTGCGCACGGCAAGAAACACTTTGCCGCTTTCGGGCAGGCGCTCGCCGGCACCCAGTTGTGATTTCAGATAGGCTTCGCTGAAGGTGGCGCCCACGCCCATCACTTCGCCGGTGGAACGCATTTCGGGGCCGAGAATGGTATCTACGTCGGGGAATTTGATAAACGGGAACACGGCTTCTTTCACGGCGTAAAAGTCGGGAACCACTTCTTTTTCAATGCCTTGCTCTTTCAGACTGATGCCGGCCATTGCGCGTGCGCCCACTTTGGCCAGCGGCACGGAGGTGGCTTTCGACACAAACGGCACGGTGCGTGATGCGCGCGGGTTCACTTCGAGTACGAACACGATGCCGTCTTGTACGGCAAACTGCACGTTCATCAGGCCGACCACGTTCAGTGCATAGGCCATTGCTTTGGTTTGCCGGCGGATTTCGTTTTGTATGTCTTCGCTTAGGGAATACGGCGGCAGCGAGCAGCCGGAATCGCCGGAGTGGATGCCGGCCTGTTCCACATGCTGCATGATGCCGCCGATTACCACATCGCGGCCGTCTGAAACGCAGTCCACATCTACTTCGATGGCGTTGTTCAAAAAGAAATCGAGCAATACGGGGCTGTCTTCGGAAACCTGTACGGCTTCGCGCATATAGGTTTTGAGTTGTTCTTGGGTGTGTACCACCTGCATGGCGCGGCCGCCCAACACATAAGACGGGCGCACCACCAGCGGGTAGCCGATTTCTTCGGCCGATACCAGGGCTTCTTCTTCGGTGCGCGCGGTGCGGTTGGGCGGTTGGCGCAGGCCGAGGTTGTTGAGCGCTTGTTGGAAGCGTTCGCGGTCTTCGGCGGCATCGATGGAGTCGGCCGAAGTGCCGATGATGTTGACGCCGTTTTCCACCAGTGCGTTGGCGAGTTTCAGCGGGGTTTGGCCGCCGTAATGCACAATCACGCCCCACGGGTTTTCGGTGCGCACGATTTCGAGCACGTCTTCTAAGGTGAGCGGCTCGAAATAGAGACGGTCGCTGGTGTCGAAGTCGGTGGACACGGTTTCGGGGTTGCAGTTCACCATAATGGTTTCAAAGCCTGATTCGCGCAATGCCAGGGCGGCGTGTACGCAGCAATAATCAAACTCGATGCCTTGGCCGATGCGGTTGGGACCGCCGCCGAGTATCATCACTTTTCTGCTTTCAGACGGCCGGGCTTCGCATTCTTCTTCATAAGTGGAATAGAGATAGGCGGTGTCGGTGGCAAATTCGGCCGCACAGGTGTCCACCCGTTTGTAAACCGGGTGCAGATTCAAATCATAGCGGTGTTTGCGCACTTCTGTTTCGCCCACGCCCAACAGTTGCGCCAAACGCTTGTCGGAAAAGCCTTTGCGTTTCAGACGGCGCAGGGTGGGGTAGTCCAGACCGTTCAGGCGGCCGTCTGAAATTTTCTGTTCTTCTTGAACCAAATCTTCAATCTGTGCCAGAAACCACGGGTCAATTGCGCAGATTTGGTGGATTTCTTCTCTGCTGAAACCGGCGCGGAAGGCATCGGCCACATAGAGAATGCGTTCGGGGCCGGGGTTGGCCAGCTCGCGGCGGATTTCGTCTTGGTTATCGGTTTTCGGATTGAGGCCGCACAGGCCGGTTTCCAAACCGCGCAGGGCTTTGTGCATCGATTCCTGAAGAGTGCGCCCCATCGCCATCACTTCGCCCACCGATTTCATCTGTGTGGTCAGGC
Organism: Neisseria musculi; assembly: GCF_014297595.2. Taxonomy (NCBI): domain Bacteria; kingdom Pseudomonadati; phylum Pseudomonadota; class Betaproteobacteria; order Neisseriales; family Neisseriaceae; genus Neisseria; species Neisseria musculi. Next base: position 2,088,466 of record NZ_CP060414.2, on the reverse strand, counting down.
GGTCATCGGCGGCGGGGAATTTTTCAAAGGCGAAACGCGGGATTTTCGTTACCACATAGTCAATCGCAGGCTCGAACGATGCGGGGGTGCGCCCGCCGGTGATGTCGTTGCGCAATTCGTCCAAAGTGAAACCCACCGCCAGTTTGGCCGCCACTTTCGCAATCGGAAAGCCTGTGGCCTTGGAGGCCAGCGCGGAAGAGCGCGACACGCGCGGGTTCATCTCGATCACAATCATCTCGCCGTTGGCGGGATTGACGGCAAACTGAACGTTGGAGCCGCCGGTGTCCACGCCGATTTCGCGCAACACCGCCAGGCTGGCGTTGCGCATGATTTGGTATTCTTTGTCGGTGAGCGTTTGCGCGGGTGCAACGGTAATCGAATCGCCGGTGTGCACGCCCATCGGGTCGAAGTTTTCAATCGAGCAGATAATGATGCAGTTGTCGTTTTTGTCGCGCACCACTTCCATTTCATACTCTTTCCAGCCCAGCACCGACTGCTCGATCAGCAGCTCGTGTGTGGGCGAGGCATCGAAACCGCGTTCGCAAATGGCGGTAAATTCGTCTTTATTATAGGCAATGCCGCCGCCCGATCCGCCCATGGTGAAAGAGGGGCGGATAAGGGTGGGAAAGCCTACCTGCTCCTGTGCGGCCAATGCTTCGTTCATGGTGTGGCAGACAAACGATTTCGGCGTGTTCAGGCCGATTTTCTCCATGGCTTCTTTAAAGCGGCCGCGGTCTTCGGCTTTGTCGATGGCATCTTCGGTGGCGCCGATTAATTCAACGTTATACTTCGCCAGCACGCCGTTGCGCGCCAAATCGAGCGCGCAGTTGAGTGCGGTTTGGCCGCCCATGGTCGGCAGCACCGCATCGGGACGTTCTTTGGCGATAATCTTTTCCACGGTCTGCCACATAATCGGCTCTATATAGGTAACATCGGCCATATCGGGGTCGGTCATAATCGTGGCGGGGTTGGAATTGACGAGAATGACTTTATAGCCCTCTTCGCGCAAAGCCTTGCACGCCTGCGCGCCGGAATAGTCAAACTCACAAGCCTGGCCGATCACGATAGGGCCGGCGCCAATGATTAAGATGGATTTCAGGTCGGTACGTTTGGGCATGATTTTACTTTCTCACAGAATATATTCAGTCGGGTTTTTATATGGTGTCCGGCAATCATTCAGACGGCCGCAGGCTGCCGTATCAAAGCGCAACGGCTGCGCGTTAAAAGCTGGTGGCAAAGGTGGCCAGGCCGAGAAAAATGCCGGGCGCGTTGGCCAGCGCCACGGGAATATCGCGGTTTTTTTAAACAGGGCGTAAACCACCCACAAGGTGCAATTGACGGCAGCCACCAAAGGTTGCAGCCATGTGCCTTTCTGGCCGGCCAGATTCATTTGGATCTGCGGAATGTAGGCAATATACCCACCGCCATCATGGTGGCAACGATGGATAAAATGCGGATTTGCTTGTCGTTAAACGGCATGATTATTCTCTGATTTTAAATTTTTTATTGTTTGTTTTGTTTTTTTGCCTTTCAGACGGCCTGTATCGGGCGGAGCCGTTTGAAATCCTTTTAAAGCTTCTATTGTTTGTTTTTGCGTTTTTTGTCTTTTCAGACGGCCTGCGGCAGGCGGAGCCGTCTGAAAATATCCATTCAAATATAGCGGCTGATTTCCAGCAGATTGCCGTCCGGGTTGCGCAGATAAACCGATTCGATTGCGCCGGCTGCGCCCGTGCGGGGAACAATACCGCTTAAGGTTTCGATGCCGTGCGCCCGAAGCTCAGCCAGCACCTGATCCAGCGGGGTGTCAGTGAGCAAACACAAATCTGCCGTGCCGCAGCCGGCGTTTTGCGCATGGGGCGGTATTTCGGCGCCGAGCCGGTGCAGGTTGATTTTCTGGCGGCCGAACAACAGCACTTTGCGGCCTTCGCCGAAAGTGGTTTCCCGCATACCCAACACTTGCGTGTAAAACGCGATGCTGCGCGGAATATCCGCTACCGTCAGCACCAAACGATCAAGCGCGGTAATGTTCATGATTTCACCGTATTCATTTACCGGGGCGGCGCATACAGGCTCTGCAACCACTGTGCTGTTCTATCTGCACCGGCAGTGCCGGTGTTTTCTTTCGAGGCCGTCTGAAAGCGGGATTAAGGTTATACGGCCTTATTGCAGCCTGTCTGCCGAAGCGCGCCCCACACAGCCCCCGTGTTTCTGCCGGCAAACGCCGTCTGCAATATGCTTCTTTAAGGCAGCCCGAGTGTTATGCTTTCAGACGGCCTTGGCTGACGGCGGCGCGGATTTTCTGATCGGTTTTATATTGGCTCAGCGCGTAAACCGACCATATGGCGGCAGGCACCCAGCCGATTACAGTCAGTTGCAGAATCAGGCAGATGATGCCGGCAAATGGGCGGCCGATGGTGAAAAACTGCAACCACGGCAAGATAATGGCTAAAAGCAAACGCATGATAAAAACTTTCTGAAAATCGGGTTTGGAAAATGCAGCCGTAAACGCTGCCGTATTGCGGGTGGGGCCGGGCAGGGCGGTAAGAGCCGCAGACTGTGCGGCGGTTGCGCTGTTGCGCGAAACGGCCGGGTTCGGCAGGTTTTTCAGGTATAGCCTGAATCCGCCCCTCTCTGCTTTAATTTAAAAATCCCGCCGCTGTCTGTTATCGCCCAATCTGTTGCCGCCGGGGCGTTATCAGGCGGTTTTGGCGGCTTTCATGCTGTCGATAAACTTATCGAACAGATAAGCCACATCGTGCGGGCCGGGGCTGGCTTCGGGGTGGCCTTGGAAGCTGAATGCGGGTCGGTCGGCCAGCTCGATGCCTTGCAGCGAGCCGTCGAACAGCGAGCGGTGGGTTACTTTAACGTGCGCCGGCAGGCTTTCGGCGTCCACTTCAAAGCCGTGGTTTTGGCTGGTAATCATCACTTTGCCGCCGGCCAAATCCTGCACCGGGTGGTTGGCGCCATGATGGCCGAATGCCATTTTGCGGGTTTTGCCGTCCACCGCCAGCCCCAACAATTGATGGCCCAGGCAGATGCCGAACAGCGGTTTTTTGCTTGCCAGCAATGTTTTCACGGCATCAATCGCGTAACTGCAAGGCTCGGGGTCGCCCGGGCCGTTGGAGAGAAACACACCATCGGGGTTTAAAGCCAATACATCGGCGGCAGGGGTTTGCGCCGGCACCACGGTTACGCGGCAGCCGCGTTCCGCCAGCATGCGCAGAATGGTGGTTTTGATGCCGAAATCGTAGGCAACAACGTGGTAAGGCTGTTCAGACGGCCTCACAAAGCCCCTGCCGAGCTGCCACATGCCTTCGCGCCATTCATAAGGCTCGGTGCAGCTCACTTCTTTGGCCAAATCTTTGCCCACCATGCTGCCGAACTCGGCAATCAGTTTGTGCGCCTTTTCTTCGGCGGCTTGCGCGCCGGTAAGAATCGCGCCCACCTGCGCGCCCTTGTCGCGCAGGATGCGGGTGAGGCGGCGGGTGTCGATATCGGCAATCGCCACGGTTTTATTGCTCACCAAATAATCTTGCAGGCTTTCGCTGCTGCGGAAATTGCTGTGCAAGAGCGACAGGTCGCGGATAATCAGCCCGGCGGCATACACGGCGCGGCTTTCCGCATCTTCGCCGTTGGCACCGGTGTTGCCGACGTGCGGGTAGGTGAGGGTAACGATTTGTTTGCAGTAGGAGGGGTCGGTAAGGATTTCCTGATAACCGGTCATCGAAGTGTTGAACACCACTTCGCCGGAAGTCGTGCCGTGAAATCCCACCGAGGTGCCGTGAAACACGCTGCCGTCGGCGAGCACTAAAATTGCGGGTGTGGTCATGATGGGTATCCTGTGAGGGCCGGGCTATGAAGCAGCACAAGGCCGTCTGAAAGAATCCGGCTAAAAAAAAACACGCCGCACGGTTTTTAAAAACCGTGTTACGTGCCTTTCAGGGCATAACTCTATGCTGTAGAAGCAAGATATTTTAAGCGAAATGACGCACGGGCTCAAGCAGAAATAAAACGTTGCCGGCCGGCAAGTGCACCCGCCGTTTCAAAAACAGATTGACAGTATCTTGTCAATCTGTTGCATTTTAAGAGAATTTCATGCCTCTCTCTGCTCTAAAAAATGCAAAAAAACCAATCGGCATGATAAAATCACTCGCATTTCCATACAAAAATTACATTCAGTATCCCGCATCAGCTGTTCAAGCTTTTTCGGACGATTATGAAAGACTGCACATTATGAAAAAAACACCTTTGCGATTCTGCACAACAGTTCGCCCGATGATTTACAGCTTATCTTCGGCTTTTGCATTATTGGCAACCGGAACGGCATCTGCAAATTTTGCCGATACGCCCATCCGTCTTCAAAACAAAACCGAAATTCGAGGCGGAGCGGGTAAGGTAAAGCCGAATGTCATGCTGTTTGTCGATGACTCGGGCAGTATGGAGTACCCTCCCCGCAACGTGCAATCACCGGCAGTTTGGCCCGAACGCAGCCGTATGTCTATTGCAAAAGAGGCCTTGACTTCCGTCGTCGGCAAATACCAATCGTAAATCAATTGGAACATACAGACTCTGAACAATAACAACTCGGTAAATATGTCTGCCTATACCGATGATTGGCAATCCGTTATTAAAACAATCAATAAAATGTCATCTAAGGGCGGGACGCCCACAACACGTCGGTTTTACGAGCTGTCGAAAGTTGTCAGAAACAATACCCGATACAGGTGTCAAAAAAACTTTATTCTGCTGATGTCCGACGGCGATGCAAATTTAAGCTGTTCATGGACCAATTCCTTAATTTTCAATTTTTCCGGCGATGATTATTTTGGCCGGCCTCCTGCCGTAGGGCAATGTGTCAGAAAAATAGATGGAAATTTCCATTCTTTTTGGGATAGAAACACAGGACTGTCATTTTTCAGCCAAACTTTGGCCACCAAAGATTTTAAAACAAGCGGCACAGACAACACAGGCAAAAGTTGGAACGGAGATCCCGCAGATCCCAAAGGCTCTGATGGGCAAAGCCAGTATGCAAAACAAATCGCAGAAACATTCACTATCGGTTTTGGCGAGGGATTAACTGATGCCGGCAAGGAATACCTTAAAAAAGGTGCAGCCGGAAGCACGACCCGCAAACCTACGGATAAAATATTTTTCAATGCCCGAAATGCAGACGAACTGGTTAATGCAATCGGCGAAATCTTCGACAACATTGAGCACAACAACCAGAATAATTCACAAGAAAGCGTCGGCACGGCTGCCCCTGCCGTAACAGGCAACGGAACCGATAAAGAACCGAGAGCGGCTCTGTCGGTATATGTCGACCCGCAAACATGGAGCAGTCAATTGCGTTTCTATGAACTGGCACAAGACGGGTCATTTAAAAACAGCTTTAAACTGCCCTCTTTTGCCGGGCGCAAAACGCTTATCAACACGGGAATGCCCAACGGTGTTTTTTGGGCAGATACGCTTAACGGCAGTAATACGGATTTCGGTATTTCAAGCACTACAGCAGACGAATGGAAAAACGCGCTGATACCGTGGACCGTACGCGGAAACAAGGCCGATTCCGTGATTAAGGCCGAGGCTGCCAACAATCGATACAGCCAAACCTATCGTGACCGCAATTTTGATAATTCAGGCAATCCGGTGAGCGGCAAGCGCGATTTGGGCGATATTTTAGACAGCGGCATCGCCACTATCGGTAAAACCGTTAATGGCCGCCAAGAATTTTTATTAACTGCCGCCAACGACGGCATGGTGCATCTGTTTCAAAGCAGCAGCGATGCCAACCACCCGTATAGCCTGAAACTCAGCTACATCCCTGCGGGGATGGAACGCGACAGCGGCAACGGCGGTGAAACTTTGGGCAAGACTCTGAAAGAACTCGCCGTTGAAGGCTATGGAGCGTCCACCCCGCACCGCTATATGGTTAACGGCGGATTTGTCGTGCGCCAAACGCCTGCCCCCGCAGGTGAGGTTAAAGGCCAGCAAACAGTCATGTTTGGTGCCATGGGTCAGGGCGGGCGCGGTGCTTATGCGTTGAATGTCGGCGGAACCAACCGCAAAAGCGGCACGGCAATCGGCTTGAATGCCGCCGACAGAAGCTGGAACACCCAAGTGCCTTTATTTGAAACTGAAAAAGGCGCAAACAATACATTGGGCTACACCATCGGTACGCCGCAAATCGGCCGCATTTCTATCCAACGCCCCGCCGCAGGCAGCCGAGAGGCCGTAAAAATCTCTGAAAATGTACGCTATGCAGCATTTCTTGCCAGTGGCTACCGCAAACAGGATATCAATGATGCTGCCAACGAAACCGCCCTCTATGTTTACGATTTACTGGGACAGGAAGCCGCAACGGGAGAAGTAAAAGGAGCCAAGGCAGGCGATCTGATCAAGAAAATCCCAGTTCCAAACGGCGTAGGCGGATTATCCAGCCCCACCCTGTTGGACACCGATTTCGACGGCATTACCGATGTGGCCTATGCAGGCGATTACGGCGGCAATATGTACCGCTTTGATCTGCGCGGAGAAAAACCCGGCAACTGGAAAGTTGAACGTATCTACGCCGGTTCGGCATCCCAACCGATTACCGCCGCCCCTGCCGTTTCCCGCCAATCTCTCAATAAATATGTAGTCATTTTCGGAACGGGCAGCGACATATACCAAAGCGATGCCGCCAGCAAAGCCCAGCAGGCAATTTTCGGCATTTTCGATGATTTGACCCCGTCTGAAACAAATACTGCCACAACAAAAGCAGTAGCAACTGCCGGCGATTTGTTACAACAAACATTAACTGCAAAAACGATTGAAGGTAAACAATACCGCTTTTTAACAAACAACCTGATAAAGCCTGAACATAAAGGCTGGAAAATCGATTTAGGCGCAACCGACGGCGAACGTGTTGTTGTAAAACCCACTATGATTTTGCGCAGCGCGTTTGTAAATACCCGCATTTACAAAACCACCCAAACTATTAATTCGACAGACGATGTATGTATTCCCGAAACTACTGAAACCAAAACGGAAAGCAGCAACTGGGATCTCATTATGCATGCCGACACCGGCGGCGCACTGTCAAAGGCCCATGCACATATCCGATACTTGAAGCAAGACGGCACGCCCATTTTGAACAACGGCTTTTTTGCAAACGGGCAAATGCACAGCGGTATTGACGGCACTACTTACGTTAACACAGCCCAACATGCCGCCAACACCCCTGTTACACTTGACGGCGATAATGGCGGCTCAGGAACCGATGGCCTGTTAAGCACAAACAACCCCATCCCTAGGAACCAATGCTTTACCGGCAAAGGCGACCATTTTATTGTGAAAGGTAGCGGTAATAGTTTTGCAGTCGATGGCCGCAACTGCGGCATACGACGCATCAGCTGGAGAGAAATCTTCTAAACTCATACTTATCAAATGATGAGATGCAGCTATTGACAATACGGTATAGTTTTCATATTATGCGCACTCTTCCGGGTCGTTAGCTCAGCTGGTAGAGCAGCGGACTTTTAATCCGTTGGTCGAAGGTTCGAATCCTTCACGACCCACCAAGTTTTCCAAGCCTAAACAAGTGTTTAGGCTTTTTTCTTTGCTGCCGCCTATTTTGTGGTGTGCCAAATTTGTGCCATGATTCAGGCCGACACCGTCCAATAATGCGGCATGTTCGTATAAGTGTTCGGGCGCAAGATGGGCATACTGCTGCACCATGCTCACGCTCTCCCATCCGCCCATTTCCTGCAAAGCAGCGAGCAGAACACCGGTCTGAACCAGCCAGCTTGCCTATGTGTGGCGCAGGTCGTGCCAGCGGAAATCTTCGATGCCGACCGCTTCCAACGCCTTTTTCCACGGCTTCTGTATGTCGCGCACCGGCTGCCCGCGCCTGTTGACAAACACATAGTCGGGATGTTTTCCGCGTTGTTTGAATAAAACGGATAATGCCGCATCGTTCAGTGCCACACCTAAGGCATGGCCTGATTTGGTTTCGTCATGATGCAGCCATGCGACTTTGCGTTCCAGGTCGATTTGCTTCCATTTGAGATTCAATACGTTGGATTTGCGCAAGCCCGTGTTCAGGCTGAATACTGCCATCTCGGCGATATAGTCGGGCAGTGCCGCAACCAGCTTTTCCGCTTCATCGGGTCTGAGCCAGCGGACGCGCCGTTTGCTCTCTTTATATCTTGCCAACTTTGGCGCGGAATCCAAATAACCCCAATCTCTGACGCATTTGTTGAGCAATGCTTGGACAAACGAGAGATAGCGGTTTTTGGTGGCATTGCTGCCTTTAATCTTGGCGATTTCGGCCATAATCAGGCTTTTGTTCAGTTGGTGCAGATACAGCCCCCTGAAGGCAGTAAGCCTGCGGATTTTGGTTTCATCGTCGATCAGGCTCTTTTTGTCGCGCCGTTCTTGAAGCCAGCGCAGGCAGGCTTCATCCCACAGTATTTTGGGCTTTTCGGCAAAGTGCTTTACCCGCCACAGGTCGTATTTCAGTTTATCGTGATACTCTTGTGCCTCCTTTTCACATTTTGTTCCAGTCGAGCATCTAATGCGCTTACCGTCCGGCGAATAGATATCGGCATACCATATGCCGTTGTTGCGTTTGTAAATCGGCATTGTTCTTCACTCCTGTTTCCGAGCGATGCCTGCACGGCATCATTTTCCGAATCATGCAGAAAAGCGTCAAGGGCAGGCTGGGTAATGCAGTATTTCCGCCCGGGCTTTGAGGCGTTCAGACGGCCTGCGCGGATATGCTCCCGTATCGTTTCGGGATGGCATTTGCAGTAGGCCGCCGCTTCGGTTACATCGTAGGTTTTCACAGTGATGCTCCATATACGGTTTCATACACGGGGTAGGTGGCGGTTTTCAGAAACTCCGCCAGCTTTCTGACCGCCAAATGCCGTTTGATTTTCGGCTCGATTATCAGATAGTCTGCGGCAGAAACGTAAAAAAGCAGGCAGTGGAATCTGCCTGCTTCTGTCTGTACCGGTAACAGCCGGTAATGCGGGTAGCCGGTTTGGCGGCGGGGTGTATCCCGCAGAGACTTTGACGGTGCGGACGGCGGGGGCAGCTTCAATCAGCATCCGATTTCTCCCGTGTTTTTCCCTATCGTTATCACTTTTTTGATACTCCAACACATAAAAAACACGACATAATGACCCAACAATCAGACAGGCACCGGCGGTGCGCCATTCGCAATCTGCAACATGGCGCCACGCTTGGTGCGAAAAAGCAAAGACTGCGGCGGCAATTTGAAAAGAAAAGGAAAACAGACAGAACAGCATTGCCGCCAAGCCTGCCAACGATTCACCGGCTGCTTTTTCGATCATTTCCATTTCTTTTTTTAACGATTTGAGAAAAAACACCGGCAGCACAAAAGCCAAAACCAGCCTGCTCATTAAAGAAACAATATACCGGGCGCGGGTAAGAAAAGATTTGCCCCATGACGGCAAACTTCCGACCAAATGTAAAATACCCCGGCAAAAGAAATAAAAATTGGGGCTGTACTAGATAACTAGGGAAATTTAACTTCAGGTTAGAATAATCCCTATGAGAAAAAGTCGTTTAAGTCAGTACAAGCAAAACAAACTGATTGAACTATTTGTTGCAGGTGTTACCGCTCGCACAGCGGCGCAATTAGTTAGCGTCAATAAAAATACCGCTGCCTATTACTTCCACCGTTTGCGCTTACTTATCTATCACAACAGCCCGCATCTGGAAATGCTTGATGGTGAAGTAGAAGTTGATGAAAGCTATTTTGGCGGACAACGCAAAGGCAAACGTGGTCGCGGTGCGGCTGGCAAAGTGGCTGTATTCGGGCTTTTGAAGCGTAATGGTAAGGTTTACACCGTTGCCGTACCCAATACACAAACTGCGACTTTATTGCCAATTATCCGCGAGCAAGTGAAGCCTGACAGCATTGTTTATACCGATTGTTACAAAAGTTATGACGTTCTTGATGTGAGCGAATTTTCACATTTTCGGATCAATCACAGCACACATTTTGCTGAGCGACAAAATCACATTAACGGAATTGAGAACTTTTGGAACCAAGCAAAACGCCATTTACGCAAGTTTAACGGCATTCCCAAAGAGCATTTTGAACTGTATTTGAAAGAGTGTGAATGGCGTTTTAACAACAGTGAGATAAAATTTCAAATTTCTATTTTAAAACAATTAGTAAAGCAGGATTTGTTCTAGTTATCTAGGACAGCCCCTAAAAATTTTTTCTTAATTCATCCATTACTATCCTCCTAATCACTCTTTAAGTGCCGGCAAAGTAATGCAGCCGCCAAAGACAAGTACCAAGGTCAGCATTCATTATTAGAAAGATTTTCCATAACAAAATAACCGAACAGGATTGAGGATAAAACCAACCACAAAACGTCTAAGAAAGAATTCCATTGGAGAACCCTCAAGTTACCAATAAAACGAACAGCATCATCAATACCAAAACCGCCGCAAATGCAATTGCCGGCAGCTTTTTCAGACGGCCTAAAAAGGCCTCGTTGGCCTCGGCGGTATCTTTGGCAATACGGGCGGATACCGCTGCATCAATACGCGGCTCCGCCTCTTGGGCTCGGCTGCCGGCGTGTTGCGCCAATTCGGCCGGCAACTGCTCGCGGTATTTTTCCAGCTTCGCCGCCGCGTCCGTGATGTTTTGCTCGTGCGTGCTTATGCGCTCGTAAAAAGCCCCGCTTATTTCGGTTTGACGGGCGGCGTGTTCGGAGAAGGCTTCGTTGAACATCCGCTGCTGCATCAACAGCACCGCCATCACCGGGTCGTCTGTGCCGATGCGGATACCGGCGCGGGTTTGCGGGTGGGCATTGAGCATGACGGCTGTCCTTTCTGACTATCAGACAATCAACGGTTAAAAAATTGTTGGGGTAAACAAAGGCCGTCTGGAACGGTTTTTTAGCTCTGCAGAAACCGGTTTCTTTTCGGAAACGGCGTTTTCAGACGGCCTTAACCCCGTGGTTGTTCTTCAAAAAAAGCGGCAAACCGCTCTTTAAAACCGGCGGCTTCTTTTCCAATATCGATTCCAAGCTCTCCAATCAGCGGCGAATCGTCCAAATACCATTGGAACGTTTGCAGATATCGTTCCACAACCTTCTGCGCTGTGAACACGTCTGAAAAATCATTGTGATTCAGATTGAAAATCCCGCTTCCCGAGCGCACATAAAAATCGGCTCTGTTGGTGAAATGTTCTGCGGTTTCGGCCGCTTTGTCCCGCACTTTGCGGTTTCGTTTTTATCCGGCACCATTTCACAGATTTGTTTAGGTTGGGTATTCATAGTTTTATCCTCCGTTTTGCATATAAAAAAGCCCGCTTGTTTGAAGCGGGCGGGATTGGTGTTGCGGCCGTCTGAAATCAGTCGGGCAGAAAATCGTTGTTGAGAACATCGACAATACTCCAAACGGGCGATTCGGGGAAAACAGACTCTTCCAAATCGGTTTCTTTTACGGCAGAGGTAACGCCATACTTCCAAACTTTCGCAAAAAAAGCATCTTGATTGATTTTTCCCCTTAAGCTGGGGGATTCGTCAAAAAGATCGCTCACCCTTGATCTTTGTTCTTTAATAGTCGCTTTCCAGGAGTTGCCCCGCCGCTCCGGCTGGAACTTCCATTTCAGCAGATGGCAGATTAAAACCTGCAAACGGCTTTCCAAAGCCCGCTGCTCGCTTTTGCCCATATCTTCGATTTCCTCGGCCAAGTTTCTAAAGTCGATTTTGTCCACCAAACCGGCGCGCAGCAGCCCTGCCTGTTCGGCGGCCCATGCGGCAAAATCGGTGTCGTAAGAAGTCGTCATCTTTCACTCCTTATTAATCAGCAGTTCCATACCGCCCAATCATAGCATATTTATAAAAATCAACGGGCTTACGGCTTTATCCGGTTGGCTTGGCCCGTCATAAAAACAACCGTTGTTACATTCACGGCGCAATCCGTGTAAAACAACGGTACCTACACGGAAACCCGCTTGTGCAAACGGGCCTGGGTCCGGGTACAGACCGTAAGACGGTGTGCGGGACCGTCTTATAAAGAGTGTGCATCACCGGCACACCAAAGGGCACTCAGCCCTGAATCTGCCTGCAAAGAGGCCGCCTCAAAAAAATCAAACTGCAGTTTGGAGCTTGTCCGCAGATTATCGCTCCTGCATCGGGATACGCCCCGATTGTTTATACGTTCGACAACCGCCTGTTACCGGACGCTGCTGCGCTCCCCGGATGAGCGGTTTTTCTTTTGGTGGCGTGTTGAATGCCGTCCGTAACCGTTTGTGCGGTTTACCCAAAGGCTTGAAGCCTTTTCTGCGTGTGCCGTGTTGTTTCCGGGCGAAGCCTGCATATGCTTTTTAAAATCGGGAACGACAGGGTTCCGAAGGCCGGTTGCTACGATTCGAGTTGTTAAAGAACTTTGATATATCTTCAGGGTAATTGCTTTGCTAATGGCTACCCACGGCTTGGATTTTAAGATAACTTAAATTTTAACTCAAGTATTATGTTAAGTTTAATTAAAATTTAAACTTGACATATTGATATTCAATAATATAAATATTTTTAGTTGATTCAGAAAACCATTTGATATATATTGAATATATATCCAAAAAATGAAAGGAGATTGAAATGGCTCAATTTATAATGAATGTACCAGACGCAGAAAAAGAAGCATTTATGGAAGCTGCCCGCTTATCTGATCGCAATGCCTCCCAGTTGGTGCGGGAATTTATGCGCGATTTTATCGAGCGTCAGCGATATGAGGCTTATGTCCGCGCCGAAGTCGAGAAAGGGTTGACCGATATTGCTGCCGGACGGGTGTTTGAGCATTCGGAAGTTTGTAAAAAAATAGAAGACAAATTTGCCCGATGGGCTGCCGAGGAGGCGTCTGAGTGAAAATCATTTGGTCAGGGCAGGCATCTGGGCAGTTGGACAAGTTATTGGATGCCCGAAAAGATTTTGCAGGTATGTATTCCGCACAAAAAGCTTTTCAGGAGATTGAGCGGCTGTTGGATTTGGCCGCTTCGCAACCGTACATGGGCAAGCCGGGTATGATTGAAAACACCCGCGAGCTTTATCCGTTGCGCTACCGCATCGTTTACACGGTATCAGAAAAACACCTGACCGTTGTTGCTGTACTACCCCAATGGCAAAAATGGCCAGATGAGTAAATTAAATTAGATTCATAATCTGCAATTGTCAAAAGGCCGTCTGAAATTTCAGACGGCCTTATCTGTTAGCGCTTCCTTCTGTAGATTCTATGTTCAACTAAAGTACCGATAATTTTAATTTTGGCTTCACTTGATGAAATTACCGGATAATCTGAATCAAGTGGTCGAAGGCTGAATTTATCAAGATTGTCAATCCTGTACTTTCTAAACAGAATATCGTTTCCAACTTGCGCCAGTACAAACTCCCCCGGATCGGGATTTTCTAAAGGATCGATGATAATAACATCTCCGTCTGAAAATGCAGGTCTCATTGAATCATCTTTGAGTTTAAGAGCAAAGGTGGATGTCGAACTTTGAATATCAGTCATGATGTACTCTCCTGTTATTGATATAAGAGGATGAGCCACATCAAACTCTCGGATATCTTCATAGCGCAAGATGGGAATTTGTACAGCAAAAACATTTGGAATTATTTTGACATTCGTAGATCCCCCATCTTCACCTTTTAGCAACCACCCAAAATCACAACCAAATAAAGTTGACAGCTCATACAGATTCTCTGCATTTGGTTTGGTTGTATTTGACTCCCATTGTGAAATGGCAACGTGTGATACATCTTTCAGCTTTCTTGCCAAATCTTGCTGAGTCAAATTCCTCTCTTTTCGCATTTTTCGGATTCGCTCTCCGATAGTTTTCGCTTCCACAATTCATTCCATCTTAAATTTCTCTAATTTAAGTTATCTTAACTCATATTGATTTAAGTATTCTTTACACCTATAATTTAAGCAAACTTAAACAAAGAAATACCCATATATGCGAACAAGAAATGTTATTGCCTTTTACGGAACAAAAATAGCGGTTGCAAGGGCTCTAGGTATCAGTCCATCGGCTGTAACACAATGGCAGGAAATGGTTCCGGAAAAGCAAGCTTATCGAATCCAAATACTTACTGGCGGTAAATTGAAAATGAACCCACGCTTATATCAGACAGTACGGGTTCAAAAAGTAAAAGAGTACAAGTAATACAAATGCTCATCGCCGACCTGCGCCCGCACCTTTCCGACAAATTCGTCCAAATCTATGACGAATTTATGCCCCTTTGCGGGCACGATTTTCAGGCGGCGGCATTTCTGGGCAATCTGTTTTGGTGGTCGGACGTGGCCGACAAAGAACCCAAAAAATGCGGCTGGATTTATAAAACCGCCGCCCATCTGAAGCAAGAGCTAGGCTTAAAACGGCGCGGTTACGAAAAAGTGCGCCGCATTCTGCTGAACCTGGGCTTGGTGCAATACCGGCGCGGCGGCGTGCACGGCAAGATGCACTGGTATCTGAACCGCGAAGTGCTGTTGGCCAAGCTCTGTGAATTAAGGGGCATACCCGTTCCTGCCGCCGACAGCCGTCATCACCACGACCGCGACAATTTCCGCCTGCCGAAATTTATCCCGCTCGATTTGTGGCACGCCTATTTGGATATGCGCGCGCAAGCCGGCAAAAAAGCAGGAAACGGCGCGAAAAAAGCCGCCGTAAAACAACTGGCCAAATTTCACAACCAAAATCTCGATCTGCGCCCGATTATGGAGGCGAGTATTCTCAAAGGCTGGCTGGTTTTTTTTCCCGCCCGACCGCAAACCCAACGGCAGGCCGTCTGAAGCCGATCTCAAAGCCCAACAGCAGAAAGTGTTGCGCGAACTGGCAGCATTGGCTGCCGAGCGCGAAAAACCGGCCAAGCCGCCGCCCGACAAGCCCGACAAGGCGGCGATCGAAAAACTGCGGCAGGCCGTTCTCAAAAATGCCGGCATCAGCCCCGAAAAAACCCACCGCGCCATAAGGCCGCCGCCCCGGTTTCGGCGGTTTTCACCGTTGAGATACCGAAACGGCCGCTGTTTTGATGCCCCGATAGCCGTTTTGGGCGTTTGAAGCCGTCTGAAACCCCGTTTTTCCGTTTTCAGACGGCCTGTTTGGGATGTTTGAAAAACCTTGCCAAATCATGTCTTTGTACATGACGGACAAAGTACAGCGCACAAAACGCCGAAGTGCTTTGTCCGCCGAAGCCGTTTTCTATACAGAGAGCACCGCAGAGGCCATCTGCAAATACCTTAAGGCCGTGCGGCCTGATGCTTTTTTGGGCAATTTGATTTTTTATGGGCAGATAGGCGTTTGGGTGTTTTGAGCAGAGAGATATGCACGTTTTTTGTGGATAAGCGGGGTTTGACATAAATTAATTTATGTAATAACATTGTTATTACATTCATAGCAATAACTGGAAGTCCCGCCATGAAAACTGTGATTAGAAAAATGGGCAATTCTCAGGGGGTAATTATTCCCAAAACCCTTATAAATCAGCTTGGCTTTAATGATTGTGTTGAAATGTCCGTTGTGGACGGCACTATTGTTTTGAGCAAACCCAAACCTACCGTGCGCAACGGTTGGGCAGCGGCGGCTGAAGATTTGGTACGACACGGAGAAGACGGTTTGGCTTGGGAAAACTTCCGGGAAGATGAGGTTGCAGAGTGGCAATGGTAAAGCGTGGTGAAGTGTTTTGGGTTCAATTAGATCCGACCGTGGGCAGCGAAATACAGAAGACGCGACCGTGTGTAATTGTTTCACCGTCTGAAATACACGATCATTTGAAAACAGTCATCATTGCGCCGCTCACTTCTGCCGGGCGCCCGGCTCCTTTTCGTGTTCCGGTAACATTTGGAGGTAAAGACGGATTGGTTTTGTTGGATCAAATCCGCGTTGTCGATAAACGCCGGTTGGTCAAGTCAATGGGACATTTGAGCGATGCGGTGCTGTTCGATATTTTGTCTGTACTCCAAGAAATTTTTATGGAATAACCCGCTAGCAGGTTTTGAGGCCGTCTGAAAAATTCAGACGGCTTTTTGCCGTTAGCAGCCCCGGGCATTTAAGATTCGCCGTTTTCGGCAGAGCCGAACAGTTCGTTATCGGAGGGGGGCGGACCCCATTGGAATTTTCTCGGTTTGCCGGCTTCATCCGGATCTTTTTGCGGCGTATTCCCGGCAGTACTGCCGGTTTCGGCAGGAGCCGGTTTCACGGATTGTTTCCGAACACCGGCGGTAGGCTTGGGTTTGTTTTGCCGGCTGCGGATAAACCAGTTTAGTGTCGTCATGCCCACGGTAATACCGTTCAGTTTCAGAAACTCCAAAATCTGCTGCTGCGTATAACCTTTGGATTTCAGCAGTAAAATATCTTCACGGTACGGCTCCAATTTCGAGCTTCTGCCGTTTTTCTGATGGGTTTTAATAAACTCGGCGGCCGATATTTTAGGCATATCACTCCTATCTAATTTTTATCTGATTAAATTTAATAAAATCTTATTTTTATCTAAAAATTATAAAATATATATCTAATAAAGTCTAATTCTTTTAATCCATCATCTGATTTTAATCTAAGTTTATTCAATATCAATTGTTTAAACATCTATTTATATCTATCTGTAACTAACATTACCTAAGCATCCTAATGTTACTGTCTCCTCCACGCGTACCCACCCCTGAAAAAAACGTCAAATCTCCACTAAAAAACCTATTTTAAAGCTAGACGCAGGATAGGCGGGAGCCGACAAAGCGACCCCGCCGAAATTCCGCCCAACAGGCGGAAACGCCGCCAAGCGGCTGTCCCGTCAACAACCATCGGGGGCGGTAGCCGCCGCGTTGTTTCGTGATGTCTAAATTTCAAAGCGCCCAAAGTCCAGACCAAGACGAGTGTCTTTGCACGTCTTCCACCTTTTCCACCACGCCGCAGAGGGCGCACCGGACAAAGATGAAAGCCGCACAAAGCCAGTCTGGACTTTGGGCGCTTTGAAATTTTTAACGACATCACAACACGGCGGCTACCGCCCCCGATGGTTGTGTGTTGTTAATTATTTCGCATGAAAGGAATGACTATGGGATTGGACATGTACGGCTATACCATGCGCGCAGAGTTTGCGGGCGAGCGGCAAACCGATGTGATGCCGGCCACCGAAGAAGAGCGCGAACAAGCGCAGCTTGCCGATATTGCCTATTGGCGCAAGTTCAACCACCTGCACGGGTGGATGGAAAAGCTGTATCGGGAAAAAGGCGGGGTTGAGGTGTTTAACTGCCGCACCGTCAGGCTGGAGCTTGACGACTTGGAACGGTTGGAGCGGGCTTTGGCAAACAACGAATTGGAATATACGCCGGGCTGTTTCTTCGGCGGGAAGGAGATTTACCCCGAAGATATCACGGAAACCGAGAAATTCATTGCCGCCGCCCGCGCGGCTTTGGCTAACGGTTTGGCCGTCTTTTACGACAGTTGGTGGTAGGGATTTGTAACCCTGATTCAGACGGCCTTGAGGCCGTCTGAACAACGATAAAGGAAAGACGGAATGGAAAATATCCACCATGAATTAATCAAGGGGTTCCAATCTTTCGGTGCGGCTTTCCGTGTAGCAGACGTACTCAGAGATTTTATCGAGTTGGCCGCCGTTGCCTTAATCAACCGATACGCATTTGATGCGGAGTGGGAGCAAAGGGAAAACCGCTATCACGAAATACGCAAAAAATACCCCGCAGCGGATTTTTGCCGCTTTCCCGAAATGCTGGGCATGTTGATGCTTGCCGTTAATAAGGCGCAGCAGCAGGGGGCATTTGATGACGTGTCAGGCCGTCTGTATATGGATTTGGGGTTGGGCAACGACAGCAGCGGGCAGTATTTCACCCCGTATTGTGTCAGCAGGCTAATGGCCGCCATTGTGAATCAGGACTTGGATGAAAAACTGAAAACCGAACCGTTTGTCAGCGTTTTGGAACCGGCCTGAGGCAGCGGCGCCAACCTGATTGCATTTGCCGGGCAGGTGCGGGAGGCGGGTTACACCCCCGCGCGGCACATGGCAGCGGTAGGCGCGGACATCGATATTTTATGCGTGCAGATGTGTTTCATTCAATGCCAACTGTACCGCATACCCGCAAAAATCGTACACGGCAACAGCTTAACCCGCGAGTTTTGGTCGGCGTGGTGTACTTCAGATTGGATTTCGGGCGGCTTCGGCCGGGCGATGGCGGAAAAAATCGCATCCGAACGCGGCGGAGAAACAGCGGCGGCCGTGCCGGCCGAACCCATCACGCTTGAACAACAGCTTGTTTTGTTTTGACGGTTTCAGACGGCCTGAAGGCCGTCTGAAAAAACCAATGAAAGGAAAAATATGCAATGCCGCTTTATTTACGGCCGCAACGGCCGCCGCCTGATGGTAGCTGAAATGGACGATGAATTGGACAACATCAACTGCACCGATGAAGATTTGGACTGTTTGGGCGAATATTACCGCGATATGACCGTTATCTTTGATGTTGACCGCTATATCCGTCTGCATACGCTTTTGCACGGCATAACCGCCGAAGACCGCCGCTCACTCAAGGTTTATATGGATGCCGTTATACGCAGTCAAAGCGGCTCGTTTGTTCATGCGCTGTTGGGGTGCTGTTTGGAAATTTATTGGTACGGCTGTACGGATGTTGAGGCGCATTGGTTTTGGCAGGATACCAACATTGATTTTAATGTGGCTTTGATATTCCCGCCCGAATTTTACGCCGACCCCGCCGCATGGTTTGAGCGGGAAATTGCAGCAAAGGGCATTCAAAATGATGAAGAAAGCGGGGTGTGAAATGAATCATGCACACGATAGGGCAGAGCGGATAGTTTCCCTGACAGAAAAACTCGAGCCGAAAGAGATACGGGAAGTTTTTATGACGTTATGGCGGAGTTCGGACGGTTTAAACGAGGGCTTGACGGCAGACGACTGCATAGAAATTTTTGCTTCGGCCTTAAAGGGCAGTTCGGATTTTACCTACGATTTGCTGAAAGATACCTTTGACGATTACGATGTGGGCACCATCACGGAAACATTCGCCTTACTGCCGCGCGAAGCGTATGAGCAACTGTTTTCCGAGTGTCTGAAAGAGGAAATTCCAGACGTGGCAGAGTTGGATACAGAAGCAATGACCAACCTTTTGAGCTGGCAAAATGTGGGGAGTTTGGACGTGATTTTGCTGAATGTTGCGAAAGAGGAACAGTTTTCACTGTGCTTTGATGGTAAATATATTTACAAAATAGATAAATATGGTAAAGAAATTCAAACTTTAGCTGATGATTTTAAGAAAAAATATATCGGCAGCCGATGGAAGATAGCCACAGTCATTGCCCGCTGACCGCATTCATGCCGTCCGAAACCATTTCGGACGGCATGAAAAACTTTTTTGAAAGCATAAAACCACCCCGCAGCAGCCCCGTTTCCGGCTCACAGGTTCGCCCAAAACGGCCCCACACCCCCAAGCCGGACTTGACCATGCCGGCCGCTCCGATACCTTCGGCCATCTCCGCCACCGGCAAGTCCAAGCCCGACTTGCCCCCTCCTGCGGGAGGATTGTTGTTATTACCAACACTTTGTTTATTGAAGCATATGAAGTGAAGAAAGCTGCCTGAAGCGGTTTGGCAGCTTTCAACGTTCGGGTTCGGAGCCGTCCAATGACGGATGCCGCTCTCGAATCTGGGCCAGCAAACTTCCATACAGATTAATCGGTGCCTGCATCTGTTCGACAGGAGAAAGCCCTTTGATAATGTCTTCTCCCGCCTGAACAACTTGTTTTTGGGCAGCGGAAAGCAGGTGGGCATTCGCCCGGAAGTCGGTTTGGATTTTTTCAAGAAGGCGGCTGTTACGGTGCAGTTCGTTGTCGATGGCCGCACCGGGCATCTGCCCGATGTGGATGCGGTCGTCAAAAATCAAACCCTCCCTGCTGTACACCCTGAAGTGGTCGGCTTTGCCGGATGCAAACACGGTATCGGCGTTTTTCGGCAGCAGTTTTACAACTAAATCATGGTGTTCTTTTGGTGTGGCGCGGGGTGTTTCCCCCAAATCTTCCATATATTTGTAGCGTTCGATGGTGCTTTGCCAGCTCACTTCGGCAGGGGCGGTTTGGATATAGACGGCCGTTTCATATCCGTGGGCACGCATTTGGTCTAAGGTGCCCATCGGTACTTCAGCGGTGCGGAATGTGCCTTCGACGCTGATGTTGTAGCCTTCGGATAACGCTTTGGCTATTACTTTTTCCGTCATCGCGCCAGAAAATGCAGCAGTATGTTTGGGGGCATCTTTGCCGTATTTGGCTTGGATTTCGTCAAAATCGGGGTGGTAGCGGCGGAATTCATCGCCGTTTACCACTAACAGATTACCACCAAGCTCCGCATTGATTTTACGGACAAGGTTGGATTTTCCTGCGCCGGGCTGCCCGCCCAGCACGAATCCTTTAGGCAAAGAAGAGCTGGCTTTCGGAAATCAGGTCGTCCCAAATCATTTCAAATGCAACCGTTTCCCGTGCGGGCATCATTTACGCGACCGCCTCCAGTTTTGGCAACGCCGAATATTTTTGATGGAGAGCGTTACATTCATCTGCCACAGCCTCAAAGTTTATGCTTTCGGGAGCCGAAGCATAAAGGAAACGGCGTAGCGAAACGATTCTGTCTTGGTCTGCGGAACGCTTTCCGGTGCGCGGGGTTTTGCGGGCAATCAAAGCCTGCACCGACGCCACACGTTCGATCAGTGCGTCTTTTTGCATCAAGGTGCACATAACTGGTTCTCCTGTTGCAAAGTTTTACGGGCGCTGATTATACCATATACGACTAATCTGTTGAAAATGATACGCTTTGCATCTGCCAAAAACAAAAAAGCCCTGCCGCAGCACATGGGATGATGTGCTGCGGCCGTCTGAAAGCCGCTTCGATGCGTCCGCGCACGGCTTCGGTGCCGGCCAGTTGGTGCAGGTCGTTGAAGTCGCTGGGCAGGTTCGGCCCGTTGGTGTTCTGATAAGCCTGAATCTGCGTCATCGTGAATTCGGGCTGCACCGCCACGGCATGGCCGCCGAACCATGCCGCCGCCTGCCGCGCCTTGTGAATGCCGGTTTGCGATGCGTCGTTGTCCGCCGCCAGCACCACCGGCACACCGGCAGGCAGGTTTTGCGCCAGCCGCTCCGACACCGCCACCATATTGCCGGCGTTAAACGCCACAATCACGGGCTTGCCCGTTGCCTGATGGATACTGGCGGCAGTAGCGTAGCCCTCTGCAATCACCAGGCCGTCTGAAAGCTGCCCGGCGTTGCCTACCACGGCGTAACCGCCTTTAACCTGCCCGCCGGAGAGGAAACGCTTATGCCCGTCTTGGTTGATGGACTGCACATTGACGATTTCGCCGCCGTAATACAGCGGCACCACCAAATTATCGTCGCCGCGGTAACGGTTCTGCCGCAATCCGGCAACAGCCGCCGCCGAGGTGATGCCTTTGGCCGCCAGGTAGGGATGGTCTGCACGGGCGGGGGCGGAGCGGTTCCAAATCCCCCGTGCCGTTTCTTTCGCTTTGGCCTGTGCCTCGGCCTGTGCCTGCTCTTCGGCCTGCCGCCGCGCAGCCAGTTCGGCAGCCCGCACCGCCTGCTGTTCGGGTGTCGGCGGCGTGTAGGGTTGGGACGGGGTATAACCGTTTCGGCGCGCATGGTAAAACAATGTGGAGATATGGACGCGGCCGGGCTTGAACGACTTCCAAGCGGTTTTGGCATCGCGGGCATTGTAGTTGTCGGCACTTTGAGACCAGTTATCCCAAAGATTGAAACCGTCCTCGCCCATTTCGTCTTTCAGGGCGGCACCGACCTGTATCCAGGTGTCGCGGTCATGGGAGTCGATATGGCTTAAAGCGTTGCGGATTTCGTTGTAGTTGCTCATGGTTTACGTCTCCTTAAATGGTTAATATACTTGATATAAATATGTATCTGAAAAAGGATTAGATATGAGTAAAAACAGTGAATTTGAAGTTGCCTTGGTTCTCATCGCTGCCGCAATCATTTTGTGCGGCATTTATTTTTTCTCCAATATGATGGGATTGGATGTTGAAACCGGCTCAAAATTACTGCTTAATCTTTTCTTATGGGTTACTGTTTTTGGTGTTGCCTTTGATTTAAATCGCTCATGGTTTTTACTGCCGATTGCGGCGGTGGCTTTATGGGTGTGTTTTTTCCCGGCATTAAATTATTGGTCAGCAAATAGTTTTCCGTCTTTTTCCAGTATTCATCACGGTAAAGTCATGTGGTATGCAACATGGTGGTTTAAATTACCCGTTACACTCGGACTCGGTACCCTGGGGACACTGGTTGCAATGATGATGAGGGAAAGCTAAATAAACTACTCTGGGCGGTTGTAGTGTATTGCCATCAAAATCAGGCACAGTATTAATCCGATAGTGCCTATGTAGAATAAGACTGCTGTAACTATAGGCAAAATGGCGTAGGAATGAGTGATATTTTCTGTTAATTCCCTGCACATGGATAAAACGACAAAAAGTCCTAAATAGCGGTACAAATAAGAAAAAAGACGGAAGCGTATTTCCGTCTTTTTTAATTCTTTCACATACCCTCTTAAATTCCCGATTTTGATCGGATTAACATTTTCTGAGTAAAACACATCCGTCCAGCAAAACCATTCTCTGAGTTTTCCTTTCATCAGCAAAGGAGCAAATCGGATAACAACAGCCAATGCAAAGCCAAAAGCCATCAGCTTTTCTCCAAAATCTGCCGGAACATTGCCCCCTGAAGGAGGATGCAGGGAAAAGAGCAAGGAACCGAACAAAACAGATATAGACAGGGAAGCGTGAAAGTCGAGATATTTTGATTTTTTCATGGATCGAGGTATAAGGCTTTATAAATAAATTGGCCGTCTGAAAACGGGAAAGGTGTTTTCAGACGGCCTGATAAGTATGCGCAAAAGGAGGGACAAAACCTCAGTCGGCCAGATAGTCTTCCGCCTTGATGCCGCGCCGTTTCAACAGATATTTGACGGATTCAAAGCCTTCCTCATCGGTGTGCCGTTTAAACGCTTTCAAAACTTTGCGGATATGCCCGGGCGGGCTGTAGGGCGGTAAGGCATTGTCGAGCCAAATGCGGAGCATAAGCTCGTCATTATCCAGTTTGGACTTGGGCAGGCTGTCGGTTCGCTTGATTTTTTCTGCAAACAACTCTTCCGGGGTAAAAATTTCGTTAATCATTGCGCCATAGCGCTTTTCCATTTCCCGGGAAAAATATTAGGGGCTGAAGTAGATTATCCCTAAATTCCACACCAATCTTGCGGGATTTTAAGCTGCTCAGACGGTGTACCGAAGTTAAACCGAAACCCGCATTCTTTCAAGAATAGGGGAAAAGACTTTCGGTCGATTCCGTTGTATTTGCGTAGCAAGCGCTTGGCCTGATTCCAAAAATTCTCAATACCGTTGATGTGGTTCTGACGGTCGGCAAACGCTTTGGAATGGTTGATACGGTGATGGATAAAACCGCTGACATTCAGCGTCTCGTAGCTGCTCAGGCTGTCTGTATAAACAATACTGTCCGGCATGATTTTCTGTTTGATTACAGGCATCAAGGTGTCTGATTCGGCATTGTTTGCAACCACCGTATAGACTTTGTCGTTCCGTTTCATAATACCGAAAACCACTACCTTTCCTACCGCCCCGCGTCTGCGCTGTCCTTTGCGCCGTCTGTCGAAACAGCTTTCATCAATTTCTACTCCGCCCTCAAGCATTTCCAAATGCGGGCTGTTGTGGAAGCTAAGTAAGCGCAGAGCTGAAAATAATAGGCGGCAGTGTCTTTGTTTACACCAGCCGGTTCGGCAGTCCGTGCTGTAACGCCTGCTGCACACAGTTCGATGAGTTTGTTTTGTCTGTAGTGGCTTAAACGGCTTTGGCTTTGGAAGGGAATTAATAGTTCATTTCGTGTTCGGGGTATCGCTCCATGTACGCAGAGCAGCTAAATCACTGCAGTATAGTCATATCTCATTATTGTTTAAAATAAACTTGACATTGTTCCAGTTTAGATAATCTATCCAGCGTATATCTGTGGTAGGCTAATGATGCGGCTGGAGTCTTTACTCTTAAGCTGCTGATAGTCATTTGACATTTTAAAACTCCTATTGCTCATCATAAGAATCTTCCAACTGAATGCTTCTCAACAGTGGATATGTTATCTGACTGTATGCTGCTGCATGGTTTGGAGTTTTTGGTAGCAAAAAAGCGGGCAATCTGTAAGGATTGCCCGAAATACCTCAAATCAGAGATTTACGCTTCACAAACAATACAGGCTTGCGCCTGCACTTTATCCGCACAGCTCAACTCTATGCAGATAAAGAAGTCGGTTTCAGACGGCCTTTCGTTGAGGCCGTCTGAAACGGTCTCTTACGAGAA
The DNA here is from genome assembly GCF_014297595.2 of Neisseria musculi. Taxonomy (NCBI): domain Bacteria; kingdom Pseudomonadati; phylum Pseudomonadota; class Betaproteobacteria; order Neisseriales; family Neisseriaceae; genus Neisseria; species Neisseria musculi. The sequence goes on along the minus strand of NZ_CP060414.2, from coordinate 2,064,050 downwards.
TTGGTTCATGGTGTTGTCTTTCCCACCCGCCTTCAGGGCGGCTTCACCGGCAAAGTATTCTTTGTGGTTGTCGCCGATATCGGAGCCGGCCATGTTTTGGTGTTTCACAGTGGCGATGCCTTGGCGGATTTCTTCACGCTGCACGCCTTTCACATAGGCCAGCATGCCTTGATCGGCAAAATAGCCTTTGGCCAGATTGTCGGTGGAGAGGGCTGCGGTGTGGTAGGTGGGCAGGGTAATCAGGTGGTGGAAGATGCCGGCTTGAGCAGACGCATCTTTTTGGAAGGTGCGGATGCGTTCATCGGCCTCTTTGGCCAAATCGGTGTCATCGTAATCCACGCTCATCAGTTTGGCGCGGTCATAGGCCGATATGTCTTTTCCGGTCTCCTGCCAGGCATCGAACACTTGTTGGCGGAAGTTCAGCGTCCAGTTGAACGAGGGGCTGTTGTTATATACCAGCTTGGCGTTCGGAATGGTTTCGCGGATTTTATCCACCATTTCTTTAATTTGGCCGATGTGTGGTTTTTCGGTTTCAATCCACAGCAAGTCGGCACCGTTTTGCAGCGAGGTTACGCAGTCGAGCACAACACGGTCAATGCCGGTGCCTTTGCGGAACTGGAACAGGTTGCTCGGCAGGCGTACGGGTTTGATGGTTTTGCCGTTGGTGTTCACAATCACATCGCCCGGTTTGATTTGGCTCAGATCGGTGATTTCTTCGCCGTCCAAGAAGCTGTTGTATTGGTCGCCCAAATCGCCCGGCTGCAATGAGTAGGCAATCTGTTTGGTTAGGCCGGCGCCCAAAGAGTCGGTACGGGCGACAATCACGCCATCGTCCACGCCCAACTCCAAGAATGCGTAGCGGACGGCGTTGATTTTCGCCAAGAAATCAACGTGCGGAACGGTTACTTTGCCGTCTTGGTGGCCGCATTGTTTTTCATCGGAAACTTGGTTTTCGATTTGGATACAGCAGGCACCCGCCTCGATCATTTTTTTAGCTAAGAGATAGGTGGCCTCGGCGTTGCCGAAACCGGCATCGATATCGGCGATAATCGGCACGATGTGGGTTTCGAAGTTATCGATCTGATTTTGGACTTCCTGCTCTTTGGCTTTGTCGCCGGCGGCGCGGGCGGCATCCAGTGCGGTAAACAGCAGGTCGAGTTCGCGGGCATCGGCTTGTTTCAGGAAAGTGTAAAGCTCTTCAATCAAAGCCGGAACGCTGGTTTTTTCATGCATGGATTGGTCGGGCAGCGGGCCGAATTCGGAACGCATACCGGCCACCATCCAGCCGGAGAGATACAGGTAGCGTTTGTTGGTGGTTTTTTGGTGTTTCTTAATAGAAATCAGTTTTTGCTGCCCGACAAAACCGTGCCAGCAGCCGAGCGATTGGGTGTAGTTTGCGGGGTCGGCATCGTATTCGGCCATGTCGCGGCGCATAATGGCGGCGGTGTATTTGGCGATATCCAAGCCTGTTTTGAAGCGGTTTTGCAGCCGCATACGCGCAACATATTCCGGGGTAATCGCGCTCCAGCCCGAACCCATCTGTTGTTTCAGATCCGCGGCTTCTTTGATTTCGCTTTGGTAATTTGCCATCTCTATTAACTCCTTTGTTCTCGCTTGATTTTTGGAATACCGTTTACACGTTATTGATTTCGTGTAGTGGGATGTAGTTTGAATTTACCTGTTTTTTTCCGCTTTGCCAAGCCCTTGTTGCAAAGTTTTTGATTTTTATGCGGGTTTTGAGAAGTTGACAGTTGGTGTTTTTGGAACTTTATGGCTGTTGTTTGGCAGTTTTTTATATTTTTTTGGGGAAATCTGCTGTTTTTTGGATATTTATTATCGGGGTTTGGGGTGTCGCATGATGGTTTTCTAGCAATGGCAATAGTGTAGTGGTTTGAATTTCAGAGGTTTATTTTGGGCGGTGTTGTTGCCGTACGGTATCGGTTATGCCGAAAGCTTGATAGGTAGCGGTATGTAATCCGGTGTTTGGCGATAAAAAATGCCGCCTTTCTTTAATACGTTATTAAGAAAGGCGGTTTGTATTGTTTGTATTATTTAGAGGCCGTCTGAAACATTTACAATTAACTGTAAAAAACTAACTGTAAAAACCCGGCTCGCCTTCCGGGCGGGTTTTGAAGCGTTTGTGCAGCCAGAAATATTGCTCCGGGTGTTCGCGTGTGCGTGCTTCGATGAAGTCGTTCATGCGCTGGGTGTCGGATTCTGCGCTTTCGGTGGGAAAGTTTTCCCAGGCGGGATAAAAACGCAGTGTTACGGTATTGTCGGCTTCGCGGATGGGAATGGCGGGAATAACTTTGGCGCCGGTTAGGCCTGAAATGCGGCCCAAACCGGCAATGGTGGCGGTGGGAATGCCGAAAAAGTTAACGAAAATCGAATCGTTGCGGCCGAAATCTTGGTCGGGCAGATAAAGAAAAGGGGCGCCGCTTTTGCGGATTTGTTTGATGATGGCCCGCAATCCTTCGTTGCGGCCGATGAGAAATACGTTGTTGTAGCGGTGGCGGCCTTTGAGAATCTGCTCGTCCACCGCCCGGTTTTTCTGGTGGGAATACATGCTGGTAAGCGGCACGTCTTGGTTGAGGGTATAAACCGCCATTTCGAATGCGGTGAAATGGGGGTAGAGCAGAATCACTTTTTCGCTTGCGGCAAGCGCATTGTCGAGATGGTGTTTGTTTTGGTAACGCACGAAGCGGCGCAGGCGTTCGGCAGGGGCATACCAATAGAGGCCGTATTCGAGCATCAGCTTGGCCATGTGTTGGAAATGGTGCTTTAACACGGAGGTGCGCTTGCTTTCGCTCCATTCGGGAAAGCATTTCTGCAAATTGATTTCGCCTACCCTGCGGCGCGGTTTGACGGCATAATAGGCCAGTAAGCCGATAAAGTCGGCCAGCTTGTGAATGGCGCGAAACGGCAGCAGTTGGATTAAATATAAAATAAAGAAGGCGAATTTCATGTTTAGGCTGTCGGGTTGGGTGGGGGTGTATCCGTATTATAGTGGTGAACGTTGTGTTTTTATATTTTTATCAAAACAAACCGTTTCGGGCGGATAGGTGTGATAACCCACCTGCTCCAAATAGCAAAAAATAAGCATAAAGCAGCGGGCGGAGATAGTGCGGGCTGCACAATCAGGCAAATCAATGTTGTTGTTATTTTAAAGTGCTTGGCTGTGGAAATGGCAGGCCGTTGTGATAAAGCAGGCTCACAAAATGGGAATGCGGTTTTCAGACGGCCTGAACGCCTTGCAGGACTCAAAAAACGTTAAGAAGTTTATTTGCCGCCATTTCCGCGCAGACGGAAACCCGATCGTTTGCCATTCCGGTATTTGTTTAACCTATACTTCCATATTTTCATTTGGCTTTCCGCCCGCACGGGAATTAATGATATTTAAGCCTTTCAGACGGCCTTTTTTCAGACGGCCTTAAGATATGTTTCAAAGGCTTCGGCCTATCGTGAATCACTTCGTTTGCGCTACAGCATTGCCGAGCCCCGGCTCAAAGAGAATGGTTGTATAAGCCGCCCGGGCGGGGTCATTACCGTCTGCGGCTTACTGCCTGGTGTCGGAAATGAAGCGTTTCACAATTAAGCGGCGGGTCGGTGTTTCGAATATCGCGGCAGAAAATAAACCGCCCCGTGCCAAAACGGTGTGTGGACAACCCTGCCGATAGGCTACAATAAATACCGCATGTTTTGTTAAGCGTTTCAAGATGAAAATTTTTTCCGCCCTGATTTTGCTTTTTGCCGCCGCTCATGCCTATGCCGCCCACGGTTTGGCTTTGGGTCAGCCGGTGCGGTATCCTGCCGGTTTTAAATCGTTTGATTATGTGAATCCCGAAGCTCCCAAAGGCGGCACGTTCACGCTGCCTGCGGCAGGCGGCTTCGACACGTTCAACCCGTTCACCCTCAAGGGCAGCCGCGAAGCCGGCATGGCCATGCTCACGCTCGACACGCTCGCCGAGAAAGGCAAAGACGAGCCGTTTGCCATATACAGCCTGCTGGCACAAGACATCTCCCCGGCTTCAGACGGCCTTTCGGTAACGTTCAAAATCAACCCTAAAGCACGCTTTCACAACGGCGACCCCGTGCAGGCCAAAGACGTGGCCGCCTCGTTTAACATCCTCACCCGCGACAAAGCCGCCGCGCCCATGTACCGCTTTTATTGGGCCGATGTGGCGCGCGTAGAAACCCCCGATGCGCGCACGGTGGTGTTCCGCTTCAAAAAGCGCAACGCCGAGCTGCATATGACTTTGGGCGAGCTGCCGGTGTTTTCGCACAAAAGCTACCCCGAAGGTTTGGCTGCGGCACCCAACACGCCGCCCATCGGCTCGGGCCCCTACCGTTTCAATAAGGCTGACAGCGGCCGTCTGAGCGAATTTGTGCGCGATAAAAATTATTGGGCGCAAAACCTGCCCGTGCGCAAAGGCATGTATAACTTCGACACCGTGCGTTTCAAATATTATAAAGACGACACCGTGCGCCTCGAGGGCATCAAAGGCGGGCAATACGACTTCATGCAGGAAAATTCCGCCCGCAATTGGGCGCGGGCTTATCCTGAAGAGTTGCTGGCCAAGCGCCGTTTGCGCAAACACGAATGGCGGCACAGCAACACCGCCGGTATGCAGGGCTTTGTGATGAACCTGCGCCGTGCGCCGTTTAACGATATCCGCGTGCGGCAGGCGCTGGTGGAAAGTTTCGACTTTGAAAACACCAATGCACGCCTGTTTTACGGCCTCTACCGGCGCAGCAACAGTTTTTTCACCCACAGCGAAATGGCTGCATCGGGCAAGCCTTCGGGCATGGAAGCGGCCATGCTCGAGCGCGTCCGCCGCCACCTGCCGGCTGCCGTGTTCGCCCAAAACGCGCCCGAACCGCCCAAAACCGACCCTGTGCACGGCATACGCCCCAATCTGCGCAAAGCGCGCGCCCTGCTCGAGCAGGTAGGCTACCGCTACCGCAACGGCGTGTTGGTAAACCCGCAAGGCAGGCCGCTGGTGGTGGAGTTTCTCAGCCCGAGCAAAACCTATGAGCGCGTAACCGCCAAATGGCGCAACGACTTGGCCAAAATCGGTGTGCGCATGAATGTGCGTATGGCCGACCCTTCGGTTTACCGCAAACGGGTAGGCAGCTTCGATTTCGATATGACCGTTGTGGTGTATGCCAACAGCCAAAGCCCCGGCAACGAGCAGTTCGACTATTTCAGCTGCGCCTCTGCCAAAGCCGAAGGCAGCCACAATTGGGCGGGTGTGTGCGACCCTGCCGTAGAAGCCCTGCTTAAGCATTTCGAGAGCTTTGAAACCCGCACGGAGCTGGTGGCCGCATCGCGCGCACTCGACCGTGTGCTGCGCCATCAATATATCGTGGTGCCTAACTGGTATACCGACCGCTACCGTGTGGTGTACCGCAACACCTTAGGCATACCCGCGCGCCAGCCCAAATACTATACCCCCGCCGAATGGGCGCTGAGTGCAGGCTGGGTGAAGCGGTAACCGGTCATTCAAGGGTTTGGCCGTCTGAAAACCACAGATAGGCTTTCTCGATATTCAGACGGCCTCACTTTAACTTGACACAAAGCAAACAGCCTTTCCGGCCGGGCAACTTTATTTTGGAAGCCATAAAAGCAGTAAAGACGACTTTACTGCTTTAACATTTATAATATACGGTTTAAATTTTTCTGAGAAAAATATTAAAAATTCCTACATATTTTATATCTTTCCTTAATGGGAAGTCTAATGTAGCAACTATAAACCATACCCGCTATAACATTTTCCCGTGGACATCCCAACCTTTTTCCTCAGTTTCTTTAATGGCCTCCATTCTGCGGAATCCCACAGCATCGCCGGCCAAAAAATTGGAAAGTTTTAACCAAAAACCATTCTTATAATTGCGCACACTTCTGATATATTCATCAAAATCAACTTGGGAATATAGGTTTTTACCGGCAAACAAAACCATCATAGACCGCTTTCCTTCGGGTGCGTAGCAATAAGCGCAACGGTCGGCCGTCCATTCTTGGGTGTGCGTCAGAGATTTGTCAATACCAATATAGGAAGCTCTGCTTTATGGCGCAATTTTTTTACACTTATTCCTTGTTTCATAAAATATCTCTCAAGCTAAAAGAGTATTATAATAATACGATAATTTATAATAATACGATAATTTAAAAATCAATATACGGTGTTATCGGAATGCAGTAGCATTTCAATTAATAAAATTGTTTGAAATTTATGGTTGGCTGCATTGCTTTTTCTTGTTGGAAACCATAAAAGCAGTAAAGTATTTTCGCTGCTTTTTACAGCCCCCCGTTTTTTGTCTGGCAGATTCTGCCGGTTAGAAAGAAACCGCGATTATCCCGATTCTTTACATCAAATTTGATATACTGCCCGGGCAATGTTTAACCTTGTGCAATCCTTGCCGGAAAAAGGGGGATTTTGCCAATGAATGCTGCTCCAAATATTTTGTGCAGTCTATTCAGAGTAAACCGCAAACACAAACCACCGCCAAAGCTAACCAACTTTTCACCGCAAACCTGAGGAGATGCCCATGTATCAACGTATTCTTGTTCCCGTAGACGACAGCACCGCAGCCCTGTATGCCTTGAAAGAAGCCTGCAAGCTGGCCAAGCAGCTTGATGCCGCTATTTTGGCTGTGCATGTGGTTGATGTTGCCCAATTCGACTGGGGCTCGCCCGCTTTCAGCGACACTACTGCTGTGCGCAAGGCGGTGGAAGCTGCCGGCATCCAGGTTTTGGAAAAAAACCGCACAGTGCTCGAAGCGGCAGGCGTGCGCCACGAAAGCCTGATTATGGAAAGCGCGGGCGACAAAACCGCTGATCTGCTGGTGGCGCAGGCGGCAGAAGAAAACTGTGATTTAATCGTGATGGGTACCCACGGTTTTTCGGGGCTGATGCACCTGCTGATGGGTTCCGTTGCCGAGGGGGTGGTGCGTAAATCGCATGTGCCGGTGCTGCTGGTGCGCCGTAAGGACGATTAAACCCAACCGCCGGCAAGCCGGAGGCGAAGCAAGGCGGATTCATGCCGATAGAAATGCAGTGTGCCGGGTAAAGATTTTGAACGCCGGCCAAGGTCGTTGCGGAATTGGTTGAGAGAAGGGGATACGGTCAGGCCGCACGGCATCGTGAAACGAGAATTTCTTTTGCAAGGTACAGGTCCCGTTCACAATCTGCCGTATCAACCATGCTGGATTTTTCTGCATCTCGGGCCGTCTGAAACATCAATCGGTGTTTTCAGACGGCCTTTAAACATCAGGCGGCAAGCCGCATACTGTTACAAACTTGGAGGGTCCGCTTAATCCGCTACGGCATTTTGCTCTTTCAATTCAAGAGAACGATTGTAAACCGCTGAAGCGGCAACAGAATCGGAGCCGTATTGTATTATCGGTATGGTTTGCGGCCTGCTTTTTTGTGCCTGAAATGTGTGCCCGCTATATACGGCGTATAGGCAAAATAGGCTGATGCTGTGTTATTTCTGGTTTTGTTTAATATATTTATTTGGTTAAGTAAGTAAGAATACAGTGCGGGGCTGCGGAGTGCTGCGTAGAAGCCGGATTTGGGGTTTGCACGTTTTGTGTTTAAATTTTCTGTATCAAACTGTAAACATGAGTGGTTTTTGAAAGCAAAACGGCTGAGCTGCAATATACGGCCGTCTGAAACAGCGGGGCTGTTTGCAGTGTGCAGAAGCCGGTTTCAGACGGCCTGGGGTTCTATAAAGCTCACGCCGTTCAACTGCGATGCCAATATGGCATTGCGCAGGGCCGAAAGGGCTTTGGGACGCACAAAGTTACGGCGGTAGGCCAGCACCACACGGCGGTGCGGGGCGCTGCCTTCAAACGGGATAATGCTGAACAGCATATGGTCGTTTTCGGTGAGGGCGGTGGCAGGCAGTACGCTGATGGAAAGGCCGCTGGCCACCATATGGCGGATAGTGTTGATGGAGCTTCCTTGCAAGGTGTTGGTCAGCCCCTGTATTTTTTGACGGGAGGCCAGCTCGGAGCAGCTCGCCAAAACCTGATCGCGCATACAGTTGCCTTCTGTGAGCAGCAGCACCTGCTCTTGGCTCAGCATGGCGGGGGTTACGGTGTCGAGCTCTTCGAAGTGGTGGCCTTTGGGGACAATCACAAAAAACGGTTCGTCATACAGAGGGTCGGTGATGATGCCCGGCTCGTGATAAGGCTCTGCAACAATCAGGGCATCCAAATCGCCGCGTTTGAGGGATTCTGTAAGAATCTGGGTGTAGTTTTCTTCAAGCATCAGCGGCATATTCGGAGCAGTGCTGCGCAACGACACAATCAGCTTGGGCAGAAGATAGGGTGCTACGGTAAAAATCAGGCCGAGCTTGAATGCGCCGTCCAATTCGTTTTGCTCTTCATTGGCCAGGTGTTTGATTAAATCGGCCTCTTCCAATACGCGGCGTGCCTGGGCGATGATGCGCTCGCCCGCTTCGGTTGTGATGATGTCGTTGCTGCTTCGGTCAAACAGCGATACGGCCAGTTCTTCTTCCAATTTTTTGATGGCAATTGAAAGGGTGGGCTGGCTTACGAAGCAGCGGCGGGCGGCACGTCCGAAATGGCGTTCCTGTGCCACTGCAACGATGTAGCGCAACTCGGTCAGGGTCATACTTCTTGAACCTTCTTTTGCTCCGGCAAGGTGATGTTCAGTTCAAGCACGTCCAAGCCGTTCTGTTTTTCTTGGGAGATGCGGATGTCTTCCAAAGATACATGCACATATTTAGACAACACTTCCAGCAGCTCTTTTTGCAGGGTGGGCAGGTAATCGGGAGCCTGCTCTTTGGCACGCTCTTGGGCGATGATGATCTGCAGGCGGTCGCGCGCAACGGCGGCGGTTTTGTTTTTTCTGCCGAACAATAAATCAATCAATGACATGATCAACCTCCGAACAGGCGTTTGAAGAAGCCTTTTTTCTCGGCTTCGAGATAACGCATTTCGCGGTTTTCTCCCAGCAGGCGGGATACCACGTCTTTATAGGCTTCTGCGGCGGCTACATCGTTTTGGTGGATAACGGGGGCGCCGGAGTTGGAGGCCTGTAATACGTTTTGCGACTCGGGAATCACACCGATCAGCGGAATGCGCAGAATATCGCAGATATCCTGCACCGACAGCATTTCGCCTTTTTCGACACGCTCGGGTGAATAGCGGGTAATCAGCAGGTGTTCTTTCACGGTTTCGCCTTTTTCGGCTTTGAGCGATTTGCTTTGCAGAATGCCCAAAATACGGTCGGAGTCGCGCACGCTGGATACTTCGGGATTGGTGGTGATGATGGCTTCATCGGCGTAATACAGAGCCATCAGCGCGCCTTTCTCGATACCTGCAGGTGAGTCGCAGATAACGTATTCGAAGTTCATTTCATCGGTCAGTTCTTTGAGTACCCGGCCTACGCCCTCATGGTTCAGTGTATCTTTATCGCGGGTTTGCGAGGCCGGCAGAATAAAGAGATTGTCGCAGTGTTTGTCTTTAATCAGAGCCTGGGTTAAAGAGGCTTCGCCTTGGATAACGTTAATCAGGTCATAGACCACGCGGCGTTCGCAACCCATAACCAAGTCGAGATTGCGCAAGCCTACATCGAAGTCGATAACGGCGGTTTTGTGGCCGCGTATGGCCAAACCCGAGGCGATGCTGGCACTGGAGGTGGTTTTGCCTACGCCGCCTTTACCTGAAGTTACTACAATAATTTTTGCCACAGTGTTTCCTTTTAAAAATCAAATCGTTTAAAACCAAAGCGGTTAGTCTCCGTCAATAGCGCTGATAACCAGACGGTTTTCTTGAAGCGATACCTGCACGGCTTTTTTGTTGAGGTGTGCAGGCAGGCTTTGTTCGAAATTACGGTAAATTCCTGCCACCGATACCAGCTCCGCCTGCATCGACTGGATGAATATCCGCGCTTTGCGGTTGCCGGTGGCGCCGGCCAGCGCACGGCCGCGCATGGTGCCGTAAACGTGGATATTGCCATCGGCAATGATTTCCGCACCTTCATTGACAATGCTGGTTACAATGAGATCGGCATGTTCGGCATATACCTGTTGGCCGGTGCGGATGGGAGTGTTGATGAGTACGGTTGGTTTGCTGATTACGGTGGCCGCAGGTTCGGGGGGCGGTGCCGGTTTGGCCGGGGGTTCCGGTTTCGGATCGTTGCGGCTGAACGTTAAATGATAGGCCTCGGCATAGGTGGCCCAGGCTTCGTTTTCATGGCGCAGCCCGATGATTTGCAAACCGTAGCGGGCAAACAGCGACACAACGGCGGCAATGCTTAATTCGCCCGGGTTGGCAAATTCCTGCACGTCCAATAAAAACAACATGCTGCCCAGCTCTTTGTGCTGGCTTACGCGCTGTTGTAAAAATTCTTCCAATTCCCCTAAATCAGCAGTATGCAACTGCGCTGAAAGCACGTCTAAGCGTGCTGATTTCACATCAAAAGCTGGTTTCATTTTCGGTAAGACAGTTATAAAAAAATTTAATGGGCCTAAGTTTACCGTGTTAATCTTAGCTATTCAATCCGTTAAGGCCGTCTGAAATAAAAAAAGCTTCCACATTGCCGGTTTGGAGCCGGCGGGCAGACTTTTGCCGCGGCGATGCTGCAAATTATCCACAGGTGTCCGGTTTCTGCCGGTGCGGCGGGGCGGCGGTGTTTTCTGTGCAGACTTGGGGGCATTTCAACGGTGCGGAAACAATAGGCCTGTTAAATGCTGTTGTCAAATGCGGTGCGACAATCGGCAGTTTGCGCCCCGTTTCGGCATCTGCCATGCGGCGGCCGGGGAATGGCTGCGGTTTTCCCGCCTGACCCAAGCCGTTGGCTTGCGTTTGGTGTGCGGTGTGTTTGGCTGAGCGAAAGATAATCTGCCGTCCTGCCGAGCTTGCGGGGATGACAGGTGCAGTGGTGTGTGATGCTGCCGTGGCGGTGCGCGTGGGGTATGGTGCGGTAAGGCGGTGCAGGGCAGTATCGAATAAAACGGATTGGCTGGCAATAAAGTTGCAGCCGTTAAGGTGGTTTTCTGGTTTCAGACGGCCTAAGCGGATTTTGCAAAGGCGTCTGCCTATAATGAATCCGCTCGATTTCTGTTACGGCATTGCCGCGCTTTGCTTAAAGGGAAAGGTTTTAAACCGCCCGGGCAATAACGCAACCGGCTGCCTGCTGTCTGTTTGGTTTGCTGCCTGATATCGAAAAAAAGCAGATGCTTGAAACATCTGCTTTTTAGGTTTTACAGCGGGTCTGCGGGGGGGCTTTCTTTGCGGCTGTGCATCAGCGAAATCAACACCGACACGCCCAGCGCGCCGAACACCACGGAAAGCGACACGCCCACGGGAATATGCACCCAGTGCATAATCAGCATTTTGATGCCGATAAAACCCAATACGAAGGCCAGGCCGAATTTTAAAAATACGAAACGGTCGGCAATGTCGGCCAGCAGAAAATACATGGCGCGCAGGCCGAGAATGGCGAAAATGTTGGACGTGAGCACGATAAACGGGTCGGTGGTAACAGCGAAAACCGCCGGAATGCTGTCCACCGCGAAGACAACATCGCTCATTTCGATCATCACCAGCACCAGCAGCATGGGGGTGGCAATGCGTTTGCCGTTTTCAACGGTGAAGAATTTTTCGCCGTGGAAATCTTTGCTCACCGGAATATGGCTTTTTACCCAGTTGAGCAGTTTGTTGCCCGACAAATCCTCATCGTCATCACCGCCCGGTTTGATCATTTTCAAGCCGGTGTAGAGCAGAAAGGCGCCGAACACATATAAAATCCACTCGAAACGGCTCACCAGTGCCGCGCCGATAAAAATCATGATCATGCGCAGCGCGATGGCGCCGAACACGCCGTAGAGCAACACGCGGTGTTGGTATTGCGGCTGCACTTTGAAATAGGAAAAAATCATTAAAAACACGAAGATATTATCTACCGCCAACGATTTTTCCAACACATAGCCGGTGAAAAACTCCAGCGTTTTCTGTTTCGCAACATCGTGCCCGTAGAGCGGATTGCCCGCCAGCTCGAAATACAGCCAGCCGGCAAAGGCGCACGATACCGCCACCCACACGGCAGACCATGCCAGTGCTTCTTTCAGGCCGACTTTATGTGTGCCGGTTTTTTTGAGCGACAGCATATCAACGGCAATCATCACTAAAATGGCAGCAAAAAATATCCCGTAAAACAAGGGGGTGCCGACTGAGGGATGTCCGACCATAATGGTTGCTTTCCTAAAAAAACGTGAGGGTGCGAAAAAGGCGGCATTTTAACATATCTGCCCGATATGGTTGTTTTCCATCATAAATTAATTGCGCGGCCGTCTGAACAATAACGGCCGCGCAGCAGGCTGTTGGAAAGAGAGCGTGTCAGAAGAAGGAAAAGATGATACTTTCTGCCATAACAGCCCCATTTTCAGATAACGGCTGCGCCGCCCGGGTCTGTGGTACGGCTTTCGGTTCGGCGGCTTATGTGTCATCACGGCGAACCGGCCATACCGGTTTTTATTTTTTTATTTTTCAGACGGCCGGATGGAACGCGGCACAAATATCTTCAAACGGCTGTCTGCATGGTTACCGCCCGGGAGGGCGGATAAAGCGAAAACCGGCACAATCGGGCAAAACACCGGTTATCAGGCTGATGCCGCCTCCAGGCCGCCTGCCTGCGTATTGTGAAGCATACGGTAGCAGGGTTCGAGTTGGCGGGCGATAAGGTTCAACTGCTGCCAGAGTATGCTGCTTTGGCGGTCGCTGCCAATCATGCCGTGCAGCTGCGCCAACTCTTGCCTTATCTGTTCCGAGGCCGTCTGAAATGCTTCGGGCGGCTGTGCAGCCAGATTTTCCAGCATATCTGCCGCTTGATAGGCGGTTCGGTAGAAATTTCCGCCGAACTCGGGGGCACACCCTTGCGTTATTTGGTTGCGGTAGGCGCCGAGGGCGGAAATATAGCCGATCAGGGCATGGCTGGTTTTGAGCAGGGTAAAGCCGTCTTGCAGTTTGGCTGCGTATTTTTTCGGCTCGCCGCTCATGTCGGAAAGTGTGCTGCTCAACGATGCGGCGGCTTCGTGGGCGCGGCGGCGGGCCACGCGGTAGGCCATGTCGTCCGAACCGCCGTTTTGCAGCTGGCCGAGAATATGGCGCAGGTAAACGCCGTTGCGGCTCACGGCTTGTGCTGCAGTGCGTTCGAGGGTGAGATAGTGCCAATCGGGCCACAGATACGACACCGCGCCCCAGGCGATGGCCGAGCCGATCAAGGTGTCGGCCATACGGTGCCAGGTGAGCGAAAACACGTCTTCGCCCGCCAGCGACAGCGCGGTAAGCGCCTGCACGGTGATGAAAAAGGTGGAAAAGCTGTATTTAAAGGTGCGGAAAAAGAAAAACAGCGTGGTGGCCGCCAACACAATCCACAGTTTGGTTTCAACCGAAGGCGTGAAATAGGGCACCAGCGAGCCGGCCAATACCCCCAGCACCGTGCCGGCGATGCGCTGGTTGATGCGGCTTTTGGTGGCAGAATAGTTGGGTTGGCACACAAACACCGCTGTGAGCAGAATCCAATAGCCGAAGTGGATATGGAACACTTCAACGATGGTGCAGGCAGTAAACACCACAACGGCCAGACGCACGGCGTGGCGGAATACCGCCGATTCAAAATTAAGCTGGCTGCGCACAGTGCGCCAAACATTGCGCAGGCCGCCGCCTTCCATGCCGGCAATGCGGTGTTTTTCAGACGGCATCTCTTCCTCTTCTTGATTGCCGCTTTCGATGTGGCTGAGCTGGTAGTCAACGCTGAACAGGTTTTCCAGCAGCCTCTGCAGGGTGTGTACCCCGCCGCCGCCGTGGGCTGCGGCATACAGTTTCAGCGATTGGCGGCAGCCCTCGATGGCGCGCTGCAGGCGTTTGCTGTATTGGTAGGGCTGCCCGCTGCGCAGGCTTTCGGCCACATCGCGGCAGGCCTGCGCCTGCAATTCGAGCAGGCGGTGGATGCGGAAAATCAAGTCGGTGTTTTTTAAGGTTTCGGCCAGCTCGCGGTAATCCATATAGGTGGAGCTGATGCGCTCGTGAATATCCTGTGCGGTGAAGTAATAGCGCAGCATACGGCTGGTGCGCGGGTGGCGGTGCTGCCCGCGCATACGGTAAAACAGCGCGTTGCGGCAGCGGTTGAATGCTTCGATGATGGCGGTGTTTTTCATTGCCAAATCAATTTGGCGGTTTTCCAACTGCTCGGTTTCATCGGGGTCGAAAAATTCGGCTTTGGCATCCAGATAACCGCCCAGAGCCGAATAGGCGGCCGCCATATTTTCCTGTACGGGACGGTGCGGAAACACAATATGCAGAATCAGCGTCATCACGCTGTAGAGCAGGGTGCCGCACAAAATCATCAACGGATTGACCCCCCACGGCATACCGGGCGTGTACGACAAAGTGGTGTAAGTAGCCACCGCCAGCGCGCCGAATGCAAGCGTGCGGTAACGCAGCCCCACCGCCCCCATCAGCGTAAACACCAGGGTAAGCAGCGTCATCGCGAGAATAAACGGCAGGCCCGAGCCGTAAGTGATTTGTGCCGAAAGCGAAGCAATCGAAAACAGCACCACCGTTATCACGATATTTTTCAGACGGCCGGTCAGACGGTTGTCCAAATCCACCAAACCGCCGGCAATAATGCCCAGCACAAACGGCGTGGTGAGCTTCGGCACATTGAAATACCAAATAAACACAGTGGCAATGAGCACGCTGAAAAAAACCGGCAGCGTGGCAATGATTTTAGGATTGACGGCAGGCGTACGCATAACAGAATCCGCATCGGGCGGGAGGGGATAAGAAAGGCAATTGTACAGGATTTATACGGCGCACCGGTAAGGCGGCCATACCGAATCCCGGCCGCAAAGTCTTGGGGCATATAGCGAATCCACTTTATTTCCGGTAAGGCGGCAAGCTGCAGGCAATAAAGCAGCACGGCAACGCCGCAACAGAAATGAAAGCACGCGATAGCAGATTAACTGAACTTTAGCCACGGCGTTGCTGCGCCTTGCCGTACGACTTGTATTGTCTGCGGCTTGCTGTCTTGTATCGAAGTATGAATCCGCTAAATAGGTTTCAGACGGCCTTAAAACGGCAAAAGGGCAGGCAGCCGCGCCCACCCTTTTATCAGGCAGTTACTGCTTATTGCGCCGCCTCTTTCACTTTGGCTGCTGCTTCTTTGGCCGCAGTTGCCGCGTCCTCGGCAGCTTCTTTAACCGCACTTACCGCATCGGCCGCCATATCTTTGCCCGCTTCAGCCGCTTCTTTTCCGGCTTCTGCTGCATGGGAAGCCGCGTTTTCCATTTCTGCACCTGCTTCTTTGGCCGCCTCAACCACGCTGTTTACGGCAGAAGCTGCTTCGGCCTGGGCGGCGGCGGCATCGGTTTTCACGTCAGAAGCCACGGCCTGCATGGCTTCTTTCGTTTCTTGTTTGGCCTCTTGCGAGCATGCGGCCAAAGCAGCCGCGGCTAAAGCAGCAATCAACAATTTTTTCATTTCAGATTTATCCTCGTGTGTGAAATATCAGAGTCCACCGGCATCATTTGCCGGAATGTAGAGAATAATAGCATATCTACTGCCGGTGAAATGAATTATTACGGCAGTTTCTATATAAAATCCACAAAACCGCCCAAAAACACTTGACAGGAAAACTGCGCATGATTAAAATGCGCGTTCTTCGGGTCGTTAGCTCAGCTGGTAGAGCAGCGGACTTTTAATCCGTTGGTCGAAGGTTCGAATCCTTCACGACCCACCAAATTTCCAAAGCCTAAACAAGTGTTTAGGCTTTTTTCTTTGCCATTGCCTGTTCCGGGGTGTGCCGGATTTGTGCCGAAACCGAGGCCGGCACCGCCTGACAAGGCAGCGTAATGGTATAAATTTTTCTGCCGTATCGGCCGTGCCGCCATAATGAACCCGTGATGTGATACGGGCTTTTGTCGGGCGGAATACTCCGAGGGCGGAATCGGTAGGGTCGGTTGCGGGCTTTTCAGACGGCCTATTGCCCAAATCGGCAGTTTCTCCTGGCGGGCCAGATAAATTATTTTTATCTTTTGCAGTTGCCGGCGCGGAATCATGCTGAATGTGGGTGATTTTTTACCCCCGCGCCAACAGCAAAACAGTGGTTGCCCCGCCAATCAACCCGTCCGTTTGATACGGGATACAGATATTTCGCGGTGATTATGGTGAATTTGCAGAGGTTCCGTATATGGAAACAGGCCGTCTGAACATGCCTGCTGTCATCGGCTTGCGCAAATGTGCTGCGGCGGTGCAGTTACCAACGTAAAATGGCCTTTTTGGGTGTTTTCGGATTCTGCAAAGGGCAATCTGCTGTTTTCCTTTACCGTGCCGCAACGTTTTCCACTCCGTTTTATTGCTATGAATTTGTCTAAACCTATTGCTGCTCTGTTGCTTGTGCTGCCGCTCGGTTTTCTTGCCGTGATGGTGGTTGCGCCTTTGTTTGCCTTGGCGTTTTATGAAGGCGGCGCGGCGGCATGGCAGGTGCTGCAGGACGGATACATACAGTGGCGTATCGGCTGGACCACGCTTCAGGCGGCGGCTACCTGCGCGTTGGTGCTGCCGGCTGGGGTGTCGGCGGCTTGGGTTTTGGCACGGCTGGAATTTCGCGGGCGGCTTTGGATTCTGCGCCTGCTGATGCTGCCGTTTGTGATGCCCACGCTGGTGGCCGGCATGGGCGTGCTGGCGTTGTTCGGCCCGCACGGCCTGTTGTGGGCGGGCTGGGAAGACACGCCCTATCTGCTGCTTTACGGCAATGTATTTTTCAATCTGCCCGTGCTGGTGCGCGCGGCGTATCAGGGGTTGGTGCAGGTGCCTGCGGCGCGGCTGTACACGGCGCAGACTTTGGGTGCAAACACATGGCAGCGTTTTTGGCATGTCGAACGCCCCGTGTTGCAGCCGTGGCTGGCAGGCGGCGTGTGTTTGGTGTTTTTATATTGTTTTTCGGGTTTCGGGCTGGCACTGCTGCTGGGCGGCAGCCGTTATGCCACGGTAGAAGTGGAAATCTACCAACTGATTGCCTATGAGCTCGATATGGCGCAGGCTTCGGTGTTGGTGTGGCTGGTGTTGGCGGTTACTGCGCTGGCGGGGGTGCTGTATGCGCGTTTCAGCCGCCTGACTGCTTCGGGCCGCACCATCCGGCCGCTGCCGCCCTCTCCGCCGCGCACGCCGGCTGCCAAAGCCCTGCTGGCAGGTTCGCTGCTGCTTTTGGCCGTCTGCTGCGCCCTGCCGCTGGTGGCCGTGTGGTGGCGGGCAGCGCAGGCAGGGGATGCCTGGCAGGTGTGGCGGCTGGCCGACACGCTGCACGCGTTGTGGAACACTTTGCGCTTCACTTTCGGCGCAATGTTGTCGGCCTTGCTGCTGGGCGTGCTGCACGCGGCTTTGGCCCGCCGCGCCGCATGGGTGCGCACGCTGACGTTTCTGCCGTTTATGGTGTCGCCCGTGTGCGTGGCCTTCGGGCTGCTGCTGCTTTACCCCGAATGGACGGCATCGCTGCCGCTGTTGGTGGCCGCTTATGCCTTGCTGGCCTATCCCTTTATCGCCAAAGACCTGCTCGCCGCGTGGGACGCACTGCCTGCAGGTTATGCCGCCGCCGCCCGCAGCTTGGGCGCCACGCCGTTTCAGACGGCCTTAACCGTTACCGCTCCGCTGCTGCTGCCCGCTTTAAGGCGAGGGCTGGCTTTGGCCGCTGCCACCTGTGTGGGCGAATTTGCCGCCACTCTGTTTCTGTCGCGCCCCGAATGGCAAACGCTCACCACCCTGATTTACCGCTATCTCGGTACGGCGGGCGCAGAAAACCACGACAGCGCGATGGTACTCACGGCGGGGCTGATGTTGTCGGCTTTGCTGGTGTTTGTATTGCTGGATGCCGCCGATAAACAGGAGAAGGCCGTCTGAAAGCCACGCAGCCGGAGGCCTTGGGAAAATACGTTTTCATCCTGAATTGATTTATGTTCCGTCATACCCGGGCTTGACGCGGGTATCTGTTATTTCTTTTGAAACGAAAAGATGCTCGGGTCAAGCCCGAGCATGGCGCAGAGGTTTTAAGATGCTGAAAGGGATTTTGCAAAGATCTCAGGCGACAAGTTGACTTGAAAGGCAAAGGCCGTCTGAAAGCTGTTTCAGACGACCCCCAACGGTTTTTGGCATTATTGAACCCGCGCCCCTCCGCTGCACACGGCGGCGGCAGGATCCGTGCCGAACAGCGCGCTGATGTCGGTTTCGTCAAACACATAGCGGGCGCTGCAGAAATCGCAGTCGATTTCCACGCTGCCTTGTTCTTCCAAAACCGAGCCGACTTCTTCGCCGCCCAGCATCAGCAGCATATCGCTGACCTTGCCGCGCGAGCAGGTGCAGGCAAATTCGATGGGCTCGGCATCAAACACGCGCGGCGGGGTTTGGTGGAACAGGCGGTAAAGCAGGCTGTGCGCGTCTAACTGTACCAGCTCTTTTGCGCTCACGGTTTGCACGAGCGTGCCAACGTGTTCCCAAGATTCGGGATCGGGGGCGGACTCGGGCAGACGCTGCACCAGCAGGCCGCCGCAGGCTTCATCGGAAGCGGCCAGCGTGATGCGGGTGTCGAGCTGTTCCGAGCGTTTCATATAGTTCATCAGCATTTGCGCAATGCCCTCGCCCTCGAGCGGAACCACCCCCTGCCACGGTTCGCCCTCTTGCGGTTGCAGGGTAATCGCAAAAATGCCGTTTCCGCCCAGCAGGCTGTGCAGGTTTTCATCATCGTTGATGACCGACTGCGTGTCCCATCGGGCAGTGGCGCGGCAGGTGCCGGCAGATGTGGCTTCCACCACCAGCATTTTCAGACGGCCCTGCCCCTGCACCTGCATAATCAGCGTGCCTTCGGTTTTCAGGTTGCTCGAAAGCAGCGCACCGGCAGCCAGCAGCTCGCCCAAGGCGCGGCGGATGGCGGCAGGGTAGCGTTTCTGGCCGGCGATGTGCCGCCATACGCCTTCCAGGCGCACGTGCTGGCCGCGCACGGGCATATTGTCGAAAATAAAACGGGTGCGGCAATCGGCACTGCGGGCGCTTGCGGCAGAGGGTAGGGTTGTCATAAAAACGTTTCCTGATCGGTTTTTCAGATGGCTCCAATATGGTTACAGGCCGTCTGAAATCAAGGCCGGTGCTTGAACATGCGCTCCAGCCCGGTGAAGCCGCACGTTTTTGCTGCGGGTGCTGCACTTTGCGTACCGGACGGCATTGCCCGGCCTTATCGGAAATATGCAGATTCACGGTTATGCTAAAATAGCGGCCTTTAAAAATAACCGGCCGCCACCGGCCGGTTGCAAAAATTGAGAAACTGAAAGGAAAATCATGGCCGGCCACAGCAAATGGGCGAATATCCAACACCGTAAAAGCCGTCAGGATGCCAAACGCGGCAAAATCTTCACGCGCTTGATCAAAGAAATCACCGTTGCCGCCAGAATGGGCGGCGGCGACCCTGCATCCAACCCGCGCCTGCGCCTGGCGGTGGACAAGGCCACCGGCAACAATATGCCCAAAGACAACATCCAACGCGCCATCGACAAAGGCACCGGCAATCTGGAAGGCGTGGAATACACCGAGCTGCGCTACGAGGGCTACGGTATCGGCGGTGCCGCGCTGATGGTGGACTGCCTCACCGACAACAAAACCCGTACCGTGGCCGATGTGCGCCATGCTTTCAACAAAAACGGCGGCAACCTCGGCACAGACGGCTGCGTGGCCTTCAATTTCGTGCATCAGGGCTATCTGCTGTTTGCGCCGGAAACAGACGAAGATGCGCTGATGGAAGCTGCGCTGGAAGCCGGTGCGCAAGACGTGGTGGCCAACGACGACGGCTCCATCGAAGTGATCACCGCCCCCAACGATTGGGCGGGCGTGAAAGCCGCGCTCGAAGGGGCAGGTTTCCAATCGGAAGACGGCGACGTTACCATGCGCGCGCAAAACGAAACCGAGCTGAGCGGCGAAGATGCCGATAAAATGCAGAAGCTCATCGATGCGCTCGAAGATTTGGACGATGTGCAAAACGTTTACACTTCTGCCGTGTTGAATTTCGAATAAGCGGGCAGGCCTGCCGTTGTTTTTACAGACAAGGCCGTCTGAAAGGTTCAGACGGCCTTGAAAGCGCATCATATAACCATACTGTTTTTTCAACGTATCCGACATCATGATTTACCCCAAAACCTACGATGTAATCGTGGTCGGCGGCGGCCATGCCGGCACCGAAGCCGCGCTGGCTGCCGCCCGCATGGGCGCGCAAACCCTGCTGCTCACCCACAATATCGAAACCCTCGGCCAAATGTCGTGCAACCCCTCTGTCGGCGGCATCGGCAAAGGCCATTTGGTGCGCGAAGTCGATGCGCTGGGCGGCGCAATGGCGCTGGCTGCCGATAAGAGCGGCATCCAGTTCCGCCGCCTTAACGCCAGCAAAGGCTCGGCGGTGCGCGCCACCCGCGTGCAGGCCGACCGCATTCTCTATAAAGCGGCCATACGCGGTATGCTCGAAAACCAGCCGAATCTCGAAATTTTCCAACAGTCGGTGGAAGACATCACGCTGGAGGGCAGCCACGCAGCGGGCGTGAAAACCGAGATGGGCGTGGAATTCAAAGCCCGCGCGGTGGTATTGACCGCCGGCACGTTTCTGGCCGGCAAAATCCATATCGGCCTGCAAAACTATGCCGGCGGCCGCGCCGGCGACCCTGCCGCGCAGGGGTTGTCGGGCCGTCTGAAAGAGCTTAGCCTGCCGCAGGGCCGTCTGAAAACCGGCACGCCGCCGCGCATAGACGGGCGCACCATCGATTTCTCACAACTCGCCGAACAGCCCGGTGATACGCCTGTGCCGGTGTTTTCCGTGCGCGGCAGCGCTGCCATGCATCCGCGCCAGGTTTCCTGCTGGATTACCCACACCAATCTGCACACCCACGAGATTATCCGCTCGGGTTTCAGCCGCAGCCCGATGTTTACCGGCAAAATCGAAGGCACCGGGCCGCGTTACTGCCCCTCGATAGAAGACAAAATCAACCGCTTTGCCGATAAAGAAAGCCACCAGATTTTTCTCGAGCCCGAAGGGCTCGCCACTCACGAATACTACCCCAACGGCATCTCCACCAGCCTGCCGTTCGACATCCAACTGGCGCTGGTGCGCAGCATGAAAGGCTTGGAAAACGCCCATATCCTGCGCCCCGGCTACGCCATCGAATACGATTATTTCGACCCGCGCAACCTCAAAGCCAGCCTGGAAACCAAAACCGTTGCCGGCCTGTTTTTCGCCGGCCAGATCAACGGCACCACAGGCTACGAAGAAGCGGCGGCACAAGGCCTGCTGGCCGGCGCAAACGCCGTGCAGTATGTGCGCGAACAAGAACCGCTGCTGCTGCAGCGCGGGCAGGCTTATCTGGGCGTGTTGGTGGACGATTTGATTACCCAAGGCGTAAACGAGCCTTACCGCATGTTTACCAGCCGCGCCGAATACCGCCTGCAGTTGCGCGAAGACAATGCCGATATGCGGCTCACGGAAACCGGCCGCCGCCTCGGGCTGGTTTGCGAAGCCCAGTGGCGGGCGTTTAACGAAAAGCGCGAACAGCTCGAGCGCGAAATCCAGCGGCTGAAAAACACATGGTACACGCCGCAGAAACTGCCCGAAAGCGAGCAGCTGCGCGTGTTCGGCCAAACACTGTCGCGCGAGGCCAGCCTGCACGATCTGCTGCGCCGCCCCAATATCGGTTACGCCGATCTGATGACGCTGGCGGGCGCGCGGCCGTCTGAAAACCTGGCCGCCGATGTGGCGGAGCAGGTGGAAATCCAAGTGAAATACCAGGGCTATATCGACCGCCAAAACGAAGAAATCGGCAGCCGTAAAGATTTGGAGCAGCTCAGGCTGCCCGCACATATCGACTACGGCAAAGTGAAAGGCCTCTCGGCAGAAGTGCAGCAGAAGCTCAACCTGCACCGCCCCGAAACCGTGGGGCAGGCCGGCCGCATTTCCGGCGTAACCCCCGCAGCGGTGGCATTATTGATGGTGCATTTGAAGCGCGGTTTTAAAGACGCAGAATAAGGAGCCCGAAAGGGGGGGAGCGGACGGTTGTTGAAACCGGCATCAGGCAGGCTGCAGGCCGGCATTAAGATGCAGCCGAACTGTAACGGAGCAGGTGGTTTGCGGCAATAGGGCAGTGCTGCTGTGTTTCCAAGCCTTTATCAACCGTCAGGCCGTCTGAATGTTTTCAGACGGCCTGACGGTTTGTCAAACCAACCGCGCATCAGCGTTTCATCTCGGCCTGAATGGCGCGGATGCTGGCTTCGCGGTCGCGGATTTCCTGCTGCAGGCGTGTGGTTTTGGCTTTGTCGCCTTTTTTCTTGGCAATGCTCAACTGGGCGTTGGCGCGCACCAGCGCGGCTTGCTCATTACGGATTTCGTTTTGCAGAATCTGATGGCGCGAAAGCTGCTGTTTGGCAGGGGCGGCGGTAATGTGCGGCACCACAATCGGTTTGCGCGGCGTCTGCTTTTTCGCTTTATTGTTGCGGATTTTCACCTGCAGCGAAGGCGAAGCGGCTTCGGCAGTGTTGGTAACGGTGGTGTCGCGCGCGGAAGGCGCGATTTTGATGTCGTGGGCAGGCTGCTCGGATTCCCAAGCGTTTTCGGATTGGCCGGGGAGCGCGATGCCGCCGGCGGGCAGGGTTACGGTGCCGTCCATCTGCGAGAGTGTGCAGCCGGCATTGAGCCGTATGGTGGAGTAAACGGCGCGGCCGCCGTCTTTGCAGATATAGGTTGCCGCCTGCGCGGGAAGGGCGGCCGATGCAGTGAAAACTGCGGCGATGCAGCAGAGAAACGGTTTCATGTAATGTGTTGTGATGGAATACGGAAACAGCAGGGTGCGGATTATAACCATATTGTCTGTAAAAGTGTTTTATGGCCGGTTGGCGGCCAACAAACGGCGGCAATTCCGCTCTGAGCGGTTTGATCCGCCCCTATAGTGATGTAAAGTTTTTACAATCAGGCGCACGGGCCGTCTGAAACATTCGGCGGAGAAGGGCAACACTATGTGTTCGGCAGGGGGCAAAATTGAGGGCGCAACCGGCAATCATCAGGAAAATATTGTTCAGACGGCCTTTATTGCAGGGAAATGCCGCCGCCGGCCAGGGTTGCCGCGCCCAAAATGCAGAAAAGGGCGCAGGCAGACAGGCGCACGGCTTTGGGAGGGATTTTTTTCATCAGTGTTTCGCCCAGATACACCGCCGGCAGGCTGGCGAGCATCAGGCCGAGTGTGCTGCCTGCCACCACCCCGAACATTTCTTGGTATCGGGCAGCCAAAAGCACGGTGGCAATCTGCGTTTTATCACCGATTTCGGCCAGAAAAAACAGCGCCGCAGTGGCGCCGAACGCGCCGTATTTCAGCCAGCGGTTGTCGGGGCCGCCGGGAGGGTCGGGCAAAAGCAGCCACAGGCCGACCGCAATAAAGCTCAGGCCGACAATCCATTTCATCACTTCGGGCGGCACGGTTTGTGCCAGCCACACGCCGAACACGGCAGAAACGGCATGGTTGAGCAGGGTTGCGGTGAAAATGCCCGCCGCAATCGTGTTTTTGCGGGCGAAACGGGCGGCGAGAAACAAGGCCAGCAGTTGGGTTTTATCGCCGATTTCGGCGATGGCCACGCCCAGGGCAGAAGAGAAAAAGGCTTCCATTGAAACACCCCAAACCGTTGCGGGCAGACCGAAAGCACGGCAAACACCGCCCGCGCGGGGGTTTGCGTGCCTTAAGTCTTTCCTGTCTCCGGTTGCGGGCGGAGATACCGCTGCCACGCCTGCAAGGCAATTGTGTTGACAGCGGTTCCGGCCGCCTGAACGGGCCGGATGGCTACTCCCTTAAGGGATGGCGCAGGCGGCAGGCGCTTGCGCAGGGCGGATTATAAGGCGGCCTGCGCGGAGGCTCAAGGCCGAAAAACCCTGCCTGATGCAAGGTTACAGGCCGTCTGAAACCTTTCAGACGGCCTTTTCCTTTATAATCCCCTCTGTTTTTTCTATTTTTCAGACGGCCTGAATATCATGATTCCAACCCTGCTTCTCGTTGACGGTTCTTCCTATCTCTACCGCGCTTTTCACGCGATGGCGCCCT
Organism: Neisseria musculi; assembly: GCF_014297595.2. Classification (NCBI taxonomy): domain Bacteria; kingdom Pseudomonadati; phylum Pseudomonadota; class Betaproteobacteria; order Neisseriales; family Neisseriaceae; genus Neisseria; species Neisseria musculi. The sequence goes on along the minus strand of NZ_CP060414.2, from coordinate 2,039,913 downwards.
TAACCGCACCTGACGGCACGCCCACCGGCGCGCTCTACGGCGTGCTCAATATGCTGCGCCGCCTGCGCGCCGATTATGCGCACGACTATTGCGCGGTGGTGTTTGATGCTAAAGGAAAAAACTTCCGCCACCAAATGTTTCCCGACTACAAAGCCACCCGCCCGCCGATGCCCGATGAGTTGCGCCCGCAGGCGGAAATGCTGCCGGAAATGGTGCGGCTGATGGGCTGGCCGGTGCTGGTGGTACCCGATGTGGAAGCCGATGATGTTATCGGCACCTTGGCCAAACAGGGAGAAGCAGCGGGCTGGAACGTGGTGGTGTCCACCGGTGATAAAGATATGGCGCAGTTGGTGGGCGGACACGTTACGCTGGTGAACACCATGAGCAACGAAACGCTGGATATTGACGGCGTAAAAGCCAAATTCGGTGTGCACCCGGGCCAAATCACCGACTATCTCGCGCTGATGGGCGACAAGGTGGACAACGTGCCGGGGGTGGAGAAATGCGGCCCGAAAACGGCGGCGAAATGGCTGGAGCAATACGGAACGCTCGAAAACGTGATGGCGCACGCGGGCGAAATCAAAGGCAAAGTGGGCGAAAACCTGCAAGCCGCGCTGCCGCAACTGCCCTTGTCTTACCGGCTGGTTACCATCAAAACCGATGTCGATCTGCACGCCGAGCTTTCAGACGGCCTCGAAAGCCTGCGCCGCCGCCCGCCGCAATGGGCGCAGCTGGCGGTGGAATTCAAACGCCTGAATTTCCGCAGCTGGCTGAAAGAAGCCCAAGAGCGTATGCACGAAGGCAGCGGAGATTTGTTTGACACCGCCCATATCGGCGGACAGGCAGCGTTGGCGGCTGAGAGGCCGTCTGAAAACCTTTCAGACGGCCTGCCGCAAACTGCCCCCGCGCCTGCCGTGTTGGATTACCAAGCGGTTACCGCCGAAGCCCAGTTCGCCGCCCTGCTGGACAGATTATCCCAAGCCGAATCCATCGGAATCGACACCGAAACCACCTCGCTCAACCCGATGGATGCGCGGCTGGTGGGCATCAGCATTGCTTTTGTGCCGGGCGATGCGGTGTATATCCCGCTCGGGCACAACCCCACCGCTGCGCCCGAGCAGCTTGATTTAAATAATGTTTTAAGCCGCCTGAAACCGCATCTGGAAAATGCCGCGCTCAAAAAAACCGGCCAAAACCTTAAATACGACCAACATATTTTCGCCAACTACGGCATTGCCTTGAACGGCATTGCCGGCGATGCCATGCTCGCCTCTTATATTCTCGAAAGCCATTTGGGGCACGGCCTCGATGAATTGGCCTCCCGCTGGCTCGGCCTGCCCACCATCACTTATGAATCGCTGTGCGGCAAAGGCGCGAAGCAGATTTCTTTTGCCGATGTGGCGTTGGAGCAGGCCGCCGAATATGCCGCCCAAGATGCCGATTTCGCCCTGCGCATCGAAAGTTGGCTCAAAGCGCGCATGGATGCCGAACAGCTTGAAATGTATGAAAATATGGAGCTGCCGGTGGCGCAGGTGTTGTTTGAGATGGAGCGCAACGGCGTATTGATCGACCCGGGCGAACTCGCCCGCCAAAGCCGCGAACTCGGCAGCGGACTGTTGCAGCTCGAGCAGCAGGCCTACCAAATCGCCGGCCAGCCTTTCAACCTCAACTCGCCCAAACAATTGCAGGAAATTCTGTTTCACATCATGGGCATTCCCACCAAAGGGCTGAAAAAAACCGCTTCCGGCGGCATTTCCACCAATGAGGCCGTGCTCGAACAGCTCGCGCCCGACTACCCGCTGCCGAAAATCATTCTGCAAAACCGCGGCCTGGCCAAACTCAAATCCACCTACACCGACAAACTGCCCGAGATGATCAACCCGCAAACCGGCCGCGTACACACCACTTATGCCCAGGCCGTTGCCATCACCGGCCGGCTCGCCAGCAGCAACCCCAACCTGCAAAACATTCCCATCCGCACCGCCGAAGGCCGCCGCGTGCGCCGCGCCTTCACCGCCCCTGCCGGCAGCGTAATCGTATCCGCCGACTATTCGCAAATCGAACTGCGCATCATGGCGCACCTCTCCGGCGACAAAACCTTGCTGGCCGCCTTTCAAAACGGCGAAGACGTGCACCGCCGCACCGCCGCCGAAGTGTTCGGCGTGGCTCACGAAAGCGTCAGCAGCGAGCAGCGCCGCTACGCCAAAACCATCAACTTCGGCCTGATCTACGGCATGGGGCAATACGGGCTGGCCAAATCGCTGGGCATCGATAATCTCTCTGCCAAAAACTTTATCGACCGCTACTTCGCCCGCTACCCCGGCGTGGCCGACTATATGCAGCGCACCAAAGAGCAGGCCGCCGCGCAGGGCTATGTAGAAACCCTGTTCGGCCGCCGCCTCTACCTGCCCGACATCCGCGCCGCCAACGCCAACCAGCGCGCCGGCGCCGAACGCGCTGCCATCAACGCCCCCATGCAGGGCACCGCCTCCGACCTCATCAAACGCGCCATGATAAACGTGCGCAACTGGCTCGTTTCAGACGGCCTGCAAAGCCGCCTGATTATGCAGGTGCACGATGAGTTGGTGCTGGAAGTGCCTGAAGCGGAATTGGAATTGGTGAAGCAGAAACTGCCCGAAATCATGGCTGGCGTGGCAGACGGCCGGCTAAACGTGCCGCTGGCCGCCGAAGTGGGCGTGGGGGGGAATTGGGAAGAGGCGCATTGATAGGAAAATATAATGAATTTCTTTGAAAGATATCAAAAGAAAGTTAATAAGCTGCATGACAGAATGAGTGTTTTTAACAAAAAAAGAGAAATTCTTTCTGCAAGAGCTTCTTTGATTCGAATTGCTGCCATAAAAAATGAAATTGATGAACTAAAAAAAGAGCTGTTTAGTGAAGCTAAAAAATCTATTGAGAAAATTGACAAAATTTTAATTATATTACGATGCCAAAACCGACATCTAGACTTAGATTTATATAGACTTATTTCTCAATATGATGAATTTGATATAAAAAATAACTATAAATTTTATTCAGAAGATCCTGAAAATAAATGCAAAAATTTAAAAAAAGAAATATTAAAATTTAAAAAAGAGGAAGTGGATAAATTAGAGTTATCTATAAATACACTAATGTTAAAAGAATTGCTTGTAAATCAAAAATCATTACTGGAGAGACTATATTTTACAGGGGCAATTATTTTAGGAAGTCTGCCGATTTTATCTTTACTTGGACTTTTTACCTTATTGATTTATCTAAATCAAATTGATTCAACTTTGTATTTTATGGAGATAGCCGTTGATGGGGGAATATGGTTTTCTATCGCACTTGGAGGTACTATTTTTCTTACTCAATTATTAAGTCCATGTATCATCGTGTTTTCTCAAAGTGAAAATAGAAAAAATATAGATGTACTTTACATTTTATTTTTTTATTTAGTTTCTATTGTGATATCGGTAGTGGGATTTTATATATTTTATAATGAATACTTTTCTCTTGCTGCTGCAATTTTTTGGCATATTTTTATAATATTAATATCTCGATCATATAAAAAATCTCTACAGATAAGAGAAGTCGGGAGAGGGGTTAAATTTTTTGGAATTGTTGTTTTGTTCCTTCCTATTTTTATTTTTACAATGTCCTCCATTATTAAAGGGCTTGATTACCCTGTATATTTTAGGCTGCACAATGTGTTGAGAGTGATAGGGTTTAGCCAATCGGATTATTCTTGGTTTAAAGTAAATAATACTTATTTTGAAAGAACTGGTTTGCCTGTTAAATATTTAAAAGATAAAGAAAACCAATTTTCAGATATTCGTAATGTAAACTTGGTGCGAACCGGAGATGATGTATTTCTATACGGAAAATTATGGGTTAATTCAACAAAAATCAAAATTATCTGCCCTCCTGATAAATTTAATGATAAATACTCGCCGATAGATATAAAAGCTGAGGAGGTAAGGCAAAAGTGCATACAATTTCAAGCGGGGGATTTGCAAAATTTAATGGGATTGGTATCTCCGGTTAAAATTGAAAAATAGTAAGCGTATTCCTTGTGGCAACTGTATTTTAAATCCTGTCAATTAAAATAGAGTTGTTATGGCCTTGAAATTCAAATATACCAGGCTGTAACTTTTTCAAACTTCAATTCAGATTCAAATCCCTCGGGCCGTCTGGAAGCTGGCTTTCAGACGGCCTTAACGGCACTGGGTAGTATGCAAAAAAATTCTTTGCAAAACCTGTATTTTCAGATGAAACGTTTAAAACGGCGGTGCCATGTCTGGGTTTGACTCGGGCATTTTTATTTTATAGGCAGCAAGTATGGTAAATCCGCTTGATTGTTGGTGCCGTGCAGCAGGCGGCAGAGTGTACGGAACGGGTTCTGTTGCCGCTTGGGCGGCTGGCAAAACCGTTCTCTTTAAACTAAGGCACATCAGGAAATAAAGTGGATTGGCTATGAGATACAGTGAGGCAGAGACGGATGTGGCGGAATACGGATATCTGCAATGCTTTCAGGCAGTTTTTTAGGGATTGGAGCCTTAAGGCCGTGGCCGTTTTGCGGTTTCGGTCAATGCTAAAATTGTGGTTCTGCATATTGCAAATCCCGAAAAAATCCTGTTTTTAAATTTAAGCGGAATGTTATGAACACTGTTTTTATTGTGTTGCCGGTTTTGCTGTTGCTGATGTTCGGCTTGGGCTTGTCGTTCAAGCCTGCGGATTTTGCGGTGCCGGTGAAGCAGCCGAAGGCGGTGTTGGCGGGGGTGGCGGCGCAGATTGTGCTGCTGCCGCTGCTGGCCGGGATGGTGGTGTGGCTGTTTCAGCCTGAGCCTTATCTGATGGTGGGGCTGGTGCTGATTGCCTGCTCGCCGGGCGGTTCGTCATCGAATATTTTCACGGCGCTGGCCAAAGGCGATGTGCCGCTTTCAATTGTGCTCACGGTGGCAAGCAGCATCATCACGGTGTTTACTATTCCGCCGGTGCTGCTGTATGCGCTGGATGCGGCAGGGTTGGGCGGTGCGGCGGTGAAGTTGCCGGTGGGGCAGCTTTTGGTGCAGAACGTGGTGTTGGTGCTGCTGCCGCTGCTTTTGGGTATGGTGGTGCGCTATGCCCGGCCTGATTTCGCGCAAAAGGCGAAAAAGGGTTTGGATAAGGCGGCGTTTCCGGCGTTGGTGGTGTTGGCGGCGGTGTTTTTTGCGGCGAACCGGCAGATTATCGTGCAGCATTTTGCCGCGCTGGCGGGCATGGTGTCGCTGTTGATTGTGGCGGCGATGGGGCTGGGCGGGCTGTTGGCGGCAGGGTTGGGGCTGCCGGGCAGGCAGCGGCGCACGATTGTGATTGAGGTGGGGATGCAGAATGCGGCGCAGGCGATTGCCGTTGCCGGCAGCCCGTTTGTGTTAAACAATGAGGCGTTTGCGCTGCCGGCGGTGATCTATGCGCTGATGATGAATGTGGTTCTGACGGCTTATCTGGGGCTTTGCCGGCTGGTGAAAGGGTAGCGGAGCGGTATGGTGTTTCTGCATACTTTGGCCGTCTGAAAATGCAGCCGTTTATTTATAGAGGCCGAAATCATTTAAAAATATTCAAGTGATTTGCCGTTATTTCTGACTGCACGGGAATAACGGCAAATAAGCTTTTCAGACGGCCTTAAGATGTTTTTGCAAAGGCATCAGAGTACAAGAATACGGGCAAGCCGGGCGTACCGTATAGGGTGAGCCCGCTTTATTTGCGTTGCAGCATTACTGCGCCGGGTTCGAGAGAACGGTTTTGCCGGCCACCCAAGCGGCAGCAGAGCCGGTTTGTATTGTCTGTACGGTTTTCGGTTTGTTGCCTTGTGCCTCGAAAATGAAAGGGAGCCGCTATCAGAAACGTGTAAGACAGGCAAAAGCCAAACTGCCTGCATTGTCAGCCCAGGAACACCGGAACCAGCTCGAAACGGCTCAGCAGTTGTGCGGCAATATTGGCTGCGCCAAACAGCAGCACCCAGACAATCAGCAACCTGCCGCCGCCGATGCGGTAGCTTGCCGGTTTGGGAAACTTACGGCGGGCACGCCACAGCAGCAGCGCGGGCGTGAACGCCGTCCACACGGTGGCGGCCAGCCCCACATAGCCGATAACGGTTACAAAGCCCGTGGGATAAAGCAGGCAGCAGACCAGCGGCGGCAGAAAGGTGAGCGCGGCGGTTTTGGCGCGCCCGGGGGCGTTGTCGCCCCATTTGAACATATCGGCCAGAAAATCAAACAGGCCGAGGGTAACGCCCAGAAACGAAGTGGCAATGGCCATATAGGCAAACCACGACAGCGCGGTTTCCATGCTGCCCGTGTCGGTAAAGCGCGAAAGCTCCGCAATCAGCACCGATACTTTCCCTTCTGCTTCAATCACCGGCGAGAAAGCATGGCGCGGCAGGTTGCCGTGCACCGCCAACTGCCACAGCACATACACCGCCAGCGCAATCAGGGTGCCTGCTTTGAGCGCACGCGCCACTTTCGGCGCATCGCCGTTGAAATATTTCAGCAGGCTCGACACATTGCCGTGAAAGCCGAATGAGGCCAGGCACACCGGCAGCGCGGCGGCGGCATAAATCCAGTAGCGCGTGTCTTCGGCGGCCTGAGTGTCGAATAAAACCGGCAGTTTCACATCGCCCAAGAGGCCGCCCGTTGCCCAGAAAAACGTTAATATCATGCCGCCGATTAAAATGCCGGTGATTCTGTCCACCAGCCGCGTGGAGAGCCACACGCAAAGTGCCAGTGCGGCAAAAAACACCAGTTGCCCCGCCGCCGCGCCCACGCTTTCTCCCGCCAGCTGCGACAAAGCTTTGGTGGTCAGGTCGCCGCCCACAAAAATATAGGCATAGGTGAGCAGGTAAAGTACAAACGCCACGGCCAGATTATTGACCGTGTTCCAGCTTTTGCCGAGCAAGTCTTTCACCATGGTATCGAAGCTTGCGCCGTGTGGATAGTGTGTGTTTACTTCGAGCAGCATCAGGCCGGAGGCAAGCATGGAAAACCAGGTGTAAACCAGCACCACCAGCGAGCCGGCAAACCAAATGCCGGCGGTGGCCGTGGGGTTGGCAAACATACCTGCACCGATCACCGTGCCGGTGATAATCAGCGCGCCGCCTATCAGCGTTGGGGGTTTGGCAGACATAGTTTTATGTTCCTGTTTACAGAATTTTTCAATTATGCAGAAAAATGCGGCGGCAAACAATCACCGCAGGCTGGGCGAGGTGGTCTGCGGGCTGTGATGCAGCGGCTTTTACCCTGAGCGGTTTTATCGGGCAGACGGGCGGCCGTTTCGGCAGGTTGCGCCCATCAGGCCTGCGGCCGTCTGAAAGCATTGCAGCGGTGGCGGATGCGGTGGAAGCCCTCCGAAAAAACCAGCCGGGGATACGCCGTCTGAAAAAGCGGCAAACTGATGCGGCGTACCTGCAAGGGCGGCGGCAAATCTGTGTTGAAAAATATACAAACTGATGATTGTTCAGGAAAAATCCGGTGCGGGCGTTGTGCCTGAAAATCCAAGCGGGGCAGTTTTGCCGCCCGGTTTTGCCATCGCCGAAAGCCACTGTTTGCTTGGTGTTGCAGGGTTCCCTTTACAGGCACCGCTATCGTGAACCGCTTAATCTCCGTTGCTGCGCCTTGATTCAAAGGGAACGGTTTTGCCGGCCACCCGAGCAGCAGCAGAGTCGGCTCCGTATGGTTTGCAGCCTGTTGCCTTGTGCCGGAATATAGGGAGGATTCGCAATATAGGCCGTCTGAACGGCAGGCAGTTTTGTTTAGGGGTATAATACCGCCTTACCGCCTTACCGCCTTACCGCCTTACCGCCTTTTGGCGGGAGTGCGCCCGCCAAACCGGACAATGCCTGATACTGCGTCTGCCCAAGGCATGACAAAACTTCTACCCATATCAGGATATTTCTACCCATATCAGGAGTTTTACCATGAGCGAACCGAGCAAAGCCCCCACACCCGACCACGCCGAATACAATGCTTATTTCCCCTCCCCTTACTCCCTGAGCCGCTACACCGCGCCGAAAACCGATTTTGCCGGCCTTCGGTTCGACCAACCCTACACCGGCGGCAAATACAGGGTTTTGATGATAGGCACTGATGAGCGTTATCTGCAAATGCAGAACGGCAAACTGTTTTCCACCGGCAACCACCCTGTAGAAACCCTGCTGCCGATGCTGCACATTCACGAAGCGGGCTTTGAAATCGATGTGTGCACCCTTTCGGGCAATTCGGTCAAATTCGAAATGTGGGCGATGCCCCAAGAAGACGAAGCGGTGCAGAAGATTTTTGCAACCTATCTGCCCAAATTCCAAAAGCCGCTGAAACTGGCCGATGTGCTGGAGCGCGCCACCGCCTCCGATTCGCCCTATATCGGTGTGTTGATACCCGGCGGACACGGCGCGTTTACCGCCATCCCCCACAGCCGCGAAGTGGCGCAGGTTCTCAACTGGGCCGTGGCGCAGCAGCGCAGCATCATCACACTCTGCCACGGCCCCGCCGCGCTGGTTGCTGCTGCCGAACACGGCGCGTTTCCCTTTGCCGGCTACAATCTGGCCGTGTTCCCCGATGCGCTTGACGAAGGCGCCAATATCGACATCGGCTATATGCCCGGCCGCCTGCCGTGGCTGGTGGCCGAGCGTTTGCAGCAGCTGGGCATGAACGTGGTCAACAGCGGCATCAGCGGCGAAGTATGCCGCGACCGTGAGCTGCTCACCGGCGACAGCCCGCTGGCAGCCAACAACTTGGGCATACTGGCCGCCGATGTATTGCTGCAAGCCGCAGCAGAGTTTGGCTGAGCCGTCTGATGCAGGCCGAGGCCTTTGCAAAATCTTGAGGCCGTCTGAAAACAGAAATACCGCATTCCCGCGCAAACAGAAGTCCGAATAAAAATATTGGCGAAGCAAATCATTGGATGCCGAAGGCCGGGGTTTCCGGCTGCGCGGGAATGAAGGCAAATAAAGCTTTGGCGGTATTTTTAAATTTTACAAATATCAGGCTGTTAGGTTTGACTGCCGGAGAATACTGTTTAGATTATGAGGGCCGTTATCCAGAAAGTTACCCGTGCCGCCGTAGATGTGGTAAACGGTAGCGGGCGCGAAACCGTAGGCAGTATCGGACACGGCCTGGTGGTGCTGCTCGGCGTAGGCCGCAGCGACACCGAGGGCGATGCCCGCTACATTGCCGATAAAACCGCCAACCTGCGCATTTTTGAAGACGGTGCGGGCAAATTGAACCTTTCATTAAAAGACACCGGCGGTGCGGTTTTGCTGGTGTCGCAATTCACGCTTTATGCCGATGCCCGCAACGGCAGACGGCCGTCTTTTTCGGAAGCCGCCCCGCCGCAGCAGGCCGGCGCACTCTACGGGCAGGTGGCCGCCATGTTGCGAAGACACGGCATTGCGGTGGAAACCGGCCGCTTTCAAACCCATATGCAGGTAGATTTGTGCAACAACGGGCCGGTAACACTGCTGCTGGATTCTCAAAAAATGTTTTAACGGCTGCCATATACTTGCCGGTAACACTGCTGCTTTTACCGCAACCGGCCGAAACCTCAAGCGCGTTTCTTGCTTCAACGCCATACTCGGGCTTGGTTCCAAGTTTCTTTTTATAGAGAAAAGGCTATTCAGGCGCAACCCGATTATGGCAGCGGCAAGCATCTTTTCAGACGGCAGGGGCGGGTTCTGCCCCTAAGGTCTGCGGCCGTCTGAATGCCCCTGCCGCCGTTCCCGGCAAGCACAGGCCTGTATTTTAAACCAACCGATATCGTCATGCCGGCTGCCTTGAATCATGACGGCACCAACCCGCGCTGCGGTATGGTTTTCGTATGGTTCCCGGTCTGCCTTGTGTTGGTTGGAGTGGCAGGCGGTATAAAAACAACAGGCCGTCTGAACCATGTTCAGACGGCCTGATGCTGCTCCGCAGCCGTCAATCGGCCAGCAGGCTTTCGTCCAGCGTTAAGTCTTCACTTTTGTTTACGCCGACTCTGCGTTCGATTACATTGCGGGCGATGTTTTGCGCCTCGGCCAGCGAGTGCATTTGATAAGTGCCGCACTGATATTCGTTCAGCTCGGGGATTTCGTTTTGGCTTTTCACATCCAACACATCCTGCATCGAAGAGAGCCACGCATCGGCCACGCGGGCTTCATCGGGCGCGCCGATCAGGCTCATATAAAAGCCGGTGCGGCAGCCCATCGGCGAAATATCGATAATTTCCACACCGGCGCCGTTCAGGTGCTCACGCATGAAACCGGCAAACAGATGCTCCAACGTGTGTATGCCTTTTTCGGGCAGGATTTCCCGATTGGGCACACAAAAGCGCAGATCATAAACGGTAATATCATCGCCTTTGGGCGTGCGCATGGTTTTGGCCACCCGCACCGCCGGCGCGTGCATACGGGTATGGTCCACTTTAAAACTGTCGAGCAGCGGCATCATCGTTCCTTTGGAAAATTGCAGCAAACCCGAATCATAGCATTTTTCGGCAGCAGGCCGTCTGAAAACAAACGCTGCGTTTGTTTGGGCTTCGTGTAAATTTTTCTGCGTTTGTTTCGCAGCACTACCATCGGTGGAGAAGGACGGGCGGCCGGAGAGGTATAGGGCAGCCCGCTGGCAGTGGAGGTCATTGCTTTGGAAAAAGACCAAGTGTGTATCTGGTGCCGGAAACCCATCCGGCGGTATTGTGCAGGAGTTGCCGGGTGCGGCCAACCAAGTAAAAGAAGCTTCCGAAAAGGCGTACTTGGCCGACCCTGTGTGCGGAGCATTTTCGCAACCGTGCGCTAGGCAGTGGTTGCCGGGCCGCCGGGCTGCGCTATCTGTGCTACGTCAAAAACGTAATGCCCCGCTTTTGGTATGATGCTTGTGCTTTATCTGTATCTCTACTGACACTATCAAGAGAAAAACCTGCACCGGCAGCCGGTGCGGGGCTTCCTAAGGAGCGCAGAATGCAAAATACCATGCAGCCCGTAGGCCGAAGCTGCGGCGACCAGTCTGATGCACAGCGTTATTTTACAGTTTGGCGCTGGCATTTCTATGCGGGCGTATTCGTTACACCTTTTTTAATTTTGTTGGCACTCACCGGCTTGGGCATGATTTTTACCGCCAATATTTACGGCAAAGACGGCGAAAGGATGAAGGTTGCCGTTCAGACGGTTGCCAAGCCGTTGTCGCAACAGGCGCAGGTAGCGCTGGACGCCGTTGACAAGGCACAGGGTATGGTGGTGCAGTATATTGCTCCGCGTGCCGCTGATACAGTAGCCGTTTTCCGTGTTAATGACGGCAGCGGCAAAGCCACGATGGTGGCAGTCGATCCCTACACCGCCGAAGTGGCCGCCGCTTATCCGCGCAACAAGGGTTTTTATTACCTGATGGACAATATCCACAGTGATATGCTGTTGGGCGGTGTTGGCGACTATATTTTGGAAACTGCAGCGGCACTCACGGTTCTGCTGGTTATCAGCGGCTGGTGGTTGTGGTACCAGAAGCAGGGCAGTCTGCCGAGGATGCTGGTTTCGCCGTTCGGCAAAAAACGTTCGTGGTGGCGCAGCCTGCACGGTTCGGTTGGGACGTGGATCAGCTTGATGCTGCTGGTGTTTTGTGTGTCGGGCATGGCTTGGGCAGGGATTTGGGGCGGTAAGGCGGTGCAGGCGTGGAATCAGTTTCCGGCCGGAAAATGGGGTGTGGTACCCGATCCTGAGTCTGTTGTGCCTGTACATGGGGATCTCAATGACGGCGAAACCAAAGAAATCCCTTGGGTTCTTGAGCTGACCCCTATGCCGCAGTCGGGCACAACGGTAGGAGTGGGAGGTATTGCGCCCGGCCTGCCGCCAACGCTGGATACGGTGGACCGCTTCGCCCGTGAAAGCGGATTTCAAGGCCGCTACCACCTGTATTTCCCCAAAGGCAAAACCGGTGTGTGGACGCTCAACCGCGATTCGATGAGTTACGACAGCCCCAGCCCCACGGCCGACCGGACCGTACACATCGACCGCTACAGCGGCAAAGTGTTGGCCGACATCCGCTTTAACGATTACAGCGCGTTCGGCAAATTTATGGCCGCCGGCGTTGCTTTTCATATGGGGACGATGGGTTGGTGGAGCGTGGTACTCAACATGGTGTTTTGCCTGGCGGTGGTGGGTATGTGCGTCAGCGGCTGGATAATGTGGTGGCAGCGCCGCCCCAAAAATGCCGCAGGGCTGTTGCCGCCGCCGCAGAAAAACGTTGCCGCTCCCAAGACGCTGCTTGTTGTTTTGCTGGTATCGGCGGTGGTTTTCCCCACTGCTGCTGCCGCTGTTGCTGCGGTTTGGCTGCTGGACAGACTATTGCTGGTGTGCCTGCCTAGGATGGCGGCTTATTTGAAATAGCGGCTCTGCATTCTGCCTGTTTGCCGCCGGCCTGCATCGTTTGTGCTGTTTGACTGCCTGTCGGAGGAGGGAGTATTTCAGCTGAGTGGGGCTGTTTGATTTTTTAAGGCAGAAAGCTGGCGGTACAGCCATGTTTGATTCGCGGCCGTCTGAAAAAGTTTCAGACGGCCTTTATGAGTTTCATTCATCAACCCATGCAAATTTAGCGTTTGCCATACGGCGTAAAAACAGTCAATATCCAGCATTGACAAATTGTTCCACCGAATATTTCCGCAAAGGATACCTTATGAATACTTTTCACCTGTCCGGTTATCCGCGCATCGGCGCGAAGCGCGAACTGAAATTTGCCGTAGAAGCCTTTTGGAAAGGCGCGAAAACCGAAACCGAAGTCGAGGCCGTTGCCGCCGAAATCCGCCGCGCCAACTGGGCTGCCCAAAAAGCCGCCGGTGCCGATTTGCTGCCCGTAGGCGATTTTTCTTTTTACGACCATGTGCTCGATTTGCTGTGTACACTGGGCGCGGTTCCGAAACGCTTCGGTTTCGATGCCGCCGGGCTGACCCTGTCCGAATATTTCCAACTGGCGCGCGGCAACGCCACCCAGTTTGCGATGGAAATGACCAAATGGTTCGACACCAACTACCACTATATCGTGCCCGAATGGCACGCCGACACCGAATTTTCGGTTAATGCGGGCCGTTTGATTGCCCAAATCAAAGAAGCCAAAGCGCAGGGCTACGACATCAAGCCCACGCTCATCGGCCCCATCACCCTGCTGTGGCTGGGCAAATCCAAAGAAGAAGGCTTCAAACGCCTGAGCCTCTTGCCCAAACTGCTGCCGGTTTACGCCCAATTGTTGCGCGAGCTGGCCGCTGAAGGGGTGGACTGGATTCAGATTGATGAGCCGATTCTGGCGGTGGATGCCGATCAAAACTGGCTGAACGCCTTTGCCGGCACCTATAAAGAATTGGCCAACACCGGCGTGCGCATCATCATCGGCACGTATTTCGCCTCGGTTGCCGAACATCTCAACCTGCTGAAAAACCTGCCGGTTCACGGCGTACACATCGATGCCGTGCGCGCCCCCGAGCAACTTGCGGTGTTTGCCGATGCCTGGCCGGAAAACAAAGTGCTGTCGGTCGGCCTGATAGACGGGCGCAACGTATGGCGCGCCAATCTGAGCAAAGTCATCGACACCCTCAAACCCGTTGCCGGCAAACTGGGCAACAACCTGTGGATCGCGCCCTCCTGCTCGCTGCTGCACAGCCCGCAAGATTTGGCCGTTGAAGAAAAACTCGATGCCGAAATCAAATCGTGGATGGCGTTTGCCGCGCAAAAACTGGTTGAGCTGGGCGTGGTGAAACAAGCCCTGGCCCACGGCAAAGACAGTGTGAAAGAAGCCGTTTCCGCTTCCGATGCCGCCGCTGCCGACCGCGCCACCAACAAAAAAATCCACAACGAAGCCGTGCAAAAACGCGTGGCAGGTCTGCCCGAAGGCGCCGACCGGCGCAAATCACCGTTTGCCGAGCGCATCAAAGCCCAACAGGCTTGGATGAGCCTGCCCGTGCTGCCCACCACCACCATCGGCTCTTTCCCGCAAACCGCCGAAATCCGCCAAGCGCGCGCCGCCTTCAAAAAAGGTGAGTTGAGCGCCGCCGATTACGATGCCGCGATGAAAAAAGAAATCGCCTACTGCGTGGAAGTGCAGGAAAAACTGGAATTGGACGTGCCCGTGCACGGCGAAGCCGAGCGTAACGACATGGTGGAATACTTCGGCGAGCAACTGGCGGGCTACTGCTTCACCCAGTTCGGCTGGGTGCAGAGCTACGGCAGCCGCTGCGTGAAACCGCCGATCATTTTCGGCGATGTTTCCCGCCCCGAGCCGATGACCGTTTACTGGTCTTCTTATGCGCAAACGCTGACCAAACGCCCGATGAAAGGCATGCTCACCGGCCCGGTTACCATGTTCAAATGGTCGTTTGTGCGCGATGATGTGCCGCTGAGCCTGGTGGCCAAACAAATCGCGCTGGCCTTGAATGATGAAGTGTTGGACTTGGAAAAAGCCGGCATCAAAGTGATTCAGATTGACGAGCCTGCCATCCGCGAAGCCATGCCGCTGAAAAAAGCGCAATGGAGCGAATACCTGGCCTGGGCCTGCGAATCTTTCCGTCTGTCGTCCAGCGGTGCCGAAGACAGCACCCAAATCCACACCCATATGTGTTACTCGGAGTTTAACGATATTCTGCCGGCCATTGCCTCTATGGATGCCGATGTGATCACCATTGAAACTTCACGCTCCGATATGGAACTGCTGACCGCGTTCGGCGATTTCAAATACCCCAACGACATCGGTCCGGGCGTGTACGACATCCACAGCCCGCGCGTACCGACTGCTGCCGAAATCGAGCATCTGCTGCGCAAAGCGATGGAAGTGGTGCCGGTGGAGCGTTTGTGGGTCAATCCCGACTGCGGCCTGAAAACCCGGGGCTGGAAAGAAACCGCCGAGCAATTGGAAGTGATGATGGCCGTTACCAAAAAACTGCGCGCCGAGCTGGCGGCCGAATAATGCCGGGCCTTTGAAATAGAGAAACAAAGGCCGTCTGAAACTGAGTTCTGTGATCAACAGAGCTCAGTTTTTTATTGTGGAAAAGAGCTGTAGAGAATTCCGGCATTGTTTTCAGACGGCCTGAACCCCTGTACGATTTCGTAAAGATTGCGGCTTGAATAAGCTGCCGGCGGCCTTATATTAAAGCCCTGTCGAAATAACCAACCGCAAAGGATTCACCCAAATGAGCGAACAAAACCAAACCGTAGAAAACAGAGAAGCCGCAGAAATGCCGCAAACAGAGCAGGAAGAAGTGCAGGAGCAGCCTTCTTACGAAGATTTGGCAGCCAAAATCACAGAGCTGGAAGGTATATTGAAAGACGAGCAACTGCGCGGTTTGGCCAACGAGCAGAATCTGCGCCGCCGCCATACTGAGGAAATCCAAGCCGCACACAAATACGCCGGCCAGAAATTCGCTACCGAAATGCTCACGGTGAAAGACTATCTGGAAATGGCGCTGCTCGATCAGAGCGGCAATTTCGATGCGCTGAAAACGGGCGTGCAGATGACATTGAACGAATTAAACAAAGTCTTCGAGCATACCCAAATCACCGAAATCAACCCGCAGCCGGGCGACAAACTCGACCCCCACCTCCACCAAGCCATGCAGGTGGTGGAAAGCGGTCAAGAACCCAATACCGTTGTCGGCGTGATGAAAAAAGGCTACCGGCTGGCCGACCGCGTATTGCGTCCCGCCATGGTAACCGTGGCCGAAGGCGGTGAGGGCGGCAACTGAAAGCACCGTTTCAGCCGTTTTGCAGGCAGCAACTTCAGACGGCCTTAAGGGTTGGGGCATCAATGGCCGTCTGAAAGCAAAGCGTAAGGACGGGCTTGTGGATAAGTAAATCAAATAATTGAATTAAAAATAATTATTTCGTCAAAAAATTTAAGCGTGCATACTTGAAAAGTGAAAAACACACCTTATTTACCAACCCGACAGGGCAGAGGCCCGGATAGAATTTCAGAAATCATTTAAGGAGCAATAACACAATGGCAAAAGTAATCGGTATCGACTTAGGTACAACCAACTCATGCTTGGCTATTTCAGAAAGCGGCCAAACCAAAGTGATTGAAAATGCCGAAGGCGCGCGCACCACGCCTTCCGTTATCGCCTATTTGGACGGCGGCGAAATTTTGGTCGGCGCACCGGCCAAACGTCAGGCCGTAACCAATGCAAAAAACACCATTTATGCGGTAAAACGCCTGATCGGCCACAAATTCGAAGACAAAGAAATTCAGAAAGACATCGACCTGATGCCTTTCGACATTGTGAAAGCCGCCAACGGCGATGCCTGGGTGAAAGCGCAGGGCAAAGAGCTGTCGCCCCCGCAGGTTTCCGCCGAAGTGCTGCGCAAAATGAAACAGGCCGCCGAAGCCTATTTGGGCGAGCCGGTAACCGAAGCCGTGATTACCGTGCCGGCCTATTTTAACGACAGCCAGCGCCAAGCCACCAAAGACGCGGGCCGTATCGCCGGCTTGGACGTAAAACGCATCATCAACGAGCCGACCGCCGCCGCCCTGGCTTTCGGTATGGATAAAAACACCAAAGGCGACCGCAAAATCGCCGTCTATGATTTGGGCGGCGGCACCTTCGATATTTCGATCATTGAAATTGCCGATATTGACGGCGAAAAACAGTTTGAAGTGCTGGCCACCAACGGCGACACCTTCTTGGGCGGCGAAGATTTCGACCAACGCCTGATCGACTACATCATCGCCGAGTTCAAAAAAGAACAGGGCATCGACCTGAAAAACGATGTGATGGCGCTGCAACGCCTGAAAGAAGCCGCCGAAAAAGCCAAAATCGAGCTTTCCAGCAGCCAGCAAACCGAAATCAACCTGCCCTACATCACCATGGATGCCGCAGGCCCGAAACACTTGGCGATGAAAATCACCCGTGCCAAATTCGAAAGCCTGGTGGAAGATTTAATCGAACGCTCCATCGAGCCGTGCAAAGTGGCCGTTAAAGATGCGGGCTTGAGCGTGGGCGATATCGATGATGTGATTTTGGTGGGCGGCCAAAGCCGTATGCCCAAAGTGCAGGAAGCCGTTAAAGCTTTCTTCGGCAAAGAGCCGCGCAAAGACGTGAACCCCGATGAAGCCGTGGCGCTCGGTGCCGCGATTCAGGGCGAAGTGTTGGGCGGCGGCCGCAGCGATGTATTGCTGCTCGATGTAACCCCGCTGTCGCTCGGTATCGAAACCATGGGCGGTGTGATGACCAAGCTCATCAGCAAAAACACCACCATTCCGACCAAAGCATCGCAAGTGTTCTCAACCGCCGAAGACAACCAAAGCGCCGTTACCATCCATGTGCTGCAAGGCGAGCGCGAGCGCGCCTCGGCCAACAAATCGCTGGGCAATTTCAATTTGGGCGACATTGCACCGGCACCGCGCGGTATGCCGCAAATCGAAGTAACCTTCGATATAGATGCCAACGGTATCCTGCATGTGTCGGCCAAAGACAAAGGCACCGGCAAAGAAGCCAAAATCACTATTCAGGGTTCTTCGGGTTTGAGCGAGGAAGAAATCGAACGCATGGTGAAAGATGCCGAAGCCAATGCCGAGGAGGATAAAAAACTGACCGAACTGGTGGCTTCGCGCAACCAAACCGAAGCACTGATTCACTCCGTGAAAAAATCACTGGACGAATACGGCGACAAACTTGATGCCGGTGAAAAAACCAAAATCGAAGACGCTTTGAAAGCCGCCGAAGAAGCCGTGAAGGGCGAAGACAAAGCCGATATCGACGCCAAGGCCGAAGCCTTGGGCGCCGCCAGCCAAAAACTGGGGGAATTGGTTTATGTCCAAGCCCAAGCCCAAGCCGAAGCCAATAATGCCGGCGCGGAGCAGGCGGCAGGCAGCGCAGCCAACGGCAACGATGATGTGGTGGATGCCGAGTTTGAAGAAGTAAAAGACAAGAAAGACTAGTCTTAATGGCCGGTAGGCGAGGGCGCTTGAAAAAGCGCCCTTTCTGCGTTTCGGGCTTCAGATTTGTGCCCCGCAACCTTTGAGCAACCCACTCAGGCCGTCTGAAAATATTTGCCGCCGTTATTCTGCCGGCGCGGAGCAGCTTTGCAGGCCTGCATAACCGATAACGGGGTTTCATCATTTCAGACGGCCTTTTCAGACGGCCGGTGAATTTGGCAAAGGCGTTGCGCAGAATCTCTGCCGTTTTTTTCCCGGGAAAAAGTTACCCGGGCCAAGCCCGGGTATGGTAAGAGGTGTGAAACGATAAAGCTCATTTTTTCGGCTTCATCACCACCATATGCCGTTCGGCATCAAGCATGGGCACATGGAGTTTTTCTACTTTCACCACTGCCACCGAGGCAGGGATATGCTCCAATTCCTCATAAGGATACACGCCTTTCATGGCCGCCCAATAACCGTTTTCGTTCAAAAGGTGTTTGGTGAGCGAAATAAAATCAGCCAGCTCGGCAAACGCACGGCTGGTAACCACGTCCACCTTTTTATCGTGTACCGCTTCCACGCGGCCGGCGGCAACGGTTATATTATCCAGCCCCAGCTCAATAACGGCCTGTTGCAGAAAGGAAGTTTTTTTGGTGTTGGAATCCAGCAGGGTAATCTGCAGATCGGGTCGGCAGACGGCAGTGGGAATGCCGGGCATACCGCCGCCGGAGCCGACATCCATCAATGTTTTTGCGTCTTTCACAAACGGCAGCAGGGTCAGGCTGTCGAGAATGTGGTGGCTGATAATCGATGATTCATCGCGCAGGGCGGTCAGATTGTAGGTGGTGTTCCACTTGGTGAGTAGGGCAACGTATTCGAGCAGCAGCAATTGTTGGGATGGGGTGAGTGTGAGGCCGAGTGCCTGCAAGCCTTCTTGCAATTGTTGTTTGTTATTCATTGTGCGCGTTCCTTTGGGCTTGAATCCGCCTGCGGCAAACCGGCGTGCAGCGTGGCAGATAAGGTTACAGTTTTTTGATTGGCCGTAATCTTATCGGAAAACGGGCGTTTGCGTAAATTGCCTGCACAGTTTCAAGCCGTCTGAAAACAGATTTGCGGCGATGCCCGGCTGCGTTTTAGCCTTCCAGAAACTGCGTTTTCAGGCGGCCTTTTCGGTTCGAATGTTAAGCGGGCAGGCATGGGCGGCGGAATGATTCATCTGCTTGGAATGCTGTTTGGCGGCGGCGTTTGGTTTTACGGCATACGGAATCTATCCTGAAAAAAGTGTATCTATATGTTTATATCATTGAATAAATTTAAAATTTTTTTACTGCTTAAAATGGTTGCCCGTTCGAACTTTTCTTTTTCTCTGCTTTCTCACTGATACATGTTTCACAACATGGTGTTTTTTTACCAACTTCAAAAAAGGATATACAGATGAAAAAGTTTATCGTACTCGTATCGGCTGTCATGATGTCTGCCGCCGTAACAGCCGCTCCGGCGGATAAGGCCGACAAAAAAGTGGAAGACAAAGTGAGCACGGCCAAAACCGCTAAGTCTGCTAAAACCAAAGCTTCCACCGAAACGGCCGGCACCGGCGCAGCCGCTGCTACTTTTGATGCCTCGGGTGTGAAATCCGCCAGCGGCATTCAGTAAGCCGTTAAGTTTCGGAATAACAGCCGCCGTTAAGACGGTGTGCTGGTTATTCTGAAACTTTAAATCAGGTTTGATGCAACACCTGCCCCAAATGGGCGGGTGTTTTTTCATTACAAACGGTTGCGGATTCATCATCGGGGAAACCGATATTTTTATGCACAGGCAACGCCCGTTCACATCGAAGCAATCTAAGATGGCGCCTTCAAACAGAGCAAACCGGAATAACGGTTAGTCTGATATTTTGGTTCCATAACCTTTTTCTGAAAGCGCAAACCCGTTATGAAGCAACTGATTAAGACCGCTTCACTGTTGATGATTTCAGCCGGCCCGGCTGCAATGCCGCTGGCTGCGCAGGCTGCTCTCCTGCGGGAAGGGCAGCAGCGCAGCGAGCCTGCGCAGGCGGTTCGGCCGCATAAATCTGCCGAACCGCACAAAGCAGAGCAATCCAAACCCGAGCTGCGCAAAGCAAAACGGGCAGAGCGGCCGAATCCGCCCCAAAAAGCCAAGCCAAACCAAAATGTGAAAAAAGCCAAACAACCGCCCGTGCAGCACAAACCGGCACCGCGCCCCGATAAGCGCCGTTAAGGCAGGGTTGCTGGTGAAAGGCCGTCTGAATGTTCAGACGGCCTTGATTGCCGGCGGTTTGCGGCGGGCCGGAATCTTTGCAGTTCAGGCATCGGGCAGCCGCCACATCCATAGGGCTACGGTCAGGCAGAACGATGCCGAGGCAGCGCTCCACCACCATTGGGCAGGAAAGCGATAAAGCAGCCAGCCGCACGAAAGCATCATCATCGCAAAGGCCAGGTATTTGGCACGGCGGGGTATGGCACGGCGCGTTTCCCAATTTTTCACCATAGAGCCGAAAATGCGGTGGTGGTGCAGCCAGTGGTGGAAGCGCGGCGAAGCGCGCGCCCAGCAGGCGGCGGCGAGTATAACGAACGGTGTGGTGGGCAGCACGGGCAGAAAAATGCCGATAATGCCCAGTAGCAGGGCAATTGCGCCGAGCAGCCAAAAAAATGAGCGTAATATCATGTTTTCCCTATTTTTATATATGGTGGATTTCATGGCTTCGACACCGGGCAGCAAGCCCTAAGGCAGTACAAGCGGCAGATAAAACCGCTTTCTTTGAGCCAAAGTGCAGCAAAGCTGCAGCGGAATGGGGCAAATTCACTTATGGTGCGGGCCGCGCGGAATCTGCAAATCGTCCCAACCCTGCTGCCCTATTTGCTCCAGCAGCGCCATGTTGCGCCCGAAAATGGCTTCGGCATCGGGAAACGCTTCGGCGGCTTTGCTGATGCTGCTTTCGCGTATCAGGTGCAGCGTAGGGTAGGGCGAGCGGTTGGTGTAGTTGGTGATGTCGCCGGCTTCGGTGCCCTCAAAGCGGAAGTCGGGGTGGAACGGCGCAATTTGGATAACGCCCTCCAAATGATTGTCGGCAACGGCCCGGTCGGCTGAATCGAGCATATCGTTAAACACCAGAAAATCACCAAACAAACCGGGGCAGACCAGCAGCGTGGTTTCGATTTTGTCGGGCGGCGTGCTGCCGATGAGTTGCAGCTCGCGGTCTAAGTCTTCTAAAAAGCCGTCCAGGTGTTTGGCGCGGCTGACGCTTATCCGCACCAGGCCTTTCACATAAGGTGCTTTGGCAAAAGGGCATAAGTTCAGGCCGATAACGGCTTTTTCGAGCCACAGGCGGGTGTGGGCGATAACGGTTTCGTTGCAGGCAGGCATGGTTGCGGTGTTTGATTAAAAACAGCCTGCAATCATAAGGTTTTTTGCTGCCGGTGTGAACGGGCGTTAAAGCAAAACAGGCCGTCTGAACGTTTTCAGACGGCCTGTCGGTGTGATTGGCTGATGATTGCGGTGCTGTTTAATCCTGCTGCAAATGCCCCAGCGGCAGCGCGGTGGTGTTTTTGATTTCTTTCAGTACAAAGCTCGATTTGGCATCTTGCACGCCCGGATGCGAGAGCAGGGTGTCGAGCACGAAATGCGAAAACGCATTCATATCGGTGAAAAAGGCATGGAGCAGATAATCGGTTTCGCCGGTGAGTGCAAAGCAGCTGAGCACTTCGGGCCAGCTCTGCACGGCGGCGGAGAAATCATCGCGGGCTTCTACCGCTTTATCAATCGACACGCGGATAAACGCCTGCAGGCCGAGCTTTACCGATGTGGGCGAGAGCAGCGCGGCGTATTGGCGGATGATACCGGCGTCTTCCAACTGCTTCAAACGGCGCAGGCAGGGAGAGGGCGACAGCGCCACGCGTTCGGAGAGTTCCACATTGGTCAGGCGGCCGTTTTTCTGCAGCACCTGTAGGATTTTGAGATCGGTTTTGTCTAAATTGATTTGCGCCATGCCGGCCCTTTCTTCTTATCGCAGTGGTTGTGTCGGAGTTTCCGCTTGAAATACGGCCTTAATATAAGATAATTTAACTTAACGCACAATAGTTTAAAAAATATATTATTTTAAAATAATCTGTGAGAATATCTGCTGTTTCATACGGCATTATTGTTTTAGGCCGTCTGAATAAAAACGGCGCGGCTGCTTTATCGAAGCAATGTAAACAATGCCCTTGCCCCGCAGCGGGATTAACGCCATAATCCAAAAAGTGTGCAGGAGAGTGTTGCGGCCGGTGATGCCGCAGCCGCCGAAGGCGCAGACACCCTTAAATCGCTCAGGCAAAAGGACTGTGCACATTATCGCAACATCTGGAGAGCGGCGCGGCTGCGCCCACCGAAGGGGCGAAGGCCGTCTGAAAGTGTTCAGGCGTGTGCGGGCAGTTTTCAGACGGCCTGCCGCCGAAAATCTCAGGTCGAAGGACAGATAGGGCCGCGCGCATAACCCATGCCGCAGTTCAATCTATGGAGAAACCCGATGACCGCCCTCAAAACCACCCCTTTCCACCAAGCCCATCAAGATGCCGGCGGCAAATTAATCGATTTCGCCGGCTGGGAGCTGCCGATTCACTACGGCTCGCAAATCCAAGAACACGAAGCCGTGCGCACCGATGCCGGTATGTTTGACGTATCGCATATGCTGGTTACCGATGTAACCGGAGAGCAGGCCAAAGCCTTTTTCCGCAAACTGATTGCCAACGATGTGGCCAAGCTCGGTTTTGTGGGCAAGGCACTGTATTCGGCCATGCTCAACGACAACGGCGGCGTTATCGATGATCTGATCGTTTACCGCACCAACGAAGCCGAAACCCAATACCGCATCGTATCTAACGGCGCCACCCGTGAGAAAGATTCCGCCCAGTTTGCCAAAATCGGCCAAGCGTTCGGCATCACGCTGACCCCCCGCTGCGATTTGGCTATGCTGGCCGTGCAAGGCCCCAAAGCCGTTGAAAAGCTCTTGAAAGTGAAGCCCGAATGGGCCCAAACCGTGAACAACCTTGCCGTTTTCCAGGGCGCCGATTTGGGCGGCGACTGGTTTGTCGCCCGCACCGGCTACACCGGCGAAGAGGGTGTGGAAGTGATTCTGCCCGGCAGCGAAGCCGGTGCCTTTTTCACTACCCTGCGCGAAGCCGGCGTGCAGCCCTGCGGCCTCGGCGCACGCGACACGCTGCGCATGGAGGCGGGCATGAACCTTTACGGCAACGATATGGACGACAACACCAGCCCGCTCGAAGCCGGCATGGGCTGGACGGTGGATTTGAAAGACGAAAGCCGCGATTTTGTCGGCAAAACCGCGTTGCTGGCTTTGAAAGAAAAAGGCGTTGCCGTGAAACAGGTCGGCCTGTTGTTGGATAAAGGCGGCGTGTTGCGCGACCATATGGAAGTGATTACCGATGCCGGCAAAGGCATCACCACCAGCGGTGTGTTTTCGCCCAGCCTGAAACAGTCCATCGCCATCGCCCGCGTGCCGAAAAACTTCAACGGCGAAGCAGCCAAAGTGCTGGTGCGCGGCAAAGAAGTGAACGTGCGGGTGTTGAAGCTGCCGTTTGTGCGCAACGGCAAAAAGCAGTTCGAATAACCAAAAGCAGGCTTTCAGACGGCCTTTGACGGCCAATCCACTTGATTTTAAATTGATTTCCGATGCCGAACCGCAGACAGTATGGCAAAGCACCGCAACGCCGTAACGGAAACAGAGTGGTTCACTGCATCCTGCGTTTAATCATAGAAGCCGTGGCTGTGAAAATGACACCTGTGCGTTAAGGTTTTCTACCGCAGGCAGTTTGAAACACGGGGCGGGAATGCAAATTTCCCGCCCTTGTTTTACAATAAGCGGTCAAGCTGTTTCAGACGGCCGAACCTGCGGCGTGTTCAAACCGCAGGCCTGCGGTTCTGCACAATCCGCCTGCGGCCGTCTGAACAGGCGTTTTGCGCGGCATCGGCCTTATCGGCAAAGCAGATAGGTTTCAATCAATATAGTGGAAGAATGATGATGTATAAAAAATTATTGCTGCCTATTGTGTCGTTTATGCTCGTTCTGACGGGCTGCGATGCCAAAGATACCTGCCTCGACCAAGGCGGCAGGTATAATGAAGCCACCAAGCAGTGCGAAAAATAACGGCTTGTTCAAACCTTTCCAACCAGGAGAATCAAACCATGAGCAATATTCCCGCCGAATTGAAATATGTGTCCAGCCACGAATGGCTGCGTTTGGAAACCGACGGCACGGTAACCGTGGGCATCACCGAACACGCGCAAGAGTTGCTGGGCGACATCGTGTTTGTGGAGCTGCCCGAAGTGGGCGCCGATCTGGCTGCCGAAGAGCAGGCGGGCGTGGTGGAATCGGTGAAGGCCGCTTCCGATGTGTACGCGCCGATTGCGGGCGAAGTCGTGGCCGTGAACGATGCGCTGGCCGATGCGCCCGAAACCACCAACAGCGAGCCTTACGGCGCGGGCTGGTTTTTCAAAATCAAACCCGCTAATGCCGCCGATTTGGACGGCCTGCTGAGTGCCGAGCAATACGCCGCAGAAATCGGTTAAACCTGTCGGCCGTCTGAAACTTTTGCTGTGGAAATTTTTTCAGACGGCCTTTCCACGCCGTTTCAGAAACTGCATGATACTCGGGCTCGATTCGGGTATCTTTTTATTTTAACAAGATATTTTCGGGTGGGTAGCAATCGGGCAATACCGCGCGCCGTTGCATATCGCAAACCCGCTTCATTTCCGGCATCTGGCAGCACGGGCAGCACACCATCGGTTCTGCTGCCGGCGGCAGCCGGCAAAGCCGTTTTCTTCGGGCTGTGCCGCAACGGAAATAAAGCGCTTCGATACCACCTTTGCGAAGGCCGTCTGAAACCATGAAAACCCTCGGCATTATCGGCGGCATGAGCCCCGAGAGCACCGTATCGTATTATCAGATTATCAACCGCGAAGCCAACTGCCGTTTGGGCGGCAACAGCAGCGCCGATATATTGATGCACAGCGTGAACTTTGAAACCATTGCCGCCATGCAGCGCGCGGGCGACTGGCAGGGAGCGGGCGAAATGCTGGCGCAGAGTGCGCGCAGGCTGGAAAACATGGGGGCGCAGGCGCTGGTGTTGGCCACCAACACCATGCACAAAGTTGCGCCCGCCATCGAAGCGGCAGTGGAGATTCCGCTGATTCATGTGGTGGATGCAACGGCTGCGGCCGTTGGGGCGGCGGGGCTGCGAAAAGTGGCACTGTTGGGCACGCGCTTTACCATGAGCGATGGTTTTTATACCGACCGTCTGCGCAGATCGGGCATCACAACCGTGGTGCCGTCTGAAAGCGGGCAACACGAAATCCACCGCGTGATTTTTGAAGAATTGTGCCGCAACCGTTTTACCGAAGCGGCAAAACGTGATTATCTGCGCGTGATCGGGGAGCTGCAGAACGAAGGCGCGCAAGGCGTGATTTTCGGCTGCACCGAAATCGGCCTGCTGCTGAAACCGCAAGACTGCCCGCTGCCGGTGTTTGACAGCGCCGAAATCCATGCGCTGGCAGCGGCAGAGTTTGCTTTGCATGAAGATTGAAGCGTTGCAAGCCGTTTTCTGCCTAAATCTGAGTGATGCCCGGGCTTGAACCGGGCATCTTTTTTCAATGGCTTTCGGGAAAACGAGATGCCCGTTTCAAGCTCGGATATGGCGGTATTGAAGCGTTTCAGACGGCCGAAGGCGTTTTGACAGAGGTTTCGGGCTGTTGCTTTGGGAAACACGCAATAAACCGCACCCCTCGGGCAGCCGGTCTCGGGGCTGCGGCTTTTTATAGCGGCGTACACAGGCAGAGGCAGGTTGCAAAAGAGGCAGTGCCTGCAGGGGTAGGGCGCAAAGCAGGCAGCCGGAGGGTTTTCCTTAGGCGGGGCGGCAGTGTGCAGGCGGGCTCCGTGGGATACCCACGGAACAAAACATATCAGGGAGCGGAGTGCAGGCATTACAGGCGCAGCCAATCCGCTTTATTTCCGTTACGGCGTTTTGTCGTATTGTCTGCCGCCTGCCCCTTGTGCCGAAAATAAAGTGGATGCATTAGAGCGACCAAGGTGTAGAAAAGCTGCGGAGTGAGTGGATTCGTGGTGCCGCCGCGATGGGGCGGGGTGGAAATGAAAAGGGCCGAACCCTGCTTAACACGGGATTCAGCCCTGAGAAGGCAGCCGCTTGCTCAAACTGCTTGAACCGGGTTGGTTCGCTGCCGTTTATTTTCGGAGCGGCTTGGGGGCTACCAATCAGCCATCGCCATCAGGCCCGCATTGCCGCCGGCGGCGGCGGTGTTGGTGCTGCACGAAATTTCTTCAAACACTTGGTAAATATCCAAGCCGTTTTCAGACGGCAGCACTTTAATCAACGCGCCTTCCGAGGCGGCCAGCGACTGTTTGTATTCCGCCGGCAGCGGGGAAAGTGCAGCCACGTGGCGGATGCCGCTCTGCTCGGGGCGTGTGTGTATTTCCAGCAGGCCGCCGAGCGGCTCGGCATAGGCGGCCAGCGGGTGGTCGGGCTCGATCACCGCGCGGATGCCGTTGGCCGCCAGCGCAATCAGCGCGGCAAATGCCTGCTCCAGGCTGCCGCCGTAGAGCCACACCCGTGCCGGCGCGCGCCAGCCCAGGGTGTTGCGCTCGCCGGTGGGGCCGGGCAGCACCACTTCTGCCCGGCGCAGGGTCAGCACTCTGGCGGTGCCCAGCCCGGCGGCCAGCTTCAGTTTGGATTCTTGCGGCAGCGGCAGGCTGTGCAGCAGGTTTTCCAACTGCTTGAGTGCGGCTTCATCGGCTTGGCCGATGCGGCTCAAATGCGGCACTTTCCATTGTTGCAGGCGGGTGAGGCGCTGCAGGTAGAACGGGCCGCCCGCTTTGGGGCCGGTGCCGGAAAGGCCGTGGCCGCCGAAAGGCTGCACGCCCACCACCGCGCCCACGATATTGCGGTTGATATACACATTGCCCGCTTCGATACGGCCTTTGATGCGTTCTACGGCGCCATCGATGCGGCTGTGGATGCCGTGGGTGAGGGCGTAGCCTTTGCTGTTGATCTGATTGATTAAATCATCGAGATTTTCAGGCCGGTAACGGATAACGTGCAGCACGGGGCCGAACACTTCGCGCTGCAATTCGTTGAGATTGTCCAGCTCAAACAGCGTGGGCGGCACAAACGTGCCGTTGCCGGCGTTTTCAGACGGCCTGATTTGGTGGCAGGCGCGTGCGCGGGCTTTCATGGTGTCGATATGTGCCGACAGATTGGCTTGCGCTTCGGCATCAATCACGGGGCCGATGTCGGTGTCCAGCCCGCGCGGATTGCCCACGCGCAATTCGTTCATTGCACCTTTAATCATGCCCACCATGCGCTCGGCGGCTTCTTCCTGCACACACAGAATGCGCAGTGCCGAGCAGCGCTGGCCGGCCGAGTCGAAAGCAGAGTTGAGCACATCGGCGCACACTTGCTCGGTCAGCGCGGTGCTGTCGGCAATCATGGCGTTTTGGCCGCCGGTTTCGGCAATCAGCACGGGATTGTCGCTGCGTTTGGCCAAAGTTTGGTTAATCAGGCGCGCCACTTCGGTGGAGCCGGTGAAAATCACGCCGTTGATGCGCGCATCTTGGGTGAGTGCCGCGCCGACATCGCCCGCGCCCAACACCAGTTGCAGGGCTTCGGGCGGCACGCCGGCTTCGTGCAGCAGGCGCACGGCATAATGGGCAATCAGGCCGGTTTGCTCGGCAGGCTTGGCCACTACGGTATTGCCTGCCGCCAGCGCCGCCGCCACTTCGCCCACGAAAATCGCCAGCGGGAAGTTCCACGGGCTGATGGCTGCCACCGTGCCCAAAGGTTCGGCATCTTGAGGCAGGGTGTGCTCGGCTTCATCGGCATAATAGCGGCAGAAATCCACCGCTTCGCGCACTTCGGCAACGGCGTTGTTCAGCGTTTTGCCCGCTTCGCGCACGGCCAGCATCATCAGCGCGGCGGTATGTTCTTCGAGCAGGCCGGCAAAACGGCGCAGGCAGGCGGCGCGCTCGGCGGCGGGCGTGCTGCCCCAAAGGCTTTGTGCGGCCACGGCGGCACCAACGGCTTCCTGCACCAGCGCGGCATCGGCAAACGATACGCTGCCGACAATATCGCTGTGGTCGGCGGGATTATGCACGGGGCGGGCGGGCTGCATTTCGCGGCTTCGGCCGTTGATTAAAGAGGCCGTCTGAAAACTTTGGCCGGCAGCTTCGTTCATTGAGGTTTGTAATTGCTGCAACACGTTTTCATTGCTCAAATCCACACCGAGGGAATTCAGACGGCCGGCGCCGTAAAGCTCGCGCGGCATCGGCAGCGCGCTGTGGCGGCGCACCCCCTGCTCGGCGATGGTGTCGAGCGGGCTGCGGATTAATGTTTCGATGCTGATTTTTTCATCAACGATTTGGTTTACGAAAGACGAGTTGGCGCCGTTTTCGAGCAGGCGGCGCACCAGATAGGCCAGCAGGGTTTCGTGTGTGCCCACCGGCGCGTAAATGCGCACGCGGCGGCCGAGGTTTTGCGCGCCGACCACTTGGTCGTAGAGCGTTTCGCCCATGCCGTGCAGGCATTGGAATTCGAATTCTTTACCTTCGCCCATTTGGTAAACCGCCGCCAGCGTGTAGGCGTTGTGGGTGGCAAACTGCGGAAACACCGCGTCTTGCGCTTCAAGCAGTTTGCGCGCACAGGCCAGATAGGAAATATCGGTGTGCAGTTTGCGGGTGTAAACGGGATAGCCGTTCAGGCCGTCTGTTTGCGCCCATTTGATTTCGCTGTCCCAATACGCGCCTTTTACCAGGCGTATCATCAGCCTTTGCTGGTTGCGCCGCGCCAAGTCCACCAGATAATCAATCACAAACGGGCAGCGTTTCTGATAAGCCTGCACCACAAAGCCGATGCCGTTAAACCCTGCCAAATCGGGGTCGGATACCAGCGCCTCCATCAAATTGAGCGACAATTCCAGCCGGTTGGCTTCTTCGGCATCGATGTTCAGGCCGATATTGTAAGATTTCGCCAGCATAAACAATTGTTTGAGCTTGGGCGGCAGCTCGCTCATTACACGCTTGTGCTGTGCGCGCACATAGCGCGGATGGATGGCGGAAAGCTTCACTGAAATGCCGTTGCCTTCATACACGCCCGCGTTTTGCGCATCTTTGCCGATGGCGTGGATGGCGTTCGCGTAATCCTGATAATAACGCTCGGCATCGGCCTGCGTCATTGCCGCCTCGCCCAGCATATCGAATGAAAAACGGTAGCCCGATTTTTCACGCTCTTTGCCGTTTTGCAGCGCCTCTTCTATGGTTTGCCCGGTAACAAACTGCCTGCCCAGCATACGCATGGCGTAATCCACGCCTTTGCGGATGAGCGGTTCGCCGCCCTTGCCCAGCATACGGGTTAATGCTGCGCCCAAACCCTGCCGGCCGGCGGGGGCGGTGAGTTTGCCGGTAATCAGCAGACCCCATGCGGCGGCGTTCACGAATAGCGAGGGGCTGTTGTTGAGATGGCTTTTCCAATTGCCGTCTGAAAGTTTGTCTTGTATCAGCTTGTTGCGGGTGGCGTTGTCGGGAATGCGCAGCAGCGCCTCGGCCAGGCACATCAGCGCCACGCCCTCTTCGCTGGAAAGCGAAAATTCGTGCATCAGCGCATCTACGCCGCTGGCTTTTTTGCGGTTTTCGCGCACTTGGGTAACGAGACGGCGCGCCAGTTGCGAAGCGCCGTTTTGCTCGGCGGCACTCATTTGCGCGCGCTGGAGCATATCCTGCACCGCTTCGGTTTCATCGCGGCGGTAGGCTTGGGTAACGGCTTGGCGCA
Organism: Neisseria musculi; assembly: GCF_014297595.2. Classification (NCBI taxonomy): domain Bacteria; kingdom Pseudomonadati; phylum Pseudomonadota; class Betaproteobacteria; order Neisseriales; family Neisseriaceae; genus Neisseria; species Neisseria musculi. The sequence goes on along the minus strand of NZ_CP060414.2, from coordinate 2,010,188 downwards.
GAGCGGTTTGCTGCGGATGGGCAAAGTGAAACATATTTTTCTCCGTTGTTTTTGTTTCAGACGGCCTTTGCTTCAGAGTGTGCAGTCATCATGCTTGCGAAGCGGTTTTTTGAGGGAAAATCGGCAGATGCAGGGCAAAAAGCACAGCAAGATTGAACTGTCTTGCGCGCATTTTTAACGCGGCAGATGAGGATTTTGACCAAAAATACCGCCGCAATGCTTCCTGACCACACGCTCTAAAGGCCGTCTGAAAAAGCGGTAGGCAAAATGATGATTATCTTGAATCAACAGTTTACCAAAGCTTACAAAAAGACGGTAGCAGGATAACCAACCCCGTCATCACAAAAAGCCTGTCTGCGGGGCGTTGGCAGACAGGTCGGATGGTGCGTTCGAAAGTATTGCCGCCGTTTCCGCCCGGCGCAAACAACGGCGGGTGCGTATTTTCAGACGGCCGCCAATGCCTGCCGGAAGTGGCGGCGCATTGCGCATCTGGGCCTTTTACGCCGTTTATGGTTCGCTCTTCACTGCTTTGAGCACCACTTTGCCGTTATCGTTGAACCATTCCAACTGCGTGCCGCTGATGCGGTAGGTTCGGTGTGTGCCGACAGCGGTGCCGAGGCGGCTGTCGATTTCCATATGCTGCCCGTCCGCGCAGGCTTTCAGGGTACTGGCGGCATCTGAAAAAATCAGGCGGTTGCCGCTTTGGCGGTAGCGTCCGAAAAGCCTGTTGCAGCCGCCGTCGGTGTGGAAATACCCGTCTGCCAGCAAGGTGATGCTTACCCCTTCGGGCATGGCGGCGGAATCGGCCTCCTGCACCTGCCATTTGCCTGCCAGGCCGGCAGAAGGGGCGGCAGAAGGGGCGGCAGAAGGGGCGGCAGAAGGGGCGGCAACGCAGGCCGCCGGCAGCAAAGCTGCAAATAAAGTAAGGGGTTTCATTGGGCAGTCCTTTCTCATATCGGTCAGATTCTACCAGCGCAAAAGCCGGAAATTCAAACCATGCGGGAGCATCCATCATTAACCGCTTGTTTGTTCTTTCGGTTCAAGCAGATTTCAGACGGCCTGAAGTCTGAATATTATATTCGGTTTGACTTTGCAAACCGCGCAGGGCTCTTCTGTCTGATTATTCCAGCGCGGCCACGGTAATCTTAGAGAGGCCGTCTGAAAAGCCTTTGGCATAGCGGTAGGGAATCAGGCCGCTTACTTTACCGTTTTGCACCACGGCCTCATAGGCGCACACCAGTCGCTCTTCAGGCAAAACGTTCAGCGAGTAATCGGCGTTGAGCAGCGGCGAAATGCGGCTGAACAAACGCCACAGCACGCGGCTGCCGTCCGGCAGGCCGAAGGCCGCCTGAAAACGGGTGTTGCCTTCGTTGCAGCCCACATGGAAACGGTTGTAGTCGGACGGGGCATGGCCGGGAAACGGCACCGCGCCGGCAAAACCGAAAATACGGTCGTGCGCACACAGGCTTTGGCGGGCATAAGGCCACACGTTTTCACGCAAAAACAATTGGTCGGCGAAATGGCGTGAAGCCGGCGGCACGGCCAGAAAGGCTTCGATTCTGCCGCGCATATCGGGCACGCTGCCTGCCACGGCGCCCCACAGCCCGGCCAATATCAGCTCGGTGTGGGTGCCGGCATCGCGCAGGGTGTGAAACAGCTTGCCGCTGCTTATCCATTCGCGCACCGCGCGGGCTTCGCGCTGCGAAACCACCGAATCGGCATCGCGGAAAACCACCCGCGCGGCTTCGGGATCGTCCATCGCCAGAAACCGCCACATCGCGCCCGGCCAGTTTTCCACGCTGCCGCGCACCCGCACAATTTCGGCACCGTTGGCCTGCAACCGCTGAACCGCAGTTTCAGGCACGCTGCCATCGATATAGAAGCGGCACGTCCAGCCCGGGTAGATTTCGCCGGCCAATTCGGTGTTCATCACCGCCGGTTCAATGTATTCGGAGCCCGCACCGAACAGCGAAAACGCAATGATGTTTTTGCCGCCGGGGCGTTCACGGGTTTGCGGCGGCGCAACCTGCGCGGCAATGCTTTTATCGCGAAGCTGCAAGGCCTGCAGGCCGTAGGTGCGGCAGTTTTCCCAATCGCCGAGCGCACCGTAGGCATGGGCAAGCGCATCGAGCGAATTGATATGCTGCGGGTTGCGCTGCAGGGCTTTTTCGGCATAGCCGATGCCCTCCTGCCACAGGCCGCCTTTCACGGCTGCGGTGGCAGCATCGCTCAGCGGTGCAACGGCTTTGGGAATCAAAGCGTGGGCTTTGACGGCTTCGCACACGGCTTCACGGTAGCGTCCGGCGGCCATATGCTGTTTGAACTCGGCAGAAATCCGATCGAGCTGCTGCTGTGTTTTCTGCAGTTTGGGCGGCAGCGGTCTGCTCATATGTTTTCCCTTTTTCAGACGGCCCATCGGCCTTTATCGAAAACCATCATGATAATGCAGCCGGTGCGGCAGGCGGCAGGCCGTCTGAAAAATCGCTTTAAAACGGCTCTGCGTCTGTCGCGGCAGGATAACACCCTGCTTTTGCGCCCGCTTTGCAGGTTTTTATCTGTATGGAAATTTATGTGCGCAAACCCGCCTTAGAATAAATGCTCGCTTGGCTTTCCGGCCGTTCCGCCATACCGCCCGAAACCCGGATATTTGCATAAAAAACGGTATTTTTTGATATTTTGCTGGACATTTAACAGCAAGTTGGTAAAAATAGCCAAATATCTTTTTTTATTACCGCCTGTAAAACGGTGCCGCATTCTTGCGGCGCAATGCGGTGGTTTGCGCCCGTTGGGCGGTTTACAGTGAGTGGATTAAGTTTGGGCTGAAACGAAGGCGGGCCGCAGACAGTGCAGCAGGGCGGGGCAACGCTGTATCAGTTGGAATTTCATCTACCGTCATGAGCAAAAGGAATCACGATGGACTTACGCAAGCTGAAAAAATTAATCGACCTGGTTGAAGAATCGGGTATTGCCGAAATCGAAGTAACCGAAGGCGAAGAAAAAGTGCGCATCACCCGCTCCACTGCGCAACAGGCTGTTTATGCCGCTCCAGTGCCCGTGCACCATGCCGCGCCCGCTGCTGCCCCGGCTCCCGCTGCCGCCGCCCCTGCCGCGCAGGCTCCCGCCGCACGCGATTTGTCGGCCGCGCAGAAATCCCCGATGGTCGGCACGTTTTACCGCGCCCCCAGCCCGTCTTCCCCGCCGTTTGTAGAGGTCGGCCAAAGCGTCAAAGCCGGTGAAACCCTGTGCATCATTGAGGCGATGAAGCTGATGAACGAAATCGAAGCCGAGAAATCCGGCGTTGTCAAAGAAATTCTGGTTGAAAACGGCCAGCCTGTAGAATACGGCGAGCCGCTGTTTATCATCGAATAATCTTTTCAGACGGCCTTTGGTTGCGTTGGAGGCCGTCTGAAACCCCCGCCGTATTCAGAATCGGGCCGCGTGCTTGAAACCTCTTCTGAAAGTATCCCTATGCTGAAAAAAGTATTGATTGCCAACCGCGGCGAAATCGCGCTCCGTGTGTTACGTGCCTGCCGCGAAATGGGCATTGCCACCGTTGCCGTGCATTCTGAAGCCGATAAAGACAGCCTGCACGTGAAATTGGCCGATGAATCTGTGTGCATCGGCCCGCCGCCTTCGCCGCAGAGCTATCTCAATATCCCCGCCCTAATCGCCGCTGCCGAAGTCACCGGAGCCGATGCCGTGCATCCGGGTTACGGATTTTTAGCCGAAAATGCCGATTTTGCCGAGCAGGTGGAGCAGTCGGGCTTTGTGTTTATCGGCCCCAGGCCTGCCACTATCCGCCTGATGGGCGATAAAGTGTCGGCCAAACACGCTATGATTGAGGCGGGTGTGCCCTGTGTGCCGGGATCTGAGGGTGCGCTGCCGGACAACGATGCCGAAATCGTCAAAATTGCCGAACAAGTGGGCTTTCCTGTGATTATCAAAGCATCGGGCGGCGGCGGCGGGCGCGGTATGCGTGTGGTCGAGAAAAAAGAAGACCTGCTCAAAGCGGTGGAAATGACCAAAACCGAAGCCGGCATGGCCTTCGGCAACCCCATGGTTTACATGGAACGCTATCTGCAAAAACCGCGCCACATCGAAATTCAGGTGTTGGCCGATGAACACGGCAACGCCGTTTATCTGGGCGAGCGCGACTGCTCCATGCAGCGGCGCCACCAAAAAGTTATTGAAGAAGCCCCCGCCCCCGGCATCACCGACAAAGAGCGCAAAAAAATCGGCGAAGCCTGCGTGGCCGCCTGCAAGCGCATCGGCTACCGCGGTGCGGGCACATTTGAATTTCTGTATGAAAACGGCGAATTTTTCTTTATCGAGATGAACACCCGCGTGCAGGTGGAGCACCCCGTTACCGAGCTGATCACCGGCATCGACATCGTGCAGGAACAAATCCGCGTTGCCGGCGGCCTGCCCCTGCAATATAGTCAGAAAGACATCGTGCTGGAAGGGCACGCATTCGAGTGCCGCATTAATGCCGAAGCCCCCTACAACTTCATTCCCAGCCCCGGCCTGATTGAAAGCTGCCATCTGCCCGGCGGTTTGGGCATACGCGTGGACAGCCATATTTATCAGGGCTACCGCATTCCGCCCAACTACGACAGCTTAATCGGCAAAATCTGCGTTCACGGCAAAACCCGCCAGCAGGCTATGGCCAAAATGCGGGTGGCGCTGGCCGAGCTGGCGGTTACGGGCATCAAAACCAACGCCCCGCTGCACCGTGATTTGTTTAACGACCACGACTTCCAAGAAGGCGGGGTGAGCATTCACTATTTGGAGCATTGGCTGGAAGCCAAAAAAGCCAAATAACAATGCAGAGCGGCAAACACCAACCGCCCGTTTTGAAAGGCTCCCAAAAGCCGGGCAGATTAACCAAGCGGTTGGCAAGGACTGAATCCTACACTCCACTCAACAGGATTCAGTCCTTTTCATTTCAATTTAATCTTATTATTGCTTGCGGCTTATTGCTTGCGGCGGCGATGACCGCCTGCTTTGAAACCATCACAGCGCCTGCCCGGTTGAAAGAGAGCGGTTGTGCAGACTGCTGCAGCGGCAACCGCGTGCTTTCGCAATGTTTGTATATCCTGAAGCCTGCCGTTTTGCCTTGTTTTATCGCTTGGAAATGTTTCAGACGGCCTCAGGGCAGGTATGGCGCAGCTGAACCATAATCAATATTGCCCGCAGCCGCGCCCTGTGTTGAAAACGAAGCGGCTTTATCCCCGAGGGGCAAAGCCGGAAATGCTATAGAGAACCGGGGATTCGCCGTGTCAAACGTCTAATTCATCGCTCAGATAAACTTTACCGCCTTTATCGTGCGGCATCATCAGATTCATCAGCAGCGCGGCGGTGCCGCCCATGCAGATGGGGTTTTGAAACAGCTCTTTCACGGGCAGCAGGGCAAACACCTCGGGCTTGAAGCTCACACCCAAGCCCAAACCGATGGAAGTGGCGGCAATCACGGCTTCACGGCGGTCGATGCCGTTGGTCATGATAATGCGCACACCGGCGATGGCAATCAGGCCGAACATCAGCACCATCGCGCCGCCGATAACCGGGCTGGGAATGGTGGTAAACGCGCGGCCCACCACGGGAAACAGCCCCAGCAGCACCAAAATGGCCGCAATATATTTGCCCACATGGCGCGAAGCCACGCCGGTCATCTGAATCACACCGTTGTTTTGGGCGAAAGTGGTGAGCGGCAGTGACCCCAGCGCGGTGGCAATCACCGACACCAAACCATCGGCAAACACACCGCCGCGCAGGCGTTTTTGAAATTCACCGCCTTCATAGTCTTCGCCGGACACCATCGCCGTGGCGGTTAAATCGCCTACCGCTTCAAAGATGCTCAGCAGATACACCAGGCCGGCCACCAGAAACGGAACAAATTGAAAATCAAAGCCGTATTTGAACGGCACAGGCACGGTAAACAGCGGCAGGTTTTCCAACACCGAAAAATCCACCATGCCCAAAAACAGCGCCACCACATAGCCCGAAACCATGCCCACGGCAATGCCGCTCATGCGCAGCAGCGGATTTTTCAGGCTGTTGAAAAACAGCACCACCGCCAACACAAACGCTGCCAACGCAATATTCTGCCAAGCGCCGAAGGTGCCGTTGCCCATGGCTGCATAGCCGCCGCCGAATTCGGTGATGGCCACGCTGATCAGGCTCAAGCCGATCATCATTACCACCACACCGCTCACGGTGGGGGTGATGACTTTTTTCAGGTAGGGCAGCAGCCATGCCGAGCCGGCCACCAAAAACGCGCCCACAAACGCCACGCCGAGCAGCGCGGAGAGCATGGCGTGTTCGTCCAAGCCCTGCTCCTTCATGCCCAAGCCCAGTGAAATCATCACGCCCACAAACGAAAAATTGACCGACTGAATCGACAACATGCCCGAGCCGACAGGCCCGAGGCGGTTCACCTGCAGATAAGTGCCGATGCCCGAGGCCACCATCGCCATCGACACCAAATAAGCCGTCATTTCCGGCGGCAGTTTCAGCGCACCGCCCACAATCAGCGCCGGCGTAATCATCGGCACGAAAATCGCCAACAGGTGGGTGGTTGCGCTTAAGAGTGCGTTGGCGAAGGGCGGTTTGTCTTCCAGGCGGTAAACCAAGTCGGGGGCATCGCTTTTGCGGGGAGGGGCTGACATCGTATATTCCTTGTGTAACCGAACGATAAAATTTGTAAGCGCAGATTGTAAACAATCCAAGTGCCGACTTCAATTTCAAAGCGGCGGCTCCCGTTGGGAAAAACACGCCCTCCAGCATAACCGCATAAAAACCGGGCCGTCTGAAAAGCCGCCGAAACGTTTTCAGACGGCCTGAAAAACCTTTGCAAACCTTTGCAGGGCACGCATAATCAGCATTTCCCATCTATTTCAAAGTAGGCTACAATCGCCCGTTAACGGATTCACGGGCTTCGCTGAAACGTTGCCGCACCCCGGCGCAAAGAGAAGATTCTGCAGGCCGCGCAGGCGGCAGATTGAAGCGGCCGCATATTGTTTCTGCTGTTTTCGGCCTGTTGCGCGGTGTTGAAAATGAACCCGTTACACTTTAACCGAATGTTCGAGAAATAAGGTTTTACCATGTTAAAAGGCAGTTTGGTTGCCCTGGTTACCCCCATGAATGAAGACGGCAGCATCAATTACGGCGGGCTGCGCACCTTAATCGACTGGCACATCGAAAACGGAACCGACGGCATCGTGGCCGTAGGCACCACCGGCGAGAGCGCCACCCTGCCGGTTGCAGAACACTTGGCCGTGGTGGAAGCCGCCGTCAAATATGCCGGCAAACGCGTGCCCGTGATTGCCGGAGCCGGTGCCAACAACACCGAAGAAGCCATCGAGCTTTCCAGAGGTGCCGAGCGTTTGGGAGCCGACTACACCCTGTCGGTCGTCCCCTACTACAACAAACCCTCGCAGGAAGGCATTTACCGCCATTTCAAAGCCATCGCCGAAGCCTGCAGCATTCCCATGATTGTTTACAACGTGCCCGGCCGCACGGTGGTGGATATGGGCAACGAAACCATACTGCGCCTGGCCGAAATTCCCAATATCGTAGGCGTGAAAGAAGCCAGCGGCGACATCGCCCGCGAAACCGACCTGATCAACCGTGTGCCGGAAGGCTTTGCAGTATATTCGGGCGATGACCCCACAGGTTTGGCGTTTATGCTCTGCGGCGGAGACGGCGTGATTTCGGTGGCCGCCAACGTTGCCCCCAAACTGTTTGCCGATATGTGCCGCGAAGCCATTGCCGGCAATACCACCGCCGCGCGTGCGCTGAATAAAAAGCTCATTCCCGTGTATGACGTGATGTTCTGCGAACCCAGCCCCGCCGCCCCCAAATGGGCGTTGTCTGCAATGGGATTGTGCCAACCCCATGTGCGCCTGCCGATTGTTGAACTTTCTTCAGACGGCCAAGCCAAAGTACACAGCGCGCTGAAAAGCGCCCAACTGATTTAACCGGAGGAATCCCGCGAATGAACCGCATCAAAACGGCAATATCCCTGATTGCTTTGGCCGGCCTGGCCGCCTGCTCGGGCAGCAGAGAGCAGCCCAAATTCGATTATCAAACCCAAAACCGCAAAGTGGTGAACCTTGAAGTTCCGCCCGATTTAACCAACCCCGACCAAGGCAATCTGTATCAGATTCCTGCCGGCTCGGGTGCCGTGCGCGCCAGCGATATAGCGCGCCGCAGCGGCGCACAGCAGCCTGCCGGCCAAGCCGTGCTGCAGGGTGTGAAAGGCGTGCGCCTCGAGCGCGACGGCAGCCAGCGCTGGCTGGTAGTGGAAGGTAAGCAGCCTGCCGAAATCTGGCCGCTGCTGAAAGTGTTTTGGCAGGAAAACGGCTTTGAAATCAAATCGGAAGAGCCCGCCATCGGTCAAATGGAAACCGAATGGGCGGAAAACCGCGCCAAAATCGCCGGCGACGGCCTGCGCCGCCTGTTTGAAAAAGTGGGCTTGGGCGGCATTTATTCCACCAGCGAGCGCGACAAATTCATTATCCGTGTAGAACACGGCCGCAACGGCACCACCGACATCTTCTTCGCCCATAAAGGTATGCAGGAGGTGTATGGCGACAAAAACAAAGACACCACCATGTGGCAGCCGCGCCCCAACGATCCCAACCTTGAAGCGGCCTTTCTCGCCCGCTTCATGCAGTATTTGGGCATAGATGCCCGGCAGGCCGAAAACGCCTTGGGCAGCAGTGTTGCCCCCGCAGCCCGCAGCAGCAGCGATTTGGCTTCCGTCAGCGGTGATGCCGTTTTGGTAAGCGGCGACCACAACCGCAACTGGCGCCGCATCGCGCTGGCGCTCGACCGCATCGGCCTGACCGTGCTCGGCCAAAATGCCGAACGCCACGCATTTTTGGTGCAGCCCGCGCCGCAGGAAGGCACGGCCGTTTCTGCCAAAAAAACCGGTTTTTTCAAACGCCTGTTCGGTAAAGGCGAAACCCAAGCTGCCTCGGCTGCGGCCGCCCGCCCCGAGCTGATTGTGTATGCAGAGCCGTTAAACAACGGCACCCGCATCCGCCTGCTCAACCGCGACGGCAGCGCCTACCGGGGCAGCGATGCTTCTGCATGGTTGGGCCGTCTGCACACCGAATTGCGCTGATAACCACGCTTGCCGCCTAAATAGCAACGGCAAAGAATCAGGCCGTCTGAACAATATTTTTCAGACGGCCTGATTCTTTGCCGGCTCAATGGTTTTGGCGGCGTGGCAGCATCCGCCAACGGCATTCGGCAGGACAAACAAAACGGGCAGCGTGTGCCTCAACCATTACAATAGCGTAGAGCAGATGCAGCAAACCACGTCCCGCTGCCGTTCCAACCCCCACCTTATTATTTGATTTCATAGGGAAACTCACTTTATTTGAAAATAACAACATAATGGTGGCGAAAGGCCGTCTGAAAAATATTGTTCAGACGTCCTGATTCTTTCAAATTAAAGCATCTGCGTCATACTCGGGCTTGACCCGAGTATCTTTTTGTTGTGAGAGAAATAACAGATGCTCGGATCAAGCCCGAGTATGAGGGCAGTTGGAGATTAGTATGACGACAATTGGTTATTTCAGACGGCCTAAATAAGCTTTGAAAAGCCTCTGCCTGTTGTTTGTACAAAATATCCGTTTATTTCAGCAACATTTCCTGCAACAATTTCATTCCCCACTGCCAGCCGTTCAGATGCCCGTTCAGACGGCCGGGTTGCGGGGCGGCCAGTAGGCGTGCGCCCCAAAGCTGCGCCTGCTGTTGCGCCCATTTTTGCGGGCATTCACGGTCGTTTCTGCCGATAACCAGCGCGCTGGGGCAGTGGCAGCGCACCCGTTGCAGGGTGTGGTCGGCATCATCGGGAAACGCATCTTGGCGGGGCGACACCAATATCATGTTTTTTACCCGCTTCTGCATATTCACATCGGCCAGATAAAGCCATGACAGCCAGCCCGAAATGCCCGCTCCGTGGGCAACGGCGGCAATATTGCGGCTGTGGATGCTGCCCACTGCCGCGCCCACGGCCTGCTGCCATTCGGCGATAGGCCGGCTGCGCGAAACCGCTGCCGTGCGCACGGTGGGGTAGCTCAGCGCCCAGCGGTCTATCCACATTTCGGCTTCATCGGCATCGCGTACCAGCAACAGGGTTAAGTCTTCGAGCTCGTGGCTTTGCATGGTTTACCCGCCGCAGGCTTTCAGGTTGGAGCGGGCGTGTTGCCGCCCGCGTTTGTAGCTTTCGCGATAGACATACGGCGCGGCAAAGCCGCCGGCATCGACCATATGCCCGGCCAAAGAGGCTGCCGGGCTGCCGGCGTTGTTGCGGCTCGCGGCCAAACCGCTGCGTGTGTGCATCTGCCCGGTGATGCGCAGGAAGCTGCTGCAGCGGTTTGGATATGGCTGTTTGATTTTGGCGGCACCGGAGTAATGCCGGCTGCGGCAGGCCGTCTGAAAGCAGCGCCCGGTTTGGGCGGCGGCTTCAAAGCGGCTGCGGTTGGGGTGGCCGTCTGAAGTGTAGGGGTTTTGGCTGCGGCAGGTTTGTGCGCAAACGGGCGGAGCGGCGGCAACGGGCAGGGCGGCAAAAAATGTGTTCATGGCGGGCTCATGGGGTTTAACGCGTTTTCAGACGGCCTCTTGTTTTTTTAACGCGGTATCCGGATTTCAAGCCCGAATCTGCGCCGGCCGCGTTGTTTTCAATATCAAAGGGCATAATCATATTCCACCACCAGCGGCGCGTGGTCGGAAAATTTCTCGTCTTTATAAACATGGGCGCAAACGGCTTTGGCCGCCAGATCCGGCGTTACCATATGATAATCGATGCGCCACCCCACATTGTTGGCATAGGCCTGCCCGCGGTTGCTCCACCAGGTGTAGCCCGGCTCTTCGGGGTAGAGCGTGCGCCACATATCCGTCCAGCCCAAATTATTGATAACTTTGCCGATCCAGGCGCGTTCTTCGGGCAGGAAGCCCGAGTTTTTCTGGTTGCCTTTCCAGTTTTTCAGATCGATGTTTTGGTGGGCGATGTTCCAGTCGCCGCACACCACGATATCGCGCCCCGCCGCTTTCATCTCGGCCAGCATGGGGTAGAAAGCATCGAGAAAGCGGTATTTGAGCGCCTGCCGCTCCGGCGCGCTGGTGCCTGAGGGCAGGTAGAGCGAAATCACGCTCAGATTGCCGAAATCGGCGCGCACAAAACGGCCTTCGCGGTCGAATTCTTCGATGCCCATGCCGTATTGCACGCTGTCGGGCTTCTGTTTGCTGTATATTGCCACGCCGCTGTAGCCGCGCTTTTCGGCGCAATGCCACACGCCGTACATACCGTGCGGGTTTTTCATATCTTCCGACAAATCAGGCTCTTGGGCTTTGAGCTCCTGCACGCACACCATATCTGCGCCCGAGGCGGCGATATATTCGAGAAAACCTTTTTTATAGGCAGAGCGGATGCCGTTTACATTGGCAGAAATAATTTTCAGCATGATAGGGTTTGAGGTGTGTTGGATAAAGCGCGATTGTAGCCCAATTTCCGGCCGTCTGAAAAAAGAAAAGCCGTCTGAAACACCCGCTGAAACGCTTGGTTTCAGATGGCCTGAGGATTCGTTGGAACGCGCTGTGGAGAAAAACGCCATAACGGCTTTGATGGCTTGTCCCAACAGAGTGCCGCCGTGGTTAAAACCGCCCCGGTTCGGCTGCGCGGTTGTGCAGAAACCGCCTTTTGCAGCGGCCGGGTCGGCTTCCACTCCGGCAATTTCCGATTTTTCATACCGGAAACCACCAACTGCGGCTGTACGGGTAGAAGCACTTTTCAGACTGTAGAGCGGCCTGCCCGAAAGCGGGCTATCAGAGCGCAGGCGCGGGCTGCCGGCACGGCGGCGGCTCTGCTATAATCCTTACGGTTTTTTTGTGATAGAAAGTTTGCAAATGTCTGATTTCCGACAAGATTTTCTCAAGTTTTCGCTTGAGCAGAAAGTATTGAAATTCGGCGAATTCACTACCAAAGCCGGCCGCCAATCGCCGTATTTCTTCAACGCCGGGCTGTTTAACGATGGCGCTTCCACCCTTGCGCTGGCGCGTTTCTACGCCCAAGCCATTATCGAAAGCAAAATTCAATTCGATATGCTGTTCGGCCCCGCCTATAAAGGCATCATTCTTGCCGCCGCCGCTGCCATGATGCTGGCCGAAAAAGGCATCAACGTGCCGTTTGCCTACAACCGCAAAGAAGCCAAAGACCACGGCGAAGGCGGCGTGTTGGTGGGCGCACCGCTCAAAGGCCGCGTGCTGATTATCGATGATGTGATTTCTGCCGGCACATCCGTGCGCGAATCCGTGAAATTAATCGAAGCCGAAGGTGCCGCCCCCGCCGCCGTTGCCATTGCGCTCGACCGCATGGAAAAAGGCACGGGCGAGCAATCGGCGGTGCAGGAAGTGGAGCAGCAATACGGCCTGCCCGTGGTGGCCATCGCCAACCTGCGCGATTTGCTTTCGCTGCTCGAAGACCATGCCGAACTCGGCGAATATCTCAACCCCGTGCGCGCCTACCGCCAACGCTACGGCGTGGCGTAACACGGCGGGGTTATCGACAGGCAGAATCCCGGCAAAACCGGCTCAGGCCGTCTGAAACCCCGGGCTGCGTTATTCCGCCGAAGGCAAGGCCGTCTGAAACACAAGGCCGTCTGAAAATATGTTCAGACGGCCTTTCTCTTTTTCTGCCGGCTTATTTCTGCCGGTGCAGGCCGGCCCGCTGACAAAAAACGGCGCATGACAAAAAAATAAACCTTATGTTCGCAATTTCGGCATTCTGCTGCCGAAAATCGTCATGTTAAATTAGGTTAGAAATTTGTTTGAATAATTTCTTTGGCATTAACACAGCAAGGAAACAAAATTTAAATATTAATTATCAACTATTTATTAAAATATCAAACCCCGTTTTCATAATTTGGCACAAGCATTGCTTGATACCTGGCAACCGCGAGAGGCCAAGCCCAAGCCCAAGCCCAGGCAGAAGCAGCAGCCAAAAGCGGCAAGCTGTAAATTCCTTCTTCTTTTGATTGCAGTACAACGTGCCAAGCACATTACGGTTTTACAACTATATAAATTTTATTCACTTTTAAACTGGAGTTTTAACATGAAAGCTATTCAAAAAGGCTTTACCCTGATCGAGTTGATGATCGTTATTGCGATTATCGGTATTCTGGCCGCCATCGCCCTGCCGATGTATCAAAACTATATCGCCCGCTCTCAAGTGGCGCGTGTGATGGGTGAATCAGGCAATCTGAAAACCGTTGCAGAAACCTGCGTTTTAGACGGTAAATTTACAGTAGGATCGGCAGCAGGAAATTGCCACATCGGCGCGACCGGTTCCAATCTGCTGACCGGTGCCGCCCAAAGCAGTGAAACGCTGGCTACTGGAACCGGTGTGCCGCAGGTTACGCTTAATAATAACGGTACAGCAACCATTGTTGCCGAATTCGGAAACAATGCTGCCGCCGACCTGCAGAAGGAAACTTTAACTTGGACACGTAGCACCGATGGTACTTGGACTTGCTCAACATCTGTTAAAGAAAAATACAGAGCTTCAGGTTGTTCTGCCACTTCTGCTACTGCTACTCCTTAATCAACAACCTTAATAACTTTTAAGGTTTAACCGAAAAGCGCACTATAGCAATATGGTGCGCTTTTATCCGATACAGGCAACTACCGCACAGGGTTTGGACTGATGCCTTATTGGAAGGTATCACCTAAATACACAAAATAAAACAACGCTGCCGATGCAGCGGCAAGAGTGAAACATTCGGGAAATTCTGGCAGAAACGCCGATAAAGCGTATGCCGCATTTGAAACACGGCAGGCTTAACTTTAGGGGCTGTACTAGATAACTAGGGAAATTTAACTTCAGGTTAGAATAATCCCTATGAGAAAAAGTCGTTTAAGTCAGTACAAGCAAAACAAACTGATTGAACTATTTGTTGCAGGTGTTACCGCCCGCACAGCGGCGCAATTAGTTAGCGTCAATAAAAATACCGCTGCCTATTACTTCCACCGTTTGCGCTTACTTATCTATCACAACAGCCCGCATCTGGAAATGCTTGATGGTGAAGTAGAAGTTGATGAAAGCTATTTTGGCGGACAACGCAAAGGCAAACGTGGTCGCGGTGCGGCTGGCAAAGTGGCTGTATTCGGGCTTTTGAAGCGTAATGGTAAGGTTTACACCGTTGCCGTACCCAATACACAAACTGCGACTTTATTGCCAATTATCCGCGAGCAAGTGAAGCCTGACAGCATTGTTTATACCGATTGTTACAAAAGTTATGACGTTCTTGATGTGAGCGAATTTTCACATTTTCGGATCAATCACAGCACACATTTTGCTGAGCGACAAAATCACATTAACGGAATTGAGAACTTTTGGAACCAAGCAAAACGCCATTTACGCAAGTTTAACGGCATTCCCAAAGAGCATTTTGAACTGTATTTGAAAGAGTGTGAATGGCGTTTTAACAACAGTGAGATAAAATTTCAAATTTCTATTTTAAAACAATTAGTAAAGCAGGATTTATTCTAGTTATCTAGGACAGCCCCTAACTTTAAGGATAAAAAATGGCTGACAACACAATGCGCGGGTTTACACTAATCGAACTGATGATTGTAGTGGCAATTATCGGCATCATTTCGGCTATTGCTTTGCCCATTTATCAAAACTACACCGCCAAAACACAGCTTACCCGGGCGGTGTATGAGCTTTCATCTACCAAAGCCGCTATTGAAACCATTCTTGCCAGCGGCGGTTTCCCCACGGTTAATCCTGCCGACAACGGCAAATCTTATCCGCAAGGTGGCATCTACGAATATATCGGCATCAACGGCGACAACCCTGCTTCCAATATCATCAACTTAGCAACCATCGATGCAGGCGGCGGGCGGTTTGGCGGCATTGAAGCCACACTCGGCGGCAATGTGAATGCGGTGTTAAACGGCACCAATATCAAGCTCAACCGCGATACCGATGGGGCTTGGCATTGCCGGATTGAGTTGGCCAACGCCACTATGAAGCATTTAAGCGTGGCCAACTGCACGATTCAAACTCTGACCCCGTAGCAGCGGCGATGCCCATAGCGGAAACCAGCGTATGATTTACGCCTGCACCAGCATGGTGGCGGGTAGGCTTTTAAACTTTACGATGCTTTTTGATGGGCTGTAGAGAGCCTCAGGCCGTCTGAAAGATATTTTTCAGACGGCCTTTTATCATTGCCGTGTTTTGATTTTCAGATAAAGCGGGGTTGTCCCGTATCAAACATCAGGTAGGTGTGCAGCGGCGGGGCGTGGTTTGCCGCATCTGCTCTGCGCTGCTGGGGTGGTTGCGGTACGTTGCCGGCCCTGTTTGTCCTGCCGGATGCCGTTGGCGGGTGCTGCCACGCCGTGAAAACTATCGGGCAGGTAAAAACTATCGGGCAGGTAAAAGCTATCGGCAGACAGTAATAATCAGGCCGTCTGAAAGATATTTTTCAGACGGCCTTTTATCATCGCCATATTTTGATTTTCAGATAAAGCGGGGTTGCCGTATCAAACCAAACCATCAGGCGGGGGGAGGGGAGCGTGCGCCAAACCGGTGGCGATGCTGTTTGTGAACAAGCGGTGTTGCATCTTTCAAAGCGGGCGGCGGCGGTGCTTTAAAAATTGAAAAGAGCCGGGAAACCGGCCCTTTGCTCCGCACGCCGCTGAGGGGTTATTGGCGGTAGTGCCGTAAAAAGCGTGCCAGCCTGCCCATGGCTTCTTCGATTTGGTGGATATGGGGCAGCGTTACCACGCGGAAGTGGTCGGGGCGTATCCAGTTGAAGCCGCTGCCCTGCACCAGCAATACTTTTTCCTGCAGCAGCAGGTCGTAGATAAATTTGGCATCGTCTTGAATGTTATACATTTCCGTGTCGATTTTGGGGAAAAGGTACATCGCGCCCCGGGGTTTGACGCAGCTGATGCCGGGGATTTGGGTGAGCATCTGGTAGGCTTGGTCGCGCTGCTCCAGCAGGCGGCCGCCGGGCAGCACCAGCTCGTTGATGCTCTGATAGCCGCCCAGCGCGGTTTGAATGGCGTGCTGCATGGGGGTGTTGGCGCACAGGCGCATCGAGGCGAGCATATCCAGCCCTTCGATATAGCTTTGGGCGTGGTGTTTGGGGCCGTTGAGTACCATCCATCCCATGCGGAAGCCGGCCACACGGTAGGCTTTGGAGAGGCCGTTGAAGGTGATGGTGAGCAAGTCGGGGGCAAGTGCGGCAATGTGGTGGTGCTGCGCGCCGTCATAAAGGATTTTGTCGTAGATTTCATCGGCAAAAATCATCAGGTTGTGCCGGCGCGCCAGCTCGGCGATTTCGAGCAGGATTTCTTTGCTGTACACCGCGCCGGTGGGGTTGTTGGGGTTGATCACCACGATGGCTTTGGTGCGGGGGGTGATTTTTGCTTCGATGTCGGCCGTGTCGGGAAGCCAGCCGTTTTCTTCGCTGCACAGGTAATGGCGGGCGGTGCCGCCGGCGAGGGTGGCGGCGGCCGTCCACAGCGGATAATCGGGCGCGGGAATCAGAATCTCATCGCCCTCGTTGAGCAGTGCCTGCATCGACAGGGTAATCAGCTCGGATACGCCGTTGCCGATATACACATCGTTTACGGTGATGCTGCGCAAATCTTTGGTTTGGTAATAGTGGACAATGGCTTTGCGCGCCGAAAACAGGCCTTTGGAATCGCAATATCCCTGCGCGGCGGGCAGGTTGCGGATAACGTCCACCAAAATCTCATCGGGCGCTTCAAAACCGAAAGGCGCGGGATTGCCGATATTGAGCTTTAAGATTTTATGGCCTTCTTCTTCGAGGCGGACGGCTTCTTTGTGCACAGGCCCGCGGATGTCGTAGCATACTTGGTCGAGCTTGGCGGATTTGGGAATGGGGTTCATGTTGCGGCCTTGCTTTGTGGAACGGAAGCCGTAAATGTACCGCGTTTGCGGGTTGCTGCAAAGATGCCGGCGGCAATATGGTGCCGTTTTATTGTTGGTATTCAGACGGCCTCTGCCTTTACAGCCGCATTCAAAAACGTTTAACCTTGCATTTTTCCGAGAGATTCAGAAAGCACGCCATGTTATTGAAACCCGCCGCCGCTCTCTTTGCGGCAATCCTGCCGCTTGCGGTTTATGCCGCCGTGGATATCCAGCGTTGGTACACGCCTGAGGGCACGCAGGTGCTGCTGGTGGAGCGGCATCAGAATCCGATTGTCGATGTGCAGATCAGTTTCAAAGGGGCGGGCAGTGCTTTCAGCCCCGAAGGCAAAGGCGAGGTTGCCGGGTTTGCCGCCGCGCTGCTGACGGGCGGCACGCAGCGGCTTGACGAAGAAGCCTTTAAAGAGCAGGCCGACAGTTTGGCCGCCGCCATCAGCAGCGACAGCAGCAGCGAGGGCACCGCCGTTACCCTGCGCAGCCTGAGCCGGCCGGGCAAACTCAAACCGGCCTTGAGCCTGCTCAACCAGGCGCTCGCGCAGCCGCGTTTCGATGCCGCCGTGTTCGAGCGCATACGCAAACAGAGCATCACCGCGCTGCAACAGCAGGAAACCGACCCGGGCTTTATCGCCGAACGCGCACTCGCCCGTCTGAATTATGGCAGCCACCCCTACGGCCGCCCTGCGCAAACCAGTGTGGACAGCATACGCCGCATAACGCTTGACGACATCCGCGCGTTTTACCGCAGCCGCTACGGTAAAAACAACGCCGTGGTGGCGGTGGTGGGCGACATCGACCGCCGCCAAACCGAGGCTTTGGTGAGGCAGGCGCTCAACGGTTTACCCGCGCACAGCAGCCAAAGCGGCACCGTGCCTGCGGTTCCCGAGCATCTGCCCCGACAGCAGAATATTCCGTTTGCCGGCGAACAGGCGCAAATCGTGATGGGTATGCCCTTAATCAAACGCAATGATCCCGATTATTATGCCCTGGTGGCGGGCAACTATATTTTGGGCGGCGGCGGTTTCGACAGCCGCCTGATGAAAGAATTGCGCGACAAACACGGCTACACCTACGGCGCATCGAGCAGTTTGGAGCCTTCTTCCGAAGCCGGGCCGCTGACCATAGGTTTCTCCACCCAAAAAGCCAACACATCTGCCGCGCTGGCCGCCGCCCGCAAAGTGCTGGCCGACTTTTCGGCCGAAGGCCCCACCGAGGCCGAGCTGCAACAGGCCAAAGCCAACATCACCGGCAGCTTTCCCCTGCGTTTCGACACCAACGCCAAGCTGCTGGGCTATCTGAGCCTGATCGGTTTCTATAATCTGCCCGATGATTATCTCGAAGCCTATCCGAAGGCGGTTTCCGCCCTGACCGCCGGGCAGGTCAAATCGGCCTGGCAGCGGCGCGTGAAAGCAGAAAATATGAATATCGTGGTGGTGGGCGCGGAGCAGGGGGAGACTGAGGCTGCGGCTGGTTACCGCCCGATAAAACGCCGTTGAGCGGGAATGTTTGAAAGTGCGCTCTGCCGCAACGGGTTATCGTGAGGCCGTTGCTTTCCGGCACCGGGCAGGCAGTGAAAAAAGTGCGGCAATGCCGTAACGGCAATAAAAAAGGAGCGGTAACCAAAGATTCGGGATGCAAAGATTCAGGATACACAGATTCAGGCCGTCTGAACACCATTTTTCAGACGGCCTGTTTGCGGCCGGTGCTTGTGGGCGCACGCCTGCCTGCCCGCGTTAACATACGGCGGTTGGCTTCCCGGTTTGCCGGCAAACCCGCCCGCTTGGTTTCCGTTGCGGCGTTGCGCTGCTTCAGCTTAAGAGCGGTTGGGCAGGCGGGCAAAAGCGGCTCCGTATTGCTTTTACCGTTTGCGGTTCACCGCTTGGCATGTTGGCCGCACCACCCCGGGCCGGTATTGAGGCTGCAGTCTCTGCCCGAATATTTTTCAGGCCGTCTGAAAAATGGTTTTTCAGACGGCCTGAATGCCGTGATTTCCGCGCAGGCGGCAAATCCGAATGTTCGGTATCCGGGTGTTTAAGCGGTATTTCAATCTGTTTTTTCGGTTTACGCCCGGTGCAGAAGAGGGGCGGATAAATTTCTGTGAAGCGTGTTGAATGTTAAAAATGGTGTGTAAAGGCTGGGGTTTGCACTTTATGGATGCTGAGCGTTTTTTGTTTCTGCCGGAAACGGCGGCTTGCGGGGTTGGCGTATGCCCAAAAACCATACGGTTTTGCTGTGCCTGCCGTTATTTTCGGCCATGCTTGATAATTTCACCATGTGGTTTTCGGCAAAGCGCAAAGTGCAGGGTTTTCTACATTTCAGGCCGTCTGAAAAATGGTTTTCAGACGGCCTGAATCTTGGTGCAGCCTATCCTGCGCGCGCGGCTTGATCACACGCCCTGTTTCAAACTGGCTTCGATAAAGCCGTCCAAATCGCCGTCCATCACGGCTTTGATGTTGCCCACTTCGTAGGAGGTGCGCAAATCTTTGATGCGCGACTGGTCGAACACATACGAGCGGATTTGGTGCCCCCAGCCCACATCGGATTTGCCCTCTTCCAGCGCCTGCTTTTCTTCGTTGCGCCGGCGCATTTCCAGCTCGAACAGCTTGGCTTTGAGCATATTCATGGCTTCATCGCGGTTGCGGTGTTGCGAGCGGTCGTTTTGGCACTGCACCACGATGCCGGTGGGGTTGTGGGTGATGCGCACGGCGGAGTCGGTTTTGTTGATGTGCTGGCCGCCCGCGCCGGATGCGCGGTAGGTGTCGATGCGCAGGTCGGCGGGGTTGATGTCGATTTCGAAGCTGTCGTCCACTTCGGGGTAAACAAACACCGAGGCAAACGAGGTGTGGCGTTTGTTGTTGGAATCAAACGGTGAATAGCGCACCAGGCGGTGGATGCCGGTTTCGGTGCGCAAGAGGCCGTAGGCGTATTCGCCTTCGAGCTTGACGGTGGCGCGGTTGATGCCGGCGATGTCGCCTTCGTCTTCTTCGAGCACTTCAACCTTAAAGCCTTTGCGCTCGGCATAGCGCAGATACATGCGGTAGAGCATGCCCGCCCAGTCTTCGGCTTCGGTGCCGCCTGCGCCGGCGGTGATGTCGATAAAGCAGTTGTTCACATCGGCAGGCTGGTTGAACATGCGTTTGAATTCCAAATCGGCCATCATCTGATCGAGTTTGGCGATGTCTTCCTGCACGGCGGCGAAGCCGGCTTCGTCGTTCTCTTCCACCACCATTTCGAGCAGCTCGCGGTTATCGTCGATGCCGGCGGCGATGTTGTCGAGCGTGAGCACGATGCCTTCGAGCACTTTGCGCTCTTTGCCGATTTCTTGGGCTTTTTTGGGGTCGTTCCAAAGGTCGGGGTCTTCGGAGAGGCCGACCACTTCTTCGAGGCGGTCTTTTTTACCATCGTAATCGAGATAGCCGCGGATGTCGCTGCTGCGGCCGGCAAGGTCGCCCAGCATGGCGTTCAATTGGTTGACGGTTTCGGCTTCAATCATGGTTTTCTCTTGCTATAAGGTCTTTCTTTAAGGGGCGTATTGTACTGGATTTTACGGGGGCGGGCTATTGTGAAAGGCCGTCTGAAAAGGGTTTCAGACGGCCTGTGTGTCGGTTGCTGCTGCGGTTCAGCGTTTGGCTTTAAACCCCAGAAGATGCTGCTGCGCGGCCAGCCATGCGCCGGCAATGCCGAGGGCGGCCACGGCGGCAAACACAAGCACTATCTCCCAAAAATAGAAGAAACGCCATTCGATGTTCAGCCCGTAGGGCTTGAAAATCTCACTGACCGGCTGTTTCGACACGCCTACCAGCCAGGCGCACAGCCCCAGGCTCACGGCCACGGCACACACGCTCTGCCAGGCCGCCAAATAAAGGAAGGGGCGGCGGATAAACGAGGCGGGTGCGCCCAGCAGTTTGGTGATTTCGATTTCTTCTTTGCGGCTTAAGATTTGCAGGCGTATGGTGTTGTGCGCCGCCAAAACGAAAGCTGCCCCGAGGGTGAGGGCGAGAAACCGGAAAACCTTGTGTGCGAAATCGTTGATTCGGTAGAGTGTCTGCATCCATTCGGTGTCGAGCCTGGCTTCTTCCACCATCGGCAGGTTGCCCAAATCTTTTTGCAGCAGCTTCATTGCTTCGGGCGGCGTGGCGGGGTCGGGGGTAACGATAAATACATCGGGCAGCGGGTTGCTCTCGAGCATCGGCACCAAATCCTGCCCGCCCATGCTCGATTGCAACTCCTGAAGCCCTTTTTGTTTGCTCACGAATTCGGTTTTCTGAATGCGCCTGTCTTGCGCGAGCAGGGTTTTCACGGCCTCGGTGTCGCCTGTGTCGGCACCCGGCTCCATATAAACGGTAATCTGCGGCGACTCGCTGAGTTTGCCGATAACGGCCTGCGAGCTTTGCACGCCCAGATAAAGCACCAGCGGCAGCGTCATCGCCACGGCCAGCATCAGCAGAACCAGCAGCGTGCCCACAGGCTGTTTCAGCAGGCGGCGGGCGGCGTTGGCGGCGGCATCGAGGTGGAGAAACAGGTATGGGTTCATGATGTGAATCTGCCTTCCTGCAGGCGCAGAATGCGGTGGCCGTAATCGGCCATCAGGGTTTCGTCGTGCGCGGCCACGATAACGGTGGTGCCCGCTTCGTGGAAAGTTTTGAACAGTTCCATAATATCCAAGGCATAAGCGCGGTCGAGGTTGGCGGAAGGCTCATCGGCAATCAGCAGGCTGGGCTGGTGTACCACGGCGCGGGCGATGCACAAACGCTGCTGTTCGCCGCCGGAGAGGGTAATCGGATCGGCAAGCTCGCGCCCGCCCAAGCCCACTTTCTCGATGGCGGTGCGGGCGCGCTTGTCGGCCTGTTTGGCATCGTAGCCGATGATGCGCAGCGGCAGCAGCACGTTTTGCAGCACGTTGCGGTCATAGAGGATTTTATGGTCTTGGAACACGATGCCGATGTGTTGGCGCATAAAGCCGATTTGGTTATCGTTTAAAGTGCCGGTGTCCTGCCTGTTAATCCACACCTTGCCCCGGGTGGGTTTGGTGATGCCGGCAATCAGTTTGAGCACGGTGGATTTGCCCGCGCCCGAATGCCCGGCCACGAAAATCATTTCCCCCTTGCTGATAGTGAAGCTGACGTTTTTCAACGCTTGAAAGCCGCCGGGGTAGGTTTTGGAAACTTGCTCGAAACGAATCATGGGTTTGTCCGCCAAAGTTGGTTTCAGACGGCATCAGGCCGTCTGAAAGATTATGCGCGATTATACCGAATAATGTTGCTCGGTTCAGCCGTATGCAGCAGCCGGGCGGGCTGCCGCTGCGGGAAATGCCTACACGCCTGTGGTGGGCAATACAGCGGTGGCCGGGGCTGCGGGTTGGAAATAAGCATAGGCGGTGCAGCGCAGGCATTGGCAGTGTCGTCAGGAGGCCGATGCGGTTATTGTTTTAAAGAATGGTTGTGTGGGGAGGGGTCGGATTGCCTACACTTTATAAGGTAGTTTTTTATTTTCTGCCGGAACGATGGTTGGGTGATGTTGGCGTGTGCTGAAAAACTTCGCGGCTTTGCCGTGTCTTTCGGGATTCTCGGCAATCCTCAAAAATATGAAAATGGTTCTTCAGGCAAAAACGAAAAGTGTAAACAACGCTGGATTTTCCATTAAGCCGGTGACCATATTGATCACTGGCTCTGTTAGCTGGGTGGTTTAATTCAAGTAAATTTATTTTAAAATCAATTTATTGAATTTTTAAAATTTAAATAATAATAATTATTATTTAAATAAATAAGGTTTTGGTGTAAATTATTTGGTTATGAGATTGATCGCAGTTTTACTACTTTATTATTAATGTAGGTTCCAAATAGAGAAAGGTCTGTTTATGCAACTGTGTGCACCAAAATCCTTCCGTTTGAGCGTGCTGGCGCTTGCCCTTGCTTCGGGATTTGCCTATGCCGACACGGAACAGGCTGAGTTAAATACCGTTAGAGTAGTCGGCACGGCCGTGCCGACCCGCATTTCCCGCGCCCAATTGGATAAAGAAGTGGCTACCGATCTGAAGCAGGTTATGAAAGATCAGATAGGCATCAATGTCGGCGCAGGCAACGGTGTCGCACAGTATTACAGTATCCGCGGCCAGGGGGAGGACAATATCAATTTGGATGTGGACAACACCAGCCAGTCCAACAAAATCTTCCACCATCAAAGCCGGTTTCAACTTGATCCGGCTTCGGTAAAAACCATCAGTGTCGAAAAGGGCACAGGCTCTGCCAGCGCAGGCATCGGCGCAACGGGGGGCACCGTGAAGGTCACCACGGTTGATGCCAAAGATTTACTGCTCGATGGCAAACCTTTCGGTTTCAAACTGGGCTCGACAGTCAGCAGCAACAAAGGCTGGAGCGGTAATGCTGCTGCCTATATGTATCAAAACGGCTTCGATGCGCTGGCGGCCGTGAACTATCTGCACAACGATGACTATAAAGACGGCAGCGGCCTGAAAAACACAGGCAGCAAACTGAAGCAGCGCAGCTATTTGGCCAAGCTCGGTTATGATTTCAACGAAAACCACGGTATCCGCCTGAGTTACCGCCAGGAAGACCAAAAGGGCAGCCGCACCGACAAAGCCGAATTTATGAATATCAACAACTTTGTTTCCACCGGCAACGGCAGCCAGTCGAAATATAAAGGCTTTGAGGGCACCGAGCAGAAAGAAGAAACCTTCAACCTCGCCTACCGGGGCCGGGATGTCGGTTTTTTAAGCAAAATCGATGCCAATATTTTCCAAATCAAAACCGATGACTACAAACCGCCCAAAGGCGCGCCCAACGATAATGAGAAAAGCAGCAGGCTTGAGTTGAGCCAATCCAAAGCCTCCGGTGCCAACCTTAATCTGGCCAGCGAACTGTGGAACCGGCACACGTTGAAATACGGTGTCAATTACCGCCGCGAGTCTTCCCGGCCTTCCGACAAAAGTGCATGGCTCAACATACTGGGGCTGTATGACCGGCAAGACGAAAAGAAAACCGACTACGGAATGTATATAGAAGGCATTTGGGATTGGGCTCCCGTAACGCTGACCACCGGCCTGCGCTATGACCATTTT
The DNA here is from genome assembly GCF_014297595.2 of Neisseria musculi. Lineage (NCBI taxonomy): Bacteria > Pseudomonadati > Pseudomonadota > Betaproteobacteria > Neisseriales > Neisseriaceae > Neisseria > Neisseria musculi. The sequence continues at coordinate 1,986,138 of NZ_CP060414.2, read as the reverse complement.
AAATTCGATTCAGCCAACAGGCAGAGCGTATCAGGCGGCCAATTCAACCCAAGTGCGGGTGTGATTTGGGACGTAACGCCCACATTCTCCCTGCTCGGAACGCTCAACCAAGCCAGCCGCTCGCCCCGCCTTAACGAAGTGCTGCTGGCCAACGAGCGCGCCGGAGCCGCTGCCGATGTTGATGCCGGCTTGAAAGCCGAAACAGCGCGCCGTGCCGAAGTCGGTTTCAGATGGCGCAACGATAATTTCAGCGTGGCAGGCAGCCTGTTCCAACAAAACATCAAAGACGTTATCGCCTACCAGTGGGCAGGCATCAGCAACAGCACCGGCACGATCAACAGCCGGGGGCGCATTTTCAACGGCGGCAGGCTCAAAAACCACGGTTATGAGCTGGATGCCGTTTACCGCAACGGCGGCCTGACCGCACGCGCGGGCGTGTCTTACGTCAAACCGAAAATCGGCGGTACCCTGTATGACGGCTCGAAGCTGATTGATGCTGACAACTATGAAAGCTCTTTTTACTTTTGGAATACCGGCCGCCAATGGCTGACCAGCCTTGCCTACCGCTTCGCACACCCGAATCTCGAAATCGGCTGGCGCGGCCGTTATGCCCAGCGCGTTGCCTACACATCGGGCAGCCGCGCGCCGTATAACAAAGGCCACAAAGCAGGCTACGGCGTTCACGATATTTTTGCCAACTGGAAACCCACCGGGAAAGACAATCTCAACATCAACGCCGGCATCAACAACATCGGTGATAAAAAATACCGCAGCCACGGCCAACGCTTCAGCAACGACCCCACCCGCATCAGCTTCTATGAACGCGGCCGCGAGTATGTATTGGGTGTGAACTACCGCTTCTAACATTCAAAGCCGCATTCTGCCGCAGCCGCTGGCGGCATTAAATCTCAGGCCGTCTGAAACGGTTTTCAGACGGCCTGAAACGGTTTTGCCGCGCCCGCCTGCAAAAAACAGGGGGCGGGCGGAGGTTCGGATTAATCCAACAAAGCATCTATAAATGTTTGTGCGCTAAACGGGCGCAGGTCGTCTATGCCCTCGCCTACACCGATATAGCGCACGGGAATCGGGCGGTTGCCGGCGAGCGCGGCAAGAATGCCGCCTTTGGCGGTGCCGTCCAGCTTGGTAACAATCAGCCCGGTGAGCCCCAGCGCATCATCAAAGGCGGCAACCTGGCCGATGGCATTTTGGCCGATGTTGGCATCCAGCACCAAGATGATTTCGTGCGGTGCATCGGGTAGGGATTTTTGCAGCACCCGCTTCACTTTTTTGATTTCTTCCATCAGGTGAAGCTGCGTGGGCAGGCGGCCGGCGGTGTCGGCCAGCACAATATCGATGCCGCGCGCTTTGGCGGCCTCAACGGCATCGAAGCACACAGCGGCAGAATCGCCGGTGGTTTGCGAAATCACGGTAACGCCGTTGCGCGCCCCCCATTCCTGCAACTGCTCGCGGGCGGCGGCGCGGAAGGTGTCGCCCGCGGCCAGCAGCACCGATTTGCCCTGTGATTGGAAATATTTGGCGAGCTTGCCGATGGAAGTGGTTTTGCCCGCGCCGTTGATGCCCGCCAGCATAATCACAAACGGTTGGCCGCTGTCGGGGATGGCCAGCGGCTGCTCCAGCGGTTTGATTAAATCGTAAACCGCGTCTTTTAAGGCACCGCGCAACTCGCTGCCGTCTTTGAGGCCGCGCAGCGACACGCGCTTGCGCACGTCTTTCATCAGATAATCGGTGGCTTCCATGCCCATGTCGCCGGTGATCAGCACGGTTTCGAGCTCTTCGTATAAATCTTCGTCAATCTGCCCGCCGCCGAACACGCCCGCCAGCGATTTGGCCATGTGGTCGCGCGATTTGGCAAGGCCTTTTTTCAGGCGCGCCGCCCAGCCGGTTTTAGCGGGTTCGCCTGCTTCGGCAGCAGCGGCAGCCGGAGCGGCGGGCATGGCGGCGGCGGTAAGGGCGCCGGGCTGTTTCAGGCTTCCGGCTGTTTCATTGCTGCCGGGTGCCGGTATGGTTTCAGCCGCCGGCGCGGCTTCGTTTTCAGACGGCCTGATATGGCTTTCAGCCGCCGGCGCGTTGGGGTTGTCTTGCCCGGGCAGGCCGGTTTCGGTGTCGGCGGGGTTTGCTGCCGGTTGGGCGGCAGGACGGTTTGGCGGGTGTGCCCCAACGGCTTGCGGCTGTGTTTCGGGCAAAGAAGAGGCTTGCTCTGTCGGCGGGGAGGCGCTTTGCCCATCGGGCGCGGCGCCCGTTTGCGCAGGCTCGGCGGCGGGTTCGGCATTATTCTGGTTTTTTTTGCGTTTAAAAAAGCTGAACATGGGGTTTCCCTTGTTTTCAAAATGGTTTCAAGGCCTGATTGTAACGTATTTTCAGGTAATGGCTATGCTTCGAAAGCACAAGGCACGGTGAAGCCGACATCATTTGCAGGCCGTCTGAAAAGCGCGTTCAGACGGCCTCAAACCTTGTTTAATCGGCGGGCGGAAGTTATCATCTGCCGCAATCTGTTTTGAAGGAGAAACCATGCTGCGCCCAACTGTTTTCCTGATGCTGCTCGCCGCCGCCCCCGCATGGGCGCAAACGCTTTCGCAAACGCTGCCCAACGGCATGAAAGTGATTGTGAAAGAAGACCGCCGCGCACCGGTGGCTGTGTCGCAGCTTTGGTATAAAGTGGGCAGCATCGATGAGCAGGAAGGCAAAACCGGCCTGAGCCACGCGCTCGAGCATATGATGTTTAAAGGCACGCCTGCCGTGCCTTCGGGCGAATTCAGCCGCCGCGTGTCGGCATTGGGCGGCCAGAATAACGCCTACACCAACCGCAGCGAAACCGTGTATTACGAAAACGTGGCCGCCCAAAACCTGCCCGAAGTGCTGAAAATGGAAGCCGACCGCATGGCCAACCTCAATTTCAGCGACAAAGAGTTCGCCAACGAAATGAGCGTGATACGCGAAGAACGCCGCCAGCGCACCGAAGACAACCCCTTCGGCAAGCTGTGGGAGCATGTGTATCTCAACAGCTACCAAACCCCCGCCCTGCGCGCGCCCGTTATCGGCTATATGGGCGATTTGCACGCGCTCAAAGCCGAAGATTTGCGCCAGTGGTACCGCCGATGGTATGCCCCCAATAATGCCGTGCTGGTGGTGGTGGGCGATGTGGACGCAAAACAAACCCTCAAAACCGCCGGCCGGCTGTTCGGCGCGGTTCCCGCCAAGCCCCTGCCGCCGCGCAACATTGTGAACGAGGCCGCCGAAACCCGCCCCGCGAGCGCGCAAACCGAATCGGCCGTTACCCGCCAGCCCGTGCTCGCCCTTTCCTACCGTGTGCCCAAACTCGACCGCATCGATGATAAAACGCCTTACGCGCTTGATGTGCTTTCCGATGTGCTCGGCGGCAACGCCTCCAGCCGCTTCGATAAAAAACTGGTGCGCGGCAGGCAGGCCGCACTCGATATCGGCGTGAACTACGATATGTTCAGCCGCGAAATGCCGCTGTTCAGCATTATCGCCATGCCCGCCGGCGGCACGGGCGAACAAGAGCTGCTCGAGATGATACGCAGTGAAATTGCCGACATCGCCCGCAACGGCATCAGCCGCACCGAGCTGGAGCGGGTGCGAGCGCAGGCGGCTGCCTCCGAAATCTACGCCAAAGATTCGATGAGTGCCCAAGCCTCGCTGATGGGCAGACTCGAAACCCGAGGTTTCCGCCACGGAGATGAAGCCGAAATCCGCCGCCGTCTGCAAAACGTAACCGCCGCCGATGTGCAGTCCGCCGCCCGCCTGCTCACCCCCGAACGCTCCAGCGTAGTGGCGGTGCAGCCCGCGCAGACACAGCCGGAATAGGTAAAAAAGCCTGAGCCTGCCGCACAAGATTTTGCTTCGAAACAACGAAAGAATTGGAAAAGCCGTCTGAAATATTCAGACAGCTTTTTGTAATGCTATTGATATAAGCATCCCTGAGTCCTGTTGCCTGAACCTCTTCGATGAACAGGTGGTTGGGTAGTGGTTTTGGCTTGGCCGTGGGCGGTAGGCATTTTTGTATCTGTTTTTGATTCAACACGTCTTGCGGCGGCTTGATTTGTGCCACAAAGGCAACCTTTGCCGGCTGTGGCGGCCAAACCGTTCAAATGCGTGCAGGGTGGCGGGAAGCGGGCAGTATAAGCCGTATCATGCGGAGCGGCGCTATGGTGATTGTAAAATACCATAGACTCACCACGGGCCGGCTGTCGCCGTAATAGGAAAAATATGCCATGATGAACATTGTCAATCAATTGCCTGTGCCTGTACTGCCCATCGACCGCGACAGGGCCGATTATGCGGTGTCGAAAAACCGGCTTGGTGATTATTTTATCCGCAATCCCGCGCTATTCAGGCTGGCTTTGCAGCCCGAGAGAACCAGGCAGGCGGTGCGTATGGCCGCCCATGCCTGCGGTTTGTGGTTCGATATTTGGCAAAATCCTGAAAGCCGCAAATGTGTGATTGTGGTGGCGAATAAAGATGTGATGCCGTTTGGCACGATGTTCCGCCAAGCGTTGCGGAGCGAAGTGGTGGTGGCGGCTTTGAAGCGGCGCAGCGGTTAGGGGCGGTTTTCAAGGCCGGAGGGCTTTGCAAAATTCATTTAGGCCGTCTGAAATATTCAACCATCTTTATCAGCTTTGCAAGCCTGCCGGCTCTCCCGCGCAGGCAGCAACCCAGTCGGATTTTGTAAGTTATTGAAATAAAAATACTTGATGGTTTTCAGGCTGGGTTTTTGCTGTGCGGGAATGATGGCATTGAAGCATTTTCAGACGGCCTAAATGAATTTTGCAAAGCTTTCAGGCCGTCTGAAAACACTTTTGTCTGTAGCGTGAATCTGCTGTATTTCCGTTAAGGCTCTGTCGTGCCTCGGCTCAAAGAGGGTGGTTGGGTGGGGGCTAAAGCGGTATCGAACCGGTTATGTAGTGTCTGCATGGTCTGCGGCTTGCTGTCTTGCGCCGAATCAGCGGGTTTGCCGTGCGCCTGATCGGTTAGATGCCTGCCTCTCTTTTTGCTTGGCTGCCGCAAACCGGGCGGTAGGGCGGCGGGCAACACTGATTAGCCTTGGGATGGGCGGCAGCCTGCTTTGTGCCGGAAATCAAGCGGATTCATTATGGGGGAACGGCGCAGCGGCGGGCAAATATGGAATTGTAAGCGGTGCGGACGCGGCTGTTAAATCGGGCAGGCGGCCGTCTGAAAAGTTTGGGGCGGTTTCAGACGGCTTGTTCGTGCTGCTTGAAAAACGCCGCTGCCCGCAAACGCTGTTGGCTGTGGTTCACGATGGGAGAAGGGTAGCCGTGGGTGCGTATGCTTTCTTTTGCCAACCACGGGGCGTGGATCAGGTCTTTGCCCAAGTGTGCCAGCTCGGGCACGTGGCGGCGGATAAAGCGGCCGTCGGGGTCGAATTTCTGCGACTGCAAAACGGGGTTGGCAATGTGGGTATGGGGCGGCGCACCGCCGCTTGTGCCGGCCGCCCACTGCCAGCCGCCGTTGTTGGCGGCCAAGTCGTAATCGGTCAGCTGCTCGGCAAACCATGCCTCGCCCAGGCGCGGGTCGATGAGCAGGTGTTTCACCAAAAAGTCCGCCGCCAGCGCACGCAAACGGTTGTGCAGCCAGCCGCTGCCGGCCAGGCAGCGCATGGCGGCATCGATAATCGGATAGCCGGTTTGACCGGCTTTCCAGCGTTCAAACCATTCGGCTGTGCCCGGCCAGGCCAGGTTGCGGTATTCGGGGCGGAAACTTTCTTGCGCCGCGTTGGGGTGGTGGTAGAGTGTCTGCTGAAAAAAATCTCGTAAAATCAGATTATTGAGCCACGTCGATGCGCCTTCGCTGCCGTGCTGCCGCGCCAGATAGACCAAATGGCGGGGCGAGAGCATGCCGTGGGCGATATAGGGCGAAAGGCGGGAAGTGCCGTTTTTGGCGGGAAAATCGCGCTCGAGGCGGTGGTGGCCGATGCGCTCGAGAAAGCGGTTTAACTGCGCCTGTGCGGCTGCTTCGCCACCGGCAAACAGGGGGGGGGAGCCGGCGGCCATGCCGAGGGCGGCGGGCTCGGGCAGCGGCGGGGCGCGGCGGATGTGTTCGGGCAGGCGTGTTTGCAGTGCGGCAAGTTCGAGACGGTTGTCGGCCGGTTTCCATGTGCCGAAACGTTGGGCATAGGTTTGCAGCCAGGCGGTTTGATAGGGTGGGAAAGCGGGGTGGGGGCGGCCGGTGTGCGCCATCACGGCGGCTTTGGGCAATACGGCAAAATCATCGGTCTGCACAAGCTCACAGCCCAGCCGGCCGAGTGCGCGGCCGACAGCATTGGTTTCTTCCCTGCCTTGCGGTTCGTAGCTTTCGGCGCACACCACGGTGTCGGCGGCCAGCGCGGCGGCCAGTTGCGGGATTTCGTGTTCGGCACGCCCGTGCAAAACATAAAGCGGCATGTTTTGAGCCGATAAGGCCGTTTGAAAGGCTGCCACGCTGTGATAAATAAAACCGGAACGGCGCACATTGCGCGCGGCGGCGGTTTCGCCGGCAGGGTCGAACACAAACGCGCCCGCCACGGGCAGGCCGCGGCGTATGGCGGTTTGCAGGGAGGTGTTGTCGAAGAGGCGCAAATTGCGGCGGAACCACACCAGCGTTATCGGTTGAGCAGTCATAGGCCGTCTGAAAAATTGGCAGTGTGGTTATTGTAATGGTTTTTCACGGGGCGGGTATCGGTGGCGGTTTCGGGCGGCGCGCAGTTTGGTGTGGTGTCAATGGCGGCAAGGGGCAGGCTTTTGCGGTGTTTTCGGGGTATGGCGGATTGCATGCCGGCCGGCACGGCTTTGCCCGCTTGCATCAAGAACGGTTCGGCACTGCTTGCTGTATTCGGTTTTATCGTTTTGCCCTGTTTGGTATTTCAGCGTTGCCGGCGGTTTTCACACCATCACGGCGTTGGCCGGCCTTGGTTCAAACAGCATGGCTATGCCGGCCGCAAAAGCGGCATCGGCATGGGTTGCGCACTGCTTGCACGGCCTGTTTGGGCCGTCTGAAAATATTGTGTGCGGCTTCCTGCGGCCTGCATGGCCTGCAGTTCGCTGCCGGTGCCGGTTTCGGCAGATTGGCGGTAAGGCGGCTCCGTTTTCCGTTACGGTGTTGCGGTGCCCCGGCTCGAAGAGAATGGTTTTGCCGGCCGCCCGGGCGGCAACGGAATCGGCTTGGCAGTATCGGTGCGGTATGCGGTTTGCTGCCTTGTGTTGGAGCAGCGGTATGGTTTTGCAGAAGTCTAGGCCGTCTGAATGCGTGCAGACGGCCGTTCACGCATCGGTTTACGGGTTTTGCCCGCACACCATTTCAAACTGTTTTTCGTTTATCGAGCCGCTGATGATGCTCATGGGGCGGATGCCGGCGGCGGTGTAGGTTTGGTTCAGCAGCACCGTGCCTTTTTCGTTTAGCAGCTGCAGGGCGGTTAAGCGGTAGGTTTTGTTGGTGCAGTGCATTTCCCAAGTGCCCACGGCGGTTTTGTATTCGGGCGTGTTCACATAGCGTTCTTCATCGGTTTTCTGCACCACTTTGCGGTCGCGGAAAGTAACCAGGCTGCCGTTTTTGCGGATGCTGGATTTGTCTACATAAGCCCGGATGTTGCCGTTGGAGGTGGTGCCGATTTTTTCCCAACTGCCGCTCACTGAAGGGCCGGACGTGCCGGCACAGGCAGCCAGCAGCAGGGCGGCCGCTGCGGCGGAGAAAAAGCGCAAAGTGTTCATAAATTCCTTTCAGACGGCCGAAACAGCCGCTCGGTTAAAACCGCATAATGGTAAGCCTTTTTATGGAAAGCGGCAAAAAAATCAACCCAACCCGGCCGTGATGGGGGGGACGCCCGGTTGCCGTTACGGTGTTACCGCGCCGTGGCCGAAAGAGAATGTTTGGGCAGGCTGCCCGGGCGGCATCGGAACCGTTTCGGCATGTTCTGCACAATCTGCGGTTTGCCCGTTGTGCCGAAAATCAGGGGATCCGCGATATAACCCGTGTTGGGATTTTCAGACGGCCGCCGGCGAAAAACGCTAAAATACGCACTTTCCCACAGAGCCTTTGCGAAAGCTGCCCATGCCCCAAACCGCCGCCCGAATCCTGCACGATGTGTTCGGCTACCCCGAGTTTCGCGGAAGCCAGGCCGAGATTGTGGACAGGCTGGCGGCGGGCGGCAGCCTGCTGGTGTTGATGCCCACCGGCGGCGGCAAATCGCTGTGTTACCAGATTCCTGCGCTGATGCGCGAAGGCGTGGCGGTGGTGGTGTCGCCGCTGATTGCGCTGATGAACGACCAAGTGGCCAACCTGCACACCGCAGGCGTGGCGGCCGCCGGTATACACAGCGGCACTTCGCCGGACGAAGCGCGCCGCATTGCCGAAGATATCGAATCCGGCTGTCTGAAACTGCTCTATGTTGCCCCCGAACGGCTGGTTACTGAGCGTTTTCTGCGTTTTCTCGACCAACACACCGTCAGCCTGTTTGCCATTGATGAAGCCCACTGCGTGAGCCAGTGGGGGCATGATTTCCGCCCCGAATACCGCCGGCTGGGCATTCTGGCCGAACGCTATCCCCATGTTCCCCGCATCGCGCTTACGGCCACCGCTGATGCCGCCACCCGCGCCGACATCAAACATTATCTGCATTTGGGCGATGCCCCCGAATTTATCGCCGGTTTCGACCGCTCCAACATTTATTACCAGGTTATCGAAAAAAACAACGGCAAAAAACAACTGCTTGATTTTATTACCAGGCAGATGGCGGGGCAGAGCGGTATCGTTTATTGCCTGAGCCGCAAAAAAGTGGAAGACACGGCTGCTTTTCTGCGCGGAAACGGCCACGATGCCGTTGTTTACCATGCGGGTTTGAGCATGGAGGCGCGCGAAGCCGCCCGGCTGCGCTTCACCCGCGAAGACAATATCATCGTGGTGGCCACGGTGGCCTTCGGCATGGGCATCGACAAGCCCGATGTGCGTTTTGTTGCCCATCTCGATATGCCGCAGAGCATCGAACATTTCTATCAGGAATCCGGCCGAGCCGGCCGCGACGGCCTGCCTGCCGTCAGCTGGCTGTGTTACGGCCTCAACGACTGGGTGGTTTTGCGCGAGCGTATCCAAAGCGGCGAAAGCAGCCAAGAGCAAAAGCAGGTGGAGCTGCAAAAGCTCGATGCCATGCTGGCCGTGTGCGAAACTGCCGCCTGCCGCCGCGTGCTGCTGTTGCAGCATTTCGGCGAAGCAGGCCGGCCCTGCGGCCATTGCGACAACTGCCTGCACCCGCCCGTGCGCTTTAACGGCACCGTTCATGCGCAGAAACTCTTAAGCTGCGTGTACCGTGTCGGCCAGCAGTTTGCCGCAGGTTATGTGATTAACGTGTTGCGCGGCAAAAACGATGCTTGGATTGCCGGCAACCGCCACCATGAATTATCCACGTTCGGCATCGGCGCCGACTTCAGCGAAAAAGAATGGCGGGGCATCATCCGCCAGTGTATCGGCTTGGGTTATCTCACCGTCAATCCGCTGCACCATCAGGCGCTGGTGCTCACCGCAGCGGCCAAAGCCGTGCTCAAAGGCAGCGAGGAAGTGTGGCTGCGCCCGCTCAAACGCGAAAAAGCCGCCTTGCAAAAGCCCAAAGAAACCTGGCTGCGCACCGAGCGCGAAGAGCGCATCTGGCAGGCATTGCGAAGTTGGCGGCTGGCGCGGGCGCGGGCCGAAGAAGTGCCCGCCTATATGGTGTTCGGCGATAAAACCCTGCGCGACATCGTTGAAAAACTGCCCGCCACGCTCAACGACCTGCACGGCATCTACGGCATGGGCGAAGCCAAAATCGATAAGTTCGGCAGCGGCATCATCGAAATCTGCCAAACGTTTGTCCAAAACGATAATCAGGCCGTCTGAATATATTTTCAGACGGCCCCGTATTGCCTGCAGCGTTTTCAACAGCACTCAAAGCATCAATTGCACACGATTTTGATGGCCAGCCCGCCTTTGGAGGTTTCGCGGTATTTGGCGTTCATATCTTTGCCGGTTTCATACATGGTTTCAATCACTTTGTCTAAATCCACCTGCGGTGCGCTGGTGCGGCGCAGAGCCATTCTGGCGGCGTTGATGGCTTTCACCGCGCCGATGGCGTTGCGCTCGATGCAGGGTACCTGCACTTGGCCGCCCACGGGGTCGCAGGTGAGGCCGAGGTTGTGTTCCATGGCGATTTCTGCGGCGGAGCAGACCCGCTCGGGCGTGCCGCCGAAAATTTCGGCCAGCCCGGCCGCCGCCATCGAGCAGGCAACGCCCACTTCGCCCTGGCAGCCGACTTCGGCACCCGAGATGGAAGCGTTCATTTTATAGAGCGAGCCGATAACGCCTGCGCTGAGCAGATAGCGGCCGATGGTGTCGGGCGTGAGCGGGGAAACGAATTTGTGGTAATACATCAACACGGCAGGCACGATGCCGCAGGCGCCGTTGGTGGGGGCGGTAACCACCCGCCCGCCGGCGGCGTTTTCTTCGTTTACCGCCAGCGCATACATATTCACCCAGTCGATAATCTGCATCGGGTCGTTTTGCAGGGTTTGGTTGGCCGAAAGCCAGCGGTAAAGGCCGTTGGCGCGGCGCGCCAGTTTCAACGGGCCGGGGAGGATGCCTTCGGTGGCGAGGCCGCGCTCGATGCAGGCGGTCATGGTTTGCCAGATATATTGCAGATACTGCTCGACTTCTTCGCGGCTGCGCAGGGCGGCTTCGTTGCGCAGGGTCATCGAAGAAATCGAAATGCCGTTGCTGTTGCAGTGGCGGACGATGTCGGCGGCGTTGCGGTAGGGGTGGGGAACGGCAGGGGGCGTTTCTTTTGCCGCGCCGAAGCCCGCTTCATCGACAATAAAGCCGCCGCCGATGGAATAATAGGTTTGGCGGTAGATTTCGAGGCCGTCTGAAAAGGCGGTGAGGGTCATACCGTTTTCGTGCAGCGGCAGAAAGCTGCTGTGGAACACCATATCTTTCAGGTATTCGAAGCGCACGTTTCGCGTGCCCAGTGCAATATTCAGACGGCCGCCTGCCTTCACTTCGGCGATAAAGCCGGCAATCAGATCGATATCTACGGTGTCGGGCAGATAGCCGGCCAGCCCCATGATGATGGCGGTGTCGGTGCCGTGCCCCACGCCGGTGAGCGAGAGTGAGCCGTAAACATCGGCGCGGATATGGTCGGTTTGCTGCAACAGATTGCGGGCGGCCAAGTCATCGACAAACTGCTTTCCGGCTTTCATCGGGCCTACGGTGTGCGAGCTGGAGGGGCCGATGCCGACTTTAAACATATCGAATATGCTGATCATGGTGTTACCTGTGTGTGGGTGCAAAATATTGGCGGTGTATTAAAAAATCAGGCTGTAAACAATATTGGAAATGGCCATGATGCCCATCACCACCACAAACACATTGCTGGCTTTGCCTTGAAAGCGGCGCATGGCGGGTACTTTGCGCACGGCATACATGGGCATGATGAAGAGAATCATGGCAATGATGGGGCCGCCCAGCGATTCAATCAAGCCCAAAATGCTCGGGTTGATAATGGCCACCGCCCACAGGGTCAGCAGGAAAAACACGGCGGAAACCAGATTCAGCTTTTTGCGGTTGACGGCATCAGAGCCCGAGCCTTGCTTCATTTTGATATACAGCCCTTCCAAGCCTTCTTTTGCACCCATGTAGTGCCCGAAAAACGAGCTGGTGATGGCTAAAAATGCAATCAGGGGGCTGAGATACGAAATATAGGGGTTTTCAAATTTGTTGGCGAGAAACGACAACACCGAAATGTTCTGCTCTTTTGCCGCCGCCAGTTCGGAGGGGGTTAAAGTCAGCACGCAGCTGAACACGAAAAACATCACAAACACCAGCAGCACGGTCGAAGTGCCCTTCAGCGTGCGGCAGGCATGATAGTCGGTTGTTTCAGGGTTTTGATATTCGCGCTGCTGCGAGAGCACAAAAGAAGAAATGGCCGGAGAATGGTTAAACGAAAACACCAATACCGGAATGGTAATCCACAAAGTAGAGATAAAAATGCCGGCATCGGGCATTACCGAAAGCGAGGCGGCGTTCCAGTGCGGAATCAGATACACCGACAGAAAAAACAGAATCAGCACCAGCGGGTAAACCAGCCATTCGGTTACTTTCAACACAATGCGCTCGCCCAGCAGCAAAATGCCGATAAGTGATGCAATCAAAACCAGCGAGAGCAGCGCGCGCGGCGGAGAAGCCATGCCCATCTGATTGACGATAAAGGAATCCACCGTGTTGGTAACGCTGTTGCCGTAAATCAGCAGAATGGGGAAAATCGCAAAGAAATAGAGCAGGGTAATCAGCTTTCCGGCGGCGGAGCCGAAATGCTCTTCAACCACTTCGGTGATGTCGCTGCCGGGCTTGGCGGAAGAGGCCACAAAACGCGCCAGCCCCCTGTGGGAGAAATACGTCATCGGCCCGACAATGGCAGCCATCAGCACCAGCGGCCAGAAGCCGCCCATACCGGCATTGATGGGCAGAAACAGAACTCCTGCGCCAACGGCGGTGCCAAACAGGTTGAGAATCCAAAGCAGGTCGAATTTGTTCCATTTGCGGGTGTGTTGCAGGCTTGAGGGTTGGGGGCTCATGAAAAGGCACTCCTGGGGCAGGCTGAAAGAAAGGTTGGAAAACACGGCGGCCGGGGCGGATTTTTAACCCGGCAGCGGCAGCTTTGTAATGCCGGTTGGGTTTTTCAGACGGCATTATAAAATTTATTTACACGGCCAATCGGGAATCTGTGATTTATTTGATGCAGAAAAAGCCCTTGGCTGCAAATGCTGACTTTGTCAGTCATTAGGATTAAAATACTCGGTTTTCCGGCATACAGCCGCAGGGGAGTGCCGGCACCGCTTTCTCCGGGAACGGCTGTGCCTGAAATGGGAAAACACACCTATCGGCAAATCTTCGCAGCCTATCGAAAAGCCGCAGCGGCCGGCAGATTCACGCTTCTCAAGCTGCAATGCCGCCGCCGTCATACACCCCCAGCGCAAACCTGCTCATTCCCGCTTTGCCTTCGCGATACGGCGCGAGCCACTCGGGAAACGGCGGCAGCCTGCCCGCTTCAATATAAACCATCGCTCCGGTGTTCAGACGGCCTTGCAGCAGCGCAAACACATCCGGCCATTGCTGCCAGTTGAAAGGCGGATCCAGCAACACCGTGTCAAACATTTCACGGCTGTGTTTCAGATAAAGCAGGCCGTCTGAATACACGGTTTGCACCTGTTTCAAACCCAACGCGCAGATATTGCCCGCAAGGGTTTGCAGCGTGCGGCGGTTGTTTTCCACCAGCACCACCGAAGCCGCATGGCGCGAAGCCGCTTCCAGCCCCAGCGCCCCGCTGCCGGCAAACAAATCCAATACCCTCTTTCCGGCCAAATCCTGCCCCAGCCAGTTAAACAAACGCTCGCGCACGCTGTCGGGCGTGGGGCGCAGGCCGGCGGCACCGTTGAAATGCAGCTTCCTGCCCCGGCAGCTGCCGCCGATGATGCGGATCTGGTTTTGGTGTTTGGCGTGTTTCATAGTGTTCAGGTGGGGGGAAAGGGGGTTATCAAGCAGAGGCCGTCTGAAAAGGTTTGGCGGCGCAAGCACGGCGCAGCATTTGTTTTCAGACGGTTTGGCCGCTTTGTTTTGCTTGTCGTTGCTCTGCTGCCAGGCCGTCTGAAAGTTTTCAGACGGCCTCTGTTAGTTCAATTGCAGCCAATCATCACGCCTTCGGCGCGGGCGGCTCGATTTGCTCTTTCCAGCCGCATTCTTTCTGCGGGCAGACTTTTTCCACGCCCCAGCGTTTGGTGGTTTTGACGGTTAACACCGGCCATCGGCATTGGGGGCAGGTTTCTGACAGGGGCGGGTTCCAGACGGCGTAGTTGCAGTCGGGGTAGGTGCTGCAGCTGTAAAACAGCTTGCCGTAGCGCGATTTGCGCTCTACCAGATGCCCTTTTTTGCACTGCGGGCATTCAACGCCGGTGTCTTTGGGTTTTTCCAGCGGTTCGATGTGTTTGCATTTGGGGTAGTTGGCGCAGCCGATGAATTTGCTGCCGGTGCGGCTGTATTTGTAAACCAGCTGCCCGCCGCATTTGGGGCATTGGCGGCCTTCGAGCTCGGCCTGCTCGGCGGCTTCCTGCGCGGCGCGCTCGGCGGCCTGCTGGGCGGTTTCGCCAACGTTTCGGGTGTAGCCGCATTCGGGGTAGCCGGCGCAGGCAACGAAGCGGCCGTTGCGGCCGAACTTGATTTGCAGTTGGTGGTTGCCGCACCGGGGGCAGGTTTCATCGAGCTCTTCGGTGGTGAATTTGGCGCGCTCGATGCCTTCTTTTTCTTCAACCTGTTTGTGAAAGCCTTTCCAGAATTTGTCCATCACCGGTATCCACTCGCGTTTGCCGCCGGCGATTTCGTCCAGTTGGTCTTCGAGTTTGGCGGTGAAGTGGTAATCAACGTATTGGGCGAAGTGTTCGGTGAGGAATTTGTTGACGATGTCGCCGGTGTCGGTGGGGGCGAAGCGTTTTTGCTCCAGGGTAACGTATTCGCGGTCTTTGAGTGTAGAAATAATGCTGGCGTAGGTGGAAGGGCGGCCGATGCCGTATTCTTCGAGTGCTTTCACCAGCGTGGCTTCGTTGAAGCGCGGCGGCGGGGTGGTGAAGTGTTGTTCGCCGTAGAGCTTATCAACAGGCAGGGTTTCGCCTTCGGCCATTTCGGGCAGTTTTTTGTTTTCTCCGCCCTCGTTTTCTTCATCGGTGCTTTCTTCATACACGCTCAAGAAGCCGGCGAAGGTCTGCACTTGGCCGGTTACGCGGAAGATGCCTTCGCCCACGGCGATATCCACGGTGGTTTGGTCGAATCTGGCGGGTGCCATCTGGCAGGCAACGGTGCGCTGCCAAATCATTTGGTAGAGTTTGAACTGGTCGGCGGTTAAAAACGGCTTCACGCTCTCGGGTGTGCGGTACACCGAGGTGGGGCGCACGGCTTCGTGCGCTTCTTGGGCGTTTTTGGATTTGGTTTTGTATTGTTTGGCCGCAGCAGGCAGATAGTCTTTGCCGATTTTGTTTTCGATGTAGTGTCGGATTTCGGTGAGGGCTTCTTGCGACAGGGTAACGCTGTCGGTGCGCATATAGGTTATCAGGCCGGTGGCGCCCTGGCCGACATCGATGCCTTCGTAGAGCTGTTGGGCGGTGCGCATGGTGCGGTCGGTGGTCATGCCCAGTTTGCGCACGGCATCCTGCTGCATGGTGGAGGTGGTGAACGGTGCGGCGGGGTTGCGGCTGCGCTTTTTCTTTTCGATGGCGGCAACTTGCGCGCTTTTGCCCTGCAGGGCGGCCAACACTTCGGCTTGCGAGGTTTCAGACGGCAGCGAGAACTGCTCGAGCTTTTCGCCTTTATATTGCACCAATTTGGCGGTAAATCTGCTGCGGCCTTTGTGGCTGTCGAGATGGAGCGTCCAGTATTCCTGCGCTTCAAAGGCGCGGATTTCGTTTTCGCGTTCGCAAATCAGGCGCAGGGCGGGGCTTTGCACACGGCCGGCGCTCAGGCCGCGGCGGATTTTTTTCCACAACAGCGGCGAGAGGTTGAAGCCGACCAGATAATCGAGCGCACGGCGCGCCTGCTGGGCATCGACCAGGTTGGTTTCGATACCGCGCGGGCGGGCGATGGCTTCGAGCACGGCATTTTTGGTAATTTCGTGAAACACCACGCGCTGCGGTCGAATGTTGCCCAGGCCGCGTTTGCTTTTGAGGATTTCCTGCAAATGCCATGAAATGGCTTCGCCTTCCCTGTCGGGGTCGGTGGCCAGATAGAGATTGTCGGCTTTTTTGGCAGCGGTTACGATGGCATCGACATGCTTGGCATTGCGGGCAACCAGCTCGTATTTCATGGCAAAGTGGTTGTCGGGATCCACCGCGCCGTTTTTCGGCACCAAATCGCGCACATGGCCGTAGGAAGCAAGAATTTCAAACTCGCTGCCGAGATATTTTTTCAGTGTTTTGGCTTTGGAGGGCGACTCCACAATCAAAAGATTTTTTGCCATGGTCGGTTTCCTGAATGTTGTCAAACAAGCAAAGTGGTTTGGGTTTTCAGACGGCCTGCCGTGTTTCCGGCAGGCCGTCTGAAAAAATATTTTAGGGTTGTGCGGCGCGGCGGTTTGAATGGTGCGCCGCCTGTGTCTATTATTATTTATATGATGCGGCTTTGCGGCTTGTCAAAACTATTTTTCGGTTTCAGACGGCCTTTTGCCCGGCTTGGTTTGTTTGCAGTAGAGATAAACTGCTGCCAGCCCCCACAAAAAGTGGACGTACAATACCGGTAAAACGGTGTGGAAATGATAAATGCCCAAGTGCAGCAGCCTTTGATGGCCGGGCAGCAAAAACAGCGTGATACGGGCTATGCAGGCACCGGCTTGCGTGCTCATCACCACCGAGGTCAGTACGATGGAAAATATGGAGGCATAAAGTAAATAAATAAACGGAATGCGTAACATAATCTCTGTTTTGTATTAATCAAGTGTTGCAAAACATGTAAGCAGGGAGCCGGCTGCAAACCGTGCGGCAGGCGCGGCGCACGAAACGGGTACCGGTGCTGCGGCGGTTTCGGGCGTGCTTGCGCGCAGGCGGGCTGCTTACGCTGGCGGCAACGGCGGGTGCCGGCAGTGAGATTGGGTTTTCCGTGTGGTACAGGCGGTGTCTGTTACCGATAATGAGTGTTTGAATTATGGTTATGGTATTTTTATGGTGCGGCAGGTGCCCGAAGGCCGTCTGAATAACTTCGGGTTTCAGACGGCCTTTCTGTTTGCTTCTTTCATTGCCGTGAGGCAAAGGGCGTTGCCGCACGGGTTTTTTTGGTTTTGCTTTAACGTGTCCGGCTGCGGCAATGCGCGCGGCAAGGCGGGCGGATTGCCGTGTTGTCCGGCTGCCTGCGCAAAAAACCGACAGCGCGGCTGTCGATATTTTGCATGTTTCAGTGCATCACGGCTTTGCCGCGCAGTGCCATCATCAGCTCTGCGCCGATTAATGCGGGCAGCTCTGATTTATGCGCCCACAAAACCAGCAGAGTGAGCACTTTGGCCATATCAACGGTAATGTCTTCGGCGGGCAGGTGCGCCAAGGCGTGCACCACAAATTCGCGTTGTTCGCCGTTGATGGCTTCGGCGCGGTCTAAGAAATAGAGCAGGTTGACCACATCATGCGGCAGGGCTGCTGTTTCTTCGTGGTGGTAAACGCGCATGGCACCGCTGCGGTAGCGGGTTTCGGCAACTTCGGGGCTGTTGGCCAGCACTTCGAGCAGCATCAGGGCTTGGTTGATTTCCAAATCGCTGAAACCGATGTCTTCCAGAATCTGCTCCAGATCCGATGGGGCAGGGCAGGCGTCTAAGTCGTAAAAGTGTTTGATTAAAAAGGCGATAACATCAGCCATGGTGGTTCCTTGTTTTTTGTTATTTAACCCGCTGGTAGCGGCCGCCTGGCAAGGCGGCAACCCGGTTTTCCAGCTCGAGCTCAAGCAATTGTGCGTAGATTTCGGCGGTGGGCAGGTTTAAAGCCTGCGCCAGGCTGTCGGGGTGTGCCGGGCTGTAGCCTAAAGCCGTTAGGAGCGGATGCTCGGCGGGCTGTTCGGCAGGTGCGGCCGCTACGGCGTTTTCCTCGTGTTGCGCGGTGTTTCGAACCGCCTGCGGGGCAGGGTGTTCGGGCGGGGTGTGCTGCAATAACTGCGGGCATTCCTGCATGATATCGTTCAGGCATTCCACCAGTTTGGCACCTTCTTTTATCAGTTTGTGGCAGCCTTTGCTGTGCGGGTTGTCGATGGAGCCCGGTACAGCCATCACTTCGCGCCCCATTTCTGCGGCCAGTTTGGCGGTAATCAGCGACCCGGATTCGGTGGCGGCCTCTACCACCAAAACGGCTTGTGCCAAAGCGGCAATCAGGCGGTTGCGGCGCGGAAAGTTGCCGGCCAGAGGGCGGGTTCCCAACGGAAACTCGCTGATTACCAAACCTTGCTCGGCAATCTGGTAGGCCAGTGCTTTATTCGTTTGCGGATAAATGCGGTCTATTCCCGTTCCCCAAACGGCAATGGTGCCGCCTCTGGCCTGCAATGCGCCTTGGTGCGCTGCGGTGTCGATACCGCAAGCCATCCCCGAAATGACGGTTACTCCTTTTTCGCTCAGTGCATGGCTGAAATCGCGGGCAACCCTTGCTGCCTGCGGTGTGGCATGGCGGCTGCCGACAACGGCAACAGTGGGGCGGTGCAGCAATTCGGTGCGACCGCGTAAAAATAGCAGCGGCGGTGGAGTCATGCCTTCCGTGAGCATCATGGGAAAGTCGCTGTCGCCCAGCAGCATCAGCCGGCAATGTTCCTGTGTTTCCCATGCCAGTGCGGCTTCTGCGGCGGCGGTTGCTGGTGCGTTATCCCCGTCCCATGCTGCAACTGCCTGTTTGTGGCGAACCAGTTTCTGAACGGATTCGGCCGGTGCCGCTAAGGCGGCACGGGCCGAGCCGTAATGCCGGATCAATGCCAAAAAGCTTTCTGCGCCTACATAAGGAGTGAGGGCAAGCTGTATCCAGGCGAGCCGTTCTGAATCATTCATGGCTTAAACCCCGTTGTGTCTGCATGGGCATTTAATAACGCCCGTGATATTTTTTATTTTTAGGATTTTATCTTTTTTGTAATGGTTTGTTAATCATTTTGAAGTTTTATTTACATTTAAGTGTGGCAGAAGGGTGAATGTGTGGTGAAAACGGCAACAAAAAAAGCACGCGTGAGGGCGTGCCTTTTTCAGACGGCCTGAATGAGACCTGTTTGCTGTTTGTCAGGGGGTGATGTTGCTGTTGATGTTGTATTCGTTTAATTCGGTATCGTGCGGCTCCTGCGGTACATTCGGCGCATGCGGGGTATCATCGGCCATATTGTCCAAATCTTGGCCGGGTTCTGATGCGGTATCGCCGATATTGATGCTGGTTAAGCTCTCCAAAATAATGGCTGAAGACAAATTCGGGCCGGTGCGGTATATCATGGCCAAGCCGGCTTCTTCGGCCGGAATCGACACGTATTTCACTACGCTGCGGCTGCCTTTTCGGCCGTTTTCCAACTCTACTTTTGTTTGGCGGCTGCGTTTGTAGAGGCTCAATACCGTACCTTTGTCCAAACCGTCTGCTTCACCTTTGTTGAGTGTGATGGTTTGGAACTGGCCGGCTTCGCCGATACCGTTGAAAATGGATACTACTTTGGCATCGATATGGCGGCTGGGTGCGTGCGGCATGATTTGGAAGCTGTCGGCTTCATCGGTTATTTTCAGCAGGAAGTCGCCTTTGCGCACTTCGGAAACGGCTTCTTCTACCACCATCGGCTGCGCGGTTTGGGTAGGCACTTTCACCAAAGGGTGCAGGCGGGTGTAGTATTCGTTGCTCGGCAGCGAGCGGACATCTTTTTCACTGCGGGCATCCAGCGCGCTGTTGGTGTGCGGCAGGGTGCTCACGATGCCGCCGAACACCACTTCTTGGCCGAGATATTTTTTGGTATCCGGGTCGGTGATGTCTTTAACCGCACGGTAAACCAAGTAGCGCCCGGGTTCGGTGATGCCGTAAGCGTATACGCGGTCGCCTTTGCTGTAGAGGATGCGGCTGTCGGGGCCGTCGATTAAGCGAGGTGCGTTTTGGGTTTGCTCCTGGGGAATCACCTGCGGGTGCTGCATAAACATGCGGTAGAAATTGACGTTAATGGTTTGGATGCCGTAACCTGCCGACATTTCGCGCACACGCGGTGCAAGTTTCACCACGGGAATGCCGCCTTCGCGGTAAGACACGGCTTTGTCGAAACCCAGCACGGGGCGGCCGTTGATATAGCGCAACACCAACACCTGGCCGGGATAAATCATATGCGGGTTGCGCACGGCATTGCGGTTGGCGCCCCACAGGCGGTTCCACTGCCACGGGCTGTAAAGGTATTTGCCCGAAATGCCCCATAATGTGTCGCCTGGTTTCACCACATAGCGCCGGGGCGCATCGGGGCGCACTTTTAAAGCTGCGGCCGAAGCTTGGCCGGAAATTGCCAAACCTACGGCGCAAAGCAAGGTTATAATGTGTTTTTGCATGACTTGTTCCCCTTAGAAATCGGAATCGGTTATCTTTGAAATTAACGATTAACGGTTGGACTTGGCAGCCCGATTGAATCATAGGTGATATTTTACCACCTAATATTGCCGTTATCATAGCATTAAACACACATATTTTTACATTTGAGATGAAATTATGGCATTACTTAACATTCTTCAGTATCCCGATGAACGTTTGCACAAGGTTGCTGCACCGGTGGCCGAGATAGACGGGCGCATTAAAACGCTGGTGGCAGATATGTTCGACACAATGTATGAAGCGCGCGGCATCGGCTTGGCCGCCACACAGGTTGATGTGCACGAGCGGGTGGTGGTGATGGATTTAACCGAGGATAAAAGCGAACCGCGCGTGTTTATCAACCCTGTAATCACGCACAAGGACGGCGAAACCTCTTATGAAGAAGGCTGCCTTTCCGTGCCGGGTATTTACGACACCGTAACCCGTGCCGAGCGTGTAACCGTTGAAGCTCTCAACGAAAACGGTGAAAAATTCACGCTCGAAGCAGACGGCCTGCTGGCCATCTGCATACAGCACGAACTCGATCATCTGATGGGCAAAGTGTTTGTGGAACACTTGTCGCAATTGAAGCAAAACCGCATCAAAACCAAGCTGAAGAAGCGTCAGAAACACAATCTCTAATCTTTCAGACGGCCTTTTTATCATCATGAAAGTTATTTTTGCCGGCACCCCCGATTTTGCCGCCTCCGCCCTGAAAGCCATTGCAGCGGCGGGTTTTGAAATTCCGCTGGTGCTGACTCAGCCCGACCGCCCCAAAGGGCGGGGTATGCTGCTGCAGGCAAGCCCGGTCAAGCAAGCTGCCGAAGCATTGGGGCTTGCCGTTGCCCAACCCCCGGGTTTGCGTAATGAAGAGGCGCAGGAGCTGTTGCGCAGACAACACGCCGATGTGATGGTGGTGGCTGCTTACGGCCTGATTCTGCCGCAGGCCGTGCTCGATATCCCGAAACACGGTTGTTTGAACATTCACGCTTCGCTGCTGCCGCGCTGGCGCGGTGCTGCACCGATACAGCGCGCGCTGGAGGCGGGCGATGTCGAAACCGGCGTGTGCATTATGCAGATGGATGCGGGCTTGGACACCGGCAATGTGGTCAGCGCACACCGCTATACCATTAAAACGGCAGACACCGCCCAAAACATGCATGACGCTTTGGCGGAAATCGGTGCGCAGGCAATTGTGTCTGATTTACAACGTTTGCAGCAGGAAGGCCGTCTGAAAAGCATTCCCCAGCCTGAAAGCGGTGTAACGTATGCACAGAAATTGAGCAAAGAAGAAGCCAGAATTGTTTGGGGCGAGCCTGCCGCTGTGGTCGAGCGCAAAATCCGCGCTTTCAACCCGGTGCCCGGTGCCTGGACCGAATATCAGGGCAAACCCCTGAAAATCTGGCGGGCCGAAATAGTGGCGCAGAGCGGCGAGGCGGGAGAAGTGCTGCATTGCGGCTCAGACGGCCTGATTGTGGCCTGCGGGGAGCAGGCTGTGAACATTACCGAATTACAGCCCGCCGGCAGCAGGCGTATGAGTATCGCCGCCTTTGCCGCCGGCAACCGCATAGCGGCAGGGGAGCGGCTGTGAGCATGGCTTTAGCGCAGAAACTCGCCGCCCAAAGCATAGCGGCGGTGGCGGCAGGGCAGAACCTGCAAGACGTGTTGGCCGCCATCCGCGCAGGGCAGCCTGATTTAAGCCCGCAGGAAAACGGCACGCTGCAAGACATTGCCTATGGTTGTCAGCGTTATTTGGGCAGCCTGAAATTCATGCTCGGCAAAATGCTCGCCAAACCAATTGCCGACCCGCAGCTCGAAAGCCTGCTGCTGGCCGCGCTCTACCAGCTGCACTACACCCGCAACGCGCCCCATGCGGTGGTGAATGAAGCGGTGGAAGAAGCCGCCAAAATCGGCAAAGGGCAATACCGTTCTTTTGCCAATGCTGTTTTGCGCCGCTTTTTGCGCGAGCGTGGCAAACTGGCGGCGGCCTGCAAACACAACGATGTGGCGAAATACAATCTGCCTGCGTGGTGGATACAGTATCTGAAAAACCACTATCCGGTGCATTGGCACAACATGGCCGCCGCCTGGCAGCAGCATCCGCCGATGATTCTGCGGGTCAACCGCCGCCGCAGCAATGCCGGAGATTATGCGGCCGGGTTGGCGCAGGCGGGCATGGCGGCAAAAGTGTTGGACGACTACGCCGTGATGCTTGAAACAGCCGTGCCGGTTGCCCTGCTGCCCGGTTTTTCAGACGGCCTGGTATCGGTGCAGGATTTCGGTGCCCAGCAGGCGGCCCATATTCTGAATCCGCAACAGGGCGAACGTATTTTGGATGCCTGCGCCGCGCCCGGCGGCAAAACCGGCCATATATTGGAACTGGCCGACTGCGAAGTTACCGCTTTGGATATAGATGCAGGCCGTCTGAAAAGAGTGGCGGATAATCTGCACAGGCTGGGTTTTCAGACGGCCTCTTTGCAATGCGCCGATGCGCAGGATTTAAATGCATGGTATAACGGACGCCCCTTCGATGCCGTATTGGCCGATGTGCCCTGCACCGCCTCGGGCGTGCTCAAGCGCAATCCCGACATCAAATGGCAGCGCCGCCCCACAGATGCCGCTAAAACCGCCCGCAGGCAGGAAAAGCTGCTCGACACACTGTGGCAGACCCTGACGCAAAACGGCAGAATGCTGTTGGCTACCTGCTCGGTTTTTGTCGAAGAAAACGAGCAGCAGCTGCAAAAATTCCTCAACCGCCACCCCGATGCCGAATGTGTAGGGCAGAGGGTGCTTTTACCCAACAAACAGCAAGATGGCTTTTATTACGCGCTTATTCAAAAACAGTAAACTACTGTTGCTGCCTGTTTTGCTGGCCGCGTCTTTTCAGACGGCCGCAGAAGGCATCAGCGCGATCCGTATGCAGGCCGTGCTCACATCATCGGGGCAGATGCTGGTGAGCAGCCGCTTCAAAACCGATTTGCCCGACCAGCTCAAACAGGCACTCAATCAAGGCGTGCCGCTCACATTTACCCTGAACTACCAGCTTTCCGCCCCCACGATAGCGGCCTACCGCTTTAAATTCGGCCAACTGGTGGGCAGCGACAGCTCGATTCAATACAAACTTTCCTACCATCCGCTAACCAACCGCTACCGCGTTGCCGTGGGTACGTTTTCCACCGAATACAACAGCTTGGAAACCGCCCTCAGGGGCGTGGGCGCGGTGGCCAACTGGCGGGTGCTGGGCAGCGGGGCACTCAGCGGTGTCGGCCCGCGTGAATCCAAGGCTGAAATCCGCCTGGCGCTGAGTACCGCCCAGCTGCCCAAGCCGTTTCAGATTAATGCGCTTACATCGAAAAGCTGGCAGCTCGATTCGGGCTGGCAGCCGCTCAATATCTCGCAGGAATAAACCATGCGTTATTTCCTCTTTATTGCCGGTGTGCTTGCATTTGTTTCGCTCTATATTCTCACGCTGGCCACCGGCAACGACAGTATTTTGGGCGACTATTTCTGGTGGATTATCGCAGCAAGCAGTGTGTTGGTGGCGGTGCTGCTGGCGGTGCTGGTGCGTTATGTCCGCCTGCTGCTGCGCGATGTGCAGCGCGGCGTGTTCGGCTCGCAGATCGCCCGCCGCCTGGCAGGTATGTTTACGTTGGTGGCGGTGTTGCCGGGGTTGTTTTTGTTCGGCGTGTCGGCCCAGTTTATTTCCAACAGCATCAATTCATGGTTTGGCAACGATACCCATGATGCGCTCGAGCGCGGGTTAAACTTAAGCAAATCGGCGTTAAATCTGGCGTTGGATAACAGTATGCGCAATGCCGTCCCGCTGCAAATCGACTTGATCAGCAGCGCATCTTTGGGGCGGAGCCTGAGCCGTGCATTGGAGCGCGCACCCGATACACAGCAATTCAGCCAGCTTGCGGTGTACAACCTGAACACGCAGGCACTAGAGGTGGTGCGCAACCCCGCCAAATTGCCGGCACCGGTGTTGGATAACGTAACACGCGATCTGCTGGAAAAGTCCGGATCGGCGCGGAGTATCGAAAATGTCGGCGGTGTGCTGTATGCGCAAGGTTGGCTGGCGGTGAATACCGACAACGGCAGCAGTGCGCTGTTTTTCCGGCAGGCTGTCCCTGAAAACGTGGCGCAAGATGCCACGCTGATTGAAGCGGCGCGCGCCAAATATGCCGAGCTGACTTATGCCAAGCAAGGCCTGCAAACGTTTTTTCTGGTCACTCTGCTGGTAACCACTTTGCTGGCGATTATGCTGGCTTTGGTAATGGCGCTGTATTTCGCCCGCCGTTTTGTCGAACCGGTGTTGTCGCTGGCAGAAGGCGCGCGGGCGGTGGCGCAGGGTGATTTTTCGCAGAAACGGCCGGTTTTCCGCAACGATGAATTCGGCAGGCTTACGCATTTGTTCAACCACATGACCGAGCAGCTGAGCATTGCCCAAGAGGCCAGCGAGCGCAACCGTGTGCAGCAGGAAGCCGCCCGCCATTATCTCGAATGCGTGTTGTCGAGCCTGACCACCGGCGTGGTAACGATAGACGACACAGGCCGTCTGAAAGCCTATAACGAAAGTGCGGAGCATATACTCGGTGTTTCATTGCAGGATTTGGCCGGCACCAGTTGGCATGATTGGCCGAAGCAGTCGCCGCAGCACGCTGTATTGGCAGAAACATTCGCTTCCATCGTGGAAACTGCGCCGGTGGACAAAGCCGTGCAGCTGAGCTATGCCGCTCCCGATGAAGCGCGGATTCTGCTGGGCAAAGCCACCATTCTGCCCGATGACAACGACAACGGTATCGTGATGGTGTTTGACGACATCACCACACTGGTGCGGGCGCAAAAAGAAGCGGCTTGGGGAGAAGTGGCCAAACGGTTGGCACACGAAATCCGCAATCCGCTTACCCCTATCCAGCTTTCTGCCGAAAGATTGGCATGGAAATTGCATGATAAACTTGGCGAACAAGATGCGCAGATTCTGACGCGTTCCACCGGCACGATTATCAAGCAGGTGGCGGCGTTGAAAGAAATGGTGGAAGCCTTCCGCAATTATGCGCGTGCGCCCTCGCTCAAACTCGAACCGCTTGATTTGAACCAAATTATTGAAGAAATTCTGTTTTTATATGAAGGCAGTAAGTGTACATTCACCCCCGATTTAAGTAATATAGCCCTTTTCGTTGCGGCTGACACTACCGCTATGCGGCAGGTGTTGCACAATATTTTCAAAAATGCGGCCGAAGCGGCCGAAGAAGAAAGCCTGCCGGTTGTCCGTGTGTGTACTCAGCCGGCCGAAGACGGCAAACATGTGGTGCTTACCGTAACCAATAACGGCAAAAGTTTCAGCAAAGAAATGCTGCATCATGCGTTCGAGCCTTATGTAACCGACAAACCCGCCGGCACCGGCTTGGGTTTGCCCGTTGTGAAAAAAATCATCGAAGAACACGGCGGCCGCATCGGCCTGAGCAATCCGGCAGAGGGCGGCGCGTGTGTCAGAATAGTCTTACCCAGATTGGTAGAAGCATATGCGTAGTAGTGATATTTTAATTGTGGACGATGAAATCGGTATCCGCGACCTGCTCTCGGAAATCCTCCAAGACGAAGGCTACACCGTTACCTTGGCCGAAAATGCCGAAGAAGCGCGCCAGCTCCGCCACCAAACCCGCCCGGCGATGGTGCTGCTCGATATCTGGATGCCCGATTGTGACGGCATCACTCTTTTGAAAGAGTGGGCAAAAAACGGTCAGCTCACTATGCCGGTAGTGATGATGAGCGGCCATGCCAGCATCGATACGGCTGTGGAGGCCACCAAAATCGGTGCGTTGGATTTTCTTGAAAAGCCTATTGCGCTGCAAAAACTGCTGAGTACGGTTGACCGCGCGCTGAAATACGGCGAAATGCAGGCTGCTGCAGGGCTTTCGCTCGACAAACTCGGCAACAGCCCATCGATTCAAGAGCTTAACCGCGCGCTGGAGCCGGCAATCAAACAAAACAAGCCTGTGCTGCTAACCGGTGAGGGCGGATCGCCGTTTGAGATGGTGGCGCGGTATTTCCATAAGGCCGGCAGCCCGTGGGTGGAGCCGGGAAAAACCGAGCATATCGTTGATATCCCGATGGAACTACTGCAAAAAGCGGCAGGCGGCATATTGTATCTCGGCGATATTTCCGAATACAGCAAAAGCCTGCAACAGGGTATTGCTTTTTTATTGGGCAAAGCCGAGCGCAGCAATGTGCGGATTGTTTGCGCCGCCAGCCGGCAAAGCGAAGCAGCCGAAAACCCGGTTGCGGATGCCAGGCTGCAAGAGGCGCTGTCGGCATATATAATTCAGATTCCGCCGCTGCGCAGCCAACCCGACGATATAGTGTTTTTGGTTGGGCAGATTCTGAGCGGGTTGGCCGAAACGCAGAAAATCACGCCGGTAAAATTCAGCCCCGCAGCATTGAATGTTTTGCGCCAATATGATTGGCCGGGCAATTTCGAGCAATTGCGCAGCGTTGTGAAAAATCTCGCATTGGGCGCGGAGGGCGGAGAAGTGGATGAGCAGGCGGCAGGTGCCGTGCTCGGGCAGATGAACCGGGCACCGGTGTCGGAGATGGTGGGCGGTTTCAACTTCAATATGCCGTTGCGCGAATTGCGCGAAGAATTGGAACGCCGTTATTTCGAATACCATATCGTTCAGGAAAGCCACAATATGAGCAGAGTGGCGCAGAAAGTGGGCTTGGAACGTACCCACCTTTACCGCAAACTGAAGCAGCTGGGTATCAATTTTTCGCGCCGCGGCGGTGATAAAAACACCGATGAATAAGTATGAAATGGATTTAACCGCTCAGGCCGTCTGAAAATTTTTCAGACGGCCTGAGCGGCTTTTTTTAAGCCTTTCCGTATTACAAATGTTTGCGGAGGGTAGGCAGAAAACAACAAAGTATTGTTCAGACGGCCTGTTTTGTGAGAAAAACAGCATAAAGTGAAAAAAATTATTATAGAATCGAGTGCCTACACTAAATTTTGTAATAAAACACTACCGATGCAGCAGGCGGTACTTTAATGTAAAACAGCAAAACAGCAGTCTACCGTGTAGGGCGGCATCGACATCGGACGCTTTTACAGATTGTTCCGTCTTAATTTTTTGATGGGTTTGAAACTATGAAATACACACCGCATTACCTTGCTATGATTGTCGGTGCGGCATTTGCCGTGCAGGCATACGCTTCCGGTTATCATTTCGGCACACAGTCCGTTTCGGCGCAGAGCACAGCCAATGCCGCCGCCGGCGAAGCTGCAGATGCATCAACCTTGTTTTACAATCCCGCAGGCCTCGTTAAGCTGGAAAGCTCTGAAATTTCCGCTTCCTTAAACCTCGTATCCCCCAGTGTGAAATATCGTGAAGGCAGGGCAGTTTATAACGGGGGGACGGCGGTTAGTAATAGCAGCAGCAGCGGTAAAATCACCAAAGACTTGGTATTTGCCCCGCATCTTTACGGTGCCTATAAAGTAAACGATGATGTGGCTGCCGGTTTGGGTGTTTATGTACCGTTTGGTTCCAAAACCGAATACGATCATGATTCTGCCTTGCGTTACAACCTGAATAAAACCGAATTGACTTCTGTTGCGGTAGAGCCTGCCGTGGCATTCAAATTAAACGAAAACCATTCGGTTGCCATAGGTGCCGTTGCCCAATACAGCACGGCCGAGTTGCGGAAATATGCAGATTGGGCGGCATCGGTGCGGCACACTGTGCTCAATCCTGACCCTGCCGGGGTCGGCAATATGGACGGCTACTCCGAAGTTAAAGGCAAAGATTGGGGCTTCGGCTACCATTTGGCTTGGATGTGGGATATTAATGACCGCAGCCGTGTGGGCGTAAATTACCGTTCGCACATCAAGCATCATTTGGCGGGATCGGCGGATTGGACGGCGCAGGGTGCTGTAGCACAGCGCCTGTATGCTGCCCGTATCGGCAAAACATTGGAAAACGGCGGAACCGGCTATGTGGCGCATGAAAAAGCCGGCCTGAAAATCACCACGCCCGAATCCTTGTCGGTACACGGTATGTATCGCGCGGGCAGACAATGGGATTTGTTCGGCGATGTAACATGGACGCGCCATTCGCGCTTTAACCGTGCTGAATTACAGTTTGAAAACGCCAAACGGACTGTCAGCGGTCGGCCGTCCAACCAAACCGTCATCGAACCTAATTGGCGCGATACTTATAAAGTATCGCTCGGAGCAGCATACCAAATCAGCAACCCCCTGCAATTGCGCTTCGGTATGGCTTATGACCAATCCCCCGTGCGCAATACCAACGAGCGGTTGGTTACCATGCCCGACAACAACCGCATTTGGTATTCGCTGGGTGCAAAATACGATATCGGCAAAAATCATACGTTAAACGCTGCATACAGCTATATATATATCCAGAAGAGCGATGCTGTTGTGCAGGATAAACCTTCCAACGCACAGGTAACCACGGTGGACAGTAACGTTTCATCATCTGCCGGCTATAAAAGCCACGCCCATATCGTAGGTTTGCAATACAGCTACCGATTTTAAAAAATAAACACACCAAAGAATGTAAAAATGCCTCCTTTCACCGGGGGCAATATATCAGGCCGTCTGAAAACACCCGGACGGCCTTCGGCGTTTTATTCTGAAGTGGAAGGCAATGGTTTTAAAGCGGTTTATGTTATAATCCGCCTTCGGTTTTGAACTCAATATTTTTAAAGGAATAAAAAATGTCGCTCTTTATCACGGATGAGTGTATTAACTGTGATGTCTGCGAGCCTGAGTGTCCTAACGATGCCATCTCACAAGGGGAGGAGATCTATGAAATCAACCCCAACCTGTGCACACAATGTGTCGGACACTACGATGAGCCCCAGTGTCAGCAGGTATGTCCGGTAGACTGCATTCTGATTGATGAAGAAAATCCCGAAAGCCAAGAGCAACTGCAGGCAAAATACGAACGTATTGTTGCAGAGAGATAAGCCGTTCAGAGGCCGTCTGAATAAAATAAATTTATTTAAAATTACCATATTAAGATTGATCAATAAAAAAAAGCAAAAATCATCTTGACTGGGTTGCGGGAAGTCTCTAATATTGCATCTCTCTTTTTGGAGGGATTCCCGAGCGGTCAAAGGGGGCAGACTGTAAATCTGTTGCGTAAGCTTCGAAGGTTCGAATCCTTCTCCCTCCACCAAAAAATCCAATCAAACTTGGAGCAGAGAAACAGAGTAAGCGGGTGTAGCTCAATGGTAGAGCAGAAGCCTTCCAAGCTTACGGTGAGGGTTCGATTCCCTTCACCCGCTCCAAAAAAAATCAGCCCATGTAGCTCAGGGGTAGAGCACTCCCTTGGTAAGGGAGAGGTCGGCAGTTCAATTCTGCCCATGGGCACCAATTCATTTATTTACCCGGACTTAAATCTTTAGGAATAGGAAATTGCCATGGCTAAAGAGAAATTCGAGCGGAGCAAGCCGCACGTAAACGTTGGCACCATCGGTCACGTTGACCATGGTAAAACCACTTTGACTGCCGCACTGACCACCATTTTGGCAGAAAAATTCGGCGGTCAGGCTAAAGGCTACGACCAAATCGACAATGCCCCGGAAGAAAAAGCCCGCGGCATCACCATCAATACCTCGCACGTGGAATACGAAACCGAAGGCCGCCACTACGCCCACGTAGACTGCCCGGGCCACGCCGACTACGTTAAAAACATGATTACCGGTGCCGCCCAAATGGACGGCGCGATTTTGGTGGTGTCCGCTGCAGACGGCCCCATGCCGCAAACCCGAGAACACATCCTGCTGGCCCGCCAAGTGGGTGTGCCCTACATCATCGTATTCATGAACAAATGCGACATGGTTGACGATGCCGAGCTGCTGGAGCTGGTTGAGATGGAAATCCGCGACCTGCTGTCAAGCTACGACTTCCCCGGCGACGACTGCCCGATCGTGCAAGGTTCCGCCCTGCGCGCCTTGGAAGGCGATGCCGGCTACAAAGAAAAAATCTTCGAACTGGCCGCCGCTTTGGACAGCTACATCCCCACACCCGAGCGTGCCGTAGACAAACCTTTCCTGCTGCCGATTGAAGACGTATTCTCCATCTCCGGCCGCGGCACTGTGGTAACCGGCCGTGTGGAGCGCGGTATCATCAACGTAGGCGATGAAATCGAAATCGTAGGCCTGAAAGCCACCCAAAAAACCACCTGTACCGGCGTGGAAATGTTCCGCAAGCTGCTGGATCAGGGTCAGGCAGGCGACAACGTGGGTGTTTTGCTGCGGGGCACCAAGCGTGAAGAAGTGGAGCGCGGTCAAGTATTGGCCAAGCCCGGCTCGATTACCCCGCACACCAAGTTCAAAGCCGAAGTGTATGTGTTGAGCAAAGAAGAGGGCGGCCGCCATACTCCGTTCTTCGCCAACTACCGTCCGCAGTTCTACTTCCGCACCACCGATGTTACCGGCGCGGTAACTTTGGAAGAGGGTGTGGAAATGGTTATGCCGGGTGAAAACGTAACCATCACGGTAGAATTGATTGCGCCGATTGCAATGGAAGACGGTTTGCGCTTTGCGATTCGCGAGGGCGGCCGTACTGTGGGTGCCGGTGTGGTATCTTCCATCATCGCTTGATTATTTTAGAGGCCAGTAGCTCAATTGGTAGAGTATCGGTCTCCAAAACCGAGGGTTGGGGGTTCGAGACCCTCCTGGCCTGCCAATAAAAAATTAACCGGCCTTTGTGCCGGTTAATTTTTTACCGTTTCAAGCAATTATTATTTTATTCCTTATAATTTCAGGTAGCTAAGTTTTATTACTTCATTTAAATTATTTTTTTAATGTAGCTAGGCTGCATTGAAGTCTTTCATTGCATATTGGAAAAAAGATGGCTGAAAATATACCGCAGGATAAGGAAAAAAAGCCCGGTCGGCTTGTGCGGACGGAAACTAAGTTCTCTGAGCGTAGTTATGGCTCTGGTCCCAAGGGGGGTGACGTTTTCAAGTTAGCGATTGCGGTTGCACTGGTTGTGGCAGGATTGTGGGCTTTCTATAACGTACAAAACCTATCAATATATGTGCGGGCATTATTTCCTGTAGTCGGCGTGATTGTGGGTTTGTTGATTATATTTTATTGGTGCGATTTTGGCCGTCGTTTGGTGGTTTATGTTCGCGACTCTGTTGTTGAATTTAAAAAAGTTGTTTGGCCATCCCGTCAAGATGCTGTTCGGATGACTTTTTTTGTTGTGGTCTTTGTTGCGGTGTTGTCGTTGTTTATCTATGCGGTAGACAGTTTGATTTCATGGCTGTTTTTTGATTTGTTGTTAAAGAGGGGATAAAAATGTCTAAACGTTGGTATGTTGTGCAGGCTTATTCCGGTTTTGAAAAAAACGTGCAGAAAACTTTAAAAGAGCGTATTGCGCGTGAAAATATGAGTGATTGCTTTGGACAGATTTTGGTGCCTGTCGAAGAGGTGGTAGATATTAAAAATGGCCGAAAAACTATTAGTGAACGCAAGTTTTTTCCTGGTTATGTGTTGATTGAAATGGAGATGACCGATGATTCTTGGCATTTGGTAAAAAGCACTCCCAGGGTTTCTGGTTTTATCGGTGGAACCGCCAATCGCCCGATGCCGATTTCTCAAAAAGAAGTTGATGCAATTTTGCAACAGGTTCAGACAGGGGTTGAAAAACCTAAGCCTAAGGTCGAGTTTGAGGTCGGTCAGCAGGTGCGTGTGAACGACGGTCCGTTTGCCGACTTTAACGGGATTGTTGAAGAAGTCAATTATGAGCGCAATAAGCTGCGCGTTTCGGTACAGATTTTCGGTCGCGAAACGCCTGTTGAGCTTGAGTTTAATCAAGTGGAAAAAATTCAGTAATTGGCAGCAAATAGAAATAAATTGATATTATGTTTTGTGTAAAGTATAATATCGGGTCTATTTTTGGGGAGCGAAGTTTTCGCGTTATACCCGCTTAATTAGGAGCTATGTAAAGTGGCAAAGAAAATCATTGGCTACATCAAGCTGCAGATTCCTGCAGGCAAGGCAAATCCTTCTCCTCCCGTGGGGCCGGCTTTGGGTCAGCGGGGGTTGAATATCATGGAATTTTGTAAGGCATTTAATGCTGCTACTCAATCCATGGAGCCGGGCTTGCCGATTCCTGTGGTGATTACTGCATTTGCGGACAAATCATTCACTTTTGTAATGAAAACCCCGCCTGCTACCATTTTGCTGAAAAAAGCAGCCGGTTTGCAAAAAGGCAGCTCGAATCCGCTAACCAACAAAGTGGGTAAAGTAACCCGCACCCAGCTGGAAGAAATTGCAAAAACTAAAGAGCCTGATCTAACTGCAGCCGATTTGGATGCTGCGGTTCGTACGATTGCTGGCTCAGCCCGCTCTATGGGTTTGGATGTGGAGGGTGTGTGATGGCTAAAATTTCTAAACGTTTGAAAACATTGCAGGCCTCGGTGGAAGCTAACAAACTGTATGCGATTGATGAAGCAATTGCTTTGGTAAAAGAGGCGGCAACTGCAAAATTCGATGAGTCTGTTGATGTTTCGTTCAATTTGGGTGTGGATCCCCGTAAGTCGGATCAAGTTATCCGTGGCTCGGTTGTATTGCCTAAGGGTACTGGAAAGGTAACACGTGTTGCTGTGTTTGCCCAAGGTGCGAATGCCGAAGCAGCTAAAGTGGCTGGTGCGGATGTGGTGGGTTTCGAAGATTTGGCTGAGGAAGTGAAGAAAGGCAATCTAAATTTCGATGTGGTGATTGCCTCTCCTGATGCTATGCGTATTGTCGGCCAGTTGGGTACAATTTTAGGCCCGCGCGGTTTAATGCCGAACCCTAAAGTTGGCACGGTAACCCCGAATGTTTCCGAAGCGGTAAAAAATGCCAAAGCAGGCCAGGTGCAATATCGTACCGATAAGGCTGGTATTGTGCATGCTACTATTGGTCGAGCTTCTTTTGCTAAGGCTGATTTGCGAGAGAATTTCGATGCTTTGTTAGATGCTATCATAAAAGCCAAGCCTGCCGCCGCGAAGGGGCAATATTTGCGCAAAGTGGCTGTATCCAGCACTATGGGGCTGGGGGTGCGTGTTGATACTTCAAGCATAAGCAGTTAAAAAAATTTCAGATGGTCTATTGAGATGTGCCGAATAGGCCGTCTGAATGGGTGGGCTACTTAATTTTTTAAGTAGATGTCCAAGACCGTAGGGATCGCAAGATTTAATCATAACTGCCCTACGCAGACGGTAGTCCTGAATCGAATAATCAAGTATTTCTTGTAAAATGTCTTTTTAGGTTGCCGCGCTGGTGAAATACTTTGGTATTTCTTTGTTTAACAGTGGGAGGTAGACCTTGAGTCTCAATATTGAAACCAAGAAGGTGGCCGTTGAAGAGATTAGTGCTGCGATTGCTCATGCACAAACTTTGGTGGTTGCCGAGTATCGCGGTATCAGTGTTGCCAGCATGACAGAGCTTCGTGCCAATGCTCGTAAAGAAGGCGTGTATTTGCGCGTTCTGAAAAATACATTGGCCCGTCGCGCAGTAGAAGGTACTTCATTTGCAGGTTTGGCAGACCAAATGACAGGTCCGTTGGTTTACGCCGCTTCTGAAGATGCTGTAGCCGCTGCAAAAGTGCTGCATCAGTTCGCGAAAAAAGACGACAAAATCATTATCAAAGCCGGGTCTTACAATGGCAATGTATTGAATGCTGCCGAAGTAAGCGAGTTAGCATCCATTCCAAGCCGTGAAGAGCTGTTGTCCAAACTGCTGTTCGTTATGCAGGCACCTGTTTCAGGCTTTGCCCGCGCTTTGGCTGCTCTGGCTGAGAAAAAAGTTGCTGAAGAAGCTGCTTAAGTATTTTGTTTCGATTAAAGTTTTTAATATAAATTTGGAGTTTGAATAGCATGGCTATTACTAAAGAAGACATTTTGGAAGCTGTTGGTTCTTTAACTGTTATGGAATTGAACGACTTGGTTAAAGCTTTTGAAGAAAAATTCGGTGTGTCTGCCGCTGCTGTTGCTGTTGCAGGCCCTGCCGGTGCCGCTACAGGTGCCGCCGCTGAAGAGAAAACTGAGTTTGACGTTATCTTGGCTGCTGCCGGTGACCAGAAAGTAGGCGTGATTAAGGTGGTTCGTGCCATTACAGGCTTGGGCTTGAAAGAAGCTAAAGATATGGTTGACGGTGCTCCCAAAGCTGTTAAAGAGGGGGTTTCTAAAGCTGAAGCTGAAGATATCCAGAAACAGCTGGAAGAAGCCGGTGCAAAAGTTGAAATTAAATAATCCGTTGTGGTGAATAAAGGCTGGCAGGCTCTGCCAGCCTTGTTTTGCTTTTTATTGATAAAAAACGGAATATTTACACTTATTGACAATTTCTTTCTGTATTTATTGAAAATAAATGTAAATATTTGAAGTATGGCGAAGTTTGCAGACAATCGATGACGGCATCGCCAGTCGGATTCCTAATCGCTGTCAGGCTTAAGGCAGCTTCAATCTCTTAATTTTTAAAAGCCCTCCCTATCCTGGAGTTTTTTATGAGTTATTCTTTTACTGAGAAAAAACGCATCCGTAAGAGTTTTGCCAAACGGGCTAACGTGTTGGAGGTGCCGTTTTTGTTGGCTACCCAGCTGGACTCTTATTCTAAATTTTTGCAGCTGGACAAGCCTTTTGACAAACGTAGCGAAGAAGGTCTCCAGGCGGCCTTTAATTCAATTTTTCCGATTGTTAGCCACAACGGTTACGCACGTTTGGAATTTGTGCATTACACCTTGGGTGAACCGTTGTTCGATATTCCTGAGTGCCAATTGCGCGGTATCACTTATGCAGCCCCGTTGCGTGCGCGAATCCGTCTGGTGATTTTAGACAAAGAAGCTTCCAAGCCCACAGTAAAAGAAGTGCGTGAAAACGAGGTGTATATGGGGGAAATCCCGCTGATGACACCCAGCGGTTCGTTTGTGATTAACGGTACCGAGCGTGTGATCGTGTCGCAGCTTCACCGCTCTCCGGGGGTGTTTTTCGAGCACGACCGCGGCAAAACCCATTCTTCCGGCAAATTGCTTTTTTCTGCCCGTATCATTCCCTACCGCGGCTCTTGGTTGGATTTCGAGTTTGATCCGAAAGATTTACTGTATTTCCGTATTGACCGCCGCCGCAAGATGCCGGTAACGATTCTGCTCAAAGCCTTAGGCTACAATAACGAGCAGATTCTCGATACTTTCTACGATAAAGAAACATTTTACTTGTCTAAAAACGGCGTACAAACAGATTTGATTGCAGGCCGTCTGAAAGGGGAAACTGCCAAATTCGATATTGTCGATAAAGAAGGCAACGTATTGGTTGTCAAGGGAAAACGCATTACTGCGAAAAATATCCGCGATATAGGTAATGCGGGTCTTACCCGTTTGGATGTGGATCAGGAAAGCCTGTTGGGCAGAGTGTTGGCTGCCGATTTAATCGTACCCGACACAGGTGAAGTGCTGGCAGTTGCCAATGACGAAATCACCGAAGAACTGCTGGCAAAATTCGATATTCACGCTATTGAGAAAATT
This sequence comes from Neisseria musculi, assembly GCF_014297595.2. NCBI lineage: Bacteria > Pseudomonadati > Pseudomonadota > Betaproteobacteria > Neisseriales > Neisseriaceae > Neisseria > Neisseria musculi. The sequence goes on along the minus strand of NZ_CP060414.2, from coordinate 1,950,486 downwards.
GAAACCCTGTATATTAATGAGTTGGGGCAGGGCGGTTACATTTCCAATACTTTGCGTGCTGACGAAACCGCCGACCAGCAGGCGGCGCGCGTGGCGATTTACCGTATGATGCGCCCGGGCGAACCGCCTACCGAAGAGGCCGTAGAATTGCTGTTTAACCGGCTGTTTTTTAGTGAAGACAGTTACGATTTGTCGCGTGTGGGCCGTATGAAGTTCAACACCCGTACTTACGAGCAGAAGTTGGGCGAAGCGCAGGCCGAATCATGGTATGGCCGCCTGTTGAACCAAACTTTTACCGGAGCGGCCGAAAAGGGCGGCTATGTGCTGAGTGTGGAAGACATTGTGGCTTCTATCGCCACTTTGGTAGAGTTGCGCAACGGTCACGGCGAAGTGGACGATATCGACCACTTGGGCAACCGCCGCGTGCGCTCGGTCGGCGAATTGACTGAAAACCAGTTCCGCAGCGGCTTGGCGCGTGTGGAGCGTGCAGTGAAAGAGCGTTTGAACCAAGCGGAATCAGAAAACTTGATGCCGCACGATTTGATTAATGCCAAACCCGTTTCTGCAGCGATTAAAGAGTTTTTCGGCTCCAGCCAACTGAGCCAGTTTATGGATCAAACCAACCCTCTTTCGGAAATCACCCACAAACGCCGTGTATCGGCGCTCGGTCCGGGCGGCTTAACCCGCGAGCGCGCAGGCTTTGAGGTGCGCGATGTACACCCGACCCACTACGGGCGCGTGTGTCCGATTGAAACGCCCGAAGGGCCGAACATCGGCTTGATCAATTCGCTGTCGGTATTTGCCCGCACTAACGAATACGGCTTCTTGGAAACCCCTTACCGCCGGGTGGTGGAAGGCAGGGTTACAAATGAAATCGATTACTTGTCGGCCATTGAAGAGGGGCGTTATGTGATTGCGCAGGCCAATGCCGAATTGGATTCAGACGGCCGTTTGACCGGTGATTTGATTACCTGCCGTGAAAAAGGCGAAACCATTATGGCCACTGCCGACCGTGTGCAATATATGGATGTGGCGACCGGCCAAGTGGTCTCTGTGGCTGCTTCGCTGATTCCGTTTCTGGAACACGACGATGCCAACCGCGCCTTGATGGGGGCGAATATGCAGCGTCAGGCAGTGCCGTGCCTGCGTCCTGAAAAACCGATGGTCGGCACCGGTATCGAGCGTTCGGTGGCTGTCGATTCCGCCACCGCCATTGTGGCCCGCAGGGGCGGCGTGGTGGAGTATGTGGATGCCAACCGTATTGTCGTGCGCGTACACGATGATGAAGCCACGGCGGGCGAAGTGGGGGTGGATATTTACAACCTGGTGAAATTCACCCGCTCCAACCAATCGACCAATATCAACCAACGCCCGGTGGTGAAAGCGGGCGATGTATTGCAGCGCGGTGATGTGGTGGCCGATGGAGCATCCACCGATTTGGGCGAGCTGGCTTTGGGTCAAAATATGACCATCGCCTTCATGCCGTGGAACGGTTACAACTATGAAGATTCGATTCTGATTTCAGAAAAAGTCGCTGCGGATGACCGCTACACCTCCATCCACATCGAAGAATTGAATGTGGTGGCGCGGGATACCAAATTGGGTGCGGAAGACATTACCCGCGATATTCCCAACCTGTCGGAGCGGATGCAAAACCGTTTGGACGAATCGGGTATTGTGTATATCGGTGCCGAAGTAGAGGCCGGCGATGTGCTGGTAGGTAAAGTTACCCCCAAAGGCGAAACCCAGCTTACTCCCGAAGAAAAACTGCTGCGTGCCATTTTCGGTGAAAAAGCTTCCGATGTGAAAGACACTTCGCTGCGTATGCCCACCGGTATGAGCGGCACGGTGATTGATGTGCAGGTGTTTACCCGCGAAGGCATCCAGCGCGACAAACGCGCCCAATCGATTATCGATGCCGAGCTCAAACGCTACCGCCAGGATCTGAGCGACCAGCTGCGTATTTTCGACAACGATGCTTTCAGCCGTATCGAGCGCATGATAGTCGGACAGAAAGCCAACGGCGGCCCGCTGAAGTTGGCCAAAGGCAGCAAAATTACTGCCGAATATCTGGCTTCGTTGCCGAGCAAGCATGATTGGTTTGATATCCGTTTGAGCGATGAACCGCTGGCCAAACAGCTCGAGCTGATTAAAGTCAGCCTGCAGCAAAAACGCGAAGAAGCCGAAGAACTGTATGAGATTAAAAAGAAAAAGCTGACCCAGGGCGATGAATTGCAGCCCGGCGTGCAAAAAATGGTGAAAGTGTTTATCGCCATCAAACGCCGCCTGCAGGCAGGCGACAAAATGGCAGGCCGTCACGGCAACAAAGGCGTGGTATCGCGCATTCTGCCTGTGGAAGATATGCCCTACATGGCAGACGGTCGTCCTGTGGACATCGTGTTGAATCCGTTGGGCGTACCCAGCCGTATGAATATTGGCCAGATTCTCGAAGTGCATTTGGGCTGGGCGGCAAAAGGCATCGGCGAGCGTATCGAGCGTATGCTGGCCGAACAGCGCAAAACGGGCGAAATCCGCGCCTTCTTAAACCAGCTGTATAACGGCAGCGGCAAGCGGGAAAACCTCGATGAGTTGAGCGATGATGAAATTCTAGAGTTGGCCGCCAATTTGAAGCACGGCGCCACTTTTGCTTCGCCGGTGTTTGACGGTGCCAAAGAAAACGAAATCTACAGTATGTTGGATTTGGCCTATCCGGATAGTGATGCAGAAGTGCAGAAACTCGGCTTCAACGACAGCAAAACCCAGATTACCCTGTATGACGGCCGTTCCGGCGAAGCGTTCGACCGCAAAGTAACGGTGGGTGTGATGCACTACCTGAAACTGCACCACTTGGTAGACGAAAAAATGCACGCCCGCTCAACCGGCCCCTACAGCCTGGTTACCCAACAGCCGCTGGGCGGCAAGGCGCAGTTCGGCGGCCAGCGTTTCGGTGAGATGGAGGTATGGGCGCTTGAGGCCTACGGCGCAGCCTATACCTTGCAAGAGATGCTGACCGTGAAGTCCGATGATGTAACAGGCCGCACCAAAATGTATGAAAATATTGTGAAAGGCGAGCATAAAATCGATGCCGGTATGCCTGAATCGTTCAACGTATTGGTTAAAGAAATCCGCTCGCTGGGCTTGGATATCGATTTGGAACGTTATTGACCAACAGGTTTTCAGACGGCCTGTGTGTTCCGGGCCGTCTGAAAAAGGCATAGGGGCTGCGCCGGCAAGAGCCGGCAAGCTGACGGCGGTGTCTGTAAAACGGCATAAAACCGCGCGGGCAATATCAGGCCGTCTGAAAAGCCCTGCCATGCAACCTGAACCGAATATCCGCATTGCTGCCAACAATACTTCCTTCTAAGGAGCCAAAATGAATTTAATGAACCTGTTCAATCCGTTGCAATCTGCCGGCATAGAAGAAGAATTTGATGCCATCAAAATCGGTATTGCCTCACCCGAAACCATCCGCTCGTGGTCTTACGGCGAAGTGAAAAAACCCGAAACCATCAACTACCGTACCTTCAAGCCCGAGCGCGATGGTTTGTTCTGCGCCAAAATCTTCGGCCCGGTAAAAGATTACGAATGCTTGTGCGGCAAATACAAACGCCTGAAATTCAAAGGCGTAACCTGCGAAAAATGCGGCGTGGAAGTTACCCTTTCCAAAGTGCGCCGCGAACGCATGGGCCACATCGAACTGGCTGCGCCCGTTGCGCACATCTGGTTTTTGAAATCGCTGCCCTCGCGTTTGGGCATGGTGTTGGACATGACCCTGCGCGATATCGAGCGCGTGCTGTATTTTGAAGCCTATGTGGTAACCGAACCCGGCATGACCCCGCTGCAACGCGGTCAGCTGCTGACCGAAGACGACTACTATGCCAAGCTCGAAGAATACGGCGATGATTTCGATGCCAAAATGGGTGCCGAAGGTATCCGCGAGCTGCTGCGTATGCTCAATATTGCTTCAGAAGTAGAAATTCTGCGCCAAGAGTTGGAATCTACCGGCTCCGACACCAAAATCAAAAAAATTGCCAAACGCCTGAAAGTGCTGGAAGCTTTCCAGCGCAGCGGCATGAAGCTCGAATGGATGATTATGGACGTGCTGCCGGTGTTGCCGCCGGATTTGCGCCCGCTGGTGCCGCTTGACGGCGGGCGCTTCGCCACTTCCGATCTGAATGATTTATACCGCCGCGTCATCAACCGCAACAACCGCCTGAAACGCCTGCTGGAGTTGCACGCTCCCGACATTATCGTGCGCAACGAAAAACGTATGCTGCAAGAAGCTGTGGATTCGTTGCTCGACAACGGCCGCCGCGGCAAGGCCATGACCGGCGCCAACAAGCGCCCGCTTAAATCGCTGGCCGACATGATTAAAGGCAAGGGCGGCCGTTTCCGTCAAAACCTGCTGGGTAAACGGGTTGATTATTCAGGCCGTTCCGTGATTACAGTAGGCCCTTATCTGCGCCTGCACCAATGCGGTCTGCCTAAAAAAATGGCATTGGAGCTGTTTAAACCGTTTATTTTCCACAAGCTGGAAAAGCAGGGTCAGGCATCAACCGTGAAAGCCGCCAAAAAACTGGTGGAACAGGAAGTGCCTGAAGTTTGGGATATCTTGGAAGAGGTTATCCGAGAGCACCCGATTATGCTCAACCGCGCGCCGACACTGCACCGCTTGGGCATTCAGGCGTTTGAACCGATTCTGATCGAAGGCAAGGCCATTCAGCTGCACCCCTTGGTATGTGCCGCGTTTAACGCCGACTTCGACGGCGACCAAATGGCCGTTCACGTTCCATTGAGTCTTGAGGCGCAAATGGAAGCGCGCACATTGATGCTGGCTTCCAACAATGTGTTGTCGCCCGCCAACGGAGAGCCGATTATTGTGCCTTCGCAAGACATCGTATTGGGCCTGTATTATATGACCCGCGACCGCATCAACGGCAAGGGCGAAGGCAGCCTGTTTGCCGATGTGAGGGAGGTGCACCGCGCCTACCACACCAATCAAGTGGAACTGGGCACCAAAATCACCGTGCGTCTGCGCGAGTGGGAGCGCAATGGGCAAGGCGGGCAGGAGCCGGTGTTGAAACGCTACGAAACTACTGTCGGCCGTGCGTTGCTGAGTGAAATCCTGCCCAAAGGGCTGCCGTTTGAATATATTAATAAAACGCTTAAAAAGAAAGAGATTTCCAAGCTGATTAACGCCTCGTTCCGCCTGTGCGGCCTGCGCGATACCGTGATTTTTGCCGACCACCTGATGTACACCGGCTTTGCCTATGCGGCCAAAGGCGGCATCTCGATTTGCGTGGACGACATGGAAATCCCGAAAGAAAAAGCCGCCCTGTTGGCCGAAGCGCAAGGCGAAGTGAAGGAAATCGAAAACCAATACCGCCAAGGTTTGGTTACCAACGGCGAGCGCTACAACAAAGTGGTCGATATCTGGGGGCGTGCCGGCGACAAAATCGCCAAAGCCATGATGGACAATCTTTCCAAACAAAAAGTGATCGACCGCGAAGGCAACGAAGTGGATCAGGAGTCGTTCAACTCCATCTATATGATGGCCGACTCGGGTGCCCGCGGCTCGGCAGCGCAAATCAAACAGCTTTCCGGTATGCGCGGCCTGATGGCGAAGCCGGACGGTTCGATTATCGAAACGCCGATCACTTCCAATTTCCGTGAAGGTTTGACGGTATTGCAATACTTTATCGCCACCCACGGCGCGCGTAAAGGTTTGGCCGACACCGCCTTGAAAACCGCCAACTCCGGTTATCTGACCCGCCGTTTGGTGGACGTAACCCAAGATTTGGTTGTAGTGGAAGACGATTGCGGCACTTCAGACGGCTTTGTGATGAAAGCCGTGGTGCAGGGCGGTGATGTTATCGAGCCGCTGCGCGACCGTATTCTCGGCCGGGTAACCGCTGCCGATGTGGTGGACTCTTCCGGCGCAACGCTGGTGGAAGCCGGCACACTGCTGAACGAGCAGTTAGTCGATTTAATCGACCAGTCCGGCATCGATGAAGTGAAAGTACGCACCCCGATTACCTGTAAAACCCGCTACGGCCTGTGCGCCCACTGCTACGGGCGCGATTTGGCGCGCGGCAAACTGGTCAATACCGGCGAAGCTGTCGGCGTGATTGCCGCCCAATCCATCGGCGAGCCGGGTACCCAGCTGACCATGCGCACCTTCCACATCGGCGGTGCCGCATCGCGTGCCGCCGCCGCCAGTCAAGTGGAAGCCAAATCCAACGGCACCGCCCGTTTCAGCAGCCAGATGCGTTATGTTGCCAACAACAAAGGCGAGCTGGTGGTTATCGGCCGCTCCTGCGAAGTGGTGATTCATGACGAAATCGGCCGTGAGCGCGAACGCCACAAAGTGCCATACGGTGCCATTTTGCTGGTGCAGGACGGTGCATCGGTGAAAGCCGGTCAAACGCTGGCAACCTGGGATCCGCACACCCGCCCGATGATTACCGAACACGCCGGTTTGGTGAAATTCGAGAATGTGGAAGAGGGCGTAACCGTTGCCAAACAAACCGATGATGTAACCGGTTTGTCCACACTGGTGGTGATTGACGGCAAACGCCGTTCGGCCTCCGCATCCAAACTGCTGCGCCCCACCGTGAAACTGCTCAACGAAAACGGCGAAGAAGTGTGCATTCCCGGAACCAGCACCGCTGTTTCCATGGCTTTCCCAGTCGGTGCCGTGATTACCGTGCGCGAAGGGCAGGAAATCGGCAAGGGCGATGTGCTGGCGCGCATTCCGCAGGCTTCTTCCAAAACCCGCGACATCACCGGCGGTCTGCCGCGTGTGGCCGAGCTGTTTGAAGCCCGCGTACCCAAAGATGCCGGCATGCTGGCCGAAGTAACCGGCACCGTGTCGTTTGGCAAAGAAACCAAAGGCAAACAGCGCCTGATTATCACCGATGTTGACGGTGTGGCTTACGAAACTCTGATTTCCAAAGAGAAACAGATTCTGGTGCACGATGGGCAAGTGGTAAACCGCGGCGAAACCATCGTGGACGGCGCAGTCGATCCGCACGACATTCTGCGCCTGCAAGGCATTGAAGCATTGGCGCGCTACATCGTGCAGGAGGTTCAGGAAGTTTACCGTCTGCAGGGCGTGAAGATTTCCGACAAACACATCGAGGTGATTATCCGCCAGATGCTGCGCCGCGTGAATATCGCAGACGGCGGTGAAACAGGCTTCATCACCGGCGAGCAGGTAGAGCGCAGCGATGTTACCCTGGCCAACGAAAAAGCGGCAGCCGAGGGCAAAGAGCTTGCACGCTATGATAACGTGTTGTTGGGCATTACCAAAGCCTCGCTTTCAACCGACAGCTTCATTTCGGCCGCATCGTTCCAAGAAACCACCCGTGTGCTCACCGAAGCAGCCATTATGGGCAAGCAGGACGAACTGCGCGGTCTGAAAGAAAACGTGATTGTCGGCCGTCTGATTCCTGCTGGCACGGGGTTGACCTACCACCGCACCCGCCGCCAGGTATGGCAGGCGCATCACGAAGCCGAAGTGGCCGAGCAGGTGAAAGAAGCCGAATAAGCCGCAGCATTGCAGGCCGTAAGGTCTGCCGGAACACCGGTTGCAAAAGCAGCCGGTGTTTTTTATACATCGAAAACTCGGGCAGGCCGCGATGGGGGAGTTTGCGGCCTTATGTGCAGGCAAAAACGGTTGCCGCCGTGAAGCGGCTGCACTTTCTTGAAACTTATTCAGTGGGCGGGCTGTATTGTGAAACCTCCCTCTTTTCCAACACTTTCAGGCCGTCTGAAAACTTTTTCAGCCTTTCCCAATATCTGCTTTTGTACCATCCAAAAAATATCAGAAATGCCGTTATCGCCCCACCGCTTCTGCGCAAACGCAATCCAAGCACTTTGCATCTGATTGATTTGGTAGTTTCACTCGGATTTTCACACGAGCAGGGCAGATTTGCGGGGGCAGGGGTATTTTCAGACGGCCTTGCGGGCTGTCTGCCCGTGTTGACGGGCGTTGGCGGAGCAAAACCTGTGGCGTTGCAGCGAAAGTGCAGCCGTTTCACGATTGCATTCAGGCCGCGCTATACGGCAAGTGAAACAGCAGCCGTCTGAAAGATGCCGCGCCACCTATTTTCTGAATGCGGGAACACGCTATGCCTGTTTTTCAGACAGTCGCTGCAAACTGCCTGTCGGGCGGTTGGCTGTTTGACCGCTTCCAAGCTGCTGCGCCACTGCGGTATGGGGTATCAAATTCGATGACCCAAATGCAATGAAGCGCAATACCGATTGGATTTTTCCCTACTAATGCCCAAGGCCGTCTGAAACATTTTCAGACGGCCTGAAAGTGTTGGAACCCCGGTGTTGTTTGCGTTTTGTTTTTGCCCGAATACCCGTTTGGGCATGTTCAAATATTGCCGGGATGCCCGAAAGCACGGCCGTGCCGTGCCGCTTTCCGGCATACTCAAAACAACGGAACCATTGTTGCCGGCCGCAGCACGCCCCATCGGGTCAAATATGCGGGCAAATCCGCTATAATGCGGCTGTTTTATTTCAGCCCCGATTGTGCAGCTTGTGCGCTGCCGCAGCGGGGTTTCAACCTTAAAGGAAGTTTTTGATGAACAACCCGCAGCATCATCTTTTAGAGCGGCTGTTTCAGCTCGACAAACACGGCACCGATGTGCGCACCGAGCTTCTGGCCGGCCTTACCACCTTTTTGGCGATGTGTTACATCGTGATTGTCAACCCGCTGATTCTGTCGGAAACCGGCATGGATATGGGCGCGGTGTTTGTGGCCACTTGTATTTCCGCCGCCATCGGCTGCCTGGTTATGGGGCTGCTGGCGAATTATCCGATTGCGCTGGCACCCGGCATGGGCTTGAACGCTTATTTCACTTTTGCCGTGGTCAAAGGCATGGGCGTGTCGTGGCAGGTTGCGCTCGGCGCGGTGTTTGTGTCGGGCATCATCTTTATTTTATTCAGCTTTTTCAAAGTGCGCGAAGCGATTGTGAATGCGCTGCCGATGAGCCTGAAAATGTCGATAGCCGCCGGCATCGGCCTGTTTCTCGCCCTGATTGCCCTCAAAGGTGCGGGCATTGTTATCGACAGCCCCGCCACGCTGGTGAAAATGGGCGATTTCTATGTAGAAAACAACGGAGCAAAGCTGCCCAACTGGCCGGTTTTGCTCACCTTTTTGGGCTTCGCAATGGTGATTGTGTTGGATTATTTCCGCATACGCGGCGCGATTATCCTCACCATTTTGGCTTTAACCGGCATTGCCGCCGCGCTGGGTTTGACCGAGTTTAAAGGCGTGGCCGGCCAAATTCCCGCCATTGCCCCTACATTCATGCAGATGGATTTCAGCGGTTTGTTCAACATCAGCATGATCAGCGTGATTTTCGTGTTTTTCTTGGTGGACTTGTTCGACAGCACCGGCACGCTGGTCGGCGTTTCCCACCGCGCCGGGCTGCTGGTAAACGGCAAACTGCCGCGCCTGAAAAAAGCCCTGCTCGCCGATTCTACCGCCATCGTGGCGGGCGCGGCGTTGGGCACATCGTCCACCACGCCCTATGTTGAAAGCGCGGCGGGCGTGTCGGCAGGCGGGCGCACGGGTTTGACCGCCGTAACCGTGGGTGTGTTAATGCTGGCCTGTTTGTGGTTTTCGCCGCTGGTGCAGAGCGTGCCCGCATTTGCCACCGCCCCCGCGCTGCTGTATGTGGGCGTGCATATGCTGCGCAGTGCCGCCGATATCGACTGGAACGACATCACCGAAGCCGCCCCCGCGTTTTTAACCATCGTGTTCATGCCGTTTTCTTATTCGATTGCAGACGGCATCGCCATGGGCTTTATCAGCTACGCCGTTATCAAACTTTTGTGCGGCCGCGCCAAAGACGTGCCGCCGATGGTGTGGGCGGTCGCGCTGGCGTGGGCGGCCAAATTCTGGTTTTTGGGCGCATAAACCGCCCGGCGGATAACGGTCGATTCACTGTTTTCACCCCAAACAAGCCGCAAACAACCGGATAGCGCGGCAAGGCCGCAGCGGGGCAGGGCGGCTTCACCGCAATCAAGGCAGATATCCGGACTGCCCCTAACAATCAGAACCCAACCGACTTTGCGATGCCGCGCCATTTCCCCGCCGTTTTTTCAGACGGCCTGAACCTGCCGGAGCGCAGCATTTCGGGCAGCACCGCTTCGGCTGTTCCACCCGGGTGCTGAAACGTATAGCGGTCGGGCTGCTTTTTGGGGCGGCAATGCCGCAGCAGAATTATTTGTCTGCTTGATTATGCAGAAGAGTCTGCTCCGTCTTTTGCGGTGCCGCACCGAGGCTGTTCCCCTGGTTGTGTGCAGAACACGCGGCAGCGGGCAAGCGCATTGCTGATGCGGACTATTCAGGCCGTCTGAACAGGTTTTCAGACGGCCTTTTTGATTCAAAGATTGCCGGCAGGTTTCTGGCTGCACAAAACAGGTTGCGCCTGCTTTGTTCAGGCACGGCTGCCCTTGCCTTGCCGCGCGCTCTGCGTGCGCCGGCCGATATCGGAAGCGGATGGAATTAGACTATAATCCTGCCTTCAATCCTGTTTTCCCAAACCGTTAGTTTGTTTTTTGCCCGCCATGCGTATTTCCGATTTCGATTTCGAGCTGCCTGAAACCCTGATTGCCCAACACCCCCCCGCCGAGCGCGGCGGCAGCCGCCTGCTGGCCGCGCTGCCCGGCAGGCCGCTTGAGGATTCGCTGTTTGCGGCGCTGCCCGATTATGCGGCGGCAGGCGATGTTTTGGTGTTTAACAACACCAAAGTGATGAAGGCGCGGCTGTTCGGCATCAAAGAAAGCGGCGGCAGAATCGAGGCTTTAATCGAGCGCGTTACCGGCCGCCGGCACGCGCTGGCGCATATCCGCGCGTCTAAGCCGCCCAAGGCGGGCGGCGTTTTGATGTTTGACGGCGGCATCCGTGCGGTGATGGAAGCGCGTTCGGCGGACGGGCTGTTTTGCCTGCGCTTCGACAGCGGCCTGAGCGTGTATGACGTTCTCGAACAAAGCGGCCATTTGCCGCTGCCGCCCTATATCGGCCGTGCCGCCGATGATGGCGACAGCGAACGCTATCAAACCGTGTATGCCAAACATCAGGGTGCGGTGGCCGCTCCCACCGCCGGCCTGCATTTTACCGATGCGCTGCTGCAAACCCTGCGCAGTAAAGGTGTGCACACGGCCGAGGTTACGCTTCATGTGGGCGCGGGCACGTTTCAGCCTGTGCGGGTGGAAAACATCGCCGAACACAAAATGCACAGCGAATGGTTCAGCGTGCCGCCCGAAACCGTGGCGGCCGTTGAAGCCGCCAAAGAGCGCGGCAACCGCGTGTGGGCGGTGGGCACCACCTCGATGCGCGCGCTCGAATCGGCCGCACGCGCAACCGGCCGTTTGAAAGCGGGAGAGGGCGACACCGATATTTTCATCACCCCCGGCTACCGTTTCCGTGTGGCCGACCGCCTGATTACCAACTTCCACCTGCCCAAGTCTACCCTGCTGATGCTGGTGGGCGCATTTTCGGGCATGGATCACATCCGCGCCGTTTACTGCCATGCCGTGCGGCAGCAATACCGCTTTTTCAGCTACGGTGATGCCATGCTGCTGGGGCGGGAAAACGGGCTGCCCAAACAGCCCGCCCGAACCCCGGCAGGGGGATGACGGTGAGGCTTTGCGCTTTGTAAAATATACAAGGCCGAAGCCTTTGCAAAATTTATTTGCAAAATTATTCAGGCCGTCTGAAATATTCAGCCATCGCTGTCGGCTCGGCAAGTCTGCTGTGTTGCCCCGTGCAGGCGGGAATCCGGTTGTTTGTTGTTTTTTTGTAAATAAAATACTTGATGGTTTTAAAGCCGGCTTCCCGCCTGCGCCGGGATGACGGGATAGAAGCATTTCAGACGGCCTTATGGTTTTCCTGCGTTTTTTCAGACGGCCCGGGCTGCCGGAAATTCGTCCACTTTCTGCTGGCAGCCTTTGAGCAGGCGGGCAGACTCGGCAAACAGTGCCGATTCGCTTTCGTCCAGCGGTTTGTTGATCACGCGCACCGCGCCACGGCGGTTGATCACGGCGGGCACGCCGATATATACGCCGTGTTGGCCGAATTCGCCTTCGAGCAGGGTCGAAACGGTGAGCACCACGCTCTGATTGTGCAGAATAGCGTTGGAAATACGGCTTAAACCCATGCCGATGCCGTGGCTGGTGGAGCCTTTGGCATCGATGATTTCATAGGCGGCGTTGCGCACGTTGCGGTAGATTTTTTCCATATGGGCTTTGCCGTCTGCTTCCTGCTCGAGAATCTGTTTCAGAGGCATGCCGGCGATGTTGGCCGTGCTCCAGGCGGCAATCACGCTGTCGCCGTGTTCGCCGATCATCATGGCATCGATGCTCACGGGGGCAACTTGGAATTCGTTGCCCAAACATACGCGCAGACGGGCGGTGTCGAGAATGGTGCCGGAGCCGATAACGCGCTCTTTGGGCAGGCCGGAAAATTTCCAGGTGGCGTAGGAGAGCACGTCCACAGGGTTGGTGGCCACCAAAAAAATGCCGTTGAAGCCCGAGGCCATCACGGCGGTAACGATGCTGTGGAACACTTTGAGGTTGTTGTCGATGAGATCGAGCCGGGTTTCGCCCGGGCGTTGCGGCAGGCCGGCGCAGATGCAGACGATGTCGGCATCGGAGCAGTCGGCATAGCTGCCCACTGAAACGCGGGTGGGGGTGGGGGCATAGGGCACGCCGTGGCGCAGGTCGCGCGCTTCGCCTTCGGCGCGCTTGCGGTTGAGATCAATCAATACCATATCATCGCAATGGCCTTGGTTGAGCATCGAATAAGCGTAGCTGATGCCCACGGCGCCGGTGCCGACAACCACCACTTTGTTGCCTACTTTTTTAGTCATTTTCTATCCTTTTGTGATGTGAAGCGGTTGTGATTATAAAGGAAAGCGCAGGCAGAGGGGGCCGTCTGAAGGGCGGCGCGGTTGTGCCGGCTTCTGCTAAAATGCGGCCTGTTATTTGTTGCCTCAAACTTGATACGCGAAAAGGGTGCATACATGAATATTTCAGAAATCAGGGCTGCATTGGATGCGGTTGAAATCCCCCGCAGCAGCCGCACGCTGGGCAGCGACAAAGCCGTGATGCAGGCAGAGGCGCGTTCAGACGGCCTGCATGTCTGTTTGCAGTTTGGCTTTCCCGTTGCCCACATCAGGCAGGAGCTGGCCGAGCGCGTTCAGACGGCCTTAACGCCGCTTGCCGGCGGCGCGCCGGTTCACTTGGGCATCGATGTGCTGATCGGCACGCATAAAGTGCAGCCGGGCGTGGCCACCATCAAGGGGGTAAAAAACATCATCGCCATCGCTTCGGGCAAAGGCGGCGTGGGCAAATCCACCACCGCCGCCAATTTGGCCGCCGCCATGTCGCGCATGGGCGCGCGCGTGGGCGTGCTCGATGCCGATCTCTACGGCCCCAGCCAGCCCACCATGCTCGGTGTGGCCGGGGGCAAGCCTGCGCAGGCCGACCAAAAATTGATTCCCGTTGAGGCCGAAGGCGGCATACAGGTGATGTCGATAGGCTTTCTGATCGATACCGATCAGGCCGTGGTGTGGCGCGGCCCCATGCTCAGCCAAGCGTTGCAGCAGCTGCTGTTCCAAAGCGAGTGGAACGGTGTGGACTATCTCTTCATCGACCTGCCGCCCGGCACCGGCGATATCCAGCTTACCCTGTCGCAGAAAATCCCCGTAACCGGCTCGGTGGTGGTGACCACTCCGCAAGATATCGCCTTAATCGATGCACGCAAAGCGGTGGATATGTTTCACAAAGTGAATATCCCGATTTTCGGTGTGTTAGAGAATATGTCGGTGCACATCTGCTCCAATTGCGGCCATGCCGAAGCCGTGTTCGGCAGCGATGGCGGCAAAAACCTGGCCGCCAAGCTGGGGGTGCCGCTGCTGGGGCAACTGCCGCTGAGCCTGCCCGTGCGCGAGGCGATGGACAATGGCACGGCATTTGCCATGCAGCAGGCGCAGCCGGCGATTGCAGAAATCTACACCGAAGCCGCCTGGCAGATTGCGCTGGCAGTGGCCGACAAAGGCAGAGATTTCAGCAGCCGTTTTCCAAAAATCGTGGTGGAATAAAGGTTGGAACGAACTCAGGCCGTCTGAAAAACAGTTTTCAGACGGCCTGAAGTTTTGCAGGTTATGCCGGATTTTAGCCCCCTGCGTCATGCTCGGGCTTGACCGGGTCATCTCATTGTTTTCGAAAAAATGGCAGATACTCGGACAAGCCCGGGTATGACGGCGATCGGGTGTTTCAGACGGCCTGAAATTTTGCGGAAAACCGAATCGGCTTCCTAACCTTTACGCTGCATCATGATGCCTCACGCCGCTTCAAACAACGCATCGTGTCCGAACACCACCGAAGTCATGCTCAGCGATTTGCCGATGATGTCATCGTTGAAAATCTGCAACGGTTCGTCTGAAGCGGCGGCGCCGGCGGCATACAGCAGCGGCCGCCAATGCTCGGGCGTGGGCGCAGCCAGATGCAGCGCCGGCGGGTAGGCTGCCTCATCGGTGAGCGCCTGCGTGTTGCCGTTTTCCAGCCAGCCGTTCACCAAAATGCGCGCGCTTTGTGCCCATTCGTAGGCGTTGCCGGTTGAGTCGGGCGCGCGCCAGTCCATCAGGCGCAGGTTGTGGACGATGTCGCCGCTGCCCGCAATCAGCACGCCTTGTTCGCGCAGCGGCGCCAAACGGCGGGCAAGCGCGAAATGGGCAGGTGCATCGAGATTCACATTCAGGCTCAGCTGCACCACGGGAATATCGGCTTCGGGAAACAGATGGCACAACACGCTCCAAGTGCCGTGGTCCAAGCCCCAGCCGAAATCGGCGGTCACGGCGTGTTCGCGCAGTAGCGAGCGGATTTCGGCGGCCAGCCCGGGGCTGCCCGGCGCGGGATAGCGCATAGCGAACAATTCCTGCGGAAAGCCGCCGAAATCGTGGATGGTGCGCGGGTCGGGCATGGCGGTTACGGCGGTGCCGTCGGTGCACCAATGGGCGGAAACGGCCAGTACGGCGCGGATTCTGCCGCGGTAGTGCTGCCGTAATGCCGAGCCGAGCCTGCGCCAGTTGCGGCTGTAAGGCGTGTCGCGCATGGCGTTCATCGGGCTGCTGTGGCCGAGGAATAAAACGGGCAGTTTCATGGCAAAACCTTTATGTATCTCTGTATCATGGAATGGCAGTCAGTATAAGCCTGCCATTTTGTTTGATAAATAGGCCGTTTGTTGATTTATCTTTTCCTATTGGGAAATTTAATCCGGCATGGTTTGAGGCCGTCTGAAAACTTTCAGACGGCCTCAACAGGAAAGCCCATTCATCGGATAAACGGCGGAAAGCAACAAACTTTCAAAAGTTAATACTATGGAAAATATCAAATTAAAAACAAAGCGTTAACATCTTGGCGGCATATAGGAAAAATAACTACTGATACATGACGGTGTTTTAGGAAAACATATATCGGGTGGTTCAGATGCCGTTTTATGGTGGGATCATGCCATATATTCATATTTTATATATCACTCTGCAAGCCTATATCAATAATATGATTTTATGGTTAATTTTTTATAAATTTTTATTGCAAAAAAAACTTAATTAAACGAAACAAAATTAAGTCGATGGAACTCATACGAACCAGATTTGTTTGATATTTATTATCGGAAAATCTATGTTTCATTAATTTTTTATAGAAGATAGGAGTATTATTATGACAGCTTTGACCGTGAACAATATGGGTATGCAGGAATTAACCATGACTGAACTGGATTTGGTTGCAGGTGGTTGGGATCGGGGTAGGGTCAATTGGGGCAGAGCTGCTGCAATAGGCACGGCAACTGCCGTTGGTGCAGGCTTGGGAGCGGTTGGTGGTTTTGTTGGCGGTTTTGGCGCAGCAGTAATCAGCGATGCTTGGCAATCCTTAATTATTAGCAAGATTAGGATAGCTTAGTGTGTTTTATCTAAGCTATCTGTTATGCCGATGTGGTTGATTGATATAATTATAGGAGTTGTTATGAATATTGGAAGATTTATATTGATTTCGGGAAGTATCTTTTTTATATTTATGTTGTTGTCCTCTTATTTTTTAATGTATCCGACAATTGGGGAAGCCCTTAAGTTTACCGTTATTGCCACACTTATTTTTGTGCCGGTCAATTTCTTATTAAATAAGGCTTTTAACCAAAAAGCGTTTGGGAAAAACAAAGAAAAATAAAAACGGATTTTATCTAAAATATTTACTTCAATCGGAAACTCGGATATGCAAAACAATCCCCCGATTAGAATGGTATATATTCTGGTTTGCTTTTCAGCTGCATATTTTTTGGTATACAAACCGTTAAATATACAAGGCATATATACTGTGATGCTGATTCTTTCAACGGCATATATTGCCGATTTGCTTTATGCCGCCCACCTTTTTATCAGCCGAAAATATTCAAACGGCTCCAAATAGCTGTAGGCAATGATTCGGAGTCGGTTCATTTTTCTTTATATTTTTTATGTTTGAGGCCGTCTGAAAAGTTTTCAGACGGCCTCAAACCTTCATAGAATCAAAAACGGGCGTTAACCGAACGCTTCCACCCGCACTTCTTCGCCCGCCGCAGCGCTTAATGCCTGATTGAGCACGGCAAAAAATTCGCTGCCGTCGCGGGCGGAGAGCCAGCGGCCGTTGTTTTCGGCAAAATGGTAGCCGCCGCTTTTGGCGGCAATCCACAGCTCCTGATTGGGCGTGTGGCGGTTGATGATAATCTGTGCGCCGCCTTCTGCTTCGATGGTGAGCACGTTGCCGTTCAAACGGCAATCAAAATCCCAGCCGCCTTCGTCCAGCCGGTCTTCGATGTGGGCAAATAAAGCATCGGAATGCTGTAAAAATTCACTTTCGGTCATGATGGCTTTGTGTATCGGAATATTTTTGTTTAAGATGCCGCATCTTGCCACATTAACGCACCCTACGGAAGACTCATGATGAAACCCATCCTGCTGTTGCCCGCCTTTTTGCTGCTGTGCAGCTGCGGTTTTAAAGGCAACCTCTACCTGCCCAAAGAAAACGATGATGCCCGCTTCGGTGTGATTCAAACCGGCATCGGGCAGCCCTTTGAAAAACCTGCCGACTCCCCGAAACAGCCATGACCCTGTATTGCGAACAAACCCCCTACAGCCGCCTTGCCGGCGAATTCGGCACGCCGCTTTATGTGTACAGCCAAGCGGCACTTACCGGTGCTTTCTGCGCCTACACCGATGCTTTTGCCACCCTGAACCCGCTGGTGTGTTATGCCGTGAAGGCCAACGGCAATCTGAGCATACTCAAACATTTTGCCGTGCTCGGCAGCGGTTTCGACATTGTTTCCGGCGGTGAATTGGCGCGTGTGCTGGCCGCAGGCGGCGATGCGGGCAAAACGATTTTTTCGGGCGTGGGCAAAAGCGAGGCCGAAATTGAGTTCGCCTTAAACGCGGGGGTGTTGTGTTTTAATGTGGAAAGTCTGCCCGAGCTTGACCGCATTCAGGCCGTGGCCGAACGCATCGGCAAAACCGCGCCCGTTTCGCTGCGCATCAACCCCGATGTCGATGCCAAAACCCACCCCTATATTTCCACCGGCCTGAAATCCAACAAATTCGGCATTGCCTACGCCGATGCCCCTGCTGCCTACCGCTATGCTGCGGGGTTGGGCCGTCTGAAAATCACCGGCATCGACTGCCACATCGGTTCGCAGCTCACCGATTTAAGCCCGCTTGTCGAAGCCTGCGAACGCATTCTGCTGCTGGTCGACCGCTTGGCCGCAGAAGGCATCGAGTTGGAGCATATCGACTTGGGCGGCGGCATCGGCATCGTCTACCGCGATGAAAATGCCCCCGATCTGAATGCCTATGCCCAATCCGTTGCCCGCATGATGGCCGGCCGCCGCCAAAAGCTGGTACTCGAACCCGGCCGCAGCCTGGTCGGCCGCGCCGGCACATTGCTGACGCGGGTTGAATTTGTGAAACAGGGCGAAGAAAAAAACTTTGTGATTGTCGATGCCGCCATGAACGATTTGATGCGCCCCGCGCTTTACCATGCCTACCACCGCATCGAAGTGGTCGGGCAGAAAAAACGGCAGCCGTTTGTTGCCGATGTGGTCGGCCCCATTTGCGAAACCGGCGATTTTCTCGGCAAAGAGCGCGAGCTTGCCTGCGAAGCAGGCGATTTGCTGCTGGTTGCCGATGCCGGTGCCTATTGCAGCAGCATGGCCGGCAACTACAACACCCGCAACAGAGCGGCCGAAGTGCTGGTAAACGGCAGCGAAGCCCGCCTAATCCGCCGGCGTGAAACGTGGGAACAGCAAATGGCCAACGAAACGGCGTGTTTGTAGCGGCGTGCCTTTCCGGCAGGGCAGGGCAGCGAACCCCGATCCGACAAACGCATCAAACTGCATCCGCCCGGCAGCGGGCTGCCGCCAACCCCTGCGCCCGCCTTGTGGGATTGATACATCTCAGCCGATTCCAACATATATGGCCGTCTGAAAAGCATTTTTTAGCATTTTTCAGACGGCCTTGCCTGCCGTAAACGCCCATGCGCAAACCCTGCGCATTTTCAATTTGGCAAAACCAATCTTCCAGGCGCATCAAACTGCACCTGCCCGGCAGCGGGCTGCCGCCAACCCCTGTGCCCGCCTTGTGCGGATTGATACCTAAGCCGATTCAAATATACACGGCCGTCTGAAAAGCATTTTTTAGCATTTTTCAGACGGCCTTGCTTGCCGTAAACGCCCATGCGCAAATTTCGCGCATCCTTAAAAATCCGGCCGAAGCCGATTCACAATGTGCATAGCGTTGCCCGCTTTCTGCGATACGGCATCGGGATTCCGTTGCCCGTTCGGTAAACCTGCGATGCCGCAGCGGCAACATTCGGCCTGAAACCTGCCTGAAACCGGGCAAACGGCTGATGATGCTGTGCTGCAAAATTTCGGGGAAGCTGTTTGTAACATTATTACGGCCACAGTTTCCGTCTAGGCCGTTCTGTTGTATTTTTCAGGGTTTTTCGTTGGCTGTGAAGTAGAATAATTTCAGTAATTTACATACATTCGTGTATTTTTTGCACGCAAAGGCCGTCTGAAAAATTGCCCTCGGCTGTGTAAATAATTAAAATGTCGAAATTTCAATCTCTTCCACCTGCATGAGCCTTTCTCCTTTTATCGAAATGAAAAATGTGGCGTTTGCCTATGGCGAACGCCCGATTCTTCACAATATCAACTTCACCATCGAGCAGGGTAATTTTGCGGCCATTATGGGCGGCTCGGGCAGCGGCAAAACCACGCTGATGCGCCTGATAACCGGCCAGCTCCACCCGCAGCAGGGGCAGGTGTTGGTGGAGGGGCGCGATTTGGCGCAGATGGGGGCGGGCGAACTTTACGAACACCGCCGCCGCATGGGCGTGCTGTTTCAGCACGGCGCGCTGTTTACCGATTTGACGGTGTTTGACAATGTGGCGTTTCCCATGCGCGAGCTCACCCGCCTGCCCGAAGCGGTTATCCGCGATTTGGTGGTGTTGAAATTGAATGCAGTCGGCCTGCGCGGCGTGGAAAAACTGATGCCGTCTGCATTGTCGGGCGGTATGGCCAGGCGGGTGGCACTGGCGCGCACCATCGCGCTCGACCCGGAAATCATGCTTTACGATGAGCCGTTTACCGGCCTCGACCCGATTTCGCTGGGCGTGATTGCGCATTTGATCAGCCGCATCAACAAAGCCTTGCGCTCCACCAGCGTGATGGTAACGCACGATGTCGGGCAGTCGCTGGCGATTGTGAACCAGGTGGTTTTTTTGGCCGATGGGGAAATCGTGTTTTCAGGCACGCCCGAAGCCATGCGCCGGCAGGATTCGCCGTGGGTGAAGCAGTTTGTAGAAGGCCTGCCCAACGGCCCCGTGCCGTTCCGCTACCCGGCCGCCACCGGTTTGCAGCAGGATTTGCTGGGTCGCTGACCCGTGCTTTCAGACGGCCTTGCGGCAGCGGCCGTCTGAAAAAAGCAATTTGGAATAATTTGGAATATCGGAATAATGCAGGCAGAGGGTTTGGTCGTCTGAAAAAACACCCATATTGAAGAAACCATGAATTTTATTCAAACCACAGGGGCGAAAACCCTTAACTTTATCCGCGCGCTCGGCAGTGTGTGTCTGTTTTTTGTGCAGATACTCGCCAAATCGGGCACGGCTTTGCTGCGCTTTCGGCTGAGCGTGCGCCAGATGTATTTTGCGGGCGTGCTCTCGGTGCTGATTGTGGCGGTGTCGGGGCTGTTTGTGGGCATGGTGTTGGGTTTGCAGGGCTATACGCAGCTTTCCAAATTCAAATCGGCGGATATTCTGGGCTATATGGTGGCGGCGAGCCTGCTGCGCGAGCTCGGCCCGGTGTTGGCGGCGATTCTGTTTGCCAGCAGCGCGGGCGGCGCGATGACCAGCGAAATCGGCCTGATGAAAACCACCGAACAGCTCGAAGCGATGAATGTGATGGCGGTCAACCCCGTTGCCCGCGTGGTGGTGCCGCGTTTTTGGGCGGGCGTAGCCTCGATGCCGCTGCTGGCTTCGATTTTCAATGTGGCGGGTATTTACGGCGCCTATTTGATTGGTGTGCAATATTTGGGGTTGGACAGCGGCATTTTCTGGTCGCAGATGCAGAGCAATATTTCCATTCAATATGATGTGGTAAACGGTTTGATTAAATCGGCCGTGTTCGGTGTGGCCGTTACGCTGATTGCCGTACATCAAGGGTTTCACTGCGTGCCCACATCGGAAGGGATTCTGCGCGCGAGCACCCGCACGGTGGTGTCGTCGGCGCTCACCGTGCTGGCGATTGATTTTATTTTGACTGCATTGATGTTTACCGGGTAACTGCCATGAAAAAGAGTGTTTTGGAACTTTGGGTCGGTTTGTTTGTCTTGCTGGGGGCGGCTGCCGTGGGCTTTTTGGCCTTCCGCGTGGCAGGCGGCGCGGCAGTAGGCGGGGGATCCGGCCAAACCTATACGGTGTATGCCGATTTCACCGACATCGGCGGCCTGAAAGTGAATGCCCCCGTGAAAGCGGCCGGCGTGTTGGTGGGGCGTGTGGGCGGCATACAGCTCGACCCGAAAAGCTACCAGGCCAAAGTGAGCCTTGATTTAAACAGCCGCTATCAGTTCAGCACCGATGTGTCGGCGCAGATTCTCACCTCAGGCCTCTTGGGCGAACAATATATCGGCCTGCAACAGGGCGGTGAGACAGAAAACCTTACCGCAGGCGACACCATCACCGTAACCGCATCGGCTATGGTGCTGGAAAACCTGATCGGCAAATTTATGACCGGCTTTGCCGAGAAAAGCTCGGGTGGTTCGGAAACCGCAGGCAGCGGCTCTGCCGCCGAGTAGTTGTTGTTTCGATTCATCGACAAGAAATCCGATAGGAAAACCAACCATGAAAAAATCAGCCTTATTCAGCGCATTTGGCATCGGCCTGCTGAGCATCAACCTTGCTTTTGCCACACCGGCCGAAGCGGTTAACCAAGTGCGTACCAATGCCACCCAAGTGTTGGATATCTTGAAAGAAGCCAACGGCAGCAACGATGCCGCCGTGCGCCGCAAAGCCGAAAGCCATGCTCTGCCCAACTTCGATTTCCAACGCATGACTGCGCTGGCGGTGGGCAACCCGTGGCGCGAGGCCACACCGGCGCAGAAACAGGTATTGTCGAAAGAGTTTCAAACCCTGCTGATCCGCACTTATTCCGGCACGATGTTGAAATACAAAAACGCCAACGTGGTGGTGAAAGACAACCCCGTGGTAAACCGTGGCGGCAAAGAAGTGGTGGTGCGCGCCGAAATCACCCAGCCCGGCGGTAAGCCTGTGATGATGGATTTCAGCACCTATCAGAGCGGCGGCAAATACCGTGCCTACAACGTGGCCATCGAGGGTGCGAGCCTGGTAACGGTATACCGCAACCAGTTTGGCGAAACCATTAAAAACAAAGGCATAGATGGCCTGATTGCCGAATTGAAATCGAAAAACGGCGGCAGATAAACCATGGAATCAGAAGTACGCAACGGCGTGCTGTATGTGGGCGGCAACGTAACGGTGAAAACCGTTACGCAGGCCGTTTACAGCCGTTTTGAGCAGCAATGCCGTCTGAAAGAAACCGCCGCTGTTGATTTTTCGGGTGTGGAGCGCGCCGATTCGGCCTGTGTATCGCTGCTGTTGGGTGCTTTGCGTGCCAAGCCTGAAGCACCGCTTTTGCGCGGTATTCCCACCTCGGTTCAAGCCTTGGCCGAATTGTATGAAATCAACGAATGGGTGAATCCGTGAAAAAATCTGCCATTATCCTGATTGTATTGAGCCTTACCGCCGCCCGGCCCGCCCTGGCCGAACGCAATCCGGCCGACCCCTACGAGCGTTACAACCGTGTGATGTTCAAAGTGAACGACACCGCCGATAAATACGTTCTCTCCCCCGTAGCCCGGGGCTACCGTGCCGTAACGCCGAAACCCGTGCGGACGGGCGTAACCAACTTTTTCGACAATCTGCGCGATGTGGTCAGCATGGGCAGCAACCTGTTGCGGCTGGACATCAAGCGCAGCAGCGAAGACTTTGTGCGCGTGGGCATCAACTCCACTTTCGGCTTGGGCGGCTTAATCAATATTGCCGATGCGGGCGGCGTTCCCAACAATAAAAACACTTTGGGCGACACTTTTGCTTCTTGGGGCTGGAAAAACAGCAACTATTTTGTTTATCCGCTCACCGGGCCTTCTACCGTGCGCGACAGCATCGGCAGCACCATCACCACCTTTTACCCCATCGATAATGTGGTGTTCCCCAAACCTGCGGGAAGAATTGCACTGCAAAGCCTGAGGGCTGCCAACATCCGCGAGCAGTATCTGGATTTGACCGACAGCTTGAACGATGCTGCCATCGACAAATATGCCTATACCCGTGATCTCTTTATGAAAATGCGCGCCCGCCAAACCGGCTCTGCTCTGCCGCAGGGTGCTGATGAAGAAATCGACATCGATGATTTGGTTTCCGATGAAAACAGCCCGCCGCCGGCACGGGAATATACGCCCGCAACAGAGCAGGCTGCCGAAGCGCAACCGCAAGCAAGCAGCCCGGATATGCCGGAAGCCCGGGGCGGAATATTGACGCTGTGGCATCCCGACAGTTAGCAATAACCAATAAGGCCGTCTGAAAAACAAAAGAGCAGAAACGCAGCCCTGCTTTTTTGTTTTTCAGAGGGCCTTTGCATTTCAGAGGGCCTTTGCATTTCAGACGGCCTGAGGCGGATTGGACAAGAGCCCGCTGTCCGTATAACCGCCGCTATGCCCGGATTTGGCCGTGGTATGGCTAATCCGTAAAATCAGCATCAGGCAGCGCAAGCCGCACACAATAATGTGAACCGGTAAGCCCATGCGGTTGTTTTAAAGCGGAGCGGGGTACTTAAAGAGTTGGTTTTACGGGCTGCCCGGGCGGGTTTCAGCCCTTATCGGTTATCCCGAATTGTTTTTCTTTCTCCGCCAAAAAGGCTTCCATCTCTTTTTGAATATCTATGTTAAGACGGTCGGCCAGCTCGATCAGCCACCAGATATTCTCAGCAAGTTTATGTTCCAGTCTATATGGCGTTTCATCGTAGTAACGGCCTTGTTTGGTCATGATCAGGCGGTTCATATTGCCGATGTCGTTGGATAAGGCCAGTAAGTCCTCTTCAATAGACCATTCTGCCCCATGGTGTTTGATTTCCAGCGCTCTATAGGCCGTGCGGATGGCACGACAGCGGTTCACTAAGTTATCCGGCAGCATCTGTCCTCCTAAAAAGATAGGTAAGGCAGTTCCATCTTTGTTTATCAAGCGCAAAACTGCCTTTGATCTCGAATGGGTGATAAGGAACCCCGTTTTTCATATTGGGATAAAATCAAAAACAAGCAGGATTTTCAGGCTGTTTGTTACTTTAAAAATCCAATAATCGGACGGCGGTTTGATTTTTTTTATGCCTTAAACGCAGGCCTTCAAGCAGTCGCGAACCAGATCGGGGCCTCGAAACACCATGCCGCTGTAGAGTTGCACGGCGGTGGCGCCCAAGCGCATTTTTTCCGCTGCATCTTCCCCGCTGAGAATGCCGCCCACGCCGATAACCGGCACTTTGCCGTTGAGATGCTGTGCGAGCTGTGTGAGTACCCGGTTGCTTTTTCCGCGCACGGGGCTGCCGCTCAAACCGCCTTGCTCTCCTGCCAGCGCATGGCCGCCGAGAGCGGTTTTGTCAATGGTGGTGTTGGTGGCGATGATACCGTCGATTTCGGTTTGTTCGGCGATATGGGCGATGTCGGCAATTTGTGCCTCGCTTAAGTCGGGGGCGATTTTTACCGCCAGCGGCACATAACGGTTATGTACGGCAGCCAGGCGTGATTGCTTGTTTTTCAACGTAAACAGCAGCCGGCTCAATTCATCTCCTCCCTGCAGGTCGCGCAGGTTTTTGGTGTTGGGCGAAGAAATATTCACTACGATATAGCCTGCATGAACATAGGCTTTTTCCAAACAGGCCAAATAATCATCGGCCGCTTTTTCGATGGGGGTGTCGGCATTTTTGCCGATATTGATGCCGAGAACGCCGTTGTAGCGGCTGTTTTGGATATTTTTCACCATCGCATCGATACCGTGGTTGTTGAAACCCATGCGGTTGATTACGGCTTCGTGCTCCGGCAGGCGGAACAGGCGCGGTTGCGGATTGCCGCTTTGTGGGCGCGGTGTGATGGTGCCCACTTCGATAAAGCCGAAGCCCAGTGCGGCCAGCGCATCGATATATTCCCCGTTTTTATCCATGCCGGCGGCCAGCCCCACGGGATTGGGCAGATCTAGCCCCATCAGGCGGGTCGGGCGGGTTTGGCTATTGACTTTGGGCAGCAGCCCGAGCCGGTAGGCGGTGCCGAGCGCGGCCAAGGTGAAGTGGTGTGCTTTTTCGGGGTCGGTTTTGAACAAAAAGGGACGTAGAAAAGAATACATAATGAATAAGCCGTTTAGCGAGTAAGAAATATAAATGCCGGTCAAGCGTTATTTTACCTGAACGGCTATATTTCGGGCAGTTTCGGATAGGGAGTATGCGATGGCGCAAAAGGCAGTAGAGGGCAAACTGCGGCGGAAGGAGGCGTTAATGTTGCGTAGGACGGGTTTTGTATGACGGCGAAACAGAATAATGCTGCGGTATTGCCGCCTGTCAGACGGCTATAGCCGGCTCCAAAAATAAATATTAAATATAAGGAATGGGCGGAAAAAAGCACAACAAGGCGGGCTGTGCCGCCTTTTAGAGTAGGCAGCTTATTTTCAGCACAAGGCTGCAAAAGCCACAGAGATTGCAGATATTACAGAAACGGTTCTGTTGCCGCCCGGGCGGCTTGTAAAACGGTTTTCTTTGAATCAAAGTGCAGCCATGCCGCAGCGGAACTGAAACGGATTCGCTGTATCCCGACCGTTTTGGGTTTGTTTGGCTCTGTGTTGTTCTGCTATCAAATGGTGCCTTTGCAAAATCTGTTGCGGCCGTCTGAAATGCCCGATTATTGCCATTGCCGGGTAAGGAGGAATACAGACCGTAAAAAATAAATTTTTTTATTTTAATGGCTTATGAAAACCTAATATAAGTTTATTCTGGGAGAAAATGGCGATAGACGGCATTATTTTATAAATTTTGCAGCGGCTTCTGATAATGTTGAAAACATAATATATTAACAATTGGATTTTTTATGAGGGCAACGAAACAACAGGCCGTCTGAAAGCAGAAAGTTTTTAAGGATAAAACATGGAAATCACACTTTATTTGGTGCGCCACGGCAAAACCGTATTCAACACGGTAGGACGTTTGCAGGGATGGAGCGATTCGCCGTTGACGCAAGAGGGCAGGGCAGCGGCATCGGCGTTGGGCAGCAGCCTGAAGGGGGAGGTGGTGTTTGATGCGGCATTTGCCAGCACCAGCCCGCGCGCATTGGAAACCGCGCGCTTGGTTTTGCAGGCGGCGGATCAGGCCGCGTTGCAAATAACACCATTGGAAGCATTGTGCGAATATTGTTTCGGGGGTTTTGAAGGTGAGAAAAGGCAAACTGTATATGAAATGGCGGCGGCACATCAGGGCGAGGCTGATGTGGAAGCCTGGTTGAACCGTTACCGCCACGGTACGCATAATATATTGGCAGAGAGTGTCAGCATTCTCGACCCTTTAAAATTGGCGGAAACGGAAAGGCAGTTTGTCGGCCGTTTGCAAAAGGGCATGAACCAGCTGGTTGAAAACGTGCCCAAAGGCGGCAATGTGTTATTGGTTTCGCACGGAATGGCGATTACCGCGTTGTTGAAAAGTATAGATTCTGCAGCTGTTTTATATAGAAGTGTAAAAAATACAACAGTTTTGAAACTTTATTTCAATAGCGGTAAGTGGCGGATTTTAAGTAAAAATATCCAATATTCATAAATAAACAAATTGAATATTGCATAGGTTGTTTCCGATTGGTTTCTTTGTTTTAATGCTTTATGAATAAAATAAGTAAAGAAATATGTTTTTATAAATTATTTATTAAATAAATGTAAATTTATATATAAATTAAAACAAGAACAGTAAATAAATAATGTTGTAATTATTATCTAAAGTTATTATTTTTGTAAGAAATATACCCAATATTGATAAAAACAGTAATAAAAACTTAGACTTCATTTTAAAATTTTACTTTAGTCAAATGCCGTTAAGTTATATTATTGGAAGCAAGAAACGAAGTAAGGCCGCCAAACATTGATTGGCTTCGGCCGAGTTTCAATTGTTTCAACCAACCGTATCGGAAAGCCGGTTCTGCAAAAGCAGGATACGGCTGTTTGTGGCCGAGCCAGATGATTCAGGCTGGAACGATACTCTTCTTTCATATCGGGAGATAACCATGAACCGTAAAAATGTTCAAATCAATGCACAACCCCGCCTGTTGGCGGTTTCTGTTGCCGCCGGCCTGATGGCAGTGTCGTCAGGCGCATATGCCAATGCGGCTTATGTGGCAGGCACAACCCAAAATGTTCAATATGTGAGTGTGGGCGGCATTGTGGGTGTAAACACCGCTTCGGCCAACAACAATAAAGACAGCTTGGGTGCCAGCGGCCGCTATGCGATAGCTATCGGCCACGGCCCCACCGCAACCAATCAAGGTTCGGTGGCTATCGGCACCATCAGTCAATCCACTCAAAACGGTTCGGTTGCGCTGGGTGCGCAAACCAAAGCTACCGGTATTTCTGCCACTGCTTTGGGCAATCTGGCCGAAGCGCAGAAAAACGCCGACACTGCCATCGGCCGCAGAGCCATTGCCAGCGGCGGATCCAGCACTGCTTTGGGTCAAGAATCCCGCGCCAGCGGCAACTATGCCAATGCTTTCGGCGGCGCGGCTAATGCCAGCGGCCAGCATTCCAACGCCATCGGCACCCGCTCTGTTGCCTCGGGGCAAAATGCCACCGCCATCGGCCTTCATTCCAACAGCTCTGCCGTTAATGCACTTGCCGCCGGTGTAGGCTCCAAAGCCAGCGGTGTGAACAGCGCTGCCTTCGGCACTTCTGCCAATGCCTCCGGCACCGGCAGCGTAGCCTTGGGCTTGAGATCGGCGGCTTCTGCAGTCAATTCATTTGCAGGCGGTAATGCCGCCAAGGCCGGCGGCACCAACAGTGTGGCTTTGGGTGTGGCTGCCAATGCATCTGCCAACGACAGCGCGGCTTTGGGCCGCAACGCTGCCGCATCGGCCGAAAACTCCGTGGCTTTAGGCCGCTTTGCCAATGCTTCTTTGGCAAATTCTGTGGCCTTGGGCGCGAACTCTACCACCTCGGCTTATGTTTCCACCAACTCTGCCACCGTGGGCAACCTCACTTACAGCGGCTTTGCGGGTACTTCGCCCAAGGGCACCGTGAGTGTGGGTTCTGCAGGTAACGAGCGCACCGTGAGCAATGTTGCCGCCGGCCGCATCAATGCCACCAGCACCGATGCCATCAACGGCAGCCAGCTCTACAGCGTGGCACAGCAGGTGGACACCAACACCACCAACATCACCAACTTGGGCAACCAGATTACCAATATCAGCAACAACTATAACCAACGTGTCGATGCGTTGGGCAACCGTGTGAATGATTTGGACAAAGATCTGCGTGCCGGTATCGCCGGTGCCACCGCCATCGGCTTTTTGCAACGCCCCAACGAGCCGGGCAAGAGCTTGGTTTCTGCCGCTGTGGGCGGTTATAAAAACCAACAGGCTTTGGCCGTGGGTTATGCGCATAACTCCGACAACAACAAATGGTCGACCAAATTCGGCGTGGGTGTAAACACCCGCAAAGATGTCAATTGGGGTGCCAGCCTGGGTTACCAGTGGTAATAACGGCAGAGGCCGTCTGAAAACGGCGGCCTTTCTCAAAGATTGAATGATTGAAAGGAAATCATAATGAAACTGTCTGCATTGATTTTACCCGTGGCCGCCGCTCTTGCTTTGGCTGCCTGCGGCAATTTGAGCAAAGTAAGTAAAGAAGGCACTACCGACAGCCCCGTATGGCCGAATCCCGAAAAAACCACTTTCCGCCACAGCGGCAGCCAACACGGCTCTTGGCCCAATTGGGACAATGTGCGCCAGATTGAAGCGGGCATGAACAAAGACCAAATCTACAACCTGATCGGCCGCCCGCATTTCAACGAAGGCCAATACTTCGTGCGCGAGTGGGATTATCTGTTCAACTACCGTGAAAACGGCGAACACAAAACTTGCCAATACAAAATCTTGTTCGACAAGAAAATGAACGCGCAAAGCTTCTTCTGGCTGCCCGAAGGCTGCGGTCCGAAAGAGAAAGAGCCCGTTCGCGAAGTGATTATCCGCGAAGTGGAAACTTCTCCGAAACGCATCCGCCAATAAGCGTGCGCAACCAGCAGAAACTGTAATGAACAAACTTGCAGTGATTGTCGTGCTGCTCGGCTTGGGTGTAGCTGCCCGGGCCGGCAGCATTGAGCATTTGAAAAAACGCAAAGCAGTGGTTTATACCGACCGCTCCGAGCTGTGTTTGGAAAACAACCGCTGCTATCCCGTATTAATCGGCAAAACCACACCCAAAGGCACATTTGATCTGAATATCGTGAAAACCACCCAGCGGGGCTATGGCGGCGATGTGATGAAGTTTAAAGAAGACGGCGATTTTATGTTTGCCGTCCACCGCGTGTGGAAACTCAAGCCCGAGGAACGCCGCATGGAGCGCATCGCTTCTTCTAACGTGAAGGAGCGCGTGATGACCAACGGCTGCATCAACGTTACCGATGATTTATACGAAAAGCTGAAAGCCTATTTTGTGCTGGAAGTGGTCTGATACCGTTGCAGCAGGTATTTTCCAAATCCGGGGCCGTCTGAAACAGATTTTCAGACGGCCCCGGCTTCGATGCAGGGTATGCAGGCCGGCATCCGGCCGTGAACATAACGGGCGCAGGCGTTTCAGGCTTGCCGGCCGGCTGCCGGTATAATGCCGTGTCGGCAGGGCTCGGTTTGTGGTTTTGCTGCGGTGCCGGTATCGGCGCAAAGAGCACGTTTTTGCAAGCCCAAGCAGCGGCCGATTAGGTGTCGGAAACGGTTTGATGCCGTTACAGCGGGTATTCCCTAAAAAGGCCGTCTGAAAGAATCGGTTTCAGACGGCCTTGGTGTTGCCAAAAACCTATATCGGTATCTTACAGACACCTGCTTGATTATCGGGCTCGGCCTGATAATCAAACATCTGCCGCTCAGGTGGAAGACGGATATTGCGGGCAGGAGTATTGGCGTTAAGTTTTCAGACGGCCGCGAGGGGCTTTTGCAAAACTACCTTAACTGCAAACTCATTGGAGCCGTCTGAAAAATATGTTTCAGACGGCCTTTGCTTTGATAAAGGGTATGCGGAGCAGAATCTATCGCTATCTTGCCAACACCTGCGCCATATGCGGGTTTGGCCTGATAGCCCGGCATTTACAGGCGGCGGTGCGCCAACGCAGGCAGGCGGGTGCGCACGCTTTGCAGGCGGCGGGCATCAATCTCGGCCGTTACCATGCCTTCGCCTTCGGGCAAAACATCGAGAATACCGCCCCACGGGTCGATAATCATGCTGTGGCCGAAGGTGCGCCGCCCGTTTTCGTGTGTGCCGCCTTGCGCAGAGGCAATAACATAGCATTGGTTTTCAACGGCGCGGGCGCGCAGCAGCAGCTCCCAGTGCGCTTTGCCGGTGGTGTAGGTGAAGGCGGCGGGCAATACCATCACTTCAAACGGCAGTTGGGCGCGGAAAAATTCGGGAAAACGCAGGTCGTAACACACGCCTGCAGCCACATTGATGCCGTCTGCGCTGAAATGCGGCACGCCTGCGCCGGCCGAAATGGTGTCGGCTTCGGCATAGCGTTCGCCCAAACCCGAATAGCCAAACAGATGCATTTTGTGATAAATGCCGATACATTCGCCGTTGCGGCCGTAAACCGGCAGGGTGTTGAACACTTTATCCGGGTCGGGGCTTTGCAGCGGAACCGTGCCGCCGAAGAGCACCACACGGTTTTGTTTGGCAGTTTCGCTTAAGGCCGTCTGAAAAACGCCGTTGCCCAAAGGCTCGGCCACAGCGAGCTTATCGGCATCACCGGCGCCCATCAGCGGCCAGTATTCGGGCAATACAACCCAGTCGGCGCCGGCATCGGCGGCTTTTTCCACCAAACGCTGCATGGTGCGGATGTTTTCTTCGGGACGGGTGCCGGATACCATTTGGACGGCGGCGGCGCGCAGAGTGTGCATGGGAGTCTCCTGTTTCAGACGGCCGGGCGGCTTTGCGTTCATTATGATTTATTTACCGCCTATCTGTTACACTTTTTACACCCGATACGGCGGGTTTTCTGCATTTCCGCCGCGGCTTGGCTTGGCGGCGGAAACAAAGGGGAGTCTCGGCAGCTTATTGGAAACCATCACGGCGGCGGCTTGCTTGGGCTGGCAGAGAGCGGTTTTGCCGGCCGCTGAAACGGCAATAGAAACGGTGTGTATGGCGTGTATGGGCGGCAAGCTGCCGCCCTGTGTTGATTTTAACGGATGAGCGATAAAGGTGTAATCATGAACAGAACAACGGTTTGGCTGCTGGCGGCACTGCTGCCGGCGGTGGCGGCGGCGCAAGTGCGGCTCTACGGCAATATCCGCAGCGGTGTGGAAGTGTCGCAAACCAAAACAGGCAGCGAGAGCCGCAGCCGCGCTTCGGTAAGCGATTTCGGCAGCTATATCGGCTTGAGCGGTTTGCACCCGATAGGCGGGGGCGCAACCAATGCGGTGTGGAAATTCGAGCAGGAGGCGCCGGCCGGCAGCAGCGGCTCGATGCGCGACTATTTCCGCGAGAAGAAGGCAGGCGGCGGGCTGAATATACCGAATTGAGCAAGATAGCGGAACGGTTTCGAACCATACAGGCCGTCTGAAAACGTTCAGACAGCCTGTATGGTTTATGCCCGCCGTATCCGCGTATCTGTTGTTTCGAAACCGTTGCCAAACTCATTCAGGCCGTCTGAAATATCCCACTGTCGCCATTTCCACGCAGGCGGTGTTTGATTTTATTTTTCACAGAATATTGCAATCAAAAACATTTGATTTTTAAAAGATTCGGTTTTCTCCTGCGCGGGCATGGCGGGAAATAGGTTTTTCAGACGGCCTGAACGGATGTTGCAAAGGCTCCGTTTCTTTTGAAACAGCGAAACATCCGGGCCAAGCCCGGGCATGATGCAGGTGTGTTCAGACGGCTAAAGCGGCTTGCGGCGGTTTCGGCCTGCTTGCGTTATCCGCCGCGTTTCGGTTCGCCGCGCACCGGCGCGCCATCGGCACGGTAATAAGGCGCGTCCGACTTGGGCAGCGGGGCGCGGCCGCGGATTTTGTCGGCGATTTTCTCGGCCAGCATAATGGTGGCGGCGTTGAGGTTGCCGGTGATGATGTCGGGCATAATCGAGGCATCGACCACGCGCAGGCCGGTGATGCCGTGTACGCGGCCTTCACCGTCGGTTACCGCTTCGTTGCCTTCGCCCATCGCGCAGGTGCAGGAAGGGTGGTAGGCGGTTTCGGCATGGTTGCGCACATATTCGTCCAGTTCGGCATCGCTTTGCAGGCTTTCAGACGGCGTAATCGCCGCGCCGCGGTAACGGTCGAGTGCGGGCTGGCTGATGATTTCGCGGGTGATGCGGATGGCGGCGCGGAACTCTTCCCAATCTTGATTGTGGCTCATGTAATTGAAAAGAATGCTCGGATGTTCGGCAGGATCGGCCGATTTGAGTTTCACGCGGCCGCGGCTGGGCGAGCGCATCGAGCCGACGTGCGCCTGGAAACTGTGGGCTTTGCTGGCGTTGCGGCCGTCATAGCGCACGGCAATTGGCAGAAAGTGGTATTGGATATTCGGCCAGGCAAATTTTTCGTGGCTGCGGATAAAACCGCCGCCTTCAAAATGGTTGGTGGCACCCAAACCAGTGCCGCAAAACAGCCATTCGGCGCCGATGGCGGGTTGGTTCCACCAACGGGTGGCGGGCGCGATGGAAACCGGCTCTCTGCATTCGTATTGTATGTATAGCTCGAGATGGTCTTGCAGGTTGCTGCCCACGCCGGGCAGGTCGAGTATTTCGGCCACGCCGGCCTCTTTGAGCCATGAGCCGGGGCCGATGCCGCTGCGTTGCAGAATCTGCGGCGAGGCAATGGCGCCGGCGCACACCATCACTTCGCGCTGCGCTTCAACCGTTTTCAGACGGCCCTGATGTTGAAAGCGCACGCCGCGCGCGCGTTTGCCGTCAAACAGCACCACATCGGTTAGTGTGCCGGTGAGTATGGTGAGTCGCTCTCGGTGGCGCGCCATATCGAGATAACCGCGCGCGGCAGAGGCGCGGCGGCCGTTGGGGGTTACGAAGCGGTCCATCGGGCCGAAGCCTTCCTGCTGATAGCCGTTCAAATCATCGGTGCGCGGGTAGCCGGCATCCGCGCCGGCCTGAATCATAGCTTCAAACAGCGGGTTTGCGCCCGGTTTGGCGGTGGTAACGTGTATCGGCCCGCTGCTGCCGTGATAAGCGTTTTCGCCCGCATCGCGGTGTTCGGCTTTTTTGAAATAGGGCAGGCAGTCGTGATAAGTCCAATCGGCCAGGCCGGGCTTTTGCGCCCAGTGGTCGAAGTCGAGCGCGTTGCCGCGGATATAGCACATGCCGTTAATCAGCGATGAACCGCCCAAGCCTTTGCCGCGCCCGCAATCCATGATGCGGTGGTTCATAAACGGCTCGGGCTCGGTTTGGTAGCCCCAGTTGTAGGTGGTGCCCTGCAGCGGCATGGCCAGTGCGGCGGGCATTTGGGTGCGGAAGTCGAGGCGGTAGTCGGGCAGGCCGGCCTCCAGGAGCAGCACGGACACGTTTTCGTCTTCGGTCAGGCGGGCGGTCAGAACGCAGCCCGCGCTGCCGGCGCCGATGATGATGTAGTCGTAGGCGGGTTTGAGGGAGTGGGTCATCGAAAATCCTTTTTTTTGTTTTTCAGACGGCCTTTCGGTGCGGCCGGGCCGTCAGTCAAAATGTTTGAACGGCTGTTTTGTCGGAACGGCTGTGCCTGAATCTGCGGAATCTGCTGCAACAGCCAAGCACGGTATGGTTTTGGCGGATAAAGGCGTGCGCTTGTCTAAGTAGCGTAAAGCGTTGCGGGCTTGCACATCGGGTTTGCACGCCCGGCAAAATCACGTTGTGCGGTGCTGTCCGCATTGCGGAGCGGTTGCCGCCGCCGCTTTTTTGCCTGCTTTTTCCGGCAGGGCAAAAAACAGGCCGCTTCCCACAGTGGTAGGGCGGGTTGGCGGATATTCCGTGCCGTTTCAGATTCCGTGCCGTTTCAGATACAGAAACGGTGCATCATGTTTTCAGACGGCCTAAGCAGGCTCTGTGTCGGCTTAGAGGCCGTCTGAAAACGTTGGAGCAGCAAACCGGCGCGTTGCGGTTTTGCGTTATGTCGGGTTGGTTCTCTGCAGATTGCCTTTGTCGTCTGCCTGCCATTGCAGGCCGTCGCTGTCGGTAAACGAAACGCTGATGATGCGGTGTTTTTTGGTTACCAATAAGGGCTGTATCTTATTTTCATCGTAGATTTCGGGGTATTTAAACGCATAGGGCAGGGTATCATCGCAGTTTTTCGGAATAAAAAAGCGGCCGGGCGGCAAAAGACGGGTTTCGCTGTAAGCAAACGGCACACGCTCCCCGTGCTTGCCGGCATAATCGCCGCAAACCACCAGGTTATACAGCGGCCGCTCCGAAACATTATTGAGCACGATGCCCCATGAATAGATTTTGCCTTTTTCGGCGGCAATCCACACCGAAAATCTGACTGCATCCTGTTTTTGCCGCAGGGCTTGCTGCTCCCGCTCCCTACGCCTGTCGTTTTGATAAAGCTGTTTGGCCTGTTTGCCTGCCTGCCATGCCAAAAATAAGGCGCAGGCGGCAATCAGGGCGTTTAACCATTCTCCCAGGCTGCCTAAGTCCATCGTTGCTCCTTGATATTTTTCAGACGGCCTTAAAACACCGGTTGGAAATCCCCAAGCTCCACCAGTACCGATTTGGTTTGGGTGTAGTGCATCAGGGTCTGCACGCCGTTTTCGCGGCCGATGCCCGATTGTTTGTAGCCGCCCACCGGCATTTGCGCGGGTGATTCGCCCCAAGCGTTGATCCAGCAGATGCCGGCCTGCAATCTGCCGATGATGCGGTGGGCGCGTTGGAGGTTGGGTGATACCACGCCGGCGGCCAGCCCGTAGCCGGTGTGATTCGCGCGCGCCACCACTTCTTCTTCGCTGCCGTAGGTCAGAATGCCCATCACCGGGCCGAAGATTTCTTCGCGGCAGATGGTCATTTCATCGGTGCAGTCGGTAAACACGGTGGGGGCGACATAGGCGCCTTCGGAGAGGCCGTTTTCTTTCAGACGGCCGCCGCCTGCAATCAGGCGCGCGCCTTCGGCTTTGCCTTGTTCAATGTAGGCAAGCACTTTTTCCATGTGGGCAAAACTTGCTAGCGGGCCGAAATTCACATTCTCGTTTAGCGGGTTGCCGATGCGGATGCGTGCCACCCGCTCCAGCACGGCGGCTTCGAAATCCGCCTTCAGCCCGGCGGGTACAAACACGCGCGTGCCGTTGGTGCACACTTGGCCGGAGCTGTAAAAATTCGCCGCCAGCGCGATGTCTGCCGCCAAGCCCAAATCGGCATCTTCGCAGATAATCAGCGGTGATTTGCCGCCCAGCTCCATAGTGATGTCTTTCAAAGAAGACGATGCCGCCTGCGCCATCACTTTTTTGCCGGTGGCCACGCCGCCGGTGAACGACACTTTGGCGATTTCGGGGTGTGTACTCAAGGCTTCGCCCACACGCCAATCTCCCTGCACCACATTGAACACGCCGCCGGGCAGGCCGGCCTCGGTGAAGATTTCCGCCAGCTTCAGCGTGCCCATCGGCGTGATTTCACTGGGTTTGAACACCATTGCGTTGCCGGCCGCCAGCGCGGGCGCAGCTTTCCACATGGCGATTTGAATCGGGTAGTTCCACGCGCCGATGCCCGCCACCACGCCTAACGGCTCTTGGCGCGTGTAGGCAAACGCGTTTTCGCGCAGCGGAATCTGGCGGCCTTCGAGTGCCTGCGCCAAACCGGCATAATATTCGATCACATCGGCACCGGTAACGATATCCACATACCGGGTTTCGCTCAGAGGCTTGCCGGTGTCGAGCGTTTCGATGCGCGCCAGCTCGTCATTGCGCCCGCGCAGTATTGCCACGGCGTTTAAAAGAATGCGGCTGCGTTCTGCCGCCGTCATCGACGCCCAAATTTTCTGCCCCGCTGCGGCAGAAGCCACTGCCGCTTCGATTTCTTCGGCCGTACTCTGCTGCACGAGGGCGAGCGTTTCACCGTTGGCGGGGTTGATGTCGGCAAAGGTTTCGGCAGCGGGGTTTGCGGCGGTGCGGGCACCGTTGATGTAGGCGGTGAGCGTGGGCATGGGCAGTCCTTATGAAAATGGGTTTGGGTTGTTAAACTAACATATTTTCAGACGGCCTGCGCAATAAAAGGTTCAGGCCGTCTGAAAAAGGCTTATCCTGAAGCGGGTTGGTTTGGAAGATAAAGGCCGGACGCAGGCACAATGGCGCATCTGCTTTGTTGCGGCACCGGGCGGCAGGCCGTGCAGACGGTAGCGGCCGGCTGTGTTGCCGGTCGGGCGGTTTGTCAAACCGCCCCTCAAGCCAAAATGCGGCAATGCGGGGCGGAAACCGGGCAGATTGACGTTACGCACGGCAAGCCTCAGCAGCGCGCATTAAAGAAAGTTAAGCGAATCGGGTTTAATATCGGTCAAAACCGCAGCGGCTTCACGCAACGACCGCAGTAAAATATGTTATAAAGCAGGTTTTTAACACCGTTATTTGGAGCAGACACATGGAATTAGTATTTATCCGCCACGGCCAAAGCGAATGGAACGCCAAAAACCTGTTTACCGGCTGGCGCGATGTAAAGCTGAGCGAGCAGGGCTTGGCCGAAGCCGCCGCTGCCGGCAAAAAGCTCAAAGAGAAAGGCTATTTGTTTGACATCGCCTTCACTTCGGTATTAACCCGAGCCATCAAAACCTGCAATATCGTGCTGGAAGAGAGCGGCCAACTTTGGGTGCCGCAGGTAAAAAGCTGGCGTTTGAACGAACGCCATTACGGTCAATTGCAGGGTTTGGACAAAAAACAAACTGCCGAAAAATACGGCGATGAGCAGGTGCACATTTGGCGGCGCAGCTACGACACCCTGCCGCCGCTACTCGACCCGAGCGATGAATTTTCCGCCCACAACGACCGCCGCTATGCCGAGCTGCCGGCCGATGTGGTTCCCAACGGCGAAAACCTGAAAGTAACCCTGGAGCGCGTGCTGCCTTTTTGGGAAGACCGAATCGCTCCCGCTATTTTGGGCGGCAAACGCGTTTTGGTGGCCGCCCACGGCAACTCACTGCGCGCGCTGGCCAAACACATCGAAGGCATCTCAGATGACGACATTATGGGTTTGGAAATCCCCACCGGGCAACCGTTGGTGTATAAACTCGATGATAATTTGAAAGTGGTTGAAAAATTCTACCTATAAGCCCGCGGGATAAAGCACTGCCATGCCAAAGGCCGTCTGAAAGGCTTTCAGACGGCCTGCTGGAATTGAAGTGCCGGAAGTTTTTATGATGCGTTGCAAACGGTTTCTACTTTATTGCCGTAGGGGTCGGTGAAGTTGAAGATGGCGGTGCCGTTTTTTTCATGCCATTGGGCGCCCGAACCAAACAGCCCGCTTTTGCTCACATAACGTACTCCGGAGCCTGAAACGGCATGATCCATCACGGTGGTTTTGTCGTTCAGTTGCAGTGCGATGCGCTCGGTACCCAGTTGGCGCACCGAAACGGACAAGCCGTTTTCACATGAGTAGCGCATACTTTGTGCATGGTTGCTGCGGTTGTTTTCCATAGGCTCGGGGGTGTTGGGGGCGGCGCAGGCGGCAAGCATCAGTGCGGTAGAAGCAAGCAGGCAGAATCTGGTTTTCATGGGTATTTTCCTTGAGTAAAGTGAATCAGTGTGTAATTGGTGAATCCGGCAAAGCTGCAACGGCGGCTTTGCCGTAAATGATGCTAATCAATGCCGGCTTGGGCGGCAATGCCGTTTAACGTGAATTTACTTTTGAACGCGGCAATGTGGCTTTTTGCCGACTATGGTGCATCTTGCTTCATTTTCGATACAAAACAAGCCGCAGCCAGCGCAGAGGGTATGGGCGGCATGAAACCGGTTTTGTTGCCTGGGCGGCCGGTAAAAGTGTTTGCTTTGGGTTGAGCCGCGGCAACGCAGTCATGGAAACGCAGTAGGTTCACTATATAATATGCAGACGTTGGGAGATCAGGCAATTATCAAGGCCGTTTGAAAGATTTTCAGACGGCCGTTGTTTTTTCAGACGGGATTTATAGAGCGTAACAACAAACGATGTGCGCCCTATCGGGCGGCGGGGCGCGGGGTGTCGGCCGCCGCTTCTGCGATTTGACGGGGTTGGAACCGCAATACGCCGAATTGCATACACAGCACGGTGAAACGCCCGATTATGCCCGCGATGCCTGTTCCAATTATCAAGCGTCAGGCTCGGCGTTTTTCACCGTTGTTTTTACAAAGCAGGCTTGGTGTCTGCCTGACGGATGGCGGGCATAAAGGCCGTCTGAACATTCAGACGGCCTCGGTATTCTGTCTTTGGGAGCGGCGTTATTTTACGATTTGGTTCAGCTCGCCTTTGGCGTATTTCACGGCCATTTTTTCCAATGATACGGGCTTGATTTTATCTGCCTGCCCTTCGCAGCCGAAAGCGGTGTAGCGGTCGATGCAGATCTGCTTCATGGCTTCTACGGTTTTGGCCAGATATTTGCGCGGGTCGAATTCGGCGGGGTGCTCGACCATAAATTTGCGGATGGCTCCGGTGGAGGCCAGGCGCAAATCGGTGTCGATATTGACTTTGCGCACGCCGTGTTTGATGCCTTCCACAATTTCCGCCACCGGCACGCCGTAGGTTTCGCCGATGTTGCCGCCGTATTCGTTGATGGTTTGCAGCCATTCCTGCGGCACCGAGCTGGAGCCGTGCATCACGATATGGGTGTTGGGCAGGGCGGCGTGGATTTCTTTGATGCGGTCGATACGCAGCACATCGCCGGTGGGCGGGCGGGTGAATTTGTAGGCCCCGTGGCTGGTGCCGAT
This sequence comes from Neisseria musculi, assembly GCF_014297595.2. NCBI lineage: Bacteria > Pseudomonadati > Pseudomonadota > Betaproteobacteria > Neisseriales > Neisseriaceae > Neisseria > Neisseria musculi. Next base: position 1,911,738 of record NZ_CP060414.2, on the reverse strand, counting down.
GGCAATCGCCAGCGCGTCCACGCCGGTGTCGCGCACGAAACGGGCGGCGTCTTCCACGCTGGTGAGCATTTGTTCGTGGGAAAGCTTGCCGGCGGCACCCACGCCGTCTTCTTCGCCGGCTTCGCCGGTTTCCAAATTGCCTAAAACGCCGATTTCGCCTTCGACCGACACGCCGCAGGCATGGGAAAATTCCACCACTTTGCGGGTTACTTCGGCATTATATTCGTAGCTGGACGGGGTTTTGCCGTCTTCGAGCAGCGAACCGTCCATCATTACCGAGCTGAAGCCCAGTTGGATGGAGCGTTGGCACACATCGGGTGATGTGCCGTGGTCTTGGTGCATCACCACGGGAATGTGCGGAAACTCTTCAACGGCGGCCAAAATCAGGTGGCGCAGAAACGGCGCGCCGGCATATTTGCGCGCACCTGCGCTGGCCTGTACGATAACGGGTGCGTTTACCTGGTCGGCGGCCTCCATAATCGCACGCATCTGTTCGAGATTGTTTACATTGAAAGCGGGCAGGCCGTAGCTGTTTTCAGCCGCATGATCAAGCAGTTGGCGCATGGATACGAGTGCCATAAACATCCTCCGGATTGGGGTGAAATATTGGATAACGGGCGGATTATATCAGGTTCGCTCAGAAAACTACACGCGACAACAAAAACAAGCCGTTTGAATAAAAAGTTGCGTCAGGCAGGGGCGGTGCTGCAGGTATGCGCCGGTACGGCCGGTTTGTTTGGGGAATCGCTTAGAATCACGGAATGCCGCATAGCCTCAGGAAGGCAGGCCGTGTCGTTATCGTGTGGCTGCCGGCGGCTTTGCAATGGTTGAAGCGGTTGTTTCTTAAGGAAGGGGTTATGCCGTGTATTCATCTGCCTTTGCCCGAAGCGGCTTTGTTCCGCACCGGCATAACGGTGCAAATCGGCGATATTAATTACGGCGGTCATTTGTCTAAATGATGCGGTGTTGCGTTTGTGTCATGAATGCCGTTTGCGCCGGCTTGTGCTGCACGGTTTCAGCGAGTTGGATGCGGGCGGGGTCGGGCTGATTATGACGGATGCGGCGGTGGAAATGGGCGCGGCAGATGTCGGCCGCAGCGGTTTTGCACTGCTTTACCACATCAGCCGCGAAAGCGATGGTTCCAGTATTGCCAAAGTGCAGACGGGCATGGCGTGTTTCGACTATGCCGCGCAGAAAGTCTGCCGCCTGCCCGAAAGGTTGGGAGGGATATTGCGGCCGTCTGAAAAGGTGTTTTGATTTGGGTTGCAATATGTGCAGCCGAAACCTTTGTGAAACTACTTTAAGGCCGTCTGAAAATGCTTAACCTCCGTCATTCCTGTGCAGATGGGAATCTAGGGAGCATCTAAACATTTAAACATTTGTTTAAGCAATACATTAATATTTTCATCTGTATGCCCACTTGGGCGGGAGTTTAAACTTTTCAGACGGCCTGAAGATATTTTTCGAAAGATTCCTGCAGTCTGAACAGTGTTTTGATTGAGTTGAAAATTCACAGGCCGTCTGAAAAATGGTTTCAGACGGCCTGTACGGCCGGGGAGTAGAAAAAGCCGAAGCCCTTGAATATTTCAAGGGCTTCGGTTGTATGGCACGCCCACGGGGAATCGAACCCCGGTTACCGCCGTGAAAGGGCGATGTCCTAACCGCTAGACGATGGGCGCGGATAAATAAACTGTGGCGCACCCGGAGCGATTCGAACGCCCGACCCTCTGGTTCGTAGCCAGATACTCTATCCAACTGAGCTACGGGTGCGTGGAAGATTTGTATTATATGAATGCCTGTTAATGCTGTCAAGCGATTGCTGGCGAAAAAGTGTAAAATAGCGGGCTGTTATTTGAATTTAATCGGAAATATGATGGCGCTAGCCTCTAATCGTTGGCCGCTGCTGGCGGCGTGTTTCGACCGTTTGGGTGTGCCGGTGGTTGTGGTGGATGTCGAATCGACCGGCGGCAATCTGTTTGAGGACCGCATCACCGAGGTGGCGCTGCTGCGTTTTGAAAACGGTAGGGCAGAGCGGTATGAGCGGCTGGTGAATCCGCAACGGTCGGTTTCGGCGTTTATCACCCGCCTCACCGGCATCAGCAATGAGATGGTGACCGCTGCGCCGGCGTTTGCCGATTTGGCGGGCGAGCTGTTGCCGCTGTTGCGCGGTTCGCTGCTGGTGGCGCACAACAGCCGCTTCGACTACACCTTTCTTTGCCATGAGTTCCGGCGTGCGGGCGTGGATTTTGCCGCGCCGGCTTTGTGCAGCGTGAAATTGTCGCGCCGCCTGTATCCTCAGTTTCACAAGCATAATCTTGACAGCATTATCGAGCGTTTCGGCATTTCGGCGGCCAACCGCCACCGTGCGTTGGCCGATGTGTTGGCGTTGGCCGATTTTTTGGAAGCCAGTTTGGCCGAAAAAGGCGCAGAATGGGAAAACCATTGCCGAGAGCTGATGAATCCAAAGCTGCTGCCGGTTTGGCTGAATGCGGGTTTGGCGGAGCAGATTTATGCGCTGCCCGATGCCCCGGGCGTGTCGGTTTGGCGGGACGGCTGGGGGCGTGCGCTGGAGGTTTGCGTGCATGAGAAGGCATTTGCCGAAGTGGCGATGATGCTGCATCTTGAAAGAAACCGGCCGTTGGTGTCGGAAACCGGCGGTTTGGATTTTATCCCGGCGGTGGGGCCGCTCCATGCGCTGTGGCTGAAAGTGCAATTGGCGGAACAATACGGCATCCGGCCGTCTGAAAGCGCCGGCGGTTATTTCACGGTTGAGTTTGTGCCGGACGGGCAGGCGCGCTTGCAGGCGCGGGTGGTGCCGTTGGTGCAGGGCGGCAGGCAGAATCCGCCCAATGGTTTGTTTGTGCACAAAAAAGCGGCCAAGCGTGCATTGGTGCAATGGGCGCAGGCGCACGGTTTGTGTCCGTTGCCGCTTGATATTCTGCCGCAAACCCATGCCAAAGGCGTGCCGTGTCCGCTGCAGGAGGCAGGGTGCTGCGATGGCGGCTGTGCCGCGGCGGGCGGCATCGAGGCGCAAAACAACCGTATTGCGCTGCTGGCGGGGCGGCTGCCGGTGGCGGGGTGGGGAAGGTCGTGCAAAATCGAAATCGTGGAAACCGATTGCCTGTCGGGGCGGTCGGCGGTGCTGCGCTGCGAAGGCGGTGCGCTGGCCTTGCCCGGCGGCCGGTGGTATTTTGATGAAACCCTGCCGCCGCTGTTGAAAGCCAAATTCAAGCAGGGCGGGGCGGCGGTGAAGGTGTTGGAGGCCGTCTGAAAAGATTGTACTGTTGATTTTTTCACGTTTTCCGACACTCGGATGCTGCGGCCGTCTGAAAAGGCAGCATGGCCGGCTCGATGAAACCACGGCAAGGCATCGGGCGGCAGACACAAACAGTGGGCGGGTGGTTGTGAAGCCGCCGGCTGAGGCGAACCAGCCCGAGGTCTGCCGTGTTTTGCCCGGCAACGGAAAAGTATAGTGAATGCCTTTGTTTCGGCACAAAGCAGGCTGTGGGCGGTGCGGGTATGGTGGAGCCGGTTCCGCTGCGGCTTCAGCGGCCTGTAAAACCTTTTTCTTTGAGACAAGGCCGGTACACTGTAACAGAAATAAAGCAGGCCATATCGGCTCCGGCCGTTTTCAGACGGCCTTATCCGCGCGATCGCTGCCGAGGGCAAACGGGCGCGGTGTATCGCGATGCCGGCAGTTTTCGGCAGCCTGCGGACATTATTCAGAAAGAAATGCTATGCAAACTCCCAAAATCATCTTTTTCGATATCGATGATACGCTTTACCGCAAATACACCGACACGCTGCGCCCATCGGTGGCGGAGGCCGTGAAAGCGTTGAAGGCGCGCGGCATCCTCACCGCCATTGCCACCGGCCGCCCGTATGCCGCCATGCCCGCCAAGGTGCGCGCGTTGGCGGCAGAGGCCGGTATGGATTTGCTGCTCACCATTAACGGTCAGTTTGTCCGCTATCGCGGCGAAGTGCTGCAAAAATATCCGCTGGAAACCGCCAAGGTTGAAGCATTGTGTGCTTATTTCGACCGCGAAGGAATTGCTTATGCGTTTGTGGCCGACCACACCATCGCCGTGTCCGAGTCCGTGCCTGCGGTGGAAGGGGCGATGGCGCATATTTTGCCCGATCACCCTGTGGACAAAGATTTTTACCGCCGCAACGAAGTGTTTCAAATGCTCGGTTTTTATGCTGCCGGGCGTGAAGCCGAGATGGCGGCCGCAGCGGCGGAACACGGTTGCAGAACCGTGCGCTGGCACGAATCGGCGGTGGATATACTCGATATAGAGGGTTCGAAAGCGCGCGGTATCCGCGCGGCGGCGGCAGGGTTGGGCATCGATATGCGGGAAGTGATGGCGTTCGGCGACGGTTTGAACGATATAGAAATGATAAAAGCCGTGGGGTTTGGCGTGGCAATGGGCAACGGCCATCCTGATTTGAAAGCGGCGGCGGATTATATCTGCCCGACAGTAGAAGAAGACGGCGTGTATAGCGGATTGAAATCGCTGGGGATTATCTAGTGCCGCTATGCCGGGCAGAAGCGGTCGGGGCGCGGGCGTTGGAACCGCCGAAGGTGCGGCGGGGATTGGCCGTCTGAAACCGTTTTTCAAACGGCCCGGTGCCGTTTCCGGTGCCGCTGTGCCCGTGGTATGGTGCTCCGGCATGAGGGCAGAAGGTGCACGGGATGGTTGGCACGCTGAAAAACAAAGCAGGTCTGCCGGTGTTTCAGACGGCCGAATCCGCCCGCAGGCAAACTGTTCTGCAAGGGCATTATCTGCTAAATTAAAAAAACGGAATCAAATCGGCTGTGCAGCCGTTTCAAGGAGAAAAGCAATGAATCAACCTGTAGAGAAAGAGCGTAAGTTTTTCGGGCATCCGTGGCAGCTTTCCTCGCTGTTTCAGATTGAGCTGTGGGAGCGTTTTTCGTTTTACGGTATGCAGGGTATCCTGCTGATCTATCTTTACTATCAAACCACCGAAGGCGGTTTGGGCATCGATAAGGCGGCGGCAGGCGGTATTGTCGGCACTTACGGCGGCAGCGTTTATCTTTCCACCATTTTGGGCGGCTGGCTGGCCGACCGTTTGTGGGGGGCGGAGCGCACGCTGTTTTATGCGGGCATGATGGTCATGGCCGGGCATATCGTGCTGGCTTTGATCCCGGGTGTGGCCGGCTTGTTTTGCGGCTTGGTGCTGATTGCGCTGGGCAGCGGCGGGGTGAAGGCAGCGGCAGGTTCGATGGTGGGATCGCTGTATGAAAGCGAAGAGTTGCGCCCGCTGCGCGATGCGGGGTTTTCGATTTTTTATATTTCCATCAATATCGGCGGTTTTTTGGGCCCGCTGCTGACCGGCCTGCTGCAAAGCAATCTGGGTTTCCATTACGGCTTCGGGGCGGCAGCAGTGGGCATGGCTTTGGGCCTGCTGCAATATGCGTACGGGCGCAAAGCGCTGCCGCCTACGCCGGCGCCGTTTCCGCTGCCCGCAGGTAAGGGAAAAGCGGCGGCAGCGGCAGCCGCGGGTGTGGTTGCGGTTTTGCTGGCAGCGGTATGGTCGGGTTGGCTCAATTTGGATAATTTTTCAACCTTGCTGCTGGCTGCGGTGATTCTGGCGGCTTTGGTTTATTTTGTGCGCCTGCTCGGTGGCTCGGGCGTAGAGGCGCAAAACAAGCGTCATATTACCGCCTATATCCCGCTGTTTGCGGCGATTTGTATTTTTTGGGCGCTGTGGTTCCAAGTGTTTACTGCGGTTACGGTGTATTTCGATGAAACGGCCGACCGCAGCATCGGCAGCTTTACCATACCCGTGGCGTGGAAAGATTCGCTGCAAAGTTTGTGGGTGATACTGTTTTCCGGCCTGATGGCGGCAATGTGGACGAAAATGGGCAGAAAACAGCCGAAAACGCCGTTGAAATTCGCGTTGTCGGTGATTGTGCTGGGCGTATCGTATTGGTGTTTCGTGCCGTTTATCACATCGGGCACGGTTATGCCGCTGGCAGTGTTTGCACTGGTTATTTTGGGCATTACCATTGCCGAATTGCTCATTTCGCCGATTTCTTTGTCGCTGACTACCAAAATCGCGCCGCCCCACTTCAAAACCCAGATGGTTGCGCTGACCTTTTTGGCATTTTCACTGGGCTTTACTCTGGGAGGACGATTGTTTAAGGAATATTTCACCGCTGAAAATGCCGCTGCGTTTTACCGCTTGATCGGCACGGTGGGACTGGCGGCAGGCATGGTGCTGCTGGTGTTGGTGCCGGTGTTGAACCGCCTGCTTGAAGGCGTGGATTGACACCGCCCCGGACGAATCACAGCAATATCACTTTTCGGAGAGTTTCAGTATGAACACGCCTTCCCAACGTTTGGCCGCTCTGCGCCAAACTATGAACACACAATCATTTGATGCGTGGATTATCCCTTCGGCCGATCCGCATTTGTCGGAATACCTGCCGCAGCACTGGCAGGCGCGGGTGTATGTTTCGGGCTTTACCGGCTCGGCCGGCACGCTGGTGGTAAAAAAAGACAGCGCCGATTTGTGGGCAGACAGCCGCTATTGGGAGCAGGCTGCGCAGCAGCTTGCCGGCAGCGGTATCGCCCTGCAAAAACTCGGTTTGGGCAAAACCCATGTGGAAGACCTGGCCGAGAGCCTGCCCGAAAACGCCCGCGTGGGCATAGCGCCCGATATGCTGTCGCTGGCCGCCAAACGCCGTCTGAAAAGCGCGTTTGCGGCAAAAAACATCAGCCTGGTTCACAGTGGCGATATTCTCGCCGCCGTTTGGGAAAACCGCGCCGCCTTGCCGCAATCGCCGGTTTACCCGCACGATGCCGTCTTTGTGAACGAAAGTGCCGCCGCCAAACTGGCGCGGGTGCGCGCGGCCATGAAAGAGCAAGGTGCGGATTACCACCTGGTTTCTTCGTTGGACGACACCGCCTGGCTCACCAATCTGCGCGGCAGCGATGTGCCGTTTAATCCCGTGTTTTTGTCTTATTTACTTATCGGGCAGAATCAGGCCGTGCTGTTTGCCGCGCCCGAAGCCTTAACGCCCGCCGCCCGCGCCGTATTGGCCGAAGCCGCTATCGATATTGCCGGTTACCATGAAGCGGCGGCCGCCTTGTCGCAGATTAACGGCAGCCTGCTGATTGATCCCGCCAAAACGGCGGTCAGCACGCTGGCGCAACTGCCCGACAGCGTGCGGCTGGTCGAAAGCACCAACCCCTCCACCCTGTTTAAATCGATGAAATCCGCCGCCGACATCGCCCATATCCGTGAAACCATGCGCCAAGACGGCGCGGCTCTGTGCGGCTTTTTTGCCGAGCTGGAGCAGAAGCTCGCAAACGGCGAAACCGTTACCGAGTTGGACATCGACACCCTGCTGCTGGCGCACCGCAGCCGCCGCCCGTATTTTGTCTCGCCCAGCTTCAACACCATTGCCGGCTACAACGCCAACGGCGCGCTGCCGCATTACAGCGCCACGCCCGAAGCCCATGCCGTTATCGGCGGCAACGGCCTCTTGCTGATTGATTCAGGCGGCCAATATCAGGGCGGCACTACAGACATTACCCGCGTGATGCCTGTCGGCACGCCGAGTGCCGCGCAAAAGCGCGATTTCACGCTGGTGCTCAAAGCCCATATCGCGCTGGCGCAGGCAGTGTTCCCCGAAAATATTCCCGCACCGATGATTGATGCCCTTTGCCGCGCACCGCTGTGGCAGGCGCAATGCGACTACGGCCACGGCACGGGGCACGGCGTGGGCTATTTTCTCAACGTGCATGAAGGGCCGCAGGTGATTTCCTATCATGCCGCCCCCAATCCCGGCCATGCCATGAAGGCCGGCATGCTCAGCTCCAACGAACCCGGCCTCTACCGCCCGCAGCAATGGGGCATACGCATTGAAAACCTGGTGGTAAACCAGCCGGTGGAAAACCCCGCCGAAGCTGCGTTCGGCCGCTTTTTGTGTTTCGAAACCGTTACCCTGTGCCCGATCGACACCCGCCTGGTGGATAAGGATTTGATGACGGCTGCCGAAACCGAATGGCTCAACCGCTATCACGCCCAAGTGCGCGAAAAACTGCTGCCGCTGGTGGAGGGCGCGGCAAAAGCCTGGTTGGAAGCGCGCACCGCCGCCGTTTGAGCCGCGCGTACCCGCCAAACCCGCATAACCGTTGTCAGGCAGAAACTTTTGCAAAATTCATTTAGGCCGTCTGAAAGCAGGCGGAATCAGAATTTCAGACGGCCGCAGGAGATATGTTCAGGTTGGAATTTGCTTTAATCAATATTTCATGCCTTGATGAAAATAAAATAAGGCCGTCTGAAAAAATGTTCAGACGGCCTTTAGCCTGCTGTTTTTTAGAGCCTGCGGTTTCGGCAACGGCTCAACCGCTATCACGTCCAAGTGCGCGGAAAACTGCCGCCGCCGGTGGAGGGCGCGGCTAAAGCCTGGCGGCACGCGCCAGCGTTGTTTAAGCATCGTATTCAGCCCCGCCCGGCATAAACCGTTGCCGGGCGTTATCAGGCCGTCTGAAAACCATTGCAATCAGGCTTTCAGACGGCCTGATACTTTTGCAGAAATCTCTTAAAAAGCCGTCTGAAAAAAGCCGTCTGAAATGTTTGGATACCGTCATTCCTGCGCAGGCGGGAGTTTGACCGTTATTTCGTGAGTTATGGAAATACAATGATTGACGGTTCCCATACCGGATTCCCGCCTTGCAGGGGGCAGCGCAGCAGGCTTGCAAAGTTGATGGCGGAGCCCGGGTTTTTGAAGACGGCCTGCCTGTGGCGAAACCATGCGGGTCTGCCGCCAATATCGGGAGTATGGCCGCCGGGGGGCATTTGCGCGGTTGATTTATTTTTCTGTTTATATTTTAAAATGTTATAAAATATCAGGCCGTCTGAAAGAGGTTTCAGACGGCCTTGGGCATGACTGCTCGTTTGGGGTTGCCGTTTAAGGCACGGCAAAGTCGGCAAGCGGAGTGATGCGGTGGGTGCGCCGGGCGGGATTGCGCAGCGGGCGGTTTAAATACCGCCTTGTGCTTTCACTTTTGCAGCACCGAATTCCAGCTTGCTCAGGGCGGAAAGATAGGCTTTGGCGGTGGCCGCCAGCACATCGGTGTCGGCTCCCTGCCCGTTGACCACGCGGCCGCCGCGCGCAAGGCGCACGCTGGTTTCGCCCTGGCTCTCGGTGCCTTCGGTTACGGCGTTCACCGAATAAAGCTGTAGGACGGCACCGCTGTCTGCCACGCTTTCGATGGCTTTAAAGATGGCATCTACGGGGCCTGAGCCGGTGGCTTCGGCCTGTTTTTCTTCGCCTTTCACGCTGAATACGATTTGCGCGCGCGGCTCTTCGCCGGTTTCGGTGATGATGCGCTGCGACACAAATTTATAGGCATCTTGGGCAAGGCTGTGCATTTCATCGGAAACCAGCGCGTGCAGGTCTTCATCGAAGATTTCGCGTTTTTTGTCGGCCAGCTCTTTAAAGCGGGCGAAAGCGGCATTTAAGGCCTCTTCGCTGCCCAGCCCGATGCCCAGGTCGGCAAGCTTGGTTTTAAAGGCGTTGCGGCCGGAAAGTTTGCCCAGGCTCAGGCGGTTGGCCGCCCAGCCCACCGATTCGGCCGACATGATTTCGTAGGTTTCGCGGTGTTTGAGCACGCCGTCTTGGTGGATGCCCGATTCGTGCGCGAAAGCGTTGGCGCCGACAATGGCTTTGTTGGGTTGCACGGGGTAGCCGGTTATGGTGGACACGAGTTTGGAAGAAGGCACGATTTGGGTGGTGTCGATGCCGGTTTCCAAGCCGAAAACATCGCTGCGGGTTTTCAGCGCCATTACGATTTCTTCGATGGCAGCGTTGCCGGCGCGCTCGCCCAAACCGTTAACGGTGCATTCTACCTGGCGCGCGCCGCCTTTCAATGCCGCCAGCGAGTTGGCAACGGCCAGCCCCAAATCGTTGTGGCAGTGTGCCGACCACACCACTTTGCTGCTGCCGGGGGTTTTGGCAATCAGCTCGCGGAAAAATTCTTCGGTTTTGTGGGGAACCGAATAGCCTACGGTGTCGGGAATGTTGATGGTGGTGGCGCCTGCTTCAATCACCGCGCCGCAGACTTCGGCGAGAAAGCCGATTTCGGAACGTAGCGCGTCTTCGCACGAAAATTCAACATCATCGGTGTATTCTTTGGCGGTTTTCACAGCTTTCACGGCAGCCTCCACCACTTTGGCCGGTTTCATTTTCAGCTTGTGTTCCATGTGGATGGGGCTGGTGGCGATAAAGGTGTGGATGCGGCGGTTGGCGGCAGGGGCAACGGCTTCGCCCGCTTTGCGGATGTCGTTTTCAACCGCGCGCGCCAGCGAGCAGACGGTGGCGCGGGTGAGCGTTTTGGCGATTTCGTTTACCGCTTCAAAATCGCCGGGGCTGGCGGCGGCAAAGCCCGCTTCAATCACATCCACTCCCAGCTTTTCAAGCTGGCGGGCAATGCGCACTTTTTCTTCTTTGCTCATGGCGGCACCGGGCGACTGTTCGCCGTCGCGCAGGGTGGTGTCGAAAATGATAACGCGGTTGTTTTGGGGCATGGTTTGTTTCTCCAGGGTGGTGTGTTGCTGTAAAAAGGCGTTCAAATCCAAAGGGCGGCCTTGCGCTTCGGCCAGGGCGGTGAGTTTTTGCAACTGCGCCAGCGGCAGCGAACCGCGGGTGCGCCATTTGTAGATGGCCGCCGTGCTGGCGGCGTTTTCGGGATCGTGTGCTTTCAGGGCTTCGGCCAGGGCGTTTACGCCGCCGAAATAGGCGATTAAGCGGTCGATGTCTAATTGCATGGGGTGCCTTTGTCTAATTTTGTTTCGGTAGTGTGGGATATGTAGCGATTATACATAAATCAGACAAAACGGCAATAAATTTAAAGAAAGTTTGTTTGCGTTTGAAAAATAATCCAATAAATAATACTTTTTGTCTAATTTGCTTGGTGTTTCCGGCGTTTGGGAAGGGTTTGGCTTGGAGTCATAGCGATTAACGGTTTGATTGGTTTATGGCTGCTGCTTAATAATGGCTTTAACCGCTTTGCTGTACCGTTTGCGTTTATCCGCCCTGTTTCTGCTTTTCGGCGGGCGGCTGCCTGTTTTTATGGAATAGATACGGTTGAAAGGCCGATAACTCGGGCAGAATTGGACAAGCTCCGCAAAAAAGTTTGTCTGCCGTTATTTCTGTGCGGGCGGGAAAAACCGCGCTGTATAGTTTTTCAGACGGCTGGGGATAGGTTTGCAAGGGCTTTTCGTTGGTAAGAAATGCGCTCTGTATGGGGCGCAATATCAAGTTTGGGGCCGTCTGAACATTTCAGACGGCCTCAACGCCGGAAAAGGCGGGTTGCTTCTTTTTTCTATGCCGCGCGGCTTTGTTCTGCTGAAATAATGGCTTTGTGGTTTTGGGGCAGGCTTGGGAAAGGCACGGCGTTGCCGCGCCTTTGGGCATGCTCGGCAAGCTTCAAAAATTCTAAAATGCGCTTCAGGCAAAAAACGGAAAGCGTACACAACGCCGGGGTTTTCTGTATTTGAGGCCGTCTGAAAATATTGGGGTTTCAGACGGCCTCTGCGAAGATTGCGGGCTGCGCCTTACCGCAGCTTGTTTTCACATCATGGCAGCGTTTGCTTTACAGCGGGCCGGTTGCCGCCCGGTTCTGCCGTTTTGTATTTATTTTGGCAGATTGGCGGAGTTTGCGAATTTATTGCCCTGTTTGTGCAGCAGATGCGCCATTACCTGCAAATCGCGCCCGCCCAGCTTGAGCGCGGCATCGACCCAGATGGCGGTGATGTCTGCAAGCTCTTGATAGGAAACGGGGTTGCAGTAATCTTTTACCCGGCGCATGGCGCGGTGGCTGTTGGGGGATTTTTCAGCGCGCTCGATATAGCGCAGCACTTCCTGCCGACCGCAGTTTTTTTCGGCCAAAATGTCCACCACACCCATTTCGTAAAGCTGTTCGGCGGTGTAGATTTCGCCGCCCATCATCATTTTTTCTGCCACGCCCGTGCCGGCTTTGCGCGAGAGCATCGAATACGCGCCCATGCCGGGAAAAAGGTTGAACAGCACTTCGGGCAAGCCCATGCGCGTGCCTTTTTCGGCCACCAGCACGTTGCCTGCCAGTGCGCCCTCGAAACCGCCGCCCAGTGCATCGCCTTCGACCAGATTGATGGTGGTCAGCTCCCGGTTCAAATGGGTCATCACTTCGTACAATACTTTGATGCAGTCGGCGGCATAGCTCATCAGGGTGCTGCGGTCGCGGCGCGCAATCGCTTGTGCAAACAGGTGTAAATCGCCGCCGAGGTTATATACGCCCGGTATGCCCGATGTGCCGACAATATAGCGGTATTCGCGGCGGCCTGAGTCGATTTCGGTGCGCACATCATCGAAATACGCCAACAGGCTGTGCAGCAGCGCCGGCGTGAAGCACGGCAGGGGTTGTGCCGCCATCGCCACCCAGGCGGCTTTGTGCTGCGGGTCATAGCTGACCTGCATGTGGGGATAATGTTTATCCATGCTGTTCCTTTGCTGTTGCCGGCCGTAACAGCCTGTTTATTGTGAATCCGCTGTATTTTCGGCAGCGGGCAGGCCGCAGCGGGAATAAAGCGGATCCGCTATATCAGTTACTGATGTTTGGCAACGGTAAAAGTTCCGGCATATTCACAGAGGGGAAAACAGGCAGAGACTCTTTGCAACAATATCCCAATGCCGTCTGAAAGGCTTAAATATTGCCATTACCGCGCAGGCGGAAATCTATGAAAATATTGCAGTATTATTTAAACAGATACTTGGGCGGCAAACAATCGGCTTTCCGCCTGTGCGGTAACAACGGCAGATAAACTTCTTGTGTTTTTTGAATTTTGCAAAAGTTTCAGGCCGTCTGAAAGCATAGTCGGGCGTTTCAGACGGCCTGTCGTTGAAAATGCGGTAAAACAAAGCAAAACCATGCAGCAAACCGAAAGCGGCAGATGGCGCGGAGCCGGTTATCTTACCCCTTCATCTCTGTTACGGTCTCGCGCCTTAGCACAAAGAGAACGGTTTTACCGCCGCTTCGGCAACAGAGCCGGTTCCGTATGGTTTGATGCTGTCTGCGGCCTTGCGGCGAAAATAAAGGAACTGCCGCTTCGGCAACAGAGCCGGTTCCGTATGGTTTGATGCTGTCTGCGGCATTGCGGCGAAAATAAAGGAACTGCCGCTTCGGCGTGAAGCCGCAACGGGCAATGCCGCACCGTTTTACCGTTTTATTTTGATTGGCTTTGCTGCCGGGCTATGCCGGCTGCGATTCCTGCAACCAGGCCTGCGCAGAAGCGGTATCTTCAAAATATTTGGGGTGCTGTTGGGTAATCAGCCCGGAGAGGCGGGTGCCGAGTTTGATCCAAACATCATCGACCACAATGGCGATGCGGCCGAAATCGTTTTCGTGTTGGCGCATAAATTTAAGCTGTTCCACCGCCATATCGATGGTGAAATCTTTGAGCATGGTTAAATCGAGCAGCATATCGGGGCGGTGGACTTTCTGCGTGCATTCCAAAGCGGCGCGCTCGAATTGGTAGAAATCTTCCAGCGTGAATTCGTTATACAGTGCCACATTCAAACCATAGGCCTGCTCTCTGATGGAAATCATGATGCTGCTCCTTAGTGTTGTCGGGATTTACGCCGCTGCGGCGGCTTGATGCTGCTCAAAATACCGCTTGCCGCAATAATACCCATTCCCAACATTTCCTGCCAACTGATTTTGTCGGACAAAAACCAAGCGCCTGCCAGCGAAGAAAACACCACGGTGAGATAGGAGAGCGAGGCCACGGTGAATGTGTTGCCGACTTTATAGGCGCGGGTGAGGCAGAGCTGCGCGGCCAGCGCCGATGCGCCGATGCCCAGCAGGGAGGGCAGGGAGGCGGCGGTGGGCAGGTGCCAGCCGGTGAGGCTTGCCCACAGCGCCGATAAAGCCATGCCGACTAACGAGAGATAAAACACCACCCGCCAGCCCGGCTCGCCCAAAAGTGAAAGCCCGCGCACCTGCAGATAAGCCCAGCCCGCCAAGAGGCCGCCAAGCAGTCCTACCAAAGCCGCCGGTTCCTGCCCGCTTTGAAAAGAAGGGTTGAGCAGCAACACCACGCCGCCAAAGCCCAGCAGCAGCACCGCCAGCGTGTAGGCCGACACCCGCTCTTTCAATACGGCAAACGACAGCACCGCCAGAAAAATCGAAGAGGTGTAGCCCAGCGTTACGCCGGTGGCCAGCGGCAGGTGCATCACGGCATAGAAAATGCAAAACATCCCCAGCGTGCCGGAAATGCTGCGGTTTAAATGTGCACGCCAATGCGGTGTGGCGAAAGTTTTGCCTTGCACTTTGGCGGTGATGCCGAGAAACAGCGCGGCAAAAGCCATACGCCAGAAAACCAGCTCGCCGGCGCCGAAGCCGAAGGTTTGCGAAGCGGTTTTCACCCAGAAATTCATCAGGGTGAAGCAGAGGGCGGCCAGAATCATCCAGCCCGAGCCGAGCGGGTCTTTGGGAGCGGAAAGGGGAGAAGCCATAACGGTTGGTCGGTTTGGAAGTGGAAACAGCGGCTTTATAGCGGATACCCGTTTTGCGCACAAGGCCGGCAGGCAGTGCTGTCGAGCGGTGCCGTAAAAGCCGTCTGAAAGGTTGGCCGTCTGAAAGGTTGGCCGTCTGAAAGGTTGGCCGTCTGAAAGGTTGGGCCGTCTGAAAAGGTTGGGCCGTCTGAAAAGGTTGGGCCGTCTGAAAAGGTTGTTCAGACGGTTGGCGGTTTGACGGCAGGCCGGCTGCCGGGCGGTTGGTTTCTGCTTGGTTTTTTCAGCTTTCAGGCGGCAGGGTGCCGCTGCCTGCGGTTGCGGGCAGGCGCACTTCGCTGTAGAAGCTGCCGTTAATCTGGGTGGTGTTGATGTGATACATACGGTAGGCATGGAATAATTCTTCATCGGGCGGCTCGGGGTGTTTCCAAAATTCGGCCAAGCTGCCTTGAAAGGTGATGCCGGGAATATCGTAGGCGGCGCGACCGATGGTTTTGACCGGCATGCCGTGAATCAGCGCGGAGAGACCGCTGGTGCTGTTGAGCGTAACCATGCCGGCGCCGTAGCGCAGAAAAACGGGCAGCGGGGCATCGTGCACATAAAAAATGCGGCCTTTGAGCTTGGGGTGTTGCCGGATAAAGCGGTTGATGTCGCGGCGGTAATCGGTAAAGCCTCTGTCCATCGGGTGGTGTTTCACAATCAGGTTGGTGTGTTCGGGCGCGTGGGCGGCAAACGATGTGAGCACGTGCAGCAGAAAATTCTGCACCGATGAAAAATCGCTGTGTATGCGCACTTGGCTGTCGTTGAACACTTGCAGCGGCAGAATATAAAACCTGCCGTAGCGGCCGCTTGCTGTTTCGCGGCCGAATTTGCGGTCTTGCAGCATATAAACGGCGCGCTTGACACCTGAGCGCGCCCAAGCGCGGATATAGTGGCTTAAGCTGTTGATGCGGTGGTGGATATAATGCGGATAGCGGCTGCGCTGCCGGGCGGCGGCAGAATAGTAGCGCACCGCGCATTTTGCCATCGGCCAAAAACCGCCGCGCACGGGGGGCGGTTCAATGTATTCTTGCCGGCGCAGCTTGGCAAAGGCCGTCTGAAAAAAGGCGGCATCGCGCGGAAGCGGCGAAAAAGCATTTACGCCGTGTTTTTCGAGCGTGATGTAGAAAGGGCGGAAATAGCCTTCTTCAAATACCCAAAAATCGATGCCGTGTTCTTCGGCCACCTGCCTGGCGGCGGTGTGGTAGGGGCGGAAATCGCCGAAACACACCACGGCATCGATGCGGTTTTCCTGCACAAATGCGGCCAGAAAGGCCGGGAAGGCCTGATAGGTGTCGCGGTAGGCAAAGGTGCGCGGCATATGCAGCGGGTAAAACACCTCATCGCCATAATTGAAATTGAGCTTGAACACGGTTTTGCGGCGGTTTTCGGTGAGCCATTGCGAGAAGGTTTTGAAAAACGGCCCCACCGGCCCCTGCAACAGCAAAATGCGCCTGCTGCTGCGGCAGAGTGCTTCCAGCGATCCGGGAATAAAGGTGTTTGTCATCAACACTTCCTTAATGGTTCAACCTTGTGGTCTATATCGTGAATCACTTTATCTCCTTTCAGTAAGGCGTTGCTGCGGCTTGGTGCAGAGAGAACGGGTTGTCAGCTTCGGGGCGGCAGCAGAGTTCGGCTCTGTTATCTTCAACTGTTTGCGGCCTGCTGCCTGTTGCTGAAATAAAGCATTCAATATATTGATTTTTTGAATCCGGCTTTTATGGCCTGAATAACACGCGCAGCTGTTTGAGTTTGCCCCACTGTTTGGCGGCAAAACTTCTTTTCAGACGGCCGCCGCCTTGCTGCGTTTTCTGCCTGCGCAGAATATTGACGGCGGTTTGCGCATCGACCGGGCGGCGGGTTTCGGGGCAGACATAATCGGGGTAATAAACCAGCGTGCCTGCCACCAGCTGCCACAAAGCCAGTTTGCGTGTGCGGCGGGGAAGCGGCAGGTGGTCGCGGGTCAAACCCCAGCCCGCATAAAAAGGCAGGCCGTAGCAATGCACGGTTTTGCCGCGCAGCAGGGCTTCGAAGCCTGAAAGCGAGGTGAGCGTGTGCACTTCGTGGGCGTGTTGCAGGCAGGTGGCAATATCGCATTCGGTTACGGTTTGGTCGGCATAGCGCGCGGCCTCTTCGGGGGGGATGTGGCCGGTGCGGTTACCGCTCACCACATCGGGGTGCGGTTTGTAGATAATGTAGGCATCGGGGTTGAGCGCGCGCACTTTTTTCAGCAAATCCAGATTTTTGCGGATTGCGGGCGAGCCGTGGCGCAGCGAGGCATCGTCTTCAACCTGGCCGGGCACCAGCAGCACCCTGCCGGCATCGGGCGGAACGGCCAACGCGCCGCCGCCGACATTGTATTTGCTGATGCCCGCTTCGGTGAGCGCGTTTTGCAGCGATGAGGCCGTCTGAAAATCCCGCCGGGTAAATGTTTGGTTTTGCAGGATATGCTCCAAGCGCGAGGGCTTTTCTGCGTTAAAGTAAATGCCCATAGGGTCGCAAACCAGCGAGAGCGGCGGCACCAGATTCGAGCCCAAGCCCACCGAGCGGATAAAGCCGTCTTCCATATGCAGCACGGGCAGGCCGCGTTCGGCGGCAAAATCCAGCAGCTCCTGCCTGCCGCAGCCCCACACCAACAGCCGCGCATCGGCAGGCAGCGGCATTTCGCGCAGTTTTTTCAGCGATGAAACAAAATGCAGGCGGCAGGCGGGAGCATGGAAAAACGGTTTCATCACCGCCCGTTTCCACAGCGACACGCCCACGCAGTAAAGATTGCCGCGCAGTTTTTCGTTGCGGCGGCGCTCGGCGGCCAAATGGCCGATAACGTCAAACACCGTGCCTGCTTCGCCCGTGTTGGGATTGAGATAGCGGCTGTATTGCAGATAGGCTGCGGCAAAAAGCTGCATCAGCGTGCGCGGGGCGCGGCGGTTCTGCTGCTGCAGGGTTTTCACGCCCGCATGGCGGTCGTCTGAAACGCCCCAGCCGGCATACCAGGGCAGCCCGAACACTGCCACCGGTTTGCCCAGCAGCAAGGCCTCGAAGCCCATCTGCGAAGTTACGCAATACACTTTATCCACTTGCGCGAGCAGTGAGAGCGGGCTGACATCGGCCGCCAGCAGGCGCACGTTTTGCGCTTGCGGCAAATCGGTGAGGTAGCCGCGTTTTTTGCCGTTTAACACATCGGGGTGGGTTTTCACCCAAATTTCAGCATCGGGATTTTCGGCTGAGGCCGTCTGAAACATTTGCGCAAAGGTTTGCGCATCGGCTGCACCGTATTGCACCGCCATATCGCCGTAGGTTTGGTCGATAACCAGCACGATTTCTTTTTCAGACGGCCTGAGATGTTTATTTCCGTTATACTCGGGCTTGACCTGAGTATCCCGCTTTGTCTCTGCCCCGCTTGATTTGCCATACGCGGATTCAGGTACGCACGCGGTATCGGAATGCTCGGCCTGAAACACATCCCAAGAAAAATCAGGCGCATGGTTATATTTCGACAAACCGTGGGCAACGATTAATTCTGCCGCTTTTGGGGCATCGGCCAATGTTTCAGACGGCATCTGATCCGCTGCCAAAATCAACGCCTCCAAGCGGGAGGGGCGGGTGGTGTCGTAATAGATGCCCAAATCGTCTGCCACCATAGAAAACGGCGGCCAACCTTCCACGCCCAAGCCGAGCGAGCGCAGAAAGCCGTCTTCAAGATAAATAACGTTTTTTTTCAACACCGAGCGTATCCAATATTCCCGCCGGGTATGTTTTCTGCCCCACAATAGAACCTCTCCGCCAGCCTGCCCGGCAGGGTGAAGGAGGGCGCGCAGTGTTTTTTGTTGGCGCCAAAGCCCGAAACTTGAGAAAAGCATTTTATTTTGTTGAGTGGATAACAGATTGGATTTTTTCTAAAAATTTCCGCCAAGTGAAATGGTTTAACACAAAGTCTGCCCCGGCCTTGGCCATTTCCAAATCATGTTCAGACGGCCCGTGTTTCAAACGTTCAAATAAAGCTGCCGCTTCATCTTCATGGTTCACGATATGGCAATAATCTTTAAACAGCCTGTCCATCGCTATGCCGGGGGTGGAAACCAAAATGCCGCCGCAGGCCAGAATTTCCACTACCCGCCGTGAAAACATAGTGGGTGAGTCTTCAATGGTGTTTACATTCAGCGACACTGCAAAACGGCGGTAGATATCGGCGGTTTGGGCATAATCTAAAGCCGGCATGATTTTCAGGCCGAATTCCTGCTCAGGGTAACGGTAGTTTCTTGATTTTCTGTTTGAATTTCGGTCGAAAACCGTAACCGGCAAACCCGCCTTCAAAGCCGCAGAAAACAGCATTTCCTGGCGTTCGCGGCGTTTGTTGTGAATATGCCTGCTGAAGCTGCCGACAAAATTTGCTTCCACCTGCCGAAAGTTAAACCCTTGATAGTTATGGATACGGGGTTGGACGGGAAACATCGCTACATCAACCGTGGTTGAGGCAGGCACAACCTCCCGATACCGCTCCACACAATTTTCATCCACGGTAAAAATATGGTCGAAATGTTTGGCAGAATCGATAAAGCGGTCGAAATGAACCGAATCTTCTTTATTCCAAAAAACGGTGGAAATCCCCTTATCTTTTGCGGTCTGAACCAAACGCACCAGTTTTTCGTTGCTGCGTTTGGGATGGTCGGGATAGGAGGCGATTTTGAACTTCCAGCGGTTTTTTCGGCCGTTCCATGCAGACTCGACCAATAATACCGAGCCGTTGTTTTTGCGGAGGGAAAACCAACTGCTGCTTAGTGATATATCTTCTTTTTGTAGAGATGTTTGGGTTAAGCTATCGCTGATTAAATAGATGTTCATTTGCCGGCCTTGTTGATCTCTGCTTCTAAGATTATATTTTTTCCTTTAGAATAAAATTCTTGAATGGAAAAAACGGCACGCGCACCGGCGGGTATGCAGAATCTGATTTCACGTTCATAAACGGTATAAGCTTGGGTGGCGATATACTTGAAATAGCCGATATCTTTTACAGCGGAAAGGGTGTATTTTTGCCCGGCATACCACTCGGTTTCTTCCGGTTCGTATTTCAGCGTATGCAGTAAATCTTTTTCCCCTGCCTGCTTGTTTCCTGCGAGAGTAATCTTGATGCTGACCGTGTAGCTTTGGTTTCCTCCTATAAAAACCAAAGGCTGATAAGCTGAATGGTTTCTTTTGATGGGTAGTGTATCCATGAACAGCGGCAGGTAATCGGTGTGGACAATATTGTCTTCCAGCGCCTTCCGGTAGGTTTTCAGACGGCCTAGATAGTTCAAAAGATACAGATACAGCGGCTTGGCATAGTGATAAGGCTGAACACCCCATTTATGGTCGGAATCTGCTTTAAACAGCTCTTGGGGGTATTCCAATATCTTGATGCCCCCTGTTTTTTCTATATGGGAGTAAAGCTCTTGTAACCAGCGGTTGTTTTCATCAATCCAAGATTGGTATAAATCTGAAACAACCTGTCCGCCGGAGCTGGTTTGGTTAGTCCAAAATACCTTATTTAAAATAATTTTATGCAAAAATTGATGTTTTTTTGCCAAATCGATAAAGTTGTCCCACCCCTTTTTCCAACGCTCAAGAAATTCATCGCTGTTAGGAGTAAGCACCTTGCCGGGTTTATCGAAGATACAATTGTTGGAAAACTCCGGGGAGAGTGTAAATACTTCTTCGTTGTCGGATACGAAAATATTAAAACGTTCGTCAATCAAATCAATAATCAGCCAATCAAATTCGTTATGCGTTAAGGCATGGGCAGTTTGTTTCGATAAATCGTTTTCTACCATTCTCTGTTGAAACGAAGATGGTATTTTTGATAAGTCTATATCTTTAACAGGCTGATGGTGGAAGGTGCCGGCAAAAGAGGTTCGAGCCAAATAAGAGACTATGTGGTATACATTTCCTTCCTCTAATGCGAAAGCATCCCTACTGACACACGATCCTAAAATAAATAATTTATTCATTTCAATTCCATAAACTATTTTTAAAATGTGTAATTTTCTCTTGTCTAGCTAAATCATTGACTATGAAGAATAAAAAACCATTCGTGAATTTTTGGAATCTTCAGGCAATCTTAAAGCATAGTATAATTTTCTTGACTTATCTATCTTTAATAAAAAGGTAGGATGCATTTGATATTTAAGATAGCCTTTAAAGTTAAGAAATGGAAATAGATTTTATAGATATTGATTTAAATCTATCGTCCCATATTATTATTCTAAAATCAGTAAGCTGTGCCGGTTTGTCCAAGATAAATGATAATGTTCCATTGGCGGTGCCATTAGATCCACAAATATATTTAAACCAACCGATATCATTATAGGATGAAAAAGTTAATCCTGATTGAACTGTTACATTCTGATCAAATTTGAAAGAGAATACTATAGCTTTGGGAGAGGTCAATTGTTTGGATAGAATAATTTCATATTCTAATTCAAATAAACATTTATCTTTATTCTTCTGAATAGCTATCAATGTATCTTTTTTGGATATTTCTAGATTGGATATAGAAAAATAAGATGTTTTCTTATCTGAAAATTCTCTAATATTCATATCCAATACAGGGAAACAAGCTATTAGTTGTTCGGAATTTTTATTTTTTGGATATTTTGATAACTCTGCTTCAACAGTAGCCTCTTGAATATTTGTTGCTTTCGAGAAGCGATAGTTAGAGTCTTGTTGTTCGTGATACGTTTGCAAATACATTATATTTGCAGAGTCTACAATAACAGGAATATTTTGATCTAAATTATGATGGCTATACATTGGAGGTAGTTCTAAATTTTTACCAGACCAGTAACCTATATAGGCCTGTCCCATAGAGGGATACTGTTGCACGACATTTCTAAAATCCATATAATTATTTTGTTTATAGAGGGCAGCAATACCTTTTCCAAAGGAAACGGCCATGTTTTTATAGGCTGATTTATTATATTTTGCTAAATTATCTAGATAGTTTATAGATAGCAGATCGTCATCATCTAAACGAAAGAAAGCTACTGCCCCACTTTCCTTTCCTTTTAAAATTGAATATAAAGGGTTTTCATTTTTCGAATCTACTTCACATAAATACAGAAAAGGATATTTTTTCTGCAAATTAAATAGTATATTTTTCCATTTTTGAGGTAAGATTGACGAATAAGAGACAATATGACGGAAATCGTATTGCTTTCTCATTTTATTCATTAAAGGTATTGATATTTCAGAAAAAATATTTACTCTAACAGACATGCGCTCATCTGAAAACAGATGGGCAATGTATTCTTCTTCTGTAAAATTAGAAACATTCCAAGCATTGCTTCCCGGAATGTATAAACTAAATCTGGTTTGTCCAATAAAATACATATCAACCTCTACTGATTAGTTAAAGTTTTATTAAATTAATATTTATTAATTCAATATCTGCATCTTTGTGCCATAAAATTAATTTTAATTGCTCAACTATGTTGGCTTTAGATAATGTTATTTCTAAAAAATGGCTTTGTCCGCTGACCGTTGTATTCAGATATTTGTACAGACCGATTTCTTTAAGATCAGACGGCTTAAATCCCGGTACAGGTTCTGTATTGGCTGATTTAAGGGCAACTAAAGCGGCATTAACTTTGGTGTTGGCAGAAAGCTTTAGGCGGTATTCCAAGATTAATTTACAGTTGCTTTGCGCTTCTTTCGGCAATTCGATAACAATACCTTCGGAAGTAAGCTTGTGGTTGTTAATTTCTATAAGGCAGTTACGATTTACTGCATCTTCCTCTTTTGGTGCCGGTGCAGTCGGGAACAAGGTTGCAGAAATGTGGAACTGTCGCCGAAGCTGCTTGACAAAGGCCTCTACGGAGTAACGATCTTGAATAAGTTCTAAACCTTGTTGATTGTAGCAGTTGAATTTATTTAATGTATTTTGGGCATAAATATGTTCTGCCATGAGCTCAAGTGAGTCGAATATATATTTGGGGGGATAGATATATTCTGCGCCATTCCAATTCAATAATACGCCTTGGTTTCCTGCAGAAAAGCCATCTGCCGGAGCAATATGAAAGCTTTCCGGGATCTTTTCATTATCACTGGTGGATAGAATAAAACCGATATTTTTTAATTCTGTTTTAACATTTACCCAACCTTTAATGATAACGTGTTGGCTTAGATTGTTTTGTTTAATAAATTGTTTACACTCATTAAAATAAGCCATTTCTTCTGGATTGTTTTTTATCCAAGGCAATTCTTCAGGCATTTTTCCGTAAACGTATAAACGGTATTTTTTATTTTTTTGCACAAGATTATTCAATAATTTTAATGCATTCAGATAACCTTTCCGAGAGGGTAGGGTGCCGATAATCCCGAGATTGAAGAGCTTTTCTTCATTTTCAGAACGATCATAATCATTGCTGTTTAAATAATTGGGCAGCAGGCAGGCTTGCGATCGGGGAATACGGGTATATTCTATCAATTTTTCAAAGAAATATAGTGATACTGCAAACACGCGGTTGACTCTTGTAAAGTCTATTTGTTTGAACCAAGGAGTTGTCAGTTCAAAACGGTGCATACGGATAAAAAGTTTTTGGTTTTCTTTAATCCGTTGGCTATACCATACCGCGTTACCCAGCATCCATTCGCAGAAGATGATTTCAGCCCATTTTAGGCAGTTTTCACTGTATTGTTCATCGTGTGAGTTGTGTCCTGCCCATTCGTCTATGCGGATTTGGTAGTATTGTTTCAATTTTGGTAAAACGGGGGTGATAAATTTCAAGTCATAACCTGCTACGACCATTCTGAGTTTGATTGCTTCAAGAAAACCTAAATAGTTTTTATGGTAGATTTCTTTTAATATATCTTTAACTCGTTTATTGTAGTTGAAACTTTCAATTAATTTTTTGTTTTTATTGATAAAGTCTGAAAGTTCGGCAAAGTCTTTTTTGCTAATGTCAAAACGGTTATAGGCTATTATGGATTGGATTGCAGTTTGTAAACCGACTTGCAGGCGGACTGCATAATAATCTACGCCCTGCTTTGCGAGCTTCTCTTGGGCTGTTTGCCAAACGGTTAAATGGTTTTTTAGCTCGCGGGAACCATAACTCTGCGTTGAAGAGGCTTCTTCATTAATTTTTTTGTTATAAATAAATGTTGGATGATCGATATAAATAACATTATCCGCAACAGATAATACATCGGCCAAATAAATTGTATCCTCCCCCATCTTGAGATCGGAACGCCATGTAATCTGATGCTTTTTCAGCAGGCTGTGTTTAATCAGGCTGGGTACGGTTGTACTTTGTTTGCGGATAATGGTTTCAATGATTTCACGTTTATTCAGGCTATCGAGGTTTTCTAAAATCCGATTGGCAGGAAAACGTTTGTTACCATCATTGACAATAAGATAGCCGCGTACAATATCTGCATTTTTCTGCTGTGAGGCCTGTATATGTACAGCTAATGTATCACTAAAAATTTCATCATCACAATCAAGAAAAAAAATGTATTCACCTAAGGCATGAGAAACACCGAGATTACGGGGTTCGGAAGGGGAGCCGCTATTTTGGCTCATTTGCAATATTTTCCAATTAGGATGTTGTGCCGCCTGCTCATTCAGGTATGCCAACGTGCCGTCTTTGGAGCAATCATCTACAAAAATAATTTCATATTGTGAGTCGGGATAATCAATTTGCTTTAGGGAGGCAATACATGCTTCTATTTTTCCGATAGCATTGTAACAAGGAATGATAATACTGATATCCATCATTCATTCTCCTGTTTGCTGATATAGTAAATAGGGTAATCCATTGTTTGGCCGAAATGAGTTATGGCTTCGGTGAATTTTTGTGCGGATGCAAAAATATGGTTCATTTTCATTTTGGATTCAAATATATATTTTTGTTTTTTATGGGCTGTAAGTGCAATATAATTGTCTTGAATATAGCTGCTGTGTAATAGTGCTTTTTCAATAAAAGCATGTTGTAAGTTTTCCAAGCTGTCGGTTAAAGCAAAATATGGGGTTTCCAAATATTGAGAATGCTCATTTCCGTAGCGGTAAACATAAGACTCTGCCAAAATATTGATTTTCTGATAATTGAATGTTGAGTAAAGCTCTGCTGCGTCTAAATCGGAAATGGCATCTGTCAAGATTGCAAGCAGACGGTATTTATCGCCGCCAAATTTCTGCTTGAATATGCGGATTTCTTCCTGCAATTGCCTTGCATCTGATATTTTTACCGTTAGA
This sequence comes from Neisseria musculi, assembly GCF_014297595.2. NCBI lineage: Bacteria > Pseudomonadati > Pseudomonadota > Betaproteobacteria > Neisseriales > Neisseriaceae > Neisseria > Neisseria musculi. The sequence continues at coordinate 1,886,944 of NZ_CP060414.2, read as the reverse complement.
GTAACTTTTTCTTGCTCTTGGTTATAAATAATACCCACGGTATTCAAAATATTTTCAAACCGTTTTTGATAAGTGTGGTTTGCTAAAACATTATTGAGGTTTTCTTCCCTTATCCGCTCGATTTCTTCTTGATTTAAGGTTTTCAGACGGCCGGGTTCAGAGTCTAGAAAAACCACATTGCTGCCAAACATCTTTTCCATTCCTTTGGAATGGTTGGACACGACTAATGTGTTGCTGGACATGAGCTCGAAAACGCGCCGGGCAAACATGGTTTCGGAGTCGGTTACCGTATTCAGATTCAAGCCGAACAGGCTGGATTTGTATAGCCGGGCAGTTTCTTCATTGGGAACGTTCGGCTTTTCATACTGACGATATTGTTCGGGGATTAAATGGTTTGGGTCATCGTTGCCGTAGTAACGGTTGTAAAACTCCAATTCGTAGCCGCTGTCGATTAAATTGTCAAACAGTTGGTGCATTGTTTGGGAACGATTGATATGGTTCGCATACCAGCTCCCTGCAAACACCATTTTTTCCGTACGGGGCGTTTGAGGGTTATCTATAGGGTTGAAAATGGCCGGATTGGTTGCAAACGGTAGCGCATACACATTCTCAAGACCGTATTCCTGTTTGTATTGCTCTACACATTCTTGGGCGGTTGTAAAAACAAAGTCGAAAAGGCAGGCCGTTTTCACAAAGTCGTGAATACGGTCGGAATAATGAGCCGGGTCTTCTTTATTCCAAAATATGGTCGGGATACCGTGAGTATGGCAATAATCTAAGATTTCGAGCAATTCGTTACGGTTTTCTTTTGGAAAATTCACACTGGCATAGATTTTTCCTTTCCAAGGTCTGGTTACGCTGTCTGTGCCGCTCCAAGCAGATTCGCAGAAAAATAAGTCGGGCTTTTGCTGTGCAAAAACGATTTTCCAATTATTCGGAGTAATAATCAGTGGCGTAAATTCGTCTTTAAAGGAGTTGAAACTGAATTCGTCTAAAATAATGGCAACTTTAAGTTCTTTGGCTTTTTTGTGGGCAAAATTGCGTTTCAGTATTTTGCGTTGTGCAGCCGGTATGCCGGTTGTTGATACTGTTGCCGCAATATCCTGTTGTTTCAATAGGGAAGCAGCGGGGTGTATTAAAGCTTCAAATGTATTATCTATCGGTTTCGGAGCATCCAGGTGTCCAAACCATTTTTTACATTTTTGCTCAAAAGAGCTGAGTGGATTTTTTCTCGCTTTGCGATTTAAATGTTGTATGTAAATCGACAATAGGGCATTGGGGGTAATAAAGTTGCGGATGGGGTTTTTAAAAAAATCCAGTATCAGACGGCCGAATTGATAAGCAATCGTTTGGTTATGCCTGTCTTGAAAACGTTGGGTTACCAGCAGTTGGTATTTGCTTTTTTCGATACGCAAATGATACAGCTCGTCTTGCAGCTGATGGATTTTTTTTTCTTGATCTGTTTGAACGCCGTCTGAAAACTTTGCAAGCCATTTTATGGTTTTCTCAAGCTGTTCATCATCGAGCTGTATATTTTCCTGTTGGAAATAACGTTTCAAATCATCTAAATTTATTTTATTCATATGGCTGGCTCGGCATTATTCTATTTATTAAACATTAGAATAATTTTTATTTTATTGTCTGCAACTTTAATAGGGCGTGCGGTTCCGGCGGCAAGGGATACCGGTATCGCTTGATTGGCGGTAATCTGAGTTTGGCATGTTGCGATTGGCAAAAATCTACCAAATACCTTTAGTATCAACCACCACGGAATCTACAGAGGCCGTCTGAATGTTTTTAAATTCTTTATGGTCAACCAAAACCACTAAAACATCGGCTTCTGCCAATGCTTTGTCCAGTTTGGTGTGGCGGATGTTTTTGGCCGCAAGTTTGGCAGGCAGGGTTTCAACGTTTGGTTCGACGGCCAAAATCTGATTGGGGTATTTCTCGGCCAGTTGCTCGGTAATCTTTAAGGCAGGGCTTTCGCGCAAATCATCGATATCGGGTTTGAATGCCAATCCCATGCAGGCAATTTTGATGTCGGCTATGGTTTTGCCGGGGTTTTTCTGCAAGGCTTCAATTACTGCGTTGTTGATTTTGTTGATAACCCATTCGGGCTTGCCATCGTTTACCAAACGCGCGGTGTGGATGAGTTTGGCCAGGTCGGGTGTTTTATTCACGATAAACCACGGATCAACGGCGATACAATGACCGCCTACGCCGCAGCCCGGTTGCAGAATATTGACGCGGGGGTGGTGGTTGGCCAGTGAGATCAATTCCCACACGTTGATATCCAGTTTGTCGCAGATAATGGAAAGCTCGTTGGCAAAGGCGATGTTTACATCTCGGAACGAGTTTTCGGTCAGTTTGCACATTTCGGCCGTGCGGGCATTGGTGATAATGCAGCTGCCTTTTACAAAAATTTTATATAAGGCTGCGGCTTGTTCCGAACATTTAGAAGTCATGCCGCCGATAATGCGGTCGTTTTCAATCAATTCCCGCATCACTTGGCCGGGGAGTACGCGCTCGGGGCAGTGGGCGATTCGGATATCGGAGTCTTCACCTTTTTGTTGGGGAAAACTTAAATCCGGGCGTTCTGCGGCCAGCCAGCCGGACATTTGTTCGGTGGCGCCAACGGGAGAGGTGGATTCTAAAATCACTAAGTCGCCTTTTTTCAAAACAGGAGCGATGGCGTTGCAGGCGGCTTCGATATAGCTTAAATCAGGTTCGTAATTGTTGCCTTTAAACGGAGTGGGTACGGCGATTAAAAATGCTTCGGCAGGCTCGGGGGATAAGGTGGCTTTGAGTGTGCCGCTGCTGACGCATTGGTGCACGGCAGTGTCCAAATCGGGCTCGACAATGTGGATTTTTCCTTGATTAATCGTATCTACTGCATGCTGGTTGATATCTACGCCGATAACTTTTACGCCGTGGCCGGCAAAAGCAGCCGCAGTGGGCAGGCCGATGTAGCCCAAACCGATAACGGAAATAGTTTGAAAAGGTTGCATTGCGCTTTCCTCGTTAAATGGCAAGTTGTTGTTCGGTTTCTGCCGGTTGGGTAAATACCGACAAAATCTGATCCGCAGCTGTTCCGTTGCCATAAGGGTTATGTGCATCGGCCATTTTTGCGTATTCGGCAGAGTCGGCAAGCAGCCGGTTTACTTGCTCGATAATCACTTCTTGAGATGTGCCGACCAATTTAACGGTACCTGCCGCCACTGCCTCGGGGCGTTCTGTTGTATCGCGCATCACCAGTACAGGTTTGCCTAAAGAAGGGGCTTCTTCTTGAATACCGCCGGAATCGGTAAGAATCAGATACGACATTCTCATCAGATAAACAAAAGCCAAATAGTCCAAAGGCTCTATCAGATGGACGTTGTGTTTGCCGCTAAGCAGGCGGTTTACGGGCTCACGCACATTGGGATTCAGGTGCACGGGGTAAACGAATTGCACATCAGTGTGTTGATCTGCCAGTTTGGAAACCGCTTGGCAGATGTTTTCAAAACCTTCTCCGAAATTTTCCCTTCGGTGGCCGGTAATCAAAATGATTTTACCGCTGCCTAAAAAAGAGAAACGCTCTGCATATTGCTGCATCAATTCTTTATTGCTGTCGATTTTGCAGCAGGTAAGAAACAGGGCATCGATAACGGTATTTCCGGTTACATATATGCTTGAGAGGGGAACGCCTTCACGAAACAGATTGTTTTTGGTGCTTTCGGTGGGCGCGAAATGATATTTGGCGATAGCGCCGGTAAGTTTGCGGTTTCCTTCTTCGGGCCAGGGGGAATAAATATCGTTGGTGCGCAAACCTGCCTCGATATGGGCGATATCGATTTGGTTGTAATAGGCGGCTAAAGCAGTTGCCAAGGTGGTGGCAGTATCGCCGTGTACAAAAACAACATCGGGTTTGTAGTCGTCTAAGATAGGCTGGATTTTTTCTAAAATAGCAGAATTTACAGTAGATAATGTTTGTTTGCTGCTCATAATGTCCAAATCATAATCGGGTATGATTTCAAACAAGTCAAGCACTTGGTCGAGCATCTGGCGGTGTTGGGCAGTTACGCAAACACGGAAATCTGCCTTTCTTTTTTTCAAACCTTCAATTAAAGGGGCCATTTTGATAGCCTCCGGCCGGGTGCCGAATACAATCAGCAGTTTTTTAGCACGTGCGGGGGGAGGGGATACCGCTATGGGATTAAAAGCAAATGAATCGTTGAATGTTGTCAATGTCAGAGCACTATTATCGGCGTTATTGTTTTTTTGCACGGCACAGCCTTTCGTATTACACGGGTAGAACTTTGTCATATGTTTTTGAATTGCTAGGGATTATAACTCAGTTTGTGAGTTTTTGAAAAAAATTGTTTTTTTTTTTTTTTTTTTGAGTTTGTTTGGTTTGTTTTGTTAAAATAACTCCGCTTTGCGTATTGCAGGCAGTAATATTTGGCTGCAATACGCAACACTCCGATAAAAAGTGTTGGTCTGTTTTTGGCTATTTGTTGTTTTTGGCTATTTGTATAGAGAAAGTTTGTTGATGACGCGTTTCCAGTTGCCGGCCGGATGCATTCTATTGCTGCTTTTAGGGTGTGGTGCTTTGCCTACTTCAGGGCCGAATCAAACCAAGGTGATAAGTTTGCAAAATCAAAGCCGCCAGGCGGCAGTGCCTGATGTTGCTGTGGTTGATGTGGACGAGCGGGTAATTTCCACACTGTATGCGGCAGGCAGAGGGCAGTCGCTGGCTGATTTGGCAACGCGCCATTCGGGTTTTGCCGATGCGGTGGGGGAGGGGGATGTGCTGGAAATTACGCTGTGGGAAGCAGCGCCTGCGGTGCTGTTTGGCGGGGCATTGAACTCTGTGGGCTCGGGTTCGGCTCAAACAGTAAGCCTGCCGCCGCAGATTGTGGACACGCGGGGCAGGGTGTCTGTGCCGTTTTTGGGCGATGTGGCGGTGAGCGGTAAAACGCCGGACAGGATACGCAGGGAAATTGTAGGCCGTCTGAAAAAAATGGCCAACCAGCCTCAGGCAATGGTGCGTGTGGCGCAGAATAATTCGAGTAATGTAACGGTAATCCGTGCCGGTCGCAGTATCCGTATGCCGCTCACCGGGCACCGGGAGCGGGTTTTGGATGCGGTGGCGGCAGTTGGCGGTACCGATAGCGGCGTGCAGGATATTTCGGTGCAGCTTACGCGCGGCGGTATAGTGCGCACGGCTGCATTGGAAACCGTTACGGCAGAGGCGGGGCAAAATATTGTCTTGCGCCCGGGGGATGTGCTGACCCTGCTTTCCAAGCCTTTGAGTTTTACGGCTTTGGGCGCGTTGGGACGCAACCAGCAGGTGCAGTTTTCGGCCAAGGGCATGAATTTGGGTGAGGCCATCGGTGTGGTGGGTGGTTTGCAGGATCGGCGTTCGAATCCGGAGGGAGTGTTTGTGTTCCGCTATCAGCCTGTTTCTGCGCTGCCGAAGGGAGAGCAGGATAAATGGTTGGGTAAAGGCTACGCTTCAGAAATGGAAGTGCCGACAGTTTACCGTGTCAATCTTTTAGATGCCAACTCGCTGTTTTGGATGCAGCGTTTTTCGATGCGGGATAAAGATATTGTGTATGTGTCGAATGCGCCGGTGGCAGAGCTTCAGAAATTTTTGCAATTTGTATTCTCGCCGATTGTCAGTAGTGTGAACAGCATTAATGATTTGGGTAATTAACCGGAAAGCGTGAAAATGTCTGAGCAAAAAGTGGATACGGAAAATACTCAAGTGTCGGCAGAAGTGAAACAGGCAACAGCTGCTAAGGCGGTCTGTGCGGCGGATATGCTGCAGCAAGGGAAAAGGTTTCGGGTGAAAAAAATCAGCAGGCTGTTTTGGGTTACGGTGATTCTTCCAACGGTTTGTTCGCTGGTTTATTTTTCGGTCTGGGCTTCAGACCGTTATGTGTCTGAATCAAGTTTTGTGGTACGCTCGCCAAGCCATCAGGCTTCGTCTGGCGGTTTGGGGGCGCTGTTGCAGAATGCAGGGTTTTCGCGTGCGCAGGACGACACTTATACCGTGCGTGAATACATGAGCTCGAGATCGGCACTTTCAGCTTTGGAAAAAGCTATTCCGGTGCGTTCGTTTTATGAAGATAAAGGCGATATTTTCAGCCGTTTCAACGGGTTTGGCTTATACAGTGCCCATGAGGCTTTTTACCAATATTATAAAGGCAAGGTTAATATTGCGTTTGATGCCGTTTCAGGTATTTCTACTTTGAGTGTGGAGTCGTTTGATGCCGGAGACTCTCAAAAAATCAATGCGGCGTTGCTGAATCGGGGTGAAGAGCTGATTAACAGGCTCAATGAGCGGGCGCGCAAAGACACAATCGCCCAAGCGGAGCACAATGTGGCCGTGGCGGAAGAGCGGGTTAAAGAAGCGGCAGGAGAGATGGCGGTTTACCGTACCCAAAACGGTATTTTTGATTTGAAAGCGCAATCAGAGGCGCAGATGGGTTTGGTGTCTAAATTGCAGGATGAGCTGATTGTGATTCAAACCCAGCTTGACCAAGTGCGTGCGGTAACTCCTGAAAACCCTCAGATTCCGGGCTTGCAGGCGCGTGAAAAGAGCCTGAAGCGGGAAATCAAACAGCAAATGCAGATGATTTCAGGCGGCTCGGGCAATTCGATTACTGCCCAGGCGGCCGCTTACCAACGTTTGTTTTTAGAAAACGAGCTGGCCGAGAAACAACTGGCTGCGGCCATTGCCTCACTGGAGAGTGCCAAGGCGGAAGCCGACCGCAAGCAGCTTTATCTCGAAGTGGTGTCGCAGCCGAGCCGCCCCGATATGGCATTGAAACCCCACCGTGTTTACAACATCATTGCTACTTTTTTTATCGGTTTGATGCTTTACGGCATTATCAGCCTGCTTGCAGCCAGTGTGAGAGAGCATAAAAACTGATGAAAGCCCTGCAAGAAACTTCATTTAAAGAATCGCTGGTTATTCAAGGGCGGGTAATCGGCGCGCTTTTGATGCGCGAAATCATCACCCGTTACGGGCGCAGCAACATCGGTTTTTTATGGCTGTTTGTCGAACCGATGCTGATGACGGCATTTATCGTGTCGATGTGGAAATTTCTGCGTGCAGATGAGATTTCTGCATTGAATATTGTGGCGTTTGCGCTCACAGGCTATCCGATGGCTATGATGTGGCGCAATGCTTCCAACCGTGCCATCGGTGCCATTTCGGCCAATGCAAGCCTGCTGTATCACCGCAACGTGCGGGTGTTGGATACGATTTTTGCGCGGGTATTGCTTGAGGCGGCGGGAGCCACGGTGGCGCAAATCGTGATGGTGGCCGTGTTGGTGATGATAGGCTGGGTTGAAATGCCTGCCGACATTTTCTATATGCTGCTTGCGTGGATGCTGATGGCTCTGTTTGCCTTGGGGTTGGGTTTAGTGATGTGTTCTGTTGCCTTTAAATTTGATGCGGTAGGAAAACTGTGGAATACGGCGAGTTTCGTGATGCTGCCGCTTTCGGGCGCTTTCTTTTTTGTATCTTCGCTGCCGCAGCAGATTCAGGAATACGCTTTGTGGGTTCCGATGGTGCACGGTTCGGAAATGTTCCGCCACGGCTATTTCGGCAGCGGGGCAGTAACGATGGAAAACCCGTGGTATCTGCTGTTGTGTGATTTGGCATTATTGCTGATAGGCTTGGCAATGGTGGACAAGTTCAGCAAAGGGGTTGAGCCGCAATGATTTCCATCAAACATGTTTACAAGCAGTATCAAACCCGCAACGGAATGCGGACTGTATTGAGCGACATCAATTTTTCATTGGCAAAGGGTGAGAAAATCGGCATTCTCGGCCGCAATGGTGCAGGAAAATCCACATTAATCCGCTTAATGAGCGGTGTAGAACCGCCGACTAAAGGCGAGATCAGGCGCAGCATGAGTGTTTCATGGCCTTTGGCATTCAGCGGCGCTTTCCAAGGCAGCCTCACCGGCATGGATAATTTGCGCTTTATCTGCCGCATTTATCATGCCGATATGGCTTATGTGAAAGCATTTACTGAAGAGTTTTCAGAGTTGGGCCAATATCTTTATGAGCCGGTAAAGCGCTATTCTTCAGGCATGAAAGCGCGGTTGGCGTTTGCACTGTCGCTGGCGGTAGAGTTCGATTGTTATCTGATTGACGAAGTAATTGCCGTGGGTGACTCGCGTTTTTCCGAAAAATGCCGTTACGAACTGTTTGAAAAACGGCATGACCGTTCGATTATTTTGGTGTCGCACAGCCCGGGCGCGATGAAACAGTATTGCGATAATGCAATGGTGCTGGAAGCCGGGCATCTGTACCGGTTTGATAATATGGATGAGGCTTATCGATATTACAACAGACAAATATAAGCCAAAGGCCGTCTGAAAATTTTCAGACGGCCTGAGTTTTTGAATCTTATTACCAAGACCTTGTTATCCACACCTGTTCGGCAATATAGCAAAACCATGTAAGAGCACCAAGGCAACGGAGCAGCCGGAACGGCAATAGAGCCGTGGTGTGTCGCCTGCTTAAAGTTTGCCGGTTTGTTGTGCTGTTTGTGTGTATTGTCATCTGTGCAGGCTGATTGCTTGATATTGATTTGAGTGGATTGGCCGGCTGCCCTGCCTTCGGCTCTACTACCTTACCCCATTCTGTGTGGTTTCATGAAAAACACCCGCACGGTTTGTGCCGTACGGGTGTTTGAATAGTGCCACTCTATATTTTCAGACGGCCTTACATCATGCCCATGCCGCCCATACCGCCCATGCCGCCCATATCGGGTGCGGCAGGTTTGTCTTCGGGGGTTTCGGCAATCATGCAGTCGGTAGTCAGCATCAGGCCGGCAATAGAAGCGGCGTGTTGCAGCGCCGAACGGGTAACTTTGGCAGGATCCAGCACGCCCATCTCCAGCATATCGCCGTAGGTGTCGTTGCCGGCGTTGTAGCCGTAGTTGCCTTTGCCTTCCAGCACTTTGTTCACCACCACGCTCGGCTCGCCGCCGGCGTTTTTCACGATTTGACGCAGCGGGGATTCTACAGCGCGCAATACGATTTGAACACCTGCGTCTTGGTCGGTATTGGAAGTTTCCACTTTAGACAAGGCCGCACGGGCACGCAGCAGTGCTACGCCGCCGCCGGCTACAATGCCTTCTTCCACTGCGGCACGGGTTGCGTGCAGAGCATCATCAACGCGGTCTTTTTTCTCTTTCATTTCCACTTCGGTAGCCGCGCCCACTTTAATCACAGCCACGCCGCCGGCCAGTTTGGCCACACGCTCTTGCAGTTTTTCTTTGTCGTAATCGCTGGTAGCGGTTTCGATCTGCTGGCGGATTTCGGCCACCCGGCCTTCAATCAGAGCGGCATCGCCGAAGCCGTCGATAATGGTGGTGTTTTCTTTGCCGATTTCGATGCGCTTGGCTTGGCCCAAGTCTTCCAACGTGGCTTTCTCCAAAGACAGGCCGACTTCTTCGGCAATCACGGTGCCGCCGGTGAGAATGGCGATGTCTTGCAGCATGGCTTTGCGGCGGTCGCCGAAGCCGGGGGCTTTAACGGCTACGGTTTTCAGAATACCGCGCAGGTTGTTTACCACCAAGGTGGCCAATGCTTCGCCTTCCACGTCTTCGGCAATAATCAGCAGCGGGCGGCTGGTTTTGGCAATCTGCTCCAAAACAGGCAGCAGGTCGCGTATGTTGCTGATTTTTTTGTCGAACAGCAATACGAAAGGGTTGTCGAGGGCAGCGATTTGTTTCTCGGGCTCGGTGATGAAGTAGGGGGAGAGGTAGCCGCGGTCAAACTGCATACCTTCTACGACATCAAGCTCGTTTTCGAGAGATTTGCCGTCTTCAACGGTAATCACACCCTCTTTGCCCACTTTTTCCATGGCTTCGGCGATAATGGCACCCACCTGCTCGTCAGAGTTGGCGGAAATAGAGCCTACCTGGGCGATTTCTTTTGAAGTGTCGCATGGTTTGGAAATGTTTTTCAGCTCTTCCACCAAAGCGGTAACGGCTTTGTCGATACCGCGTTTCAGGTCGGTGGGATTCATGCCTGCAGTAACGTATTTCATGCCTTCGGCTACGATGGCCTGCGCCAAAACAGTGGCGGTGGTGGTGCCGTCACCGGCTACATCATTGGTTTTGGAGGCGACTTCTTTCACCATTTGCGCGCCCATGTTTTCAAATTTGTCTTTCAGTTCGACTTCTTTGGCCACGGTTACGCCGTCTTTGGTGATGTGCGGGCCGCCGAAGGCGCGGTCGAGCACAACGTTGCGGCCTTTGGGGCCTAAGGTTACTTTTACTGCATCGGCCAATACATTTACGCCTTTAATCATTTTTTGGCGGACTTCATTGCCGAACTGTACGTCTTTTGCTGCCATAATCTAATACTCCGTTAATTAATTAAAATAGGCTGTTACCGGCCGTTTGAAAAATGTTTTCAGACGGCCTTTTGTCTTTTATTCGACAATGCCGAAGATATCTTCTTCGCGCATCACCAACAGCTCTTCGCCATCGGCTTTCACGGTTTGGCCGCTGTATTTGCCGAAGATGATTCTGTCGCCGACTTTTACATCGAGCGGACGGCGGTTGCCGTCGCGGCCGATTTTGCCGGCACCGACGGCGATAACTTCTCCCATATCGGGTTTTTCAGCGGCTGCACCCGGCAAAACGATGCCTGATGCGGTTTTTTCTTCAGCTTCCAAGCGTTTGACGACTACACGGTCGTGCAGGGGGCGGATAGTCATGTATATGCTCCAAATAGATAATAAAAACAAATGCCTGAATATAAGGCTGTTGAGAAAAAAATACGGCGCGCCGAGATTGTGCGCAGTATTTTGCTTTGAACGGAAGGCAAAATAGGGCTGCGTGCGGTAAATTCAAGCCCTTAAAGCGGTATTTTGTTAAAAATATTTTTCAGACGGCCGTCTGAAGGTAACGGGCAGGGCTTTATTTCTAAAAAGCGGCTTGCCATCGAAATAAAACCGCTTTCACTGCGGCAGGAATATGTAGTGGATCCGCTTTGATTTTCGGTATGTAATCAGTAAGCCGCAGGCACCGGGGGCAGTACGGCAAGGCACAGCAGTGCTGTAACGGAAATGAAGCGGATCCACTTACTATCAGTGTTGGAAAAGGTTGGGTTGTTTATACTTTTTATACCATACCGCTTTTGTTTTCGCTGAAATGATGGTTGTGATTTTTGAGTATGCTTGAGAGCCGGGCAGATTTGCTCTATCTTTCTGCATTTTTGATCGCGCTCAAAGATTCCAAAAATAGGTTTTAAGCAACAACGAAAAGTGTAAACAACGCGGGGAGCTTCTTGGTTTTAAGTCAATAAGGTAGGAATATCATCGGTGTGGTGTGCAATCAGTGCACCGGCTTTTTCCATATTGTAGATGGCCTGGCGTTCTTCTTTTGTGTTCAGGCTGCGGCAGGCGTCCAAATTGACGATTACGCGCCATTTGCCATACCAGCAAAGCTGCAGCACGGTGGCCTGTACGCAATATTCGGTTGCCAAGCCGCCGACAATCAAGGTTTCGGCATTGCGGCTGGTCAGCCATTCTATCAGGCCGGTGCTGATATTTTCTGCCATATCGTGAAAGCAGGCACCGAAAGTATGGGTGTGGCTTTCCAACCCGATATGCACTAAAAAATGGTAGTTGTCGGGCAGGGGCAGGCCGGGAAGGCTTTCATAACCTTTGGTACCCAAAACTGCGTGGCTCACCCAGTCTCCGGCCATTTCCATCGGCAGATAGTGCTCCTGGCTTTCAGTTTGCCATGGTTCGTGGGGGCTGTGCGCGTCTTTGGTTAAAACCCGGTAGTGCGCCCAAGCGGCTTGGCGGTTGAGATGGGGAACAATAGATAGCGCATCCGGTACGGGAAGCTCGTTCGGGCAGAGCTCTGAAAATGTTTTCTGGGGATGTATATCAATGGCAACAATACTCATAGTAAACACCTATTTTGGAGAAAAGAGAATTCCACGCTGTGTGGTATTTATCATAATTTGCATCGTTTTTATTCTTGAAGAATTTGATTCTTTTAAAGAAGTAAAAAAACTTTGCAGTTATTTAAAATCTTACCTATATTGGATATTCGGTTTATATTACAGATAATCGGTAGTTTAGGCAAAATATTTGCGGTAAGCAGATGTTTTGAGGAGTGATTGTGCATTCTGTAAGCAACAATGCCGGTTTTATTTTTAGAAAAAATAGCTGCTTACCTTAAAGTAACACTCTTTTTTTACAAAAAACTTGCACCGTATGGGTGATTCTGTTTTAATACATACTTTCTCAGGTACGGCCAGATAGCTCAGTTGGTAGAGCAACGGACTGAAAATCCGTGTGTCGGCGGTTCGATCCCGCCTCTGGCCACCATTTACCGCAATCATGCGGTTATTTTTTTATCTGTTGCTTTTACGCTGAATAAATATAAAATTGAATGTATTTGAATACAGGCCGGGTAGGTTTACCCGGCCTGTTCGCTTATAATGATATTGTTTTTGCCGGAATAGTTTTATCAGGTATGAAACAACATTGCGGGTTTATGTCGTGCGGAAAATCATCATTGATGCCGTATAATGAATGACATATTTAATAATAATGGCAATTGCCTGTATATCAGGCAGTCAGGCAGGAATAACAACATGAGCGTCGGTATATTAAGAGTATTGGTGCAAAGCCAAATCGTTGATGCAGCACAAGTCGAACGGTATCAAAGCGTATTGAAAAGCAATAAGTCCATCCTTCCTCTGTTGTTTGAAGAAGGTGTGATTACGCCCAAAGCGTTGGGGGAGTTGCTGGCGAGGGTGTTTAGTTATCCGTTGTTGGATCTGCGTTATTATCCGCGCAGCAATATCCTTTCAGATGTGCTTTCAGAAGAGCAGATGCTGCAAAACCGCTGTATTCCGATTTTTCAGCGGGGGAGAAAAGTTTATTTCGCGGTGTCTGATCCTACCCGAATTCAGAGTTTTCAAAAAATTGCTTTCGCTTCCGGTATATCGGTTGATTTAGTTGTGGTGTGCGATGATCAACTGAACACCCTGCTTGAGTGGCTGGGTCAGCGCTCGACTTCTATCTTGAACGAAATGAGCAAGGAGCATGACGCCTCCACTCCTGCCCAGGCGCTGTATATCGATAATGAAGAGGCGGAAGATGGGCCGATTCCCCGCTTTATCCATAAAACACTTTCAGATGCATTGAATGCCGGTGCGTCCGATATCCATTTCGAGTTTTACGAACAGATGGCGAGGGTGCGTTTCCGCGTGGACGGCCAGCTGCGCGAAGTGGTGCAGCCGCCTGTGGCTGTGCGCGGCCAGTTGGCATCGCGTATCAAAGTGATGGCACGTTTGGATATTTCAGAAAAACGTGTGCCGCAAGACGGCCGTATTCAAATTGCTTTTCACAAGCACGGCCGCCCGATTGACTTCCGTGTCAGTACGCTGCCTACCCTGTTTGGCGAAAAAGTAGTGATGCGTATTTTGAATTCGGATGCGGGGGCGCTCAATATCGATCAGCTCGGTTTCGAGCCTTTTCAAAAAGAGATGCTGCTTGAAGCCATTCACCGCCCATATGGAATGGTGCTGGTAACAGGCCCTACCGGATCAGGTAAAACAGTGTCGCTTTATACCTGCTTGAATATTTTGAATACCGAGAGTGTGAATATTGCCACTGCGGAAGACCCGGCCGAGATTAATCTGCCGGGCATCAACCAAGTAAACGTAAATGATAAACAGGGACTTACTTTTGCGGCAGCGCTGAAGTCTTTCCTGCGCCAAGACCCGGATATCATTATGGTGGGCGAGATTCGTGACTTGGAAACAGCGGATATTGCCATTAAGGCCGCACAAACCGGGCATATGGTGTTTTCTACTCTGCATACCAACAATGCACCGGCCACTTTGTCGCGTATGTTGAATATGGGGGTGGCTCCTTTCAATATTGCCAGTTCGGTCAGCCTGATCATGGCGCAACGCTTATTGCGCCGCTTATGCCAGGCCTGCAAGGCGCCGATGGAACGCCCGCCTGTATCGGCTTTGAAAAAAGCGGGTTTTACAGACGAAGATTTGGCTAAAGACTGGGTAATGTATCGTGCAGTAGGGTGTGATAGCTGCCGTGGAAAAGGCTATAAAGGCCGTGCCGGTGTTTATGAGGTAATGCCGATTACCGAAGAAATGCAGCGGGTGATTATGAATAACGGCACCGAAGTGGATATTATGAATATGGCTTATAAAGAAGGTATGGTGGATTTGCGCCGTTCCGGTTTGTTAAAAGTAATGCAGGGGATAACTTCTTTAGAAGAAGTTTTAGCTCACACCAACGATTGATGATTTTAAGAAACTGTCATCAATCAATCTTATATCAACTTTGCAATTTTGTTGTGCAATCAGTTTTGATATCTGCTGTTCGTATCAGAATACGGGATAAATTGATTGCTTGACAGTCTCTAAAAAAACAGTTTGATTATTTTAAGGGGTAAAACATGACCAAAAGCAGTATAGGCAGCCGCTCGGCCAAAAAAGACAAGGGCGTGCGTTTTTCTTTTGAGGGCAGAAATATAGACACCGAGCAAATGGTGCGTGGTGAGGTGGTGGCCAAAAACGAAGAAGAGGCGCGTAAAAAGCTCCAGCGGCGCGGTATTAAACCGCTACGCGTAAGCAAGGTTAAAGCGGTGCGTAAAAAGCGGATCACTCAGGAAGACATTACCGTATTCACCCGTCAGCTTGCTACTATGATGAAAGCCGGCCTGCCGTTGATGCAGGCATTTGAAATCGTGGCGCGCGGCCATTCCAACCCTTCTATGACGCAGATGTTGATGCAGGTGCGTGCAGATGTGGAGCAGGGTAGCGCATTGGGCAAGGCATTTTCTAAACATCCTAAATATTTCGACCGTTTTTATTGCAATCTGATTGCCGCAGGTGAGGCGGGCGGCGTGCTTGAGTCGTTGTTGGACAAGTTGGCGGTATATAAAGAAAAAACCCAAGCCATCAAAAAGAAAGTAAAAAGCGCGCTTACTTACCCGATTGCTATTGTGGTGGTAGCTGTCGTGCTGGTGTTTATCATGATGGTGTTTGTGTTGCCGGAGTTCGGCAAGGTGTATAGCAGTATGGGTGCAGAACTACCCGGATTAACCCAAATCGTGATGAATATATCGAATTTGATGGTGAAGTATGCCTGGGTGATTGTGGTTGGTGCCATTGTTGCCGGCTTCGGTCTGTATCAATGGTATAAAAGATCACCAATGTTGCAAAAACGGGTTGATGCGGCTTTACTCAGGCTGCCGATCTTCGGCGATATTGTGCGCAAAGCCACGATTGCACGCTGGGCGCGCACCACAGCCACATTGTTTACTGCCGGCGTGCCTTTAGTAGAGGTGCTGGACTCGGTGTCCGGGGCAGCCGGCAATATTCTTTATGAAGAGGCCACTCAAGATATTCGTGCCAAAGTTACCCAAGGCTTGTCGCTGACCTCCAGTATGCAGGGCACCGATATGTTTCCCAATATGGTGTTACAGATGGCCGCTATTGGAGAAGAATCCGGTTCGTTAGACGATATGTTGAACAAAGCCGCCGAATTCTATGAAGATGAAGTGGACAATGCCGTTGCACAGCTCTCATCATTGATGGAGCCGGTTATCATGGTGGTGCTTGGGTCGATTATCGGCGTTATTCTCGTGGCTATGTATCTGCCCCTGTTTAACTTGGGTAACGTGGTGGGCTGAGATGTTGGCATTTCTTCACGGGCTGGCACCCTTTGCGGTGCCTTTGGCTGCTTTGACCGGCTTATTGACAGGCAGTTTTTTAAACGTAGTGATTTACCGTGTGCCGGTGATGATGGAGCGCGGATGGACGGTATTTGCCAAAGAACACCTGGGTTTGGAACTGACGGCGGCAGAGCAGCAGCCCTTTAATTTGATTAAACCGGACTCCCGTTGTCCGAAATGTTATACACCGGTTAAGCCGTGGCAGAATATTCCGGTGGTCAGTTACTTACTGTTGGGCGGTAAATGCGGGAGCTGCAAAGCCCCGATCAGCAAGCGTTATCCTTTGGTAGAGTTGCTGACCGGTATATTGTTTGCTGCTGTAACGTGCCAATACGGGTGGAGCATGGTTACTTTGGGCGGTTTGATCTTGACCGCCCTGTTGATTGCGTTAGCCTTTATCGATGCCGACACACAATATCTGCCCGACCAATTAACTCTGCCGCTGATATGGCTAGGTTTGCTGTTCAACTTGGACGGCACGTTCGTACCGCTTGCTTCAGCCGTACTCGGCGCAGTCTGCGGATATATGAGCCTGTGGATGTTGTGTTATATTTACAAACTGCTAACCGGTAAAATCGGCATGGGCGGTGGTGATCTCAAGCTGCTGGCAGCGCTGGGCGCATGGTTGGGAGCAGGCGTATTGCCGGTATTGGTATTTATAGCCGCCCTGATCGGGATAGTTGCCGCGTTGGTGATGCGGGTGGCGAAAGGCCGGCCGTTTGCGTTCGGCCCCAGTTTGGCTGTAGCAGGGTGGTTGGTTTTTATTGCAAACGACAAAATCAGTGCCGCAGTGAGATGGTGGCTGGGTGTTTCCGGGTTTTAAAATGCTGCACAATATCGTATGAAGCCCTATCTTGAAAAAAAGAGGCGGCAATTGCATGAAAGGATGCCGGCAGGCAGAGAAAACCCAAACGGTTAGGAGGCCTTTGAAGCATGGTATGTTGGGTAGGATTGACCGGAGGAATCGGCAGCGGTAAATCACAAGCCGCTGCCGAATTTGTCCGCTTGGGGGTGCCGGTGATTGATGCAGATGCGGTCAGCCGCAGTTTAACGGCCGATAGCGGTGCAGCTTTACCCGAAATACGGAAAGCACTCGGCAACCAACTGTTTGATGCGGAAGGCCGTCTGAAACGTGCCGCGTTGCGGGATATGGTTTTCAGACGGCCTCAGGCCAAACAGATTTTAGAAAACATCATGCACCCCCTGATTTTGGCGGAAATCCGGCAGCGGCAAAGTGTAGTCGGACAGGTTTACGGAGTGGTTGATATTCCTCTCTTAATAGAGCGGCCCGTATTTTTCGGGCTGACCGAGCGTATTTTGGTGGTGGATGTTTCGGAAACGACCCAAGTCGGGCGCGTATATAGCCGCAGCGGGCTCGAAACCGAAGAAATCAAACGCATCATGGCCTCGCAGGCCCGCCGCAGAGACCGTTTGTTGGCTGCCGATGATGTTTTATCCAACGAAGGCACGTTGGCGGAGCTGGCAGGCAAGGTGCGGCGCCTGCACCACTATTACCTGGCTCTTTTTTCCTGTTTTACGGGAGCAAACCCATGATTCGTTTCGAGCACCCGCTTTCCGAGCGGGTACGCAGTTTTTTACGTATCGAACACTTGTTCAGGCGTTTTCATACAGAAAGCCTGAGGCAGGAAAACAGCCCGTGGCCGCATCATTTGGCACTGTTCACCTTGTTTGAAATTATGGAATGTGCAGGCCGGGCGGAGTTGAAACTGGATATTTTGCAGGAGTTGGAGCGGCAAAAGCAGTTTGCGGCAGTCGGCCGGATTGGAGGAGGGCAGACCGCTTTATCGGCACAGCTGCATGCGGTGGCCGAAAATTTGCAGGGAATCAAACAGAAATTCGGCCAGCATTTACGTGAAAACGATTGGCTGATGGCTATTAAGCAGCGTATGTCGGTGGCCGGCGGCACCAGTCCGTTTGATTTGCCGGCCTATTATTTTTGGCAGCAACAGCCATACGCGCACCGCTTGGCCGATTTGCAGAAATGGGCGGCCACTTTGCTGCCTACCCAAGAAGCAGTCGGTATGCTGCTGTCTATTTTGCGGGGCAATGCTGTTACGGTTGACTGCGTGGCACAGAAAGGCAGTTATCAAAGCAGCAGTTTGACGCAAAGCATCCATATGTTAATCATCGAAGTGGGCATGCAGCATCAGGTGCTGCCTGAAATTTCGGCCAATAAATACGTTACCCATATCCGTTTTTTGGAGGCTTCGCAGGAGTATGCACGGGGCAGGCCGGCAGCCGAAGATGTACCGTTTAAGCTGATGATGTGCAGTTTCGACCCGACCTAGAGAATGTGTATGGCTCAAAAAAATGTTTGGGTGAAATGCCCGACTTGCCGCAGGGCAAACGAATGGTCTGCCGACAACCCTTTCCGCCCGTTTTGCAGCGAACGCTGCCGGTTGATTGATTTAGGTGCTTGGGTAAATGAGGATTACACGGTGGAGACGGGGGAGGAAGAATGGCTGTCCGGGGCAGAATTGAATCACAGGCATTGAGCCATGTTTGGTTTTCGGTTGTTTCCCGCAGCCGTTAAAAGAGATTTGGCCGGTGCGCTGTGAAAACAAAAAACGGAAGGGCATGGGAAGAGGGTTTTTTGCCGGATTTGCTTAGGCCGTCTGAAACAGCGGGTTGCCGTCATTTGGGCATAAGTGGATACGGAAAAATAAAATTTGGTTATGCTTTGAGATTTTGTATAGCGCTCTCTGAAAATGTTTGTTTCCGTTGGGCCTGGTGATGTCGGTGAAAATAAACCGGGAAGCAGGCCGCAGATGTGATCAATTAAACAGATGTTATAAGTAGTGAGCCTGGATATTTTCAGTATCGGGCAGCAAGCTGCAAACAGCAAACAGTATGCGGAGTGTGGTAACAACCGTAACGGTATAGTGCAAAGCGGGTCAAAGCCCCATTATTTTAAAGCGGGCGGGCTGTGGTATGGTAGGGCGCAGCAGTAGGCGGTAGTGGGTATCCATTTCACTGTATAACGCAATCAAACAATCCGGGAGGCCGTCTGAACAGTTTCAGACGGCCTCCCGGATTGTTTCATGTGGCGGATTGTTGCAGAGTTTTATGTCAAGAGTTTTATGTCAAACAGCCTGTTCGGTCAGTTGTTCCACCACCCGGCCCAAGGCTTTTTGCCAGTCGGAAGGCTCGATACCCGATTCGGTTCGGATTCTGCTGCAATCGAGCACGCTGTATGGCGGGCGCGGGGCGGGAGTGGGGTAGGCTTCGGTGTTGATGGCGCGGAGCACAGGCGTTTTGAAAGCCGGGTTGTGATCGGCCGTCTGAAAAATACGCTCGGCAAATTCATACCAGCTTACCGGCTTATCGCCGCAAAAATGATAGATGCCGCGCGGAACGGCAGGGCTGCGGAGCATATCGATGACAGCCTGCGCCAAATCGCCGGCGTAGGTGGGATTGCCGATTTGGTCGTTGACCACCGAAAGTTCGCTGCGCTCTGCGGCCAGGCGCAACATAGTTTTGACGAAATTATTGCCGTATTCGCTGAATACCCATGCGGTGCGCAGAATCAGGCTGTCGGGGTGGGCGGCCAGCGCCAGCAGCTCGCCCGCCAGCTTGGATTTGCCGTACACGCCGGCCGGGTCGGGCAGCGAGGCTTCGGTGTAGGGTGTTTTACCGAGCCCGTTAAATACATAATCGGTGGAGATGTGGATAAAGCGGGCTTTCACTGTGCGGGCGGCGGCGGCCAGATTGTGCACGGCGGTGCCGTTTACCGTGAATGCCTTTTCGCGTTCGCTTTCGGCCTTATCCACAGCGGTGTAGGCGGCAGCGTTTACGATGGCATCGGGCTGGAAGCTGCGCGCCATATTCAGCACGGCGGCGGCATCGGTGATGTCGAGCGTGGCCGAATCGGCTGCAATCACCTCCCAATCTTCGGGCAGACGGTCTTTGAAACAGCGGCCGAGTTGGCCTTTGGAGCCGGTAAGCAGAATTCTCATTTAAACAGTTCCTCCAGGGTTTTGCCTTGTTGGTCTTTGGCGGAGAGCAGCGGGTTGCGCAGCGGCCATTCGATGCCGATATCGGGGTCGTTCCAAATCAGGCAGCCTTCGGCTTTGGGGTTATAGAAATCGGTGCATTTGTATTCAAAATCGGCGCTGTCGCTCAACACGGCGAAACCGTGGGCGAGGCCGGGGGGGATCCAAAATTGGGTTTTGTTGTCTTCGTTGAGCATCACGCCCGCCCATTTGCCGAAAGTGGGCGAATCGGGGCGGATATCGACAGCCACATCGAACACTTCGCCGCGTACGCAGCGCACCAGTTTGCCTTGCGGGTTTTCGGTTTGGAAGTGCAGGCCGCGCAACACGCCTTTTTGCGAACGCGAGTGGTTGTCCTGCACGAAATCGGCTTCAATGCCGAGCATTTCGCGGTAGCGGTTTTTTTCAAAGGTTTCGAGAAAAAAACCGCGCTCGTCGCCGAACACTTTGGGTTGGATGATTTTTACGTCCAAAATAGCGGTATCGATAATCTGCATATCAATTCCTATCGAAAAAAGTTGGTTTTTCAGACGGCCTGCCTGTATGCGGCGGCCGGCCGTCTGAACAAAAAGCCGGTTTCAGGCCCTGCGGCCGCTGTCGAGCAGCTTTTGCAGATAGCGGCCGTAGCCGGTTTTGGCCAGGGGCTTGATGCACTCTGCCAATTCTCCGGCAGAGAGCCAGCCTTTGCCGAAAGCGATTTCTTCAAGGCAGGCGATTTTCAGGCCCTGGCGGTTTTCGATGGTGTGCACGAAATGGGCGGCTTCGAGCAGGCTCTCGTGGGTGCCGGTGTCTAGCCAGGCGAAACCGCGCCCGAGCAGCTCGACATTCAGACGGCCTTGGGCAAGATACGTTTGGTTGATGTCGGTGATTTCCAGTTCGCCGCGCGGGGAGGGCTTGATTTGTTTGGCGATTTGAACCACATCGTTGTCGTAGAAATACAGGCCGGTAACGGCATAGTTGGATTTGGGTCGGGCGGGTTTTTCTTCGATGGAAACGGCTTTGAAGTTTTCGTCAAACGCCACCACGCCGAAACGTTCGGGGTCGGCCACCTGATAGCCGAATACGGTGGCGCCGGTTTCGCGCGAGGCCGCTGCCGTGAGTTTGTTGCTGAAATGTTCGCCGAAATAGATATTGTCGCCCAACACCAAACACACGCGGTCGCTGCCGATAAACTGTGCGCCGATGATGAAGGCCTGCGCCAAGCCGTCCGGGCTGGGCTGTACGGCATAGCTGATGTGGATGCCGAAGCTGCTGCCGTTGCCGAGCAGGCGTTGGTAGCCCTGCATATCATCGGGGGTGGAAATGACCAGGATGTCACGGATGCCTGCCAGCATCAAAACCGAGAGCGGGTAATAAATCATGGGCTTGTCGTAAACGGGTAACAACTGTTTCGACACGCCCCGGGTGATGGGGTAGAGGCGGGTGCCGGAGCCGCCGGCCAAAATAATGCCTTTCATGCTGTTCCTTTTCTTTTTGTTATTGTTTTTCAGACGGCCTTATATGTTGTTTGGCGGCGGGGAGGCAGGCCGTCTGAAAGCCATCGGTTTGACAAGCCGTTTTTATCATGAGTCCGAATGTTTGCCCTGATATGAGCCGTCAAGCACGGCCTGCCACCAGTTTTCGTTGTCGAGATACCACTGCACGGTTTTGCGTATGCCGCTTTCAAAGGTTTCCTGCGGTTTCCAGCCCAAGTCGCGTGCGATTTTGGCGGCATCGATGGCGTAGCGCACATCGTGGCCGGGGCGGTCGGCAACGTGGGTGATTAACTCGGCATATGATGCGATGCGGCCTGCCGTGGCAGGATTGCCGGCAACGGGGCGGATTTCATCGAGAATGGCGCAGATGGTGCGCACCACATCGATATTCTGCCGCTCGTTGTGGCCGCCGATGTTGTAGCTTTCGCCGTTATCGGCACGGGTGAACACCGTCCACAAGGCGCGGGCGTGGTCTTCCACATAAAGCCAGTCGCGGATTTGCCTGCCTTCGCCGTAAACGGGCAGCGGTTTGCCTGCCAGGCAGTTTAGTATCATCAGCGGAATCAGCTTTTCGGGAAAATGGTAGGGGCCGTAGTTGTTGGAGCAGTTGGTGAGCACTGCCGGCAGGCCGTAGGTGCGCTGCCAGGCGCGCACGAGATGGTCGCTGGAGGCTTTGCTGGCCGAATAGGGGCTGCTGGGCGCGTAGGGCGTGGTTTCGGTAAACAGGCCGTCTGAACCGTGGAGGTCACCGAACACTTCATCGGTGGAAATATGGTGAAAGCGGAACTGCGGCTTGTTGGGCTCGGAGAGCGTGTTCCAATATCGGCGCGCGGCTTCGAGCAGGGTGTAGGTGCCGACAATATTGGTTTCGATAAAGGCGGCCGGGCCGGTGATGCTGCGGTCGACATGGCTTTCGGCAGCCAAATGCATCACGCCGCGAGGCCGGTGTTCTGCAAACAGCGCATCGAGTGCGGCGCGGTCGCAGATATCGGTGTGCGAAAACACATAGCGCGGGTTGGCAGCCACGCCCTCCAGCGATTGCAGGTTGCCTGCGTAGGTGAGTTTGTCGATGTTCACCACTTTGGTGTCGGTGTTTTCAATAAGGTAGCGCACAAGCGCGGAGCCGATGAAGCCGGCACCGCCGGTTACAAATACGGTGTTTTGCTGCATGAATCGATTTTGCGGTTAATGTAATCGGCGGTAATTGTATCGGCAAAAGGCCGTGCTGCACAATAACCGTTTGTGGTTTAGAGTTTGTTGTCGGGGCGGTTTTCTATATACTCCCAATGTTTTCAGACGGCTCCGGCAACTTCAGGCCGTTTGAAGCCCTTTGATTATTTTTTCACGGAGAGATCATAATGCTGAAAAAATGGCTGGCCATTATCGCCGTATCCGCTTCGCTGTCCGCCCTTGGCGGCTGCGGCTACAACACCATGCAGACACAGGACGAAGCGGCCGATGCGGCTTGGTCGGAAGTGCTCAACCAATACCAGCGCCGCGCCGATTTGATTCCGAATTTGGTCAACACCGTTAAAGGCTACGCCAAACACGAAGAGCAGGTATTTACCGAAGTAACCGCCGCGCGCAGCAGGGTGGGCAGCATCCAAATGACTGCCGAAGATGCCGCAGATGAAGAAAAGCTCAAGCAATATGCGCAGGCGCAGGGCGAATTGAGCAGCGCGCTATCCCGCCTGCTGGTGGTTTCCGAAAACTACCCGCAGCTTAAAGCCGACCAAAACTTCCGCGATCTGCAGGCCCAGCTCGAGGGCACCGAAAACCGTGTTACGCTCGCGCGCAACAACTATATAAAAGCGGTGCAGGTTTATAACACCAACCTGCGCCAGTTTCCGCAAAACATCACGGCCAAAATCTTCGGCATGAAAGCGCGTCCGCAGTTTAGCGTTGAAAACGAAAAAGCCGTATCTGCCGCGCCCAAGGTCGAGTTTTAACGGGCGGCCTGCATAGATTCATAGATTGCGGGATACCGGCCGTCTGAACAGTTTTCCGCCCCGGCAGCCGGGGCAAAGTTTTCAGACGGCCGCACCAATCTCGATAGGCCGTCTGAAAAACGATGGGAAAGGAAAGCCGTGCAAACAGTGATACAGCGAATCGGCGTTTTCGCCGCCTTACTGCTGGCCGGCACGTGGCTGTTTGCCGCCGTGCCGCAGCTTACCGACCCGGTGATGGACACGGCGCAGATGATGCAGCCGCAGGCGCGGCAGGCACTCAATACGCATTTGCTGCAATACAGCCGCGAAAAAGGCAGCCAGATTGCGGTGCTGACCGTGCCCGAAATCAAGCCGGAAACCCCATTCGACTATGCCGCGCGCGTGATGGAGCAATGGAAACTCGGCCGTGCGCAACACAGCGATGGCGTGTTGTTGCTGCTGGTGCGCGATGAACGCAAAACCCATCTGGCCGTAGGGCGCGGCCTAGAAGGCGCGATTCCCGATGTGTACGCCAAACGCATTCTCGAAGACATTCTGCGCCCCTATCTGCGCGAAGGCAAAACCGATGAAGGCATCAGCGCCGCCGTGGTGCAGATTGAGAAGCTGATTGCCGGCGAACAACTGCCTCAAGCGCAGCAAGAGAGCAGCGGGGAAGGCGGTAGCGACAACCTGATTCTGCTGTTGATACTACCGTTTGTTGCCGGCGGTTTTCTGAAAGCGGTGTTCGGCCGGTTTGCCGGCAGCCTGCTGACGGGCGGCGTGATGTTTGCTGCCGCACTGCTGCTCGGTTTCGGCGCGATAGTCGGCGCATTGGCTGCGGTTGCCGGTATGTTGGTGTCGTTTGTTGTCGGCAGCGGGGCGTTTGTTTCAGGAGGCGGCGGTTTCGGCGGGGGAGGCTTCGGTGGCGGCTCGCGCGGTGGCGGCGGCTGGAGCAGCGGCGGCTTCGGCGGCGGAGGTTTTAGTGGCGGCGGCGGCGGTTTCGGCGGCGGCGGCGCATCGGGAGGCTGGTAATGGAACAAAACAAATTCAAACGCTTGTGGCAACATTGGCTGCACCCGCGCGCTCGTGTCGAACGGTATTTCCCCACCGCCGATTTGCAGCGTATCAGCCGCCATATCGGCGAATCCGAGCAGCATCATCAAGGACAGATACGCTTTGTGGTCGAATCGCGCTATCCGGGCAGCGCCGTGTTGGGCGGCCTGCAACCCCGTACCCGCGCCTGGCAGTGGTTTGGAGAGTTGGGCGTGTGGGATACCGGGCTGAATATCGGCGTGCTGGTGTATGTGTCGTTTGCCGACCATGCTGTCGAAGTAGTGGCCGACCGCGGCATCGCCGCCAAAGTGGGAGAAGAGCAGTGGCGGCACGTTTGCGAAACCATGCGCGAAGCCTTCAAGCGCGGAGCCTTCGTAGAAGGCTTGGAAAACGGCTTGCGGGAGGTAAACGCCATCTTAACCGCACACTTCCCGCGTAACGGAGAGACGGCGGCAGACGACCTGCCGAACAACGTGGTGATCAGATAGGGTGAGTTTCAGGCTCTCTGAATAGGAAAAAGGGGGCTAATCTACGTCAGCTCCTAAAACAAAGCCTCTGCCCGCAGCAGCGTGCCGATATGGTGGGGGCGGTTTTCTTCGCGGTTGTTTAAATAATTGATTTCGGTCTGCACAAACAGCCACTCGCGCCAAATAGGCTGCCGCCAGCCTGCAAACGGGCCGTAGCTGTTGAGCTTGGCTTTTCGGGCTTCGATGTTGCCGCCTGTGTAGATGCCGTAATTGAGCCGTTTGTGCCCGGGCAGGTTGTGCTGGCGGTAGAGGCTGTTGCCCCACGTCCATTCTTCGTCATTGTTGCGGGTGTATTGAAGGTGGAACTGGTTGGCGGTGAAGGTGTTGCCTTCGGGAAAGCGGCGCACTTCCCAATTGGTGCGTACATAATGTTTGCTGTCGATGCCGTAGCGGTAGATTGGCTCGAGACGGGTGCTGAAATCGCCGCCGAGCTGCCAGTCTTTGCTGCCTTTCAGGCGCAGGTAGAAGTCGTTGCCGGAGCGTATGCCGATGTCGGCATCGGTGTCGATGCCGGAGCGTTTGCCGATGTCGGACCAGCGCAATGCCAGCGATGAGTTGCTTTCGCGGCTGTGGGTTTTATCGAAGGTTTTGTTGTCGGTGGAGACGTTTTCTTCATAAACCTGAATGTTGTTGCGCGGTTCGTTATCTAGGGAGTCGTCGCCGAACACCACGTTTATGCGCTGTTGTAACACGGGGAGTTTCACCCTGCCGCGTATGCGCGGTTTCACCGAAAAATGGTCGTATTTGTTCCATTTGGTGTCGATCATCACGCGCAGGTTGGCATCGGCAGGGTTGTCGGGGTCGGGTTCGCCGAACCAATCGTCTATATTGTGTGCCCAAGATTTTAAACGGCTTCTCACCGCACCGTGCTGACGGTCGACCCAAGTGTCGTTTTCGGGCGCAGGCGCGGCTTCTGCGGCGGGGGCAGGGTTAACGGGCACATATTCGGCGGCTTCATAAGCCCATGCGGCACAAGGCGCGGCCAGCAGCAGGGGGATAATCAGGCGGCGGGTGTTCATGTTGCACTCCTTTGCAATTTTTGATATGCCCATGTGAAAACTTTAACACTTTTAACCATAAAAGCATACCGCATCTGCCGCAAAGATGCTGCCGGGTTGTTTGGAAACCACAATTTAGGCCGTCTGAAAGCCCGAAGCGCTGTGTTAGAATAACTCCGTTTTTTCAGACGGCCTTATCTTCCAAAAACCATGCCCACACCGCCCATCCGGCTCGCCGAACTGGTGCGCCTTTTGCAGGAACGCGGCTATATTTTTGCCGCCGATCCGCAGCCGCTCACAGAAGCTCTGCGCCACGCCGAAGGCAGCGCCGAGGCCAAACTTTGCCGTCGCGCCGAAATGATAGACAGCGACCGCAGGCTGCACGACAGCCTTGAGCGTGTGCGCAGCCTGTTTGCCCGGCTGCTGCTGGCTGCTACCTTGTTTTGGCTGGTCAGCGGCTTTGCCGGCACCGCAACGCTGATGCAGCAGCAGGGATTGAATTTTTTCTTCGTGCTCTGTGGCGTGCTCGGCGTGCATACGCTGATGCTGTTGTTATGGCTGGGTGCGGTATTGCTGCCGCGCTTCAAACCGCACGGTTTGTTTGCCGACCCCGCGTTATGGATACGCGGCAAAGATCCCGTCAACCAAGCCATCTTGCGCCTGTATAGCGATGAATGGGGCAAGCCCGCTACCCGCTGGCTCATCGGCCGCACCACTCACCGCCTGTGGCTCTCTGCCTTGTCGGGTATGCTGGCGGCTTCGGTTTTACTGCTGGCCGTGCGCCAATACACCTTCAATTGGGAAAGCACCATTTTGAGCGATGCCGTTTTCGTGCAGGCCGTGCAGGCGCTCGGCTGGCTGCCTGCCCAACTCGGCTTTCCCGTACCTGATGCCGATGCCGTGTTAAACAGCCGTCTGAACAACAATCTTGCCGCTTCAAGCCGATGGGGCGGCCTGCTAATCGGCAGCATCGTCTGCTACGGTCTGTTGCCCCGCTTCGCCGCCTGGCTTGCCTGCCACATCCTTTCACGCCGCAGCATGAGCACGCTGCCGCTTGAAAAACCTTATTATCAGCAAATCATCCAGCAATGGCAGCAGCGCGTGGTCGATGCCGACACCCAAAGCGAAACCGTTGGCGCCGCCCCGCAAATCAGCCTCAGCAATGCCCCTAAATGGGCGGTGATGCTCGATGCCGAATGGGCGGACAAAACCTGGTTCCAACATGTTTTGGGGCAAGAGTGGCTAAACAAAGGCACCGCCGCCGGCCGCGATGCGGTCGCCGCGCTGAAAGCCGATTTGCAGGCCAATCCCGCCCAACTGCTGATCGGCGTGCGCGCCCGCAGCATGCCCGACCGCGGCATCCTGCGCCAACTCACCGCCTTGGCCGAAGCTGCGCAGGGCGGGACGGTGGTGCAGCTTTTGGCCGAAAAAAACATTTCAGACGGCCTTGAAGACTATTTGAACCAATGGCACACTGCGCTCACCGAACGCCGCCTGCCGTGGCTGGACCCGCCCCGAATCAGCCAAAGGGAAAGGCTGGGGCAAGAGGCAGTAAAACAAGAATGATAAAAAATAAAATCAGTTGGTTATCTGGATTTTTGATAAGGGTGAAATGTGAAAATCGGTATTTTTGGTTTTATAAAAACCAAGTTTTGGGTATTGTTCATGGTGTTGATTTTGGGCAGGTTGATTCATTGGGGTTGGTGGACAGCCCGTTCACCCATGTCGATTACTGGCCGACTATACAAAAACGCATTCCGGAATTGGCAGAAATAGAATATGAACATATTTCCCGTGGCCGGATTGTTTATGATAAAAATAGAGATAGTTTCTTAGTTTATCTTGATGAAAAGCTACACTTTCAAGAACAAGCACGAAAAATCTGCGATTTTCTTACGAAGAATAAAAAAATGAATATTTTGATGGTACGCTGCCCCTCGTTTGCAGTTAAGGAAGGCTATGTAGGATATGGCTGGCCGAAGGTGGATTTTTCCTAATATCAAGATACTAATGCTTTGTTTGAAGCATTTAAACAACACTACACGAATGGTATTGGCAGGCAAAAAAATAACATCAAGCGGTTTTTTAATTTGAAGGAAGAGGATATTGTGGTTGTTCCATCCGGTAAATCGCTCAGTATCGGTGTTGTTAAGGGTGAGAAAGTATTTAAGCCGGAATGGGAAAATCGTGCTTGCAATTTGGTGTCGGTAGAATTTTATATGTCAAAAGGTAGCGTGTTTAAGATAAAGCGTGGTGATTTACTGCAAAAATTGGAGAGTAGATTAAAGGTTAAAACTGCCATTGCAGATTTAGTAAAGTTTCAGGATGAGATTAGAGAAATTATTGATTCAATTAGTGAAGACGAAGATATTTACCAATCCTGCAATATTTATACGAAACATGTTAAAGCGGCCGAAAAAAATTTCAAAGATGAACTGCTTCAATCTATCCGTAATGAGACAATAAGGCTGTCTGCCGGCGGAAACGGTTTGGAAAGGTTGATTAAAGAATTATTGGAAATTGATGGGTATAAAGCAAAAATTAAAACGAAAAAACAATCCCCTGATATTGCAGATATAGATATTGAAGCAAAAAAGGAAGGTAGATTTTTTAAAACTTGTTTGCTGATACAGGCTAAACACCATAGAGGCGAAACCGACGGGCACGGTTTGAAACAACTGATGCCTACAAAAATAATGATGTTGCCTGCCAGAAATGGTTGATTACAACGGCAGCGGTTTCAGATGAAAATAAACAATTGGCCAAGCAAAACGATATTGAAATTATGGAAGGCGAAGAGTTGGTAGGTTGGATATATGAAAGCCTTCCTCATTTATCAGAAAAAACCAAACAAGCATTGGGTATTGTGGACATTCCGTCATTACTGAAACAGTAGTCGGTTTGAGGATATGGCGGGCGAATGCCTGCCATTAAGGCCGTCTGAAAAATCCGTAGGTTGGGCTTTAACCCGGCTGTTCCAATCATAAAAGCTTACCCGTTCCGCGATAAACTCAGAATAACCGATAGTTATGCAAAACAAACCGCTATCTCTGGCCGTGGTCGGCCACACCAACACCGGCAAAACCTCACTGCTGCGCACGCTGTTGCGCGACAGCTGTTTCGGTGAAGTGAAAAATGCGCCCGCAACCACCCGCCATGTGGAGCAGGCCGCGATTAACGACGGCGGCGAGACGCTGGTGTATCTCTACGACACGCCCGGGCTGGAAGATGCGGGCGGCGTGTTCGACTGGCTGGAAGTCAACACTTCGAGCCGTTCAGATGGCATCGAGCGTTTGCAGCGGTTTCTCGAAAGCCCCGAAGCGGCGGGCGATTTCAATCAGGAAGCCAAAGTGCTGCGCCAGCTGCTGCAAAGCGATATGGCACTGTATGTGGTGGACGCGCGCGAGCCGGTGCTGGATAAATACAAAGAGGAACTAAAGGTTTTGTCGTGGTGCGCCAAGCCGATGATGCCGGTATTCAACTTTATCGGCGGGCAGGATTTGGGCGGATGGACGGAGATGCTGGCGCGACACACGCTCCACGTTTACAGCGGTTTTGATACTGTAGCCTTTGATTTTGAAGGAGAAATACGCTTGTGGAGCAGTTTGGCCACCATGCTGCCCCAACGCAGTATTATCGACCGCCTGATTGCGGTGCGCCGCCGCGAATGGCAGCAGCTCGACCACGAAGCACGCAGCGAAATCGCTCATTTTCTGCTCGATGTGGCGGCTTATAAGCAGGAAATCGATGAGAGCGACAACCCTGAACCCGTGCTGAAGACCATGCAGGCGGCTGTGCGCCAGCTTGAGCGGCAGCTTCAGCAACAACTGTTCCAAACCTACCGTTTTTACCATAACGAAATCGACACCGGCGAATGGGCGCTCAAGGCGTTCCGACAAGACCCGTTCGATGCAGATTTGCTGAAAGAATACGGCATCCGCACCGGCACAGGCGCCGCCACCGGCGCATTAATCGGCTTGGGCGTGGACATGGTTACGCTCGGCGGCTCGCTCGGCTTGGGTACCGCCATCGGCGGCGTGCTCGGCGGCGTGTTGCCGAATATGCAGACGATTACCGACAAACTGTCGGGCAAACAAACCCTGCATATCGACCCGGAAACCCTCACCCTGCTGGCCGCACGCGCCTTAGATCTGCTTGCCGCCCTGCAAACGCGCGGCCATGCGGCACAGGCTGAAATCCAAATGCAGAGCGGCAAAACCCCGTGGCAGGCCGCGAAACTGCCGGCCGAGCTGAATAAGGCCCGCAGCCGCCAGAAATGGTCATCGCTCAACACCCATCTGCCCGAGCTGAGCCGGCGCGAACGAGCGGAAGCAGCGGCAGAAGTGGCCGCGAAGCTGTAAAACCGGAAAAGGCCGCAGGCTTTATGCCTGTTTTCCCCTGTGCCCCGTTATACTCAGGCCTAGTTCGGGTATTTCGGGTATATTGTTGATTACCGCAAATTTCTCAATTTGCACAGCAATATATCTGGGAAAAGCCGGTGCACTTTTGCGATGGTTTACATGCATAACATCTAGGTTGGGTTCCGCTTTATGGTAAAGCGAGACAGTTTGTAACAAATGGGGAGTGGCTCAGTTTCGTACGATATTTGACATCATCGACCACGATAAAATGTAAAAGACTGGCGGAGAGTTAGTCATCTGCAACTACTGAATAAGGTAGAAGTGAATAAGGTAGAAGTCTGATGTTTGACTTTTCTATTACCGTGCGGTCAGAATTGCAATAAGCAATAAGGTAGTGCGGGCATGATTTGTAACAGGCTGGTTTCTCAAGAAAAATGGCTACCGAGCGTCCATGTACTCCACTTGTTGCCGTTACTGCTGCTTGGCGGTTCAAACTGTTGTACAGTCTGTTCAAAACCTTGTCTGCAAAATGACGGCCATGGCGGTTACCCCAAAACAAAGCCGCGTTTTCCGCATATTCTGAGGTTGCTTTGCAGATTTCGATAGCGGTCAACTTCCCAAACTTCTGTGGATTGCGTTGCAGACCTATGATGTGATGCCGAAAAACCGTAATTTTTATTTTAAGAAAGGGGCTAACGTAGATTAGCAGTCATGATAGGCTGCTAAAATGAAGATAACAAACTGTAAATTAAGCAAAAAAGCACAGAAGACTACTCAGATATTTTGTGCCGGAAGTTACCGCCGTTCGGCTGCCGATGTCTTGGGTATCCGGCCCAACACCGCCATACTCTTTTACCGCAAAATCCGCCTCGTCATCAGCCGTCATTCGGCCTTGGAGGCATCAGGTTTTTGAAGGTTCCGTAGAGTCAGATGAGCACTGCTCCGGCGGTAAGCGCAAAGGAAAACGCGGCACAGGAGCCGCAGGCAAAGTGGTGGTTTTCGGTATTCCCAAACGTGGCGGCAAGGTTTATACCGTGGTCGTGGATAACGCCAAAAAAGAGAGTTTGCTGCCTGTTATTGCGAAGAAAATCATGCCGGACAGTGTGGTGTATACCGACAGTTTAAGCAGCGATGATGTCCTGGATGTCGGCGGTTTTCACCACCATAGGATTAACCACGGCAAGACATTTGCCCAGAGGCAAAACCACATCAACGGCATTGGGAATTTTTGGAATCAAGCCAAGCGTGTGCTGCGCAAATACAACGGAATCGACCGAAAGTCTTTTCCCCTATTCTTGAAAGAATGCGGGTTTCGTTTTAACTTTGGCACACCAAGTGAGCAGTTGAAAATCTTTCGGGATTGGTGTGGTATTTAGGGCTAATCTACTTCAGCCCCTTAAGAAAAGGAGAATATCGACCATGATGTTTTTTTCGGTATTTGTTTATCCGATAAACAACATGATGCTGTACCTTGCAGAAAGAGCTAGGTAATCTCGGTGCATAGTTTCGGCAGGCGCAAAAAATTCTGCTCTTGTATAGCAGGATTTGAAACCATGTTGTACCGTGTGAAATAAAATCAAAAACGGCTTATTTCACAAAATACGCCGATTTATCGCGTGCAGCTTAATAATATGAAACCAAGTGAGATAAATATATAGGGGTGTGTGAGATAAATGGGATTAGGCGGGACTGGTTGGGTTGGTGTGGGATGGCGGATTTGAAATGTTGTTGCACGGTGTGAAATAAAATCAACGGGCGGGTTCAGCCCGTTTTTTTTATGCCTATAACCCTTTGCTCAGAGATTTTAGGGCGATGTCGAGTAGGGCGGATTCTGCTCCTTTTTGCAGTTGTCCTGCTCCGTTGATGGGCAGGTAGGGGCGTGGCTCGATTTTGACTTTCCTGCCGCGCCCGGCTTGGCCGCCGAGGTGGTGGATGGCGGCATATTTTTTATTACTGCCGATACGGGCAAAGCCGTTTCCGATCTGGGTGCTGATGCCGGCGGCGATCCGGCCGGATAATTGCAGGGTTTTGCCGCCGTTGTCGGCAACGCGCCGGCTTCTCTTCCATTTTTGCCCACCCCAGCCCTCACTTTCGAAGTTGTCTTCCGTGAGTGAGACCATTTCGGTAGCGATGGCACGCATCACGGGGCGGGTGTCGGTGGCGTTTTTCAACAGTTGGCTGAGACCGTGTTCGAGTTGACTGGCATCTAAGCTGATTTCAAGCATCTAAATCCACCAGTTTATAATTAAAAAATGCGGCGAGTTTCCGCATCATATCCAATGCTTGAAAATCGTCAATGATGACGTTGATTTCCCCGAAGTCCAACACTATGGTGTTGTCGTCTTTTAAATTTCTTCCCACATCCACACTGTCTTCAATAGTGTAGGCTGCCCGATAAATATCCCGGCTTAAGTCCAACTCTGCCATCTTTACCCTTTCAGTAAATCCAACACCCAAGCCAGCACGGCTTTGGGTAGGCTGTTTTTAAAACGTTTGTCTGCCGCCAGCTCTTTCATGGCGGTGCGGGCGATGTCGGGGTGGACGGCCCGGGCTTTTTCGGCGGCCACCCGCGCCATGCGGCTGAGCATGGCTTTGCCCTGATTGGCATTGAAGCCGGCGTTGGGTGCCACAAAGGTGCCGTTGATGCGGATGCCGGTGCGTTGGGCATAGCGCTCTTCGCCGGTGTATTCGTTGGTGCGGATATCGACCGTTATCGTTTCCAATTTGGGGCTGGGCAGCACTTTGGCCGCACCGCGCGCTTCGGAGAGCGGTTTGACGCGGCAGCGGCAACGGTAATCCAGCGGCGGATAGCGGGTATCCCAAACCGGGTCAGTGGCGGCGTACACCTTGCCGTGCAGCAGGCGGTGGCTTTCGCGGGTGCGGCTGTTGTTGACGGCCACATATTGCCAATACGGGTGTGTGTCTGCCGAATCCATCATTTCGGCATAGCGTCCGGCCACGTAGGCCGACTGCATATTGGTGAGGTAGATGGTTTTCAGGCGGTGCGGGCTGCCGAGCGTGGCCGTCTGAACCTCTCCCGTGTCGGGATTGGACACCTCTTTACGCCCCCACCAGCCTTTGGCTTGCAACACTGGTGTCAGTTCACGACCGAAATCTTCTAATGTTTGGCCGTTTTCCAATGCTTTGAGTGCCGCACTGTATATATCGTCCAACACATCCATCTTGGCCGTTTTGGCGACAGTAAAGGCGGTGGCATGGGCATCATCCAGCATATCCTGCCAATCCCAAGACACGTGATGGCCTTTCTGTTTCAGATAGGCCACGGCGGCCTCGGGCTGCATACCGAACACGGCTTTGATGTCTTCGGGATTCATGCCAATTCTCCGCTGGCTTCAATTCGGCCGACCAGTTCGGACAGGAACAGTACGCGCGCCAGCTCGTTTTGCAGGTCGGCATCGTCCATGTTCGGGGAGGCTTCGGCCAGACGGTCGAGCAGGTTGTCGGCGGTTTCGCCTTTTTTCAGTTCGACCACCAGCGCATCGGTCAGAGCTCGGCCTTGTTCGTTCAGACGGCCGGCATCGGGTGCGAGGGTGTCGATAACGGTGCCGGCATCGGCCGGAACCGGCAAGCCCTCGGCAAATTCGGGAACATCGGCCTGCTTAGCCAAAAGTGGCGGTGTCGCAACTGCAACTTTAGAGACAGCGGCATCAACAACCGAAACAACGTCATCGTCCGACAGGTTATAAGCCCGTTTCCAGTAGCTTTCGGACAGGTTGACACCGCAGTTGACCAGAATTGGTCGCGTTCGACCAATTCTTTTCCGCCTTCTTCCGGTTCATACAGCACGAATTTGGGGCGCGGGCTGTTTTGGCCGAAGTTCAAGTCCGTTATCCAGATTAATTGGTTGAAGCAGCCATCGACGATGCGGCAGTCGTTGTCGCGTAACATCAATAAACAATATCGAATACAAAAGCGCCCCGCAAAAGCAGGGCACGGCTTTGTTGTTGCTAATTGAATACACAAGCGGTGTTGATGCTTTGATACACTATCTTTCTATGTGATATCAGTGCAGCCATTGGGAAGGCTAGGAAATATATTGCTGTGGAGGGGCGTACTTAAAATTAAGGGGCTTAGGAAGCAAAATTAGCCCAAGGGTCGATTTCTCAGTATTTTAAGCAAGACTAATACAGATCATCATGCCTGTGATTGAAGCGAAATTAGGTTTCCTTTAAGTGTAATAAAAAGTCTGTTTCGGTACACCGTTAAATTTAACCAAGCGGTTTTTGGCATAACCCCAAAACAATTCGATGCCGTTAATGTGTTGCGCACCCCGGGCGAACTCGTCTGCACCATGATGTACCCTGAAGTGCTTTTCACAGCCCATATCGACCAAGCCGTGATAGCCGCGCCAGCCGTCAGTATTGATGACAATTTCAACAGCAACCCGCCCTCGAATAACCTGTTGCAGTGTAGCTTTCGAAGTATCCGGCACGATTTCGGTATAGACTTTGTCGTCCCGTTTTAAGATGCCGAAAATAATGGTTTTGCCTCCCTCTCCCCCGCCCGCCCTCGGATGCGTTTGGAGCCGAAGTAGGATTCGTCCAGTTCGACCACACCGGCAGAGGGAGTTTGCCGTTCACATTCAGCAGCCATACGGCAACGCAGTTTGAGAAACAGATATTGGCACTTTGGGTACTGATGCCGGTGAGTCTGGCGGTATCGGAAGCGGTCAAATCAAGTGTGAAAAGGCGCAGGATTTGACGGAATTTTGATTCGGTAATTTTACTGAACTTTTGGTATTTGTTTTTAATAGGTATATCAGAAGCTTAACATCATTTTTGCTGATTTTTCTTTCTAAGCCCCAAATTAGAGTCCTCTGATGCTAACTTGTATTGATGCTTAACCTTTTTATACACAGCGGCCATGCAGTAAATATTGTATGGTTTCGCGTACACTTTTGATGGTACTGCCGAATGGTAGTGGGTCTTTTCCTCGGAAAAATAAACCTTTGTCGACTTCACCGCGCCAAGCGGCGGCCAATTGGATGTCGATACAGAACTGGCCTACTTTTTCCAATCCGTCACGCAGGCCGCATACGGATAAACAATTGATGCCTTGTGTGCAGCGGCGTGGGTCGGCTTTGGCGTTGGCTTGAAGTTTGGCTTCGCGCTTGATGTAGTTGTCGAGAAATTTGGTGCGGACACCGCGTGCCGGCAGGCCGGCTACCGACATAAACTCTACCACCTGCTCCATTTTGGCACCGGTCAGCGTTTGTTTGAAGTTCAAATGGGCATCGCCTTCTTCGGTAACTGCAAATGCAGTGCCGATTTGTACTGCGGAAGCTCCCCAGTTTTTCAGTGCAGTAGTGATTTTCTCAAAATTGGCCATGCCGCCTGCCAGCACTAATGGGATTTTTTCACTTTCTAGACCGAGTTTTTTAAACACCTCAAACGTTTCTTCAATCACTCGCTTGAATTCGAATTTTTCATCATTAACACCCTCTACCGTCATTGCCCCTAAGTGTCCTGCGGCGTGCGCGGGGTGTTCGATGATGATGGCGTCGGGCAGAACGCCTTTTTTCATCCAGCGTTTCAATACGATGTTGATGCCGCGCGCCTCGGAAAGAATGGGTAGTAGGGCAACGTTTTTATGGTAGCCATCAGTCATTTCGGGTAAGTCGAGCGGCAATCCTGCTCCCATTACAATGGCATCGGCACCTGATTCGCATGCTTGTCGGACTAGGTGCTGGTGGTCTTTCACAGCTTTCATTACGTTAACGGCAATCATACCTTTGCCTTGCGCATTTGCTTTGGCTTTTTGAATTTCGCGGTCGAGTGCAATGTGGTTGAGCTTGGCATACTTCTCTTCGGAAGGATTAATTTTGGATTCGGCCAGCAAATCATCGTGTAGGTGGCGCAAATCTACGCTGGCAATGGTGCCTAAGCCGTTTTCCCGGGCTACAGCACTAGATAATTTAGATGCGGATACGCCTATTCCCATGCCGCCCTGCACAATTGGAATCAATGATTTGTCGCGGATAACCAAAGGGGAAAAACAGTGCTTCATATATTTCCTTTATTATTTCAATGGGTTGAGTGAAATTTGGTAATTATTTGTCGTTGGGGCTGCTGTAACGTAGCAATATGTGTATGATTTTTAGGCAGAGCCTTAGAAAGTAATATCACCAAAATATCAAAAATATTAATAAACTTTTAGCTCGGATCTAACCACTTCAGACCGCCAAACCAACAAAAATCAGTGTCGAAAACATCAACAGCTCATGCTTGGAATTGCATCGGTACTTAGCTTGTGAACATTGGTGGCAGATTATGTTGAGGTGGTATCATGGAATTTTTCGGTGCCAAGCGTATCTGCCGGCAAGCGCGGTTTGGTGCGGGCGGTAAAATCATCGCTCCCTTCATTCTAAAATGCAAAGGCAAGTTTATACAGGAACTGTTTCGGATGCTTCCAAACCTACGTTGTAGAAGGCCACCCGAGGTCATGTTGCGGTTGAAAACGTAGTTCATACTGGAGATATCCGGGATGGGTCGGTATGGCTTTGCAAAATATTATTATAGGAGTACACCATGGTAATAATTAAGTTTGCCTGTAGTACACAGTATATCAACGGTACCGAATCTTTTAGGGCTATGCTGAGCATTGCTTGACGCGATTTTTAACGTGTACCGAAGTATAGGTTTTACTTGTATTTGAAAGAATACAGAATTCCGTTTCAAGCATAAGGGCATAAGGTATGATGATTGGTATTAAGTGCTGTTGAAGATACTGAGAGGAATCCTTTAAAATGAATTTTGATTCCTAATCATTTAGGTATTATACTCTATTTTTGGCTAAGGTTAATACAAAGGGCTTTATGGTGTATGCACAAAGGATATTTGAAATTTTAGACGGCCTTTATATTTTTCTCTGGGACTGAGTAGATTAATGGCCAGATAGGCTGCTAAAATGGAGATAATCCATTGCAGGCTACAATGTCCACACAGAAAAAACTGCTTGTGTTTTTTGTGATGGAGGTTATAACTCGCTTGGCTGAGGATATTCTCAGTATCCAAGCCAATCCCGCCATGTTGTTCTACCGAAAAATCAGCCAAGACACCGCACATCATTTGGCTTCATGCCGATGAAGTTTTGAGGGTATAGTTGAATGGGATGAGAACTACTTTAGCGGAAGGTGTAAGGGCAGGTGTGGTCGCGGCGCAACAGGTAAAGTGGACTATCTTCAGTACCCTGAAACGGCAAAGCAAAATGTTTACCCTTGCGGTGAAAAATACCAGGTAGAATACTTCACTTCCTGTCAGGTAGAATACTTCACTTCCTGTTATCAAAAAAACATGCCCAATAACGTTGGTTACACTCACTGGCTGTTGTAAAAGCTATGATATTCTGGATGTGAGTGAGTTCACCCATCAGCGCATCAATCATTCCCAGTTGTTTGCAGACCGTCAAAATCATCAACGGTATTGAAAACTTTTGGAATCAGGCAAGGCGAGTTCTACGAAAATACAGCAGAATCGATCGAAATCTTGAAAGAATGTGAGTTTAGGTTTAACTTCGACACGCCAAGTGGGCAGCTAAAAAAACGTTGCGAATTTTGTGTGGGGTTTGGGATAACCTGCGTCAGCTCTATAAATTTAAGTAAGAGCCTACAAAGAAAACTACTTGAATATTTTATACCGGAAGCCATCGCATGTTGAAGCCGCGCGCGATAAATCGGCTCGATTTTTGAGATAAAGCGTTTTTGATTTTGTTTCACACGGTGCAACATTGTTTCAAATCCTGCCGCACAAAGGCAGGATTTTTTGCACCTGCCGAAACTACGCGCTGGGATTGCTGGGCTCTTTGATAAACCTACGGCATCATGTGTTCATCTTAAACGTACTTAGGGATTAATGATATGGAATACCATCTTATGAACAGAGACAGCTCGTTTTTTCAAGAGTTTAACGCTCCCAAAACATTTCACGAAATTTTAAACGAACACGGCTATGATGCGGTATTTTGGGCTAAAGCACTTGCCATGTACTGGTACGATAGGACAGGCCAGGAAGTAGATTGGTTGGCTACGCCGGCCGGGGCGGATTTGGCCTACCGCCTCTGCTGGGAATTCAGCGACTGTGGCATGCACCGAAATATCTATGAGATGTTTGACCTTGCAGCCGAAGAGGCATTCCCCGATTCAGGACAATAAGAAGGGTAATAAAAGAAAAGGGACGGAATCGTCCCTTTTACCTTTTAGGCTGCCTGAATTACCAGTTGCAGATGACCAGCTCGCCGCTGGTCTTTTGCGTTTTATCCCTGCCGACTGAATAAGCCAACTCCAAACGGGTGATGCTGAAGTCTTTGAAGAGTCCGCGTATGTCGGGGTGGTCATTGATGGAGAGCATCACCTTGCCTTTGCTCTCCGCCATCATTTTGGCCAACAGCTCATACTGCGGCCAATCGAATGCCCGGTCATAGCCTGCAAGCTGCCAATACGGCGGGTCGGCATAGAAGAAGATGTGGGGACGGTCGTAGCGTTTGAAGCATTTTTCCCACGGCTCGTTTTCGATATACACACCGTTGAGCCGCTGCTGC
This sequence comes from Neisseria musculi, assembly GCF_014297595.2. NCBI lineage: Bacteria > Pseudomonadati > Pseudomonadota > Betaproteobacteria > Neisseriales > Neisseriaceae > Neisseria > Neisseria musculi. The sequence goes on along the minus strand of NZ_CP060414.2, from coordinate 1,848,288 downwards.
GCGGCTTTCAGACGGCCTGCGATGTCGGCGGCGGTAAAGCCGCGTCCTGTTGTGGCCGTGCCGAAGTGTTGGTCTACCGTTTTGCCGCCGAAGGCGGTGTGTTGCAGGTAGAAGAAACGGGCGGCACGCTGGATGTCGGTCATCACTTCGGGCGGGGTGGATTGCAGGCGGGCAAACACTTCGCGGCTGGTGAGCGTCCATTCAAACTGGCGCACGAACTCGTCGAAATGGTGCTGCACCACGCGGTAGAGGTTGATGAGTTGGCCGTTGAGGTCGTTGAGCACTTCGCACTTGGCCGGCTGCGGCCGCAGGAAGAATAAGGCCGCGCCGCCGGCGAACAGCTCCACATAGCATCGATGTTCGGGAAACAGGGGCAGCAGGTGTTTGGCCAAGCGGCGTTTGCCGCCCATCCACGGCACAATGGGTTGGGGCTTGGGTGTCATTTTCTCTCCTTAATATATAGAGTAAACGGCACTCGCGGCGCTCGGATGGGTTTAATCAGAATGTTTTGATGAGTTTTTCGGCAATCCATTGTGCGACTTGCGGACAGACGGCGTTTCCGGCAGCCCGAGCCTCGCGAGCGTCGGCCGCATCCAGTCCGCGCCGAAGCCCATAATCTTCAGACGCTCGCTGCCGCTCAACCATCTGATGCCTGCTGTTTTCGACAGCGACGATATTTCCGCCCGAGATGTCGATACTTGTCCCGTCGGCGAAACCCGCAAGCAGCGTAGGATGAGCGTCCGCCCAGGCGCTGCCCGCTTCCGTCTTGCCAGATAGGCGCTCCATTGGTCCGGCATCACCCAAGAACTCCACGGGGGGCAGCTCTCGAAAACCTGCGACCACGAATATGCGGCGGCGTTTAGTGGGGACTCCGAAATAACGGCTGTCCAGCACTCGCCAGTATCCCACATACCCGCATTGGGCAAGCGTTTCAAGCACCGTTTGGAAGTCGCGGCCATCGTTTGAAAACAAGAGACCGGGGACATTTTCAAGCACCAGCCAGCGCGGTTGAAGGGGCTGCACGATGCACATTGCATCGAAGAACAGCCCGGTGCGTTCTCCGGCAAGGCCCCGCCGTTTGCCCATTGCCGAAACGTCTTGGCAGGGGAAGCCGCTGACGACAACATCGGCGCGGGAGAGTGCGGGCAGACAGGTGCGCACGTCTTCGTGCCGCTCTGCACGGGGGAAGCGGTCGGCCAACACGGCGCGGCAGACGGGGTCGATTTCGACCTGCCAGGCCGTCTGAAATCCTGCGGCCTCGAAGCCGAGGTCGAAGCCGCCGATGCCGGCGAAGAGGCTGCCGAGAGCGGGTTTAGGGTTGGGGGTTTTCCGGGCATCCATTGCGTCCTTTCTGAAAGGTTGGATGCTCGGCGGCATTCTCGGTTGTTAAAGCGCGGATGGCGTTGGCGGTTTTGCAGCGCGGGCATTTGATTTCAAAGTCGCCCGTGCCGACGGCCAAGAGTCTGTTACAATTTTTGCAACGGTGTTTCATTTTTCGGGTATTCCTTATGCATTAGTGATAAAATACCGCTGCCTCGCGAGGTGGCGGCTTTGGCTAATGCAGACTATCCCTGCTAGGCCGGCGTATCGGTGCGTCCTCACTGATACGTCGCCGTCTTAAATTTTTTCTGAAAGGCCGTCTGAAACCGTTTTCAGACGGCTTTTTATTTCTACCGTTTCACAAGTGCGGCCAGCAGATTCGGGCCGATGCGCCACGGCTCGGCAAACCCCAGTGAGGCGGCTACGGCCTCGCTGCAAAACCAGCCGCGCCGGCCTTGACCAAACGGACGGAATACCACGCCCAAGCTGCCGCGCAAATCGTAGGGACGGCCTTCGTGCCGTTTAAACCATGCGCGCACTTTTGCCTCTGCTTCGGGTGTGTAGTCCATTTCGACCACATCCCAATTCAACGAATTGAACGCAATCTTTTTAAAGCGCACGCCGCCGTCGTACCAGCTGGCCGATGCGCACATGCCGTCTGAAAACACCACTTCGCAATGGCTGTAGCGGCCTTGGTCTGCCCAGCGCGCCAAGCGGCTGAACCAGCCTGCCCACCCGCGCAGCGTGCCTTTGTAAAACGCGATTTTCATAAAGAAATCCCTGCATAAATATGCAGGGATATTAACGTTTGGGCACGACGCAGGCATTTAATGCAGATTAAAAATCAACCGGGCATGGTGTAAGACACCGCTACCGCTTCTACTGCTTTGAGCGTCTTCGCCTTATCCAGCTTATCCGCCAAAGCCTGACGTTGGCCGGCCACGGCGGCGGACAGTGCGGCGTAGGCTTTGGATTTTTTCAGGGCGGCGGCGCGCAGTTTGTCCAAATCCAAGCCGCGGGCGGCGGCGATGCCCGCCAAAACGGGCGTATCGGCTTCGGAGTTTGCCGCCCAAGCCTGCGCTTCGGCGGCTTGCAGCGGCCAAGTGGCGACTTCGAAGGCGGGCACTTTGTCCAATTCGGCAGCGCGGCTGACAAAGGTTTCGGCGGCGGCGTTGATTTCGGCTAGCTTGGCGGCTTTGGCCGAAGCCAAAGCCTGTGTTTTCAGTTCGGCGGCGCGTTCGGGGTTTTCCTGCCATTTTTTGCCGTCCCATTCGTGCGCTTTCAGACGGCCTCGGGGTTAAGGTCAGGCCGTCTGAAAGCGCGCCCGCCTGCTTAATCGGCACCGCCGCGCCGTCTGAAGTACGGTAGGCGGTCTGCCCGCGCAGGTCGGGCAGGTAGTCCCAGCCGCTGCCGTTCCAGCGTGCGGCACGGCCTGCCCGCGTTTCGGGCGGCTCCGCTTCGATACAGCCGCCGGGGATAAGGTAGCTGCCGTCGCGGGCGTAAACGTCAAGCTCGGCTTCGGTTTGGCCGACATACAGGCCGTCTGAATCGAGTTGGCAGACGGGTTTTGTCCATCGGATATTTTGGGTCATGTTTTTTCCTTTCGGTTGGGCGGCTTGGCCGCCGTGTTGCGGTTTCAGACGGCCTGTGTTTCATGCTTCAGGCCGTCTGAAAAAAGCGGCGGCCTAAATCTTGATGCAGGCCAGCAGGGCCACGTTGGTCGGGCGGGTTTCGGCCTGAACATCGTAATAGGCGCGGCTGGTGGCGTAGCGGTCGTTGCTGTGGGCATAAGACGAACCGGCGGCATGGGTGTAGTTTTCCTGATGGCCGTAGTTTACGGCCACGTTGTTGGAGGCGGCATCGGCGGTAACGTTGTGCAGCCCCGCCCATTCGCTGCGGATCAGGGCAAACTCGTTGCCCGTAGTACCATGCCGCCAGCCTGTTGCGTGGCGGTGCTCCGCAAGCCGGTGGGGTTGGTAGGTGCCCAGGCCGCGCCCGCTGTCGATGCCGCGCCCGTCGTCCACACCGCGCGGGAACACGCCCCTCAAATCGGGCAGGGTAAAGGTGGTGCTGCCGTTGCCTGCGCCGTAGGTGGTGCTGATGGCGGCAAACAGAGCGGCGTAAACCGTGCGGGATACCTGCGCGCCGTTGGCTTTGAGCCAGCCTGCGGGCGGGGTGTGGCCGGCGAAATAGGCAACGGTGCCGGCCGGGGCGGCCTGTGCGGCCGTCTGAAGCGCGGCACTGCCCCGGTCATAGGCGGTTTTGGCGGCGGCGGCCGATGCGGGGCGGGCGGTGTCGGCCAGATTGACCGCGCTGCTCAAATGGCTGCCGAGCAGGATGGTGTCGTTGCTGTAGGCCAGCGTGCCGTCGTCTTTCAGTTGCAGGTATTTGTTCGACTGCGGGTTGTGCAGGTAAACATCGCTGCCGCCCATGCCCAGCGCGGCCGGTTGGTCTTTGCCCGCGCCGCTAAAGCGCAGGCCTTGCGCAAAATCGGCGCGGGCGGCAAAGGTTTTTGTGCCGCCGACGGTTTGGTTGCCCGAAAGCATCACGCCGTTGTTTTGCGTGAGGTATTCGACCCAGTCAAGCTCCCAGCTTTCGTTGTTCCAGTTGATTCTGGAACGGAATTTGCGGTTGGAAACAGGTAGTGGCAATCGATGAACGAGTAGCCGCCCATGATGTAGAAGTTGAGCTGTACCGGGGATTTGGCGGGCAGCGGTAGGCCGCTGATGTTGTGGTTGCCGCTGGTATTGTGCAGCACCAGCTGCATATGGCCGTGGCCGATATAATCGCCGCCGAGTTCGGCGGTAATGGAGGCGCGGTTTCCTAAGTCCAGCGTAACGTCGGTTGCACCGCCTTTGACGACAGGCCGTCTGAAGCGGTTGCCTTCAAACCTGCTGTTTACCCAGTCCTGATAAGCCACGTTTTTATTGCCGCCCTGAGGGGCGGGGAAATGGATATAACGGGCTTGGCCGCCTTGCTCGTATTTGATGTTGAAGCGCAGGCTGGCTTCGTTTTCGATGTTTGAAGCGGGGTCGGTTTCCAAAATCCAATGTGCGCAGCTTTGCACGGGCATACGGTATTTCCCCCAATGTTCGGCGCGGCCTGCGGTGAGGATGTCGGTGAAGGTTTTTGCACCGTTAACGGTTTCGCTGCCTGTTTTTGATACTTTTTCGTCTTGCAGCTTTTTGCCCATTGCGGCGGTTAAGGCGGCATCGGCGGCAGACGAATCCAGTGCATTCACCAGCTTGGCCACGCCCGCCAGCGTGGGGGTGGACGGCACGGCCAGCGCGATGGTGCGGTCGGCACCCAAATCGCCGCCGCCGGTCAAGCCCGCGCCGGCCGACAGCCGCCGCGCTTTGTCGGCCTTAAGCGCAAGGGCGGCATCGGCGGCGGTTTTGTTGCTGCCTATGCTCTGCACGGCTTTGGCCAGCTCGTTTTTCAGCCACAGCGTGCGGTTGGCCAGCTCGCGGGCGGGGCGGTTGTCGATGCCGTTGGGGCCGCCCATCACCGGGTCGGAGGTTTCCAGCTGGTAAATGCCCGCTTCCCAACGGGCGGTTTCGGTTAAATTTGCCATTATGCGGTTCCTCGGTTGAATCTGCCGTCGCGCACGGCGCGGCCGTTGTGCCTCAATGCGCTGGCCCGGCAGTCCAATGCGGCCAATACGCAGCGGGCGGGCGCGAATGCCCTTAAGGTATGGCGCAAGAGCAGGTATGGCGCAAGAGCGCGGCCTGGTCGTTGGTAATCACGTTGTTCATGATGATGCGGTAGTGCGCCCAGCGGTCGCTGTGGCCGTGGCTGTATGTGCCGTTGCGCATGATTTCGCCGTCGTGCCGTTTGCCGCCCATGCCTTCGATAATCTGCACTTCGCCGAAGCCCAGGCGGCGCACGATTTCGCGGATGGCCCAGGGCGTGCCTTTGTGGCGGTGCAGTTGGTACGCGCCTTTAATCAGGCGGCGGCGCATCTGGTCGGATTCGGCCAGCCAGTAGCCGTCTGCCCAGAGAATGCTGCGGCTCTCGGCCAAGAGTTCCAAATGCTCGGGCGCAATCAAATGGACGAGGCGCGGCATCAGTTTGGCGGCATCTGCCGCGCTCAGGCGCAGGCCCAAATCGGCCAGCATTCTGTAGCGTTGGCCGCGCTCGATGACGGCGGCGTAGCTGAGTTTGGCCATGCTCAGCCCTCCGTCTGCTGCGATGCAGCGCGGATGCGCACCGATGTGCAGCGCGCCCATTGATCGGGCTTAACCACAGTCAGCGGCAGCCTGTGCAGCACCACGTTGTACACGCCCGCCACTTTCAAGGCCGTCTGAATATCCAGCGGCACAATGTCGCGGCCGAGCTGTTCGCGCCGCCCCGCTTCATAGGCCGCCCATGCCGCTTCGGCGGCGGCCACGGCTTCGGCGGGATTGGTGCCGGTGAACAAAACCAGCTCGGCATCGAGCGCGTAATCCACCGCTGCGGGCGCGGCCACGGTAACGGTGTCGCACAAGGGCCGCACGCGCTCGTGCGACAGGGAGTGAGCCACTTCGCGCATCAGCTCTTCCGAGGGCAGGCCGTTTTTGATCAGCACGGTAACCTGCACCTGCCCGCCTATCGGTTCGCCCGAGGCGGTTTTTTTGTTGTCCACATACACATCGCAGATGGCGGGGTTCACCCTGCGGGCGAAATATTCGTATGCGCCCACGGGGCCGGCCACACTGAAACTTTCGGGGGCAAGCAGGATGCGTTTGCGGTAGGCTTCGTCCGACTCCACGTCCGCGCCGCCTGCGGGCACGGTAAGGTTGGCTGCCTTCACTTCAAGGCCGTCTGAAAACGCGGTCAGAAGGTTGCTGATTTGGCCGGCCGACCAGCCGTTGCCGATTGCGCCGCTCTGCGTGCAGACGGCCTGTAAATCAGCTTGGCGGACGGCAGCCGACAAAGTGGCCGCCTCAACGGTGGCAAACACCGCCTCGCCCGCCGCCACTTGCGTGCCGATGGGGATGTGAACTGTCTGAGTGCCGCTCAAAGCGGCGGTAAAACGGATGGTGCAGCGTGCCGCCGAGGCTTCGAGGCGCGGCGTGTTCACATCGTCGCCGCACAAATCCAGCATCAGCCCCGTGGCAAAGCGCGGGTGCTGCTGGCGGTAGGCTTCGTTAAACGCCTTTCTGGCCAAATGCTCGCGGTAGGCGTAGGTGTTGATAATCAGCCGCTCGATATGCGCGGGCTGCAGGGTCTTGCCGCTGCGCGCCTCGTAGTCGGCGATGGTTTCGGCCAGCACTTGGGCCAAACCGTCTTCCACCGCTTTCACGTCTTCGCGTTTCAGTGTGCTCAAATCCATGATGCCCGCTCCCATTGCAACGACGTTTCAAAAATCTCGCCCGACACGTCGTCGGCCACCCGACAAAACACCGTCATCGTGATATGTGGCGCATGGCCGCTAAATTCGGTTTTTTCGACCACCGCGCGTTTTCCCCATGTATTGACGGCCGGCATCACTTCGCGCACGGCGTTGGGGATAAACACGTCTTCGGGGGCATCGAGATAGTCAAACAGATTGCTGCCGAACTCGGGGCGGGTTACGTCCGAACCTTTGCGGGTACTCAAAATATTGCGGATGCACAAATCGATGTCGTCCGCGCCCTGCGAGAGGCCGCTGCCGCCCGGGGCGGGCTGCCAGTGTTTGGAAACGGGCGCGGTGTAGTGCATACAAAAAATCCCTGCATCGTTGATGGATATAGGGATTCTGATTGAAAGCCGTTCAAAACGCATTTAAACCATTTTAAAAAAACCGTTAACTGAATTTCTTTTCTAATTCTCGTAATGCGAACTGCAAACAATCTTCAACTGAATGTTTGGATGTTACAGTAAGCTCCGGCACAGTATGCAAATCCAGTACATATTGTGCTTCATCTGCGAATATGTCTTCGACAAAAGAAGGCTTAACCCGATAGGTTTCCAGCCTAAACAAGCGTGCGCGAAACTCATCATTAGTGTTTTTGAGAATTTCAATTTTGAAATTCAATTCATCATCTTGTAGAGGAATCGGATTTAAAACAACAGTTTTCACTACTTCTGAATATTGCAGCATTCTTGATTCTCCAATTTAAGCAGGTTTACATTGGCAGTGTCTGGCATAGGTTCCAGCCGGTGCTTTTTGGGTTGCATCTTTTTTTGCAGCTGTACAAGCAGCATCTGCTGTTTTACCCGTTCCTGTCCCAGTAACCCGTGCAGGTGGATTAGGGGCTTTTTTCGGGTCAATAACCTGAATATTGCACTGAGCTGTGTAAGTAAAAGTTTTAGCAAAAACCGGGGAGGCCAATAACAATCCTAACATAACCCAAGAGGCTCCTTTTACTACTTTCATGTCAACCATTCCTTTTTGTTACATTGGATAAATTAGACAGTAATAGCCTGTAAAAATTCCTTATTTTCCAAATCAATTGGGCGAACCTGTCGTTCCGCCCGAATCACCCGGGTGTGTATGGTTTGCCAGACTAATGCCGTTAGCAACCACATCACCAGTTACCACCACATTACCGGTAATTACTGCCGCCGAACCACCTTTGCCGTTGCCCGCGCTCATACCACTTAGGTAAGTCAACAGGCCGTGTACCGTGGCATTGCCTTTAATCTCAGTATTCGGCGCATCAATGGTAACGGTACCTTTGGTTCTCACCAACACATCACCCGTTTTTCGGTCATGCTCAATCACCGTGCCATTTTTAAAGCGCCGTATCCATTTGTCTTTATCCGCCGCAGGCGGTTTGTCGGCGGCGTTGTAGGTCGCCCCCAGCACCACGCCGTTTTCGCCGCGGGCATCGAGCAGGCACACCACCTGTTCGCCCTCGTCGGGCAGGCTGTAAAAGCGGTTGCCGCCCGCAGCGGGGGTGAGCATCGGCAGCCAGTCGGTTTCGAGGTTTTCCAAAGCGGGCAGGCGCACGCGCAGGGTGTGGCCGGCTTCGTCCACGGCGGCCACGATGCCGAACTGCAGCGTGGCGGTAAAGTCATGGTCGGGCAGCATCATCGGCCTCTTTCTCTTCGGGGATATATTCCAGCATTTTGATTTCCAGTTCGGTGGTGTAACCGCCCGTGCGTTCATAACTGTGGCGCGCCTGCCTGACCAGATAACGGCCGCTGAATTTGCCGTGGTTTTGCAGCACCACCACCTGCCCGGCCACCAGCTTGGCATGGCCGAACACGGTTACGCTGCCCGCGCACTGCTCTTCCTGCGCCGCCGCCAATGCGGCATCGGCGCGGGCGTTCACCTGCGCCTGGCTCTCGCCCTTGTTGGCAATGATTTTGAGCGTGTCGCCCGAGGTGGTGTGTTTGGCTTTTTTGCGGCGCGGTTCGGCTTGGCGGGTGGTGGTGCGGTTGGTTTTGGTTTTGGTTTTGGGGTCGTAACCCGACACCGCCGCCTTGTCCGGCACGCCTTTAATCAAATCGCGCAGCCGCACGCGGATCATGTCGGCAGGCAAAAGCTCGGCCACGGGTTCGCGTTCGGCCAGTTTGGCGTTGCTCATAAACACCAAAGTGTCGCCGACGATTTTGAAGGTGTGGCCGTATTGCTTGGCCAAGCGCGCCAAAAATTCGATGTCGCGCTCCTGATACTGGGTAACGCGCTCGATGTCGATGTGTTCCACTTCGCCCGTTACCTTCAGTTTCAGACGGCCTGCCACCATACGCACGATTTTGTCCAGTGTGGTTTTTTCGTAGGCTTTGGCCTGCAAGGTGCGGTTTGCTTTGGTAATGCCCGTAGCCAAGGCTTTCAGCGACACCACGCTGGGCGGATGAGCGTATTCGATTTCGGCAATCTCAAAGCTGCCCAAATCCACCAAGCCCGTGAATTGGTCACCCAGCGACAGGTTCAGCGCGTCGCCCTGTTCGGGATACCAGCCGCGCAGCCAGCGGCCGTCGGTGTCTTCAAACGTAACTTCCAGCTCGTCCGACTGACCGCCGAGATAATCGGTATAGGTCAGCGACAGCAGATAAGGCTCCACATCGCCGGTGATGTCTTTCTGCCCGTATTTGAGCGTAAAGTCGGGCTTGGTTACCGGATGCGTATTACCGCCGCCCGCCAAGCCGTTCAACTTTAAAAAAGCACTCAGCGCATCCACGGCGGCATATCCTCTTGATTGTTTTTGGGTTGGGTCTCCAACACCGGCACAAACACAGTGAGGCCGTCTGAAAACGCCTCTGCCAGCGGCAGATGCGGGTTGGCGGCCATCAGCCCGTCGGTCAGTAACGCATTGCCGTAATGCTTGTGGGCAATCAAATCCCAACGGTCGCCCGCGCGGGTGGTATAGCGGATAACTGCGCTCATAAATCCCTTCGGCAGGCAAGATAAGCCGTCAAGGTTTCTGCGGCGGCCGCGCCGTTTGCCGCCGCATCGGCAGCCGATTCCGTCCCCGATACGGCCGCGTCCAGCCAGCCGCCTATCGTGCCGCTTGCCACGCCCTGCCGCAGGCTGCCCGCCGTGTCGCCGAGCAGGCTGCCTGCCTGGCCCAGTTGTGCCGCCATTTGGCCCGCTGCCGACAAATCACCCGACACGGCGGTGATTTCGGGCAGCCCGTTCAGTTTGGCCAACACGCCGCTGCCCGCGCCCAAGGCATCGCCCGCAAGGTTCAGCAGCGCGGCGGGGTCGTGTTTCAGTTCTTTGGCCGCGGTCAGCAGTTCGGCAATGCCGCCTTCCGCCGCGCGGTAAATCTTCACGCCCGTTTCCACCGCCTGCATGATGTCCGATGCCTGCGCCTGTACCGATTCGGGCAGAAGCGACAGCAGCGGGCTTTTGCCCGCCTGCATCACCGCAGGCGCGGGCAGCGGGTTGTTGGGGTCGCCGGCAAACTCGGTCAGCTCCACATCCACTTCGCGCGCGGCTGTGCGGCCTTGCGCATCCTGTATCAGCGTGCGCGCGACCAGCCGCTCGATCACCCACCAGCCGGCAAAGCGGCCGCTGCCGTACACCAATGCCTGTGCCTGCTGGCTTTCTTGGGCGGCCAGCAGGCCGTGATAGGCCGTGTCGGGATTGCCCAGCCGCCAATGCAGCTTCAGCGTAAAGCGCATGGCGGCCAGGCCGTTGCCCGTTGCCTGCAGGCGCGGTTTGCCCTGCAAAACATCGTGCCGGGCAAACCATGCCGCGTGTTCGGTTTCCAGCGAGGTGAAGCTGTTGAGCAGCTCGAAGCGCACCCCGCCCAACATGGCATACATTTGACGCCCTCCTAAATCGTGTCCCGTTCAAACGGCATCAGTAAGCCCTCCGTTCCCGGTCGGCCATCATGCGTTTGAACATTGTTTCAAATTCGCGCAAACCCATCTGCAAGGCCGTCTGAATTTGGGCGGGGTTGCCGCCCGGCGCGTGGATGGTCGGGTTGAAATTCACCGTGATGCCGCCTGCGGCTTGCGGCTGCGCCGCGCGGGCGGCGGCAAATTCCGCACTGCCGCCCGAAATCCGCGCCGCCAAATCCGCGCGCAGACTGCCCGCGCAGCGGGTAAATCCGTCTTTCAGACGGCCTGCCGCATTGCCGACAGCTGCCAGCGGGCGCGCCGCACCGCGGTTGATGCCTATGGCCAAACCCTCGGTCATAAAGCCGCCGTAGCCCGCAAACACCCGGCTGGGCGAGTGGATGGCCATGCCCTTGCGGTCTGAGGTAAACGCCGACTTAACCGCCGACACCACCCCTTGCACCGCCTCCACCGCACGGCCGATGCCCGCCTTGATGCCGTTGACTAAGCCGTCAATCATCATGCTGCCGTAGCGCATGAAAGCTGCGCCCAAGCCCGACAGCCAAGCCCAAACCGCTTGGAAGGCGGTGATAAAGGCGGTAACGGGGGAGAAGGTCAGAATCAGGTTTAAGAGCGCGGCAATGCCTGCTTGGGCAAAGGCTTTGATGCCCTCCCAAACCGTGCCGAACCGGGCGGTCATGCCGCTCCAGGCCGTCTGAAAGGCGGCGGAAACCGATGCCCACAAACCGCTGAAGAAGCTGCCCAAACCCTGCCACAGGGCTTTCGCCCCGCCGACCACGCTGTCCCAATTGCGGTAGAGCAGGTAAGCGGCTGCGGCCAACAGACCAAGGGCAAGGAAAATCGGATTAGCCATTAAGAAGGCACCCAATTTCAAAAATGCCGAACCGAGCATGGGCAGGAAACGGATAACCTGCATAATGCCGCGCCCAAAAAACGACATGGCTTTGAGAACCGCCCCCAATACGGAAATGATAGGAGAAACGGCCCTGGCCGCAACCACCCAACCCATTGAGAACCCGCCAATCACGGCAGTAAATGCAGAAAAACCGATAATCAACCCGGCAATCACGCCACCGAACAACAACAAGCCATCGACGACTTCCGGATTCTTGGTAGCAAAATCGGTCAAATTGTGGGTAAGATTTCCTATAAATGCGGAAACCTTGTTAATCACGGGTAGCAGTCGGTCTCCGACTACCGTTTTCAGCTCTGCAAAGCCGTTTTTCATCAGCGTTAGGCCGTTTTCAGTAGTGGCCGAACGTGCAGCAAATTCTTTCTCCATGCTGCCCGTAAATTCAGGCATACCGTCTTTGCCGGCTTTTTGCAGCGCTTTGATGGATTTCTCATAGGTTTCCACACTGCCGGCCAACACCGCCACATCGTCGGCGTATTCCAAGCCGAACAAATCCACCAGCGCGCCCATTTGGCTTTCTTTCGGCAGTTTTTCAATCTGCTTCAAAAAGTCCACCAAAGCCTGCTCGCCGTTTTCGGCAATCGCTTTTTTCAGGGCTTTGGCATCCGTGCCCATGCCTTCCAGCGCCGCTTGGAACTTCTTACCCTGCTTGTCGGCCGTCATCAGCTTGGTCAGCATTCCGTTGATGGCCGTACCCGCCACTTCGGGCGTTTTGCCCAAACTGATAAAGGCATTGGATAAAGAGGCCGTCTGAAGCTCGGTTAGCCCGAACTGCTTGGCCACGCCGCCGACGCGCCCCAGTGCATTGACAATATTGCTGGCTTTGGCGGGGCTGGAGTTGGACAAATGGTTGACGGCATCACCCAGTTTGCCGATTTGCTCAATCGGGATTTGGTAAACATTGGCCAGCTTGGCCATCGAATCACCCGCCTGTTCGGCAGGCATATCGAAAGCCACGCCCATTTTGGCGATGGTTGCGGTAAATGACTTCAAATCTTTTTCCGCTACCCCCAGCTGGCCGCCCGATGCGGCGATTTTTGCCAGCTCTTCCTTTGCCATCGGAATGGTGCGCGTCATCTGCAAAATGTCTTTTTGGAGGTTTTTCAGCCCCTCCGGCGATTCAAAATCAACGACTTTTTTCACATCCGCCATCGCGGATTCAAATTTAACGGCTTCTTCAGCCAACCCCATGACCACTCCGGTCGCCGCTTTGATTCCCGTTACCGCACCGGTTACGCCGATAAGGGTTGTCGACCCCAGACTTTTCAGCTTTTGGCCTGTACTCAGCGCATCGCTGCGGACAGTAACTATGGCCGCATTCAGGCGGCGCAATCCGGCAAGCGCACTGCCTACGCTGGCACCGACGGTAATCGCTATTGCCAAATTAGATGACATAGGTTAAAGTCCTTGCAAACCAAATATTTCTGCTGAGTCAATCATGTCCGCATCCAAACTGTTGAACGAATTATCCGCATTTGCCGATAATATTTTCGGTATGCTGGGACTGGCTTTCGCCGTTCTGTTCATACTGGTGCTGTTTGCTGTCGGATTTGCCTTTTATCCGATTGCCAGCTCTGTCGTGGCCGTTCTGTTTGTTATCGGCCTTTTTTTTAGACAAAATAATACCCTATGCGCGCATAGAGTAGGCTTTTACGCGCATAGGGTATGGGTTTTTCGCGTATCGCTCAATGGCTAAAACGCCTTGCAGCCAGTTTTTCCGCATCGTTGATTCAGATACATAAAATCTTGACGCGGCTTGTTTGGCAAACTGATTTTTGCTTAACCCGCTGTCTTTGTACTCCCGTATCGCCTGTGCTTTTAGTTTGTTTGTTTTTGCGTGTCGGGCAAGCGCGGCTTTTCTGTTGGATTCTTTTATCAATTGTTTTTCTTTTGCTGCTTCCAGCGCGGCTCTCTGTAAGTCGCGCCGCGCTATTTCTCTACCTTTTCTTTCGATTTCTACCATCGGCGGCTTGTATGTTTTCTTGGGCTTTGCATTCTCGGCCTTCAGCTTTGCGATAATCTCATTTTCTAAAATAACAACATCACCGCTTGGCGTGTGGTGTTTCATGCTTTCGTATATTTTTAATTCATTTTTGGCCCGTGCTAATTCCAATTTGCTGTTTGCAAGGCTTTCTCTAAGCTGCTTGTTATCGTTCTCTACTATTTGAACCTGCTTAGATGCTCTTTTTATGTGTTGTTCAAGTGTCTTTTTATGCTCCCTTTTAAGCCTTTCTGCTTTGTCTTTCTCTTTTTGCGCTTCATCTCTCAGTCGTTTGGCCTTTTTGTGCATCTCTCTGGATTCTTTTAAATTTCGCTCTATTTCAGATACCTGCTGCTCTGATATTGTTTTTTCTTTCTTTTTTGTGGAGGGTATATGTAAACAATCTTCTTATCCTGCTCTTGTCTTTTCAATATCTTCCGCTACGTCATAGATGCTGAAACTATGCCCGCTCTCAGCATATTCCAAAAGATAACCGTAACTTCCCCATTGATTCATTTTTTCACTCCCGATAACTCAAAAAATACTTTCAGACGGCCTTAAACTGCAAATGGGTTAAACAGTTCGGTCTTAGTGTTTCTAAAATCCGCCGTGTTGCGTGTTACCAATGTAAGGCGGTGCTGTATGGCTGTTGCCGCTATCCGTGCATCGTTTTCAGGGGCTGGGTTGGGGGTGTGAAGTTTGGCGCAAATAGCGGCGGTGTTGCGGTCTATGGGCAAGATGCGGCCTGCGAACATTTCGGCCATTACTGCGCCATACCATGCCCGCAATGCCGCTCCTTGTGTTTGGTTTTTGCGCTCCATCAGCAAAATGCCCCGCTCAAGCTCCATCACAACAATAGGGCTGGTGTAGAAAACGCCGCTGTCGGCGGTGGCAAGCCAAGAGGTAAGCCCTTTGTCTGCCGTGCCGCGTTTGATTTTCCGCATCTCGCTGATTATGTTGGTATCCAGCAAATACACAGTTATTCCCCTAAATCGGCATTACGCCGCTGCGCTTGGCTGCGTGGCGGTATCTCAAGCTCTATATCGGCAGCATCAGAGCTGTCTATTTGCATCAGTACATCAAGCGCGCTTTTCGGCCTGCCTGCCAGTTGCCGATAATCGTCATAACTCAATAACACATGCGCGGGCTTGCCCCTGTTGGTTATCACTAAGGGCGCGCTGTCGGCTTCCCGCATGGCGCGGGTGGTGTAGTGGTTAAACTTCCTGCTCGTCATAATCTTTTCCATTATCAAACTCCTGCGTTTGTTTTGGATTAATGTTATTACCTTAATTTAATCCAATGCAAAGCAACGGCATATTATGCCGCCGACAAAAAAGCGGTAAAAATCCCCGCTGCTTCGGCGGGGTTGCCGGTATTTGGGATTGCGGGGCAATGATGGGCGGTTGTTAAAACCTACACAACATCAGCTTCTTTCTGCATCAATCAGGGCTGGGGCGGTGTTGTACCGCTCACGCAAATAGCCTGAATACCATTGCATCATTTCTACCCGTTGCGGCAGATATTCCGTGCGGTGGTATGCTGCCCTTACCTTGTTTTGTTCCACATGGGCAAGCTGTCGCTCGATTACATCGGGCGGGAAACCGTTTTCATTCGGCACATCGGCAGCCGGGCTGCGGAAACCGTGCGGCGTGGCAATGCCCTTGTATCCCACGTTAATGATTTTGCCTGCGGTGTTTTCGCTGATGTGGCCGTCTGAATGGGTGCGGCTGGGAAACAGATAACAACCATGCCCCGTTGCGGTGTGTAGGCTTTCCAGTAGCTCTAAAGTCCAATCAGACAAGGACACAATATGCGTCGCCCGCATCTTCATCTTTTCGGCGGGAATAACCCATAGCCGCTTGCTGATCAATTTCTTTCCATTGTGCAAAGCGGATATTGCCCGCCCGCACAAAGGTAAGCATGATTAGCATCATGGCTATGCGGTTTTCTTGGCGCATCGGTTCACGCATTTAACGGTGGTAAAACTCTGTGATTTCACTTTGCGGAAAGGCGGGCCGGTGTTTGACCTTTTCACGTACAATCACGCCGCAAAGGGCAAAGGCAGGGTTCTCTGCGGCATTGCCCGTCTGAATGGCGTAATTGAAAACGGCCTTGATACGTTGCAACACGCGGGCGGCGGTTTCAGGTACCCCACGCGCTTCTACCGCCTTACCGTTTCCAGCTGTAACGGGGCTTTGATTTCGGTAACGGGGTGCTTTCCAAGCATCGGGAAAGCGTCTGTTTCCAAAGAATACAACACGCGGGCGGCATGGTTGCTTGTCCAGCGGGGCAGTTGGTTTTTATGCCACTCGCGGGCGATTTTTTCAAAGCTGTTTCCGGTGGCGGCCTGTCGTTCCTGCTTGGCCCCTGTTGCTTGGCGGCAGCTGGGCTTGCCCTGCGAAGCAAGCGGCGGGCATTTTCGGCGGCTTTGCGGGCTTCAGACAAAGAAACGGCGGGATATTTGCCGATTGAAAGTAATTTCTCTTTTCCGTCTATGCGGTATTTCAGCCGCCATAACTTGCCGCCCGCTGGTGTGACCTGCAAAAACATACCCCCGCCGTCTGCCGGTTTGTACGGTTTCTCGGCGGGCTTGGCGTTCTTTATTTGGCGGTCGTTTAACGGCATTTTGGGGTATTTTTTAGTGGTATTTTCAGATATCCCAAATATATCTCCGTTTTTTTGGTTTATTCAATTAGACGGGATTTTACTGTATTGGATAATAAAGGCCGTCTGAAAATGCCCTTTATCGGGCTAAAATCCTTGCTGTGCTTGAATCTTGGTTTATGGCATTAGACGGTGTTAGACGTAAAAAAACAGCCCGAAAATTTGGGCGACATCGAGACTTAAACTTTGCATTTAACATATTGATTTATATAATAATGAAACTATTAAAAACAAAAAGTACCGTAAAAAGTACCGTAAATTTGCGCAAGTCAAAGCGTTTTTAGTCTGATTCTGTGGTTTTTGTGGCGGTGGGGCTGGTGTTTTCAGACGGCCTTATAAGCCTGCCAGTTGGTCGGGGTGGCAGTTATACACTTCGGCCAAAGTTTCGCGGGTTTTGGCCTGTGGGCGGCTGCCCTGTTTCTCAATTTGGCTTAATGCCGCCTGCGTGATGCCTGCCCGTTCGGCGGCTTGGCTTTGGGTAAGGTTACGGTATATGCGCCATGCGGCGGCGGGGCTTACGTTCTGCTCTAGGATAATTTCTACAATTTCATGCGGTAATGCTGCGCTGGGGCTTCCGTCCATCTCGCCCGCTTCTACGGGGATACTTTCCCATATTTCGCCTGCTTCGTCTATTTGTGCCTGCCCTTTGGCAAGGCGGTTAAATTCTTCTACGGATAATACGACAAATGCGGGTTTGCCGTCTGCGCCGTTTAATAACTGGATATTCATGTGATGGCCTTTCAGGGGCGGGATATGCCCCGCTGGATTAGTTTTTATAAACGGATTGCCGCGTTTCTACCTGCTGGATTTCGATAATGTGCGGTTCTTGGTTTTTCTGCCATTGAAATATCAAACGGTGGTTTCCTATCCTTAAGCGGTAGGTGTCGGCCATTCCTGCCATTTTCTTTATATCAGCTTCCACATCGGGAAAAGCTGATAAGGCTTTGGCCTTGCTGGAAATGGCCGCTCTGTTTTTCGGGTCAATTTTCAAAAGCTGTTTAGTGGCTTTGGGTGTCCAAAATACTTTAGGCATGATTAGCTTATGTTTTCTTAAATTTCTCTTATATTATAAGATTTATTATAAATAGTGGCAATTTTTTACTTATTAAACGCCCTAAAAAAACATTGCTATATATGCAAAACACTGCGGGAATGGCGGGTATGCGGGTATGATGGGGTTAAGGTGTTGATATTAAATGATTAAATCATACCCGATATAAAAAAATAGGCGGGTTGGTGCGGGTATGGGGTGCGTCTTTACATTATAAGTTTATGATTATAAAGCCATACCCGCACATACCCGCTCATACCCGCGTTAATTTATGTAAGCGGGTATGCGTGAAACCCTTATAAATAAAGGCTTGCGGGGGTGTTTTTAATTGCATACCCGCCATACCCGCTGATTTTTCGTTATCCTGTATAGGGAAAAATTTTTTATGAAATAATTTGATGATTTTTTGGTAAATCATTTCCTGATAGGAAACAATAAGGGGCGGGCTTGGGTAATATAAGTTTTAAAAAGGCCGTCTGAAACAAGGGGTAATTGTTCAGACGGCCTTTTTTGTATTTGGCAGTTTAGGGCTTTTCTGCCGTTTGCGGTGGCTTGGCCGTAAACGTCATTTGTACCCCCAACGCGTGTAATACTTTGGTAATGGTATCAAAGCGGGGTTTGGCATTGGGGGCTAGTGATTTGTATAGGCTTTCACGGGATACCCCCGCATCTTTGGCTACTTGCATTATGCCCCGCGCTTTGGCGGCGGTATTGATGGCCTGTAACAAAATATTGTTGTCGTTTGCGTCTATGGCTTCTTCTGCCGCCGCTTCCAAGAATAAGGCTATGTCTTCTTCGTCTTGCAAATAGCGGGCGGGGTCAAATGGGGTAATGGTGGTTTTAGTCATGGCTTAATTCCTGTTTGATTTGGTGGGCGCGGGCTATATCGGCTTGCTGTGTGCCTTTGTCGCCGCCTATCAGCATAAAAATAACGGTATTGCCGCGTATGGTGTAGTAAAGGCGGTAGCCTTTTCCGTCTGTTATTCTCATTTCGCTTATTCCGCCGCCTATGGCTTTATGGTCGCCTAAGTTGCCCAATTGGGCGCGTAATAGGCGGGCGGCAATCTTGGCTTTGGCGCGTTTGTCTTTTAGGGCGGCAAGCCATGTTTCAAAGTGGTTTGTGGTTTTGATTTGGTATTCCATATATTGATTATGTATCCGATTGGATACATTGTCAATGCGTATGCCCTGCCGTTTCAGACGGCCATAAAAAACACCAGCGGCGGGGCTGGTGTCGGGTTGGTTTTCTGCCGATAAACCTTCTTGGCTTTGGCGCGTTTGTCTTTTAGGGCGGCAAGCCATGTTTCAAAGTGGTTTGTGGTTTTGATTTGGTATTCCATATATTGATTATGTATCCGATTGGATACATTGTCAATGCGTATGCCCTGCCGTTTCAGACGGCCATAAAAAACACCAGCGGCGGGGCTGGTGTCGGGTTGGTTTTCTGCCGATAAACCTTAAGGGCTTTCAGACGGCCTATTGTTCGGCTTGGTTGTCGCTGTCTTGGCTTGGCGGCTCTATGCCTACCAGCACATAAAAACGTCCTTTGCCATAGCGTTTGAATTGCCAGCGGCTGTCTTTTCCATCACGTTTCAGCCATTTAATACCGAAAAGTACATTACAAGTCTTGTTTGTTTCAAAACTTTTGGATATTTCGTTTTCAAATACGGCGGGGATTATCCAAAATTCGTCTAAATGCGCCTGTTCTTTGCGCTTTCGATAGCCTGCGTGGTCTTGATTGGTAAATTCGCTGTTCCAATCCACAAAGCGCATGGATTCTGCGTAAAGTTGCATGAAGTCTATGGCCTGTTTGATGATTTGGTTGTCTTCATATTTGCCTGTGCCTGTGCGGCTGTGCCATGCGTCGAAACATTGCTTGATGCCTGCCATGCCTACCCCTGCGCCTAAGCCTGTAATGCCGTGCTTGGCAGCCAGTTCCAAAGCGGCGGCGGTTATGGCAAAGCGTAAGGCAACGGTGCGGCTTTGGCCGTCGGTATCGGGCAACATGGCCATAAAGTCGGCCATTATAGCGCGGGCTTCGTTGATGGCTTTAGGGTCTTCCAATAGCAGGCGGATAAGGGCGCGGCCTGCTGTGCCGTGGTATCGGGCGGCGTGGGCGGTAATGGCTTCGCTTAAGGCTGCGCCTTTTTCGTGGCCGTGTAGGGTGTCAAAAATGCCTAAGCCTTTGCCTGCGTCGCTGGGAATATCGGGCAGGCGGGCGGCTTGGCCTGCGTTCCATTCTACGCCCGCCGTTCTTAGAAAGCTGTTTAGGGGCTTTTAGCCTGTGGAAAGTATGAAAATGCGCCAGCGGCTTAATTCTCGGTTGCCGCCGTCTTTTGCGCCCTGTACTTTGGAAACGCCGTTAATCACGGAATAGGCGGTTTGTGCTACGGCTTTGGCGTTGGCTTGGCCGATTTCGTCCAATACCAGTAAGCCGTCATTGCGGGCGGCGGCGGTGTTGGTAAAGCCTAAGCCTGTACCTGTCCATGTCAGCATAAGCGTTTCAGGGTTGCCCCATACGGATAATGCGGCTTTGGCGGCGGTGGATTTGCCGTCGCGTGAATCGCCGAAAAGGTGGAATCCCCCTGCTTCGATATTCAACAGACGGGCAAGCGGGGCGGCTAGGGCGGTGCCGATTGCCAAGCATAAGCGGCTGTTGCCTGCCATATAGCAGGCTATGCCTTGCTGCCAGTCTTCAAGGCTGCCGCTTTCGGTGTAGCTGTCGGCCTGTGATTTGTCGCCGTTGTAAATCACTTTGGCGGGCTGTTTTTTGGCGGTTATGGCTTCGCCGTTGGGCAGGATATAGGCTGTATTGTCGGCACACCAGCCCGCGCGGTTGGTTACGGTGTAGCGTTCGTTGCTGCCGTCGGTTTGCAGATAATCGGCCAGTAATTCGCGTTTTCTGCGGCTTGCCATGATTGTAATGCAGTGTGATTGCAGGCGTTGCCAGTTTACGCCGATTTCGGCCATCGGCAGGGCTTCTATGCGGGCTTTGCGGGTTACGGCATCGCGCCAGCGGATAATGCGGTAATGGCTGCCCGTTTCGTCTGTGCCGCGCCCGATAAGCTCGATTGGGTCTGCCAGTTTCAGCGGGGGTTTTTCGTGTACTTCGCCGTGTTTGTCGGTTTCTACGGCAATGTAAAAAACGCCGTTTTTGGTGCATTGGAAATGCGGGCGCAATTCTGCTTGTTCAAACTCGGCAAGGGCGGCGGCCTGAATGGTTTCGGGGTTGGTGTCGGCGGTGTTGTCGTGTATGGTTTCGTTTTTCATGATGGTATTCCTGATTTTTCCTGTTTTGGGCGGCCTGTATCGGCTGCCCTTTTTGTTTGCTGGTGTATTTCAGATGGCAGGCGGGTAAATCTGCGCTGTTTGGGGTGTTATCCGCTTAGGTAAGGGGGTGAAGCCGTCTGAAAGGGAAACGGGCTGAAAACGCAAATACGGCGATTTACGGCGGGGCGGTCTGTTCGTCTTGGCGGCGGTTCAGTTCGTCCAAAGCGTCAAAGCCTGCCGTTTCGGGCTGCCATATCCGCGCCTTGATGCCTGCCTTGATGGCTCTTACTGCCAAGCTGTGGGCGGCTTTAATGCCCGTGCGGTTGTCGTCATGGTCGGCACAAATAAACAGTTCCTGCGTTTCAGACGGCCATATAAACGAAGCCATGCCGTAAGCGGATAAGGCGGCAACGGCGGGCAGGCCGAAAAGGGCGCGGGCGGCAAAGGCGGTTTCTATGCCCTCGGCCACAATCAGGCGGCCTTGTGCGTCGGGTTGGAAAAGGTGTACTGCTGCGCCTTTCAGGGCATCGGGTAAGCGGGATTGCATCTTTTTTGCGGGCAACGGCTCGCCTGTGTGCGGGTGGTGGATATTCAGTTTGGTAAAGGCGGGGGCATGGTTGCCGTTTTCGCCGTATGGCTTGGTATAAACCGCATCAAGGTAGGTTTTATGCAAGCCCTGTAATTGGTCGTCGGCGGTGGTTACGGCGGCCAGCATGGCGGGGAAGTGGCCGATTAACAGCGGCTTGGCCGCTTGGCCGTCGGTGTCGGTTGCCCATAGGGGTAAGGCTGCGTGATAGCGGATATTTAAGGCCGTCTGAAAAGCGGTATCAGGTATGCCCCGCCCGTGCAGGTATTGCGCGGCGGGGTCTTGGCCGCTGATGGGTACGGCTTCGTGCCATAGATTCAGCAAAGCGGCCTGTTTGTCTTTCGGCGGGGCGGCGGGCTTGGCAGGGGGCAACGGGGCGCGGGGCCGGTGTTGCCCTGCTTGGCCGTCTGAAAAACCCAATAAGGCGGCGGTTTCGTTGGCGGCGGTGGCAAAGTCGTAGCCAAACACCAGCATCAATAAATCAAAACCGCTGCCGCCGTCGGGGGTGCATTGGTTGCAGATAAACGCGCCCGTGCCTTGATAGTCGGTGTAGCGGTAACGGTCTTTACCGCCGCAATAGGGGCAGGGGCAATGTTTGCGGGGGTTAAGGTATTCACGGGGAATGCCAAGCGCGGCATGAATTTCAGGCCAGCGGCCAGCGGCGGCGGCTTTCAGGTCGGATAGGTCGTAACGGCGGTTATTCATGGCCTGCCCCGCTTTCTGATACGGGTTCATACACTACGGCGGCAAGCGGGTTTTCCGTCCAATCGGCAGGAATGGCGGCGGTTTGGCTGGTGTGGTGGCGGGGTGTTTGGCTTTGGCCGTCTGAAACGGTGTTTATCAATATGGCAGGCGGCGCGGTGTGGGCGCGGGCGGGTTTGGCGGTGCATGATGAAAATGCAAGGGAAACCATGCAGGCGGCTAATGTGCCTGTGAAAATGGCGGCGGTTTGGGCAGCTTTAACGGCTTGCTTGTCTTGGCGGGTTGTCATGGCGTTTGCCTTTCGTGTGCTGCCTGTTGCCGTATCCGTTCGGCAGGCGGGTAAATCTGCGTTTTTTGGGGCGTTTGCCGTTTGGGTAAGGGGTAAGCCGTCTGAAAGCCCGAAACGCAATATGGCGCGTTTTTAAACGGGGTTTAAACGGGGTCTTACGTTTCTTTCGGGTGCAGAAAACCCGCCCTTGCCGTTTTACGGGCAGGGCAAGGCGTTTTAAAAAGGGGGATGTTTAGGGATTGGGGGCGGTTTCAGACGGCCTTTAGCAGTTTGGCCATTCTTCGCCGTTGGGCTTTTGTGCTGCCTGTTTGGCGGCATTTTCCGCATCACGGCGCAATGTGGTGCGGTTATGCTCAAGCGTATAATTGATACCCGCCATTTCTTGCATGATTTGGCCTGTAATGCTCAAGGCGGCGCATAAGGTGTTATCGTCTTGGTTGGTGTAGTCCATATTGCAGGCGGCAAGGTCTGATACGGTTTTGCCCATATAAAGCAAAGTGCAGTTGATTTGCTCTTGTAAAACAACGGTGTCGGCTTCGCTTAATTTGCCGTCTCGTTGCCATTGGCTGATTTGGTTTGAAGCAATGGCTAAAAATGTGCCTATGCCGTCATGTTGTAAATTGAATAAGGGATTTTGTTTAGATTGCGGCGCGGCGGCCTGCTGGGTTTGATTGACTGTTGTCATGATGTTTTACCTTTCTTTCGGGTCTTTCCGCCGCCGCTCACGTTCTCACGCGTGGGGCGGCAGACAAAGGGCAAAGAGTGAGAAACTGGCCGAAAGTACCAGTGGGCATAAAGCCCGCTTTGCCCCCGTCTGCCATTGCAAAAGGTAAAACAAGGGGGAATGCAAGCAAGATAAAGGCCGCTGATATTCAGGCTATCGGGTAGCTCGGATATTCGGCGCGGCTTGCTTGGCCTTTCGTTTCAGCTTCTCACGGCTGGTTACTGGATTTACAGTAACGCAGCTATTATTGCCCTGCCGTGGGCGGGTGTCAAGCGCATTTTATGCTTAATGGGTTTCGTGTTGCATGGCGGCTACATTATCGGCGCGGCGGCTCTATGCCTGTAAAACGATTTCCTGCCCGCCCTTAATGATTTGCAGGCCGTTTATCGGGCGTTTGGCTAATGCGGCGGCATCGGCCAGTACGGCGGTTTTATTGATTTCTTCCTTTACGCGTATCAGGCGGGATAGTCGGCGGCGTTTGAGTTCGGCAATTACGGTTTCTGTATCGCTGCTTATCTGTACGGAATCGCGCCCGCTGCGCCATTTGATAAAGCCCGTGCCAATGGCTGCGGCTTTGCCTTTGCCGCCTGTAAGCTCGGTTTGATGGGCGGCGGCATAGGCTTTGATGCGGGTTTCCAGTTCGGCCATGCGCTCGGCCAATGGGGCGGTTTCGCTGTCATGTTTGGCTTTCAGGGCGGCCAGTTTGCCCGCTTGTTTATTTTCGGCCTGTTGCATTTGGCGGTTGATTTCCTGCCATTCGGCAAAGGCTGCTTTCAATTCGTCGGGTGTGGTAATGGCTGGTGTGTTTTGCTGGGTCATAAATCTTCCTTTTTAATTAAAATCAAATGGTTATGTGTTTGATTGAGTTGCACTAATCCCGCCCCTGCCGTTTTACGGGCGGGGCTGGGGTGGGGTTGGGGGGATTGGTGCGGGGTTTCAGACGGCCTTGATGCTTGGCCAAACTATTGTTTAATTTGAATATCTCTCAAAACCTGTTTGTCTTTTATACATCTTGGAATATTGAAAAACTTAGCACTTGACATTGCAAAGGCAAATGTAAATTTGTTTGCGGCATTTTCCCCGATTACTTCAATAAGTTTTTGATGAAGCAATCGGCCTGCGGCCGTTTTGTTCTTGCCGATAGGCAGATTAATGCCGCGATATTTTTCAAATAATTTCAATGCCATATCTTCCCCGATTACCACGCTTAACTTGTGGAACGCTTCGGGCATATAGTCAATTACCAAATGCAGGTTTTCTTTTGTAATTTTAAAATCTTTCATGATTTTCCCTTGTGGTGTTCGGTTAAACGCTTGGCGGCCAGTTTTTCAATATAGCTGTTAATTTCACTTTCAAGCCAGCCTGTCGCGTTAGCTGAAACTTTAAACGGCTGCGGAAAATCTGCGTCATAGTGGCGGCTCTTGGGATTGGATTTGTACCAAACAGCAGCAGTTGAAATACCTAACCGCTTAGATACCTGCTTTACTCTTAATACGGTTTGTTGTGTCATGGCTTCCTTCCAGATTTATGCCGTTACATTGCTTTTTTCAGCATAAAACGAACGCCAAAATAAAATCAATTAAAGCATTTCACTAAGTAAAGATTTTGTTTATATGATTGATTTAAAAAAAATATAAATATTAAAAAATAAATAATAAATGATTTTGTCATGATAGCGTTTTTTTAAACGGGGTCTAAACGGGTTCTAAACACTCTTTTGCGCTGGTTTTGTCATGTTAAAAAAATGTTTGTCGGTATAATTTACTTTTACCAGCTACTTTTTAACCTAGAAATGCTTATTTCTGTGGCAAAAAGCCCTGCTGCCTGAACCTAAATTAACGCTCTGAAAATTTTTCAGATGCTCTCTTTTGGCATATTTTTGTCGGCAAAAAGCTGCTGATATGAAAAACACGGTTTTTTGGCCGTGTTCTTTTATTTTTTGGGTGGGGGGGGGTGCTAATTTTATGCCTGCCGCCCGCTGATTTTTTGATAGCTAAAATTTATCAGATTTACCCCTGTCATTTTCATTTTTTCTTATCAAAAATGATAAAAAAATGATTAAATTATGATTATTTTTCATCATTTCTAAGCAGAAAAATTGCATAAATTCCGCCCTGTGCGGCCAGTATTCCGCCCGATTGTAGGCGGCGCGGATTTTGTCTTTAGGCACATGGGCAAGCTGCCGTTCTATGGCATCGGGGTTAAAGTCCTGTTCGTTTAATACGCTGCTTGCCAAGCTGCGGAACCCGTGCGGCGTGGCCGTGCCTTTGTAGCCTAGCCGCTCGATAATGCGGTTTAGGGTGGCTTCGCTGATAAAGCCTGCTGTTTTGGTGCGGCTGGGAAACAGATAAGGGCTGCCGCCCGTGATGGTGTGCAGTTCGGCCAAAAGCTCAAGCGGCCAGTCGGCCAGCGGGATAACGTGGGCGCGGGGTAGTTTCATGCGCTCGGCGGGGATTGTCCAAGTTTTGGCGGCATGGTCGATTTCTTCCCATCTGCCGCCGCGTAACTCGGTGCTTCGCACAAATACCAACATAATCAGCAAAACGGCTATACGGTTTTGCGGCTCAATATCGGCCAGTAGCAACCGTCTGAAAAACTCGGTTAGTTCTTCACGCGGCAAGGCGGGCAAATGGCGGGTTTCTGCCTTTGCCAAAAATCCCCGCAATGGGGCGGCGGGGTTGCGGTCTGTGATTTCCAGCATGGCGGCATAGCCGTAAACGGCGGCTATCCATTGCCTGATTTTTTCGGCGGTGGCGGGCGCATTACGGGCGGCTATCCGCTTGATTACGGCTTTTACGTCTGCTACGGCTATGCCGTCTATCTGCAAGCCGCCGATATGCGGGAAAACGTCTTTTGCAAAGTGATTGAGAATGCGGGCGGCATTGTCGGGCTTCCAGCGGTGCAGGTTTTCGCTATGCCATCGGCGCGTTATTGCTTCAAAGGTATTCAGTAGGGCGGCCTGCCGCTCTTGTTTGGCCTGTTGCTTGGCTGCACTGGGGTCTTGCCCTGTTACAATCAGGCGGCGGGCGTTTTCGGCGGCTTCTCGGGCTTCGGCTAGGCTGATAGTAGGATAAATGCCGATTGCAAGCGTTTTTCTCTTTCGGTCTATCGCATAATCAAGCCGCCAGTATTTGCCGCCGTTGGGTTTAACAAGCAAATAAAGGCCGCGCCCATCTGCCAGCTTATAAGGCTTCTCGGCTGGTTTGGCGTTCTTTATTTGGCGGTCGTTTAACGGCATTTTTACGGTACTTTTTTAGTGGTATTTTCAAGATACCGCAAAAGATACCGTAAATTTTTGATTTATTCAATTAGTCTGTATTAGACGGGATTAGAAGATTAAAACCATCTGAAAACATTGGCAATCAGCCTGAAATCCCCGCCCCGCCTGCATCTTGGTTTATGGTATTAGACGGTGTTAGACGTAAAAAAACAGCCCAAAAATAGGGCTGTTTTCTTTTGATGGTGCCGACATCGAGACTTGAACTCGAACGACCTAAGGTCACTACCCCCTCAAGATAGCGTGTCTACCAATTCCACCATGTCGGCAAAAAACTATATTGTAAAAATTTAATTTCGATACCCGAATGCTTCTATATAATTATTGATTTGAAGAAGCAGGAGTTTGCGGCGTAGATTGTACGGGTGCACTTGGCTGTGTTTGTGCCGGCCGGCTCTGTTGCACATTGCTGAAATCCAAGCCGTGTTTGCCTGAATGGGTATTAATATAAACCATAGCCACACAGGTGGCGAAGAATACTGTGGCAGCGATAGCGGTACTGCGGCTTAAAAAGTTGGCGTTACCGCCTGATCCGAATACACCTTGTGCGCTGCCGCTGCCCGAGCCGAATGTGGCACCTGCATCTGCACCCTTGCCGTGCTGCATCAAAACCAGCACGATAACAGCCAAAGCGGCGAAGATGTTGATAATCCAAAAAACGGTTTTATAGGCTTCCATGATTCTTATGATTCTTGTGCGGCACAGATAATGGCGGTAAACGAGTCGTAAGACAGGGATGCCCCGCCCACCAATGCACCGTCTACATACGGTACGGTGAAAATGTCGGTCGCGTTGCCGGCGTTGACGCTTCCGCCGTAAAGGATTCGGATATTAACATCGTTGCCGCACAATGACAAGATTTGTTTGTGTATAAAAGCGTGCATATCAGCAATTTGCCCGGTGGTGGCAACTTTGCCGGTGCCGATGGCCCATACCGGTTCATAAGCTACAGCGATGTTTTTCGTGTGTAAACCTTCTAAAATCGAGAGCTGGTGGGCGATTACTTTTTGTTCATGCCCTGCTTCACGCTCTTGCAGGCTTTCGCCCACACACAGCAGCGGAGTTAAGCCCACATTTAACACGTTTACCATTTTTTGGCGTTGGATATCGTTTTTTTCGCCGAAATACAGGCTGCGCTCGGAGTGGCCGATCAATACGATATCCACGCCGATGTCGGCCATCATCTCGGCAGACACTTCGCCGGTATAGGCACCGTTGTCGGGGAAGCGGCTGACATCTTGAGCGCAGGTGAGAATGCGGTTGTTGAGTACAATCTGCATGGCATTGTGCAGTTGCAGCAGGTAAACGGTGGGGGCGGCTAAGCCGATAACCACTTGGTCGGCCGTGGGCATGATGCGGAAGCGGTGCATCAGTGCGTTATTGTTTTGCAGGCGGCCATTCATTTTCCAGTTACCGATAACCCATTTTTTATCCCACATGGTTTTGGTGTCCTTCGTTTACTTCGTAACGTTTCGGATTTTAACGCACCTTGCGGTAAAAATGTAGTGCGTTGTAATGGATATTGCACCAACTGGCGGGTGGATACATGTTTGGAGCTATGGGTGTGGGCAGACCGTCTGAAACTGTTTCAGACGGTCTGTCAAGATTATCTTTTGGCTGTCGGTTTCTGCATCCAAATCGGTTTTGTATTCGATAGTGCCGCAATTGTTATGTTGGTTTTTTAATGGTCGGCTGCGTGCCAGGGTTTTTGTGCGCCGGCGTGGAACGAGGGTTTTTTGCCGCCCCAAAGCGTGTCGATATCGTAAAAGTCGCGTACGGCGGGCAACATAATGTGCACCACTAAATCGCCCGCATCAACCAGCGCCCATTCGCCGCTGTCTTGGCCTTCGCTGCCGAGGATTTCAAAGCCGGCTGCTTTTAAGTCAACGGCTACGTTGTCGGCCAAGGCTTTCACTTGGCGGCTGCTGTCGCCGCTGGCAATAATCATGCGGGCAAATAGGGAGGTTTTCTCTTGGGTTTCGAGCACGGCGATGTCTTTGGCTTTGATGTCTTCAAGCGCGTTTACGGCGGTTTCTACCATTGTTTGAAGGGCTTGCAGTTCTTGTGGGTTCATTTCCGGTTCCTGTTTGTGGAAGTTGTGTTCAGATGGCCTGAGGCTGTTGCCGGCCAATCAGGCCGTCTGAAAAATGGTTAGCGGTAAAGGTTGTGCCGTGCGATATAGGCTGCGACTTGTGTGTCTATCATCCCGGCGGTACTTTCGCTGTGGCGCAGCCGGCGGCGGATTTCGGTGGAGCTGATGTTGCAAGGCGGTGCTTGCAACAGTTGCAGGCTGCCTTTTTGCAGGGCTTGACCCAGCCAGCTTTGTAATTCGCGCGGAACTTGGGCCAGGCTGCCGCCGGTGCGGACGGCAACGGCCATATGGGTTTGTTTGACTAGGGTCTGCCATTTTTTCCAGGTGTGCAGTTGGAGCAGGTTGTCGCTGCCGATCAGCCACCATAATCGGGCGGTGGGGAATTGCTGGCGGAAGATCTGTATGGTGTCGAAGGTGTAGGTTGCGCCTTTGCGGACGATGTCGCAGTCGCTGACGGCAAAACGGCTGTCGGCACAGGCAGCCAATTCGGTCATTGCCAAACGGTGCTTTGCGGGTGTGCGGGTGTTTGCTGTTTTGTGGTAAGGGTCGCCTGCGGGCAGAAACACTGCCATATCCAAATTTAATTCGTTGGCGAAGGCGCGGGCGATGTGCAGGTGGCCGTTGTGGGGCGGGTCGAATGTTCCGCCGAAAAGTCCGATATTTTTCATGAAATCAAGTTGATATGGGGCATTCGGCAGTGCCGTTTACAATCACGGTGAGTTTGCCGGTGGTGGGGTGGATAACGAGGCCGTGAACAGCAACGTTGTCGGGCATCAGCGGGTGGCGGCGGATAAGGCCGACCGTGTGGCGTACGCTTTCTTCTACGTTGTCAAAACCGGTGAGCCAGCTGTCTAAGTCGATACCGGCGTTGCGCAAGGTGGTGATGCGGTCGTTGGGAATGCCGTTTTGGTGGGCGCGGCTGAGAAATGTGCCGGGGTTGAGGCCGCGCATACCGCAATCGTAGTGGGCGATGACCATGATTTCTTTTACTTTCAGCTCGAATACGGCTACCAGTAGGCTGCGCATCACGGAGCCCCACGGGTGGGTAACGAGGGCGCCGGCGTTTTTAATCAGTTTGGCATCGCCGTTTTTCAGCCCCAGCGCACGCGGCAGCAGCTCAACCATGCGTGCGTCCATACACGATAAAATCGCGAGTTCGCGTTCGGGAAATTTGTTGGTAAAAAATTGGGCGTATTCTCCTGAATCCACAAATTCCCGGTTGAAATTCAAAATATGGTCGAGTTCGCTCATGTCTGTTTCGGCAGCTTGGTGGGTGCGGCCATTATAGCGGTTTCGGAGCCGGTGTGTGCAGAAGGCCGTCTGAAAGCCGGAATACTCCAAAGTATCGGATATGGCAGATTAATGCATAGCGGTATGGCATTATGATATGGATGCGTTTTGCTGTATGGTTTGCGCCATCAAAGCTTGCCATCTCGGCTCTTGGAATTTTACCCGTTATAGAAGCGGGGATAATAAGCATCTGTTTTAAATAGAGCTTACACAACCGGGTTTGTGCGCTGCAAAACCCGGTTTTGCAATTTCCAACCGCTTTGCTTTAAGAAGGTGGCGGCCGATGCTCCTAGCGGCATCGGCCGGCCGTTTTTGGCGGTAAAGTGAAACCTGCTTTATTTGGTTAGCGGGTGGGCGCTCGGGCCGTATTCCAAACGGTATTCAGACGGCCAAACAGTCGGCATCCGGCTTTGATAGGGGAGGGTATCGTGCATCCATTTTATTTTCGTTACGGCGTTGTTGTGTTTTATGTTCAATAGGGAGTGATTTTGTCGACTGCTGAAGCGGCAACAGAACCGGCTATGTGGTATTGATACTTTCTACAGCTTGTTGCTTTGTGCCGAAAATAAAGTCAGGCCGTAGCAGCATATTGGTTTTTCAGACGGCCTGATATTGTTGCCACATGTTTGTGTAAATTTGAAAACACTTAAATATTCCGCCCGGCTGCAGGCATCTAAATTATTTTTTAAAAACAAAAAAATAATTGGATTAAAAGGCTTGTATTGCAAGTGAACCAATCCGGCCCTCTGCAGCGTTGTTACGGCTTGCTGCACGGTATCGAAACACTCATCTGCGCATTAATCCGCCATCTTAATGTTTCACTTTTTACCGGCTGTTTAAGCTTTATCGTGCAGCTTGGCGGCATACAATGTGTTTTCCAGCAAAGTGGCGATGGTCATCGGGCCGACGCCGCCGGGCACGGGAGTAATCATCGATGCGCGCTCTTTGGCGGTGTCGAATTCTACATCACCGCATAATTTGCCGTTATCCAAACGGTTGATGCCCACATCGATAACCACCGCCCCGGGCTTAATCCATTGGCCTTTCACAAAGTTCGGAATGCCTACACCGGCCACCACGATGTCGGCAGCAGCCACTTCGGCGGCAAGGTTTTGGGTTTTGCTGTGGCAGATGGTTACGGTGGCGCGTGCCAGTAAAAGCTCCAACATTTGCGGGCGGCCCACAATATTCGATGCGCCCACCACCACGGCTTTTTTACCTTCGGGGTTAATGCCGTAGGCTTCGAGCAGCGTCATCACACCTTTGGGGGTGCAGGGGCGCATCAGCGGCATTTTCACCACCAAACGGCCGACATTGTAGGGGTGGAAGCCGTCCACATCTTTGTGCGGCGCAATGCGCTCGAGCACAGCCTGGCTGTCGATTTGCTTGGGCAGCGGCAGTTGCACCAAGATGCCGTCCACCTCGGAATCGGCATTTAAACCATCCACCAGTTGCAATAAATCTTCCTGGGAAGTTTCAGCGGGAAGCTCGTAGGAAAGCGATTTGAAGCCCACTTTCCCGCAAGCCAGTTTTTTGTTGCGCACATAAACCGCGCTGGCCGGGTCATCGCCCACCAACACCACCGCCAAACAAGGAGGGCGCAAACCGGCCGCGCTGCGTTCGGCGGTTTGTCGGGCGACTTCTTCTAAGCGTTGCCGGGAAATTTCTTTGCCGTTAATCAGTTGGGCAGTCATGGCTGGGTTATCCTTTGTGGTGCGGAGAGTTTGTGAAGAGCGCGGATTATCGCATTTTCGGCGCAGTTTTTCACTTGTTTTCTGCAGCCTTTGCCGGGTGCCGGCAAGGCAGATTGCTTTAAATCGCAAAACAAATGAAACAGATAGCATAAGCAAAAAGTTTTTGCCGGCAGCGGGGCTTGACGTTTGCTGCCCATCTCGGTATAGTTCGCATTTCTCGTCGGGGCGTAGCGCAGTCTGGTTAGCGCACCTGTTTTGGGAACAGGGGGTCGTGAGTTCGAATCCCACCGCCCCGACCAGGTCCCGAACAAAACAAAGCCCGATAAGGCGCGGACACTGCAACGCGCCCGTAGCTCAACCGGATAGAGCACCCGCCTTCTAAGCGGGCGGTTACAGGTTCGATTCCTGTCGGGCGTGCCAGATAAAAAGTTTTCCTGTGGTGGCTGTAGCTCAGTTGGTAGAGCCCCGGATTGTGATTCCGGTTGTCGTGGGTTCGAGCCCCATCAGCCACCCCAAATCTTAAAAAAACCGTGTATGCGTTCATACACGGTTTTTTTATCTCTGCTTTTCAGACGGCCTGCCAAGATTTCGGCCGTCTGAAAAGCCGTTGTGCCGGCTTTTCCAAAACGCACTGCTTCGGTATCATCTCGGCATCTTACCATCCTGGAAAATTCATGATGAGCAATTGGCCGCTGCCCGCTTTTGAACACAAAATCTGCCCGCCCGAAGAGCTGGCAGCGCGTATTACCGCGCTGCCGCGCCCGCTGGTGTTTACCAACGGCTGTTTCGATATTCTGCACCGCGGCCATGTAACTTATCTGGCGCAGGCGCGGGAAACGGGGGCTGCGCTGGTGTTGGCGCTCAACACCGATGCTTCGGTGAGACGGCAGGGCAAGGGCAGCGGCCGCCCGGTCAATATGCTTGAAAACCGTGCTGCCGTAGCGGCCGCATTGGCCTGTGTCGATGTGGTTACCTGGTTTGATGACGACACGCCCGCCGCATTGATAGAGAGGGTTAAGCCCGATATTTTAGTAAAAGGCGGCGATTGGCCGGTGGAAAAAATCGTTGGCGCGCAGGAAACGCTCGCGCGTGGCGGCAAAGTGTACTCGATTCCGTTTCTGCACCAAACATCCACCACCCAAACGCTGGAGAAAATCCGTGCCGCAGAGGGGGCAGGGCAGAAATGATGCCGCTCAAACCGCAGCATTGGAAGCTGCTTGCCGCACTTTCAGACGGCCTGCCGCACCATATTTCGGCATTAGGCCTGGCTGCCGGCGTGAAACCCCAACAGATTAACGGGTTGTGGCAGCAGATGCCGCCCCACATCCGCGGCCTGCTGCGCCAGCACGATGGCCAATGGCGGCTGGTGCGCCCGCTGGCGGTATTTGATGAAGCGCAGTTGCAGCAAACCGGCAGGCAACACGGTTTTCAGACGGCCCTGTATCATGAATGTACATCCAGCAACGATATCGTGCTGGAAGCTGCCAGAGTCTCACCGCAACAGGCGCACGGCCTGCTGGTGTTGGCACACAGCCAGAGCAAAGGGCGCGGCAGGCAAGGCAAAGTATGGCAAAACCGTTTGGGCGAATGCCTGATGTTCAGTTTTGGCAGCGTGTTTGACAAGCCGCAAAACGAGTTGGGCGCGCTTGCGCCCGCCGTGGCATTGGCCTGCCATGCCGCTTTAGCCAAGCTCGGCATACCCGCACAAATCAAATGGCCCAACGATTTGGTGGTGGGGCGGCGCAAACTCGGCGGCATTCTGATCGAAACCGTGCGCAGCAGCGGTAAAACCGTTGCCGTAATCGGCATCGGCATCAATTTTGTGCTGCCTAAAGAAGTGGAAGACGCGGCATCGGTTCAGGCGGCCGTTTCTGCGGCCGCTCCGCCCGTGGGTTCCGCCGCTTTGCTCGCTGCTTTGCTGGGCGAACTCGACACCATGCTCAACCGATACCGGCAATACGGTTTTGCTCCGTTTGTGGCAGCCTACCAAGCGGCCGACCGCGACCATAACCGTCCCGTGCGCCTGCTGCAAAACGGTGAAACCGTTTATGAAGGCGTGTCGGCAGGCATCACCGGGCAAGGAGCCTTGCGGCTGCAAACCGAAAACGGCGAGCGTATTGTGGTGAGCGGTGAAATCAGCCTGCGCCCCGGCGATAACCCTCCGCCTGTTCAGACGGCCGCCGCCGGAAAATATTTGCTGCTTGACGGCGGCAACAGCCAGTTGAAATGGGCGTGGGTCGAAAACGGCAGTATCGTCCATACCGGCCGCTCGCCCTACCGCGACCTGACACTGCTCGGCACCGAATGGCAGGAGCGCGGCAGCGGCAGTGTACGCATTATCGGCAGTGCCGTGTGCGGCGAAGCCAAAAAAGCCCAGGTTGCCGCGCAGTTGCCGCAGCCGGTTGAATGGCTCTCTTCCATGCCGCAGGCACTGGGCATACGCAACCATTACCGCAACCACACCGAACACGGTGCCGACCGCTGGTTTAACGCGCTGGGCAGCCGCCGCTTCACACAAAATGCCTGCGTGGTGGCCAGTTGCGGAACCGCCGTTACGGTGGATGCGCTCACCGACAACAATCATTATCTCGGCGGCACCATCATGCCCGGCTTTCACTTAATGAAAGAGGCGATGGCTTTGAAAACCGCCAATCTCAACCGCCCGTTGGGGCGCGTATATCCTTTCCCCACCACCACGGCCAACGCACTGGCCAGCGGCATGATGGATGCCGTGTGCGGTTCGGTATTGCTGATGCACGCCCGGCTGCGTGAAAAAGTCGGGGCAGGCAAGGCGGTGGATCTGATTATCACAGGCGGCGGCGCAGCCAAAGTGGTGCAGGCGTTGCCGCCGTCATTTGTTTTGGACAATACAGTTAAAATTGTAGATAATCTCGCCATTTACGGCTTACTTAACTGGATACAGCAACAATGAAATGGCTATTTGCCGTGCTGGTGGCACTAAACGTCATCGTTTTTGGCGGAATGGTTGCCAGCCGCGTTGTAGAAAAACAAAAAAATGCGGCCGCTCCCGCTCAGAGTGTCGGCGTTCCGCAACAGCAACCCGTGCCGGCGCCGGCAGAAATCCTGCATCCGGTTCCGGTTTCCGCTCCCGAAAGAGAGGCTGCCCCGATTCAGGTTTCTGCCGCTTCCGAATCCGAAAGTGATGAATCACGCTTGATGCGGGAGAAAGCGGAGCGGGAAGCCAAAGAAAAAGAGGCCAAAGAGCTGGAAGCGAAAGCGCAGAAAGAACGCGAAGAAAAAGCCAAGCGCGAGCAGCTGGAGAAAGCCAAACGCGAACAGGAACGGCAAAAAGCAGCAGAAGCCAAAAAAGAAAACAACCTGTGCACTTCCCCGGCATCGCTAACGCTGGAAGAAGACGATTACCACCGTATCAAAGGTCTGCTGCGGCAATGGCCGCACGCCGCATCGCGTACGGTTGAAAAGCGTGATGCCGGCCAAGTGCAGAAAACCTACCGTGTGTTGATTTCGGCAGACGGCGATGCGGCGGCCATGCTCGACAGCCTGGCTGCCAAAGGCTTCAGCGGCAGCATCTACGAAGGCGGCATCAGCGTAGGCGTAACCCACAGCCGCTCTGCCGCCCAAGTGCTGATTTCGCGCCTGGCAAGCGCAGGTTTCGGCGGCACCCGCATCCACGAACAGGAAGATCGCGGTGCCTCGCCCGAAGGCGGTCTGAGTGTGGCCAAGATGCAGGTAACGTTTATGGATGTAGACGATAAATCTGCGCAGGAAATTCAAAAAGTGGTTTCGCGCTACGGAAAACTGAACCGCAGGCCGTGCAGATAAACAGCACAATCAGTTTGGAACCGCAAAATACCCGGCATTTGGCCGGGTATCTTTTTTAAGCGGCAAATAGTCGGAAAAGCCTAAGCCTGCCATGAATCCACTTTGTTTCCGTTACAGCGTTTGCTACTCTTGGCTCAAAGAGAATGATTGTGCCGGCCGACCCAGCGGTAACGGAACCGGTTCTGTATGCTTTGAGGTTTGCCCCTTGTGCCGAAAATAAAGCGGTTTCTTCACAGGCCGTCTGAAAAGCAAGTTTTCAGACGGCCTTGATGTAGCGGAAAGCATTTCAATACAAAGCAGCAGCCTGCAAGTGGCGGAAAGGATACGGCAAGGTGCGGCAAACTTGGAGCAGGGCAGACTGGCTCTCGGCAGATGAGACGATTATGGCAACAAAAGCAGACTTAAGCCGGCGTATTTCTACCAGTTGAACAATACCAAGCTCAAAGCAATCACCGACATGCCCGAGGTCAGGCCGTATACCGTTTCATGGCCGTCTGAATAACGTTTGGCGGCGGGCAGCAGCTCATCCAATGCCAAGAACACCATCACACCGGCAATCAGCCCGAAAACGGAGCCGAACACCGCGCTGGAAAGAAAAGGTTTGAGCACAAAATAGCCCAACAATGCCCCCAGCGGCTCGGCCAAACCCGAAACCAGGCAGACGGCAACCGTTAAGGCTTTGTTACGGGTAGCGAAATAAACCGGGGCGGCGATAGAAATGCCTTCGGGAATATTATGGACGGCAATCGCCAGCGCCAAAGGTGCACCTACGGCAGGGTTTTCCAGTGTGGCGAAAAAAGTGGCCAGCCCCTCGGGGAAGTTGTGGGCAGTGATGGCAAACGCCGTCATCAAGCCCACCCGGGCGATGTGGTGGCGTGATTTTTCGTAAAATTCGGGGTCGTGTGCATCCAGGGTGTCGTGAGGGTTGGGCACCAAACGGTCAATCAAAGCTATCACGCCCAGCCCGGCCAAAAAAGCGAAAGTGGCCGCCGCAAGCCCCATACTTTGCCCGTAGACTGCGGTAAACGACTGTTGCGACTTGGAAAAAATTTCGGTGAGCGACACATAAACCATAGCGCCGCCCGCAAACGCCAGCCCGAATGAAAGTATGCGCGGGTTGGGTGTTTTCGATACAAACACCAACACGCTGCCCAGCACCGTTGCCAAGCCGGCGGCCAAGGTGATGCCGAACGCGACCGTTAGATTTTGCAGGGTAGCCGCAATCATATTGATTCTTACCATTAAACCGTTAAAGAAATAAGGCTACCATTTTTCAACAAAATAGAATAGCCGGCCAACCGAAATTTCTACAAAAATCGGCTAAAATAACCGGCTGCCGTTATGGATTTTGATTAAGGAAGCAAAATGCCTCTGCCTGTTATTGCCGTTACTTCCGGCGAACCTTCCGGTATCGGCCCCGATATCTGTCTCGACCTGCCCGCTGCCGTCCTGCCTTGCCGCCCGGTGGTGCTGGGCGATAAAGCCATGTTGCAGGCGCGTGCCGATAAATTGGGCAAAGCCGTTGTCCTGAGGGATTTCACTCCTGCCGCCGAGCCGGAGGAGGGGGTGTTGGAAGTGCTGCATATTCCTTTGAGAATGCCCTGCAGGGCAGGCCGTCTGAACGTTGCCAACGCAGCCTATGTGATTGAGTTGCTCGACACTGCCTATAAAGGTATCCAAAACGGCACATTTTCCGCAATGGTAACTGCGCCGCTGCACAAAGGCATTATCAATGATGCCGGTATGCCTTTTTCGGGCCATACCGAATATCTGGCCGAAAAAAGTGCTGCCAAGCAGGTGGTGATGATGTTGGCGGGCGGCGGTTTGCGTGTGGCACTGGCCACTACCCATCTGCCGCTTAAAGACGTGGCCGCTGCTATCACGCAGCCGCAACTCGAATCGGTGGCGAAAATTGTGCATTGCGGGCTGCAAAAAAAATTCGGTATCACCTCCCCGCGCATTTTTGTGGCAGGATTAAACCCCCACGCAGGCGAGGGCGGCCATCTCGGCCGCGAAGAAATCGATATCATTATCCCCGCGCTCGACAGCTTGCGCGCACAAGGTATAGACGTGCGCGGCCCTTATCCGGCCGACACCCTGTTTCAGCCGTTTATGCTGAAAGATGCCGATGCTGTGTTGGCCATGTATCACGATCAGGGGTTGCCTGTGTTGAAATACGCCGGTTTCGGCAAAGGGGTGAACATCACGCTGGGCTTGCCGTTTGTGCGCACATCTGTTGATCACGGCACTGCACTGGATTTGGCAGGAACAGGTAAAGCCGATTCCGGCAGCTTGATGGTGGCGGCTGCCACTGCGCTGGAAATGGCTCGGCATACAGCTGCTAAACCGAAAAACGGCAATCTCATAACAATAAAAAACAAACGGAAAACCAAGCCAAACGGAAAACCAAGCCAAACGGAAGACCAAGCCGCGCAAGATTTGAAAGTTGATTAATGCGCCGGGTTGAACACAAAATTTCCTGAATAGGACTGCTCCCAGCTTTGAAATGTCGTTGTGCCGTGGGTGGAAGTGATAAGAAACGCGTTTAATAGCTTTCAATAGAATAAGGATAGTGATCTGTGTGCGGATACCACAAAGGCCGTCTGAACAAAGTTTTTCAGACGGCTTTTCCTTGCGGTGCCGGTTTGACGGTTTGAATTCCGGCTAGAAAGGCGGGAAACCTGTAAAGAAGCCAAGCCGACCAAGGGGGCGGCCGGGCTGTCCCACAACCGTAAAGCGGTTGGTTCAAGAGTGGGCGCATCTGCGTGCAGAAAGGCCGTCTGAAAGTTATACCTCGATGCGGTTGGGGGTAAAAGTTTCCCATTTGTTGCATGCGGGGCAGTGCCAAAAGAATACTTGTGATTTGAAGTGGCAGTTGCGGCAGCGGTACATCACGGCTTTTTGCAGTTGGCGGCCGACAACTGCGCGTATCATGTCGGCATCGGCTTTCCATTCGGGAGGCAGGCCGCTCAGTTGCAGGCCGAGCAGGCGGTAAACGCCGCCGAGATCGGGTTTTTTCCGAACCAAATCCACGGCGGTTTGGTTGGCGGCGGCTTCGCCGTTAAGCAGTAGTGATTTGTCGTAAATCACATTGATGAGATCAAGTTGCGGAAAAGTGTGCATATAGCCGATAAGCACGCCCAATCCTTCCTGCGGCCTGCCTTGTGCATCGTAGGCATCGTAAAGCCGTTCGCCGACCATGCTCAGGTAGGCGTGGTTTTGTTTCTCAATGGCGGTGTAGGCTTCAACGGCGGCGGCATAATGCCCCTGTTTTTGTTCGATGTCGCCCAAAATCATATTGGCGCGGGTGCACTTTTTGTTGGCGTTCAAAGCGTTTTCCACATGGTGGCGGGCAGTGTCAAAATCGGATTGAAACAGGGCGGTCTGCGCCAGTTCGCAATAGAATTGGGCGATTTCAAATTGGTAGGTTTGCTCGTTGTGGCTCAACAGTTGCGCGGTTTCGATGGCTTTTTCCCAGTCGCGGTCTTGCTGGTAGATGCTCAGCAGCACTTGGCAGGCTTCTTTGGCCATGTTGCCGTTTTGCAGGCCGGTCAGTATCTGTTCGGCGCGGTCAACCAAGCCGGCACTCTGGTAATTCAAGCCCAGCTCAAACAGTACTCGGCTGCGCTTGTCGCCCACGGTGTCCGGAGAATCAAGCAAGGCCCTGTGCATATTGATGGCTTTGTCGTTTTCGCCTCGTTGGCGGTAAAGTTTGCCCAGCGTGAGATTCAGATCGTAAGACTGCGGTTGCTGGTCGGTAACTTCGGCCAGCTCGCGGGCGGCTTTGCCGCTGTTACGGTCAACCAGGGCGTCAAGGCTTTTATAAAAACCGCCTGGAACGGTTTTAGCCTGCCTGAGCACGGTTTTCATATCGACCCGTGCAGCGAACCAGCCCATTGCGAAGAAAACCGGCAAAAGGATAATCGGCAGCAGCAGAATCCAGATTTCGTTTTCCATAAAGGCCTATTCCTTGTGTTTCGGCGGCGCGGGCGGTGGCACAGCGGGGTTGGCAGCAGCGGCGCGGGCAGATTTTTTGATTTCGGTGCGCAGACGGTTGTTTTCGCCGCGCAGGGATAGCAGGCGGCCGAAGAGCGCAAACAGGCCGAACACCGAACCGATAACGAAAGCGCCGAATAACACCACAATCAGCGGCACGTTCAGACTTTGGGCGGGTAGGTAGAAAAACTGCACACTCTGCGTGTTGCCAATGGCAAGAATTAAGAATATCAACAAGATGATGATTTTAATGATGGTGTAAAATATTTTCATCTCATGCTCCGTATGGCAAAGGTTTCAAGCCGTCTGAAAGGTGAAGAAAGCGGCAGTTTAAACCATTTGCTTTGTTGATAGCGAAAAAACTTTATTTATGCTGTAAGGTAAATTGCAAGTAATACCAAATAAAAGACTCAGGCATAATGTTTTCGGTTGCTTTTACTAAAATACGCCTTCTTTTTGTGGCACTTTCCAACTCTGCGGTCTTATCGTAATATCTGCTGATGAGAATGGTAAACGGCTTTTGTAAAGGAAACAATATGAACGACCACAATGTGATGACCGTTACTCCGTATGATTTGCCGCTGCATTGCTCCGGCCCGCAAAATGAAGTGTGGAACGGTCACCCGCGTGTGTTTCTGCCTATTCAGTCGAACGGCGCTATAGAGTGTCCGTATTGCGGTGTGGTGTACCGATTGGCGGGAGAGGCAAAGGGGCATCATTGAAAACGGTAAAGGTGTTGGAAAAGGTTGGGTTGGTTGCGCTTTTTATGCTAAACGGCCTTTTGCTGGAATGATGGTTTCGTGATTTTGAGAATTCTCAAGAATGAAACGGCTTTGCTGTGCTTTTGGGCATTCTCGGCAATTCTCAAAAATCCCCGAATGGGTATGCAGGCAAAAAAGAAGGGGTGAACAATGCCGGGATTTTTTACAGTAAATAGGTTGGTGTGGAAATAATGGTGAAATAGATTATAACGGGACGAGGTGCCGGGTTGTGGGCGGCGCAGATATGGCTTCTTGTTTTAAAATAATCAGTTATAGTGCTGCGCTTTGTGTTGGCATTGTTTGCTGCTTTCTGTGGGTTAGGGTGTTTCGTTGCGGTGTTGACGGGACTTGGTGTTTATTTTCAGCCTGCTGTGTAATGAAAAAATGAAGCGGGTCTGCTATATGGCTATGTCTGTATGTTAAGGCCGTCTGAAAATGTTTCAGACGGCCTTGAATGTTTGCGGATTATTTTTTTGGCTTGTGGGTATAGGCAGCGTAATAGCCGTAGCCGCTGCGGCCTTCGCTGCGCATGCCGTTGAGTATGACGCCGCTTACTTTTACATTGCTCTGCGTTAATCTGCCGGCGCTGGCTTCGAGCTCGCGGGCAGAGGTGGCGTTGTAGCGCGCCACCAGCAGGGTGGTGTCGGCCTGTTGGCCGACAATGTTGGCATCGGTTACCGACAACACCGGCGGGGTATCCACCACTACATAGTCATACCGTTGGCGGGCGCGGCTCAAGAGTGTGTTGAAGCGGCCGTCAAGCAGAAGCTCCGAAGGGTTTTCGGGCAATGAGCCGTGGCTGATGAAGCTGAGGTTGGGTATGGCGGTTTCTTGAACGGCCTGGCCGGGAGAGAGCCGGCCTTCCAAAATGTCGGACAAACCTTTTTCGGGGGAGGCGGTCAGCATTTCGTTCAGACGGCCTTTGCGCATATCGGCATCAATCAGCAGCACTTTTTTGCCTGATTGAGCCATGACGGCAGCCAGGTTGGCAGCCACAAATGATTTGCCTACGCCCGGAGAGGTGCCGGTAATCATCAGGATATTGTTTTGGGCGCCGATCATTGAGAAATAGATGTTGGTGCGCAGGGCGCGCAGGGCTTCCACGGCTGCATCGGTGGAGGCTTCCAGGCTTAACAGATAGCCGGCGCGGCTGCCTGAGAGTGATTTAAACCGGTTGCTGAGGGCATCGTGTTTGCTTTGGGCTTTGGAAAGCGGAATCATTGCCGCTACATTCATGCCCGTTTGTTCGATTTCTTCAGGGCCGGCAATGCCTTTGCGAAGGGCGGAGCGTATCAGCAGCCAGCCGGCGGCGAGTATGCCGGCGGTGAGGGCGCTCAGCAGGGTGATCACGGTTTTGCGGGGGGCAACGGGCAATTCGGGCACGGCGGCATAATCCACTATCCACACATTGCCCTGGGTGCTGGCTTTCATAATGTTGAGCTCCTGCTGCTTGCTCAATAATTGGGTGTAGGTGGTTTGGTTGGTTTCGACATCGCGGGTGAGGCGGATAACTTCCTGCTGGGTGTTGGGAAGCTCGGCAATTTGGCGGTTGATTCTGTTTTTGGCTTTTTCCAGCACGGCCAGTTTGTCGAGCACGGCTTTATAAGTGGGGTGTTCGGGAGTGTAAAGTTCGGCCAGCCCCGCTTCTTCGGTGCGCAACCCGGTAATCTGGGTTTCGATGCTGACCAGGCTTTCGAGCGCGCCTTTTGATTCAACAGGAATATCCAGAGAGCCGCTTTTTCTGCGGTATTCGTTGAGCCTGTTTTCGGCATCCTGCAAGGTGGCTTTCAGGCGCGGCAGCTCGCTGCTGATGAAGGCCAAACCGCTGGCGGCCACCTGAACATCGCGGTTGATGTTTTGGCTGACATAGTTATCGGCGATGCTGTTGAGGATTTTGGTGATTTTTTCCGGCTCGGTTCCTTTGTAGGCCAGATTAATAATCGGGCTGGTTTTGCCTTTGCTCGACACGGTCAGATTCTGTTTGAGGTTTTCGATTGCGCTCAATTTCGAATGCTTTACCAGCGTGAAGCGTTGGCCGCTTTCGGCCAGAATCTGATTGATCTGAAGCGTTGATTGCGGGCTGAGTTGCAGCGGGCGGCCGACTTTGCCTTCAAGTGTGCGCCCGTCGGGCAGCTCTAAGCTGTAGAGCTTGTTGCCCAGCGCGGTGAGGGTGAAGGTTTGGTTCAACCATTCCTGCCCGACTTCGAAAGTGTGCACGTTTAACTCGGGCTCGATGTCGCTGCTGAGGTTGTGCATCAAATTGCCGATAACGGGAAAGTATTTCGGGGTAACGGTTTGCGCCAGTTGGAGATCGTCAACGGTTTTACCCAGCACCAGCCGCGATTGTGCCAAATCGAGCTCGGCTTCAAAGGTGAGGTTGCCGTTTTCGGGAGCAAAAAGATTGCTGATTTCGGTCAGAATCTGGTTTGGCTTGGTTTCGATTTCCAGCATGGCATCGGCGCGGTAAACGGGTGTGGCAGCCAGGCTGTATAACGCGCCCAGAAGGCCGCCGGCCAACACGGCGGCGGCAATCGGGTATTTATAGTGAAGCAGGTTGCGGAGCTGCCGGCCCACATCGATTTCACCGCCGTTGTGCTGCGGCCGGTTGTATGGGGAATACTGTTTTGCCATATTGCGAAA
Source organism: Neisseria musculi (assembly GCF_014297595.2). Lineage (NCBI taxonomy): Bacteria > Pseudomonadati > Pseudomonadota > Betaproteobacteria > Neisseriales > Neisseriaceae > Neisseria > Neisseria musculi. The sequence goes on along the minus strand of NZ_CP060414.2, from coordinate 1,806,018 downwards.
TTCCTTTTATCTTAACTTATAAGCGGGTGCATTTTTATGCCGTTGTTTCAGACGGCCGTTAAACGGTATTTAATCCGCCGCTCGGGCAGGCCGTCTGAACGTTTCCCTCAGGCGGAGATGCCGGTCGGCAGGGTGCGGGGCAGGGTATCCCTGCCTGTGCCGCCGTTGCGGTTTGCCTAACCTGCCTGCAGCGGCGTTTGTTTTGCCGTTGTGTTTTTCAGACGGCCTGAACAAAGCGGCATAGGCCGTCTGAAACGGCGGCAGGTTTGACCGCGATGCTCTGTGTTAAGGGCGTACTGTCAGCCTGAAGGCCCATTGCTCCACAGCCTCATCAATCAGGCGGTACACGGCTTCAAACATTTCATCGGACTGCCCGTAGGGGTCGGGAATGTGCTGCTTGGGCAGCCATTGGCCGAGCAGCATGGTTTTGCTGCGGGCGGCGGGCAGAACGGCGGCCACTTCATCGATGTGGCGCGGTTCCATCACCAGAATCAAATCGGCTGTTTCACACATGGCCGCCGTGAGCGGGCGGGCGGTGTGGCCTGCGATAATCAGGCCGTGCCGCAGGGCGGTGCGTATGGCCTGTAAATCGGCATCTTTGCCGGCCGCTGCCTTAAGCCCTGCCGAAAATACCTGAAGATGGGGCATCTTCTGCTGCAGCAGCCGCTCTGCGGTGGGCGAGCGGCAGATGTTGCCTACGCATACAATCAAAATTTTCTGAAACATTCTGATTTTGGGGTTGCCCGGAAACTCTGTTATTGTCCGCCGAAAATATTGTCGATGTAGTAAATGTTGCTGATGGATGCGGTAACCTGCGATACCACGCGGTTCCAACGGGCAACGGGCGCGGCGGTAACAAACACCGTATCGTTGGCGCGCAGTTTGAAGCGGTTGGCCAGGGCGTAGGCCGATGCGTCTTTCAGGTTGAGCTGGTAAACGTGTATGGGTTTTTCGCGGTCGTCCGGCATGTTGCGGATGACAAACACGCCCGAAGCGTTGGCGGTAACCTGATTGATGCCGCCGGCGTTGCCCAGTGCCTGAGTGAGCGTGAGGCCGTAGTTGCCCAAGGGCAGCGATGCCTGTTTGCCCACTTCGCCCATCACATAAATGCGGCTGTTTTCATTGGTGGGCACATAAACCATGTCGCCGGCACCCAGCAGCAGGTTTTGCGATAAATCGCCGTATTGGCGGATATCTTGGAGCGATACGGTGCGCTCGGTGCCGTTGTGTGTCCACTTGATATTGTCGGTGTCGGCATTGGCGGCGGCTCCGCCGGCCTGGTCGATGGCATCGACCAGTGTCAGCGGTACATTGGTGAGCGGCAGCTGGCCGGGCTTGCCCACTGCGCCGGATACGGAAACGCGCTGCGAGCGGAATTCGGCCACGTTCACCGAAACCTGCGGGTTTTTGATATAGCGTTTGAGGCGCGCGGTGAGCAGCGACTGCAATTCGGGCAGGGTTTTGCCGCGCGCGTAGATTCTGCCGGCCAGCGGGTAGGCCAGGTAGCCCGCTTCATCTACCCAGGCGCCGTTGCTCACCTGTTTGCTGTCGGGATTGGGGCTGTCGGCGGCGGGCGTGTTCAGGTCGGGGTGGTGCCAAACCAGAATGTTCAGCACATCGCCGCTGCCGATGCGGTAGCGGTAGGCCGATTTCTGACGCTCGAGCGCGGGGTTGGACAGGGCGCGGCGGGGGGCTTCTTCCATGCGCTCAATCAGACCGGGGGTAACCGGGCGGATGCTGATGAGGCGGTTAAGGCGGGTGTCGGCTTTGCTTTCGCCGTTTTCATACACCACGGTTTTGCCGCGCGCGCTCAGGCCGGAGCCGGGAATCACGGTGCAGCCGGCCAAAGTGAGGGCGAGCAGCGATAAGCCGATGGCTGAGGGTTGGAAAATATTCACTTTTTCTCTTTCGTTTGATGTTGCAACACGGGCCGGCACAGCGGGGTGCCGCTGTGCGCAGCCTTGGGTTTCAGGTTTGTGCGGCCGGCAGGAGTGTAGATATGGCTGCCGGCGCAGAAGTTGCTGCCTGGCCGTCTGAAAATATTTCAGACGGCCTTTTGGCTTTGCCGCCACACCAGATCGCAGATGCCGTCTGTGGGAGCAAAGCCGGTGGGCGCTTCCAATAAGAGTTGGCGCAGCCCGGGTTGGTTCATCTCGTTGCAGGCCGTGTCCATACGGTTAAGTATGTCGGATAATTCTTTCCACGGCAGCATTACTTCGTTGGCGGTCATAATGCGGGGATGAGTGGTTTTCTGCACTTCTTCGCCGATTAACAATTCTTCATATAATTTTTCACCCGGGCGCAGGCCGGTGATTTTGATTTCGATGTCGCCATCGGGGTTTTGGCCGTCTTTCACTTCCAGGCCGCTCAGGCGGATCATCTGTTTGGCCAGGTCGATGATTCTCACCGACTCGCCCATGTCGAGCACAAACACATCGCCGCCTTTGCCCATTGCGCCGGCCTGAATCACCAGTTGCGCGGCTTCGGGAATGGTCATGAAATAGCGGGTGATGTCTTCGTGGGTGAGGGTAACGGGGCCGCCGGCGGCAATTTGTTTTTCAAACACCGGCACCACCGAGCCTGAAGAGCCGAGCACGTTGCCGAAGCGCACCATGCAGAAGCGGGTCTGCATATCCGGCTCGGCAGCCAGCGCCTGCAGGCAAAGCTCGGCCATGCGTTTGCTCGCGCCCATGGTGTTGGTGGGGCGCACCGCTTTGTCGGTGGAAATCAACACAAAGGTTTCCACGCCGGCTTCCACGGCGGCCTGCGCGCAAAAGAGTGTGCCGTATACATTGTTGCGCACGCCTTCGATGGTGTTGAATTCCACCATCGGCACGTGTTTGTAGGCGGCGGCGTGATACACGGTCTGCACGCCGTAGGCCTGCATGATACTGGAGAGGCGGCCGCGCTGCTGCACCGAACCCAGCAGCGGCACCACTTCGATATCCATGCCCAAAGCCGTCTGAAATTCGTTGAGCTCTTTGTCGATGCTGTAAAGCGAAAATTCCGATAATTCAAACAGCAGCAGCTTGGCGGGGCGACAGCGGATAATCTGGCGGCAAAGCTCGGAGCCGATGGAGCCGCCCGCGCCGGTTACCAGCACCACTTTGCCGGCAAGGTCGGCGCGCATCAGCTCGGGGCGCGGAGCAACGGGGTCGCGGCCGAGCAAATCGACCACCGACACTTTTTTCAGCGAGCTGACGCTGATTCTGCCATCGACCAAATCTTTCATGCCGGGAATCGCCAACACTTCGCAGGGCAGCGGTTCGAGGCGTTCGATAATCAATTTGCGCTGCTCCTGCGGCGCGCTGGGAATCGCCAGCAGGATTTTTTCCACGCCGTAGCGTTTGACCAGATCTTCGATTTCAGACGGCCTGTAAACGGGCAGATCGTAGATGGTGGTGTGTTGGATGGCGGGGTTGTCATCGACAAATGCTACCGCGTTGTATTCGTTTACCTGTTTGACCGCCTCGAGCAGTTGGCGGCCCGACTGCCCCGCGCCGTAGATAATCACGGCGGCCATCTGTCTGTGGCTGCGGTCGGCGAGTATGGCTTTCAGAATGATGCGCGAGCTGGTAACCAGCACCACCAGCATCAGAAAATACACCACCGGCAAAACCGGCCGCAACCGCTGTTCAAACAGCAGCACGCTGAGCAGAAACACCAAAGCCGACACGGCGCAGCCGATGACGGCGGTGCTGAGAATGCGCAGGCTCACATAGCGGGTAACGGCGCGGTAGAGCCCCAGCCGCACAAACAGCAGGATGGTCAGCACGGCGGTGGAGGAAAACGCCAGCCAGTTGGCAAAGCTGTCCCACTCGTTCGAATAGTCGGCTTTCAGGCTTTGGGCAAACCAAAAAGCCACGAAAATCACCAAAGTGTCGTGGATAACGAAACAGGTTTTTTTGACATTGCGGGGCAATGCAAGCAGGGTTTCCAGGTTCATCGTGTGATTATCCGGCTGTTATGGTTTTGGAAAAGCGTATTTTCAATTTGGATAACAGCGGCTTTCAGACGGCCTCGTGCGGGCGCGGTTCGGCCGTCTGAAAACTTTATGCCGTTGCTTCTGCAAGCACTTCCTGTATGTTTTTGCAGCAGAATACCATTTCTTCGGGCGTGATGGTCGGGTGCACCAGAAACATCAGGCTGGTGCCGCCCAGCTCGACAGCGTTTTTCAGCCGCTCTTTGGGGCGCCAGGGCGTGTTGTCGAAGGCTTTTTCCAGATACACTTCCGAGCAGCTGCCCTGATAGCAGGGCACTTTGCGTTCGGTCAGGGCTTCAACGATGCGGTCGCGGCTCCAGCCCGCTTTCAGGTTTTCGGGTTTCACAAACGCATAAAATTTATATTGCGCGTGTTCGATATGGCCGGGCACGTTTACCAGGCGGATGCAGGCAAACGGTTTGAGCGCGGCTTCGAGCTGCGCGGCGTTGGCTTGGCGTTTGGCCGTCCACTCTGCCATGCGCTTAAGTTGGATGCGGCCGATGGCGGCCTGGGTTTCCATCATGCGCCAGTTGGTGCCGAAACTCTCGTGCAGCCAGCGGAAGCCGGGCGGGTGCGGGCGGTTATACACGGCATCGTAGCTTTTGCCGTGGTCTTTATACGACCACATTTTTTCCCACAAATCTTTATCGTTGGTGGTAACCATGCCGCCTTCGCCGCCGGTGGTCATGATTTTATCCTGGCAGAACGACCACGCGCCGACATGGCCGATGGAGCCTGCGGGGCGGCCTTTGTATTTGGCACCGTGCGCTTGGGCGCAGTCTTCAATCACCCACAGTCGGTGTTGTTCGGCCAGCGCCATGATTTCGTCCATCTCGGCGGGCATACCGGCCAGATGCACCACGATAACGGCTTTGGTTGCGGGGGTTAAGGCCGTCTGAATGGTTTGGGCAGAAATGTTCTGGCTGTTTAAATCGACATCGGCAAACACGGGGTTGGCACCGGCGGTAACGATGGCTGAGGCAGAGGCGAGAAAGGTGCGCGGGGTAACCACTACATCATCGCCCGCGCCGATGCCCATGGCTTTGAGGGCAACATCGAGCGCCAGCGTGCCGTTGCTTAAGGCAACGGCGTATTCTGTGCCGCACCAGGCGGCAAATTCTTTTTCAAATTCGCGGCATTCGCTGCCTGTCCAGTAGTTCACTTTGTTAGACAGTAAAACGCGCGAAACGGCATCGGCCTCTTCTTGGGTGAAGCTGGGCCACGGGGCGATAGAGGTGTTAAGCATCGGCTGATCCTGCAAAAAGGCTGGTGGAATCTTTGGGGGCGACTTCTTCTAAAATGCGGCGGTCGATCAAGGTGTATTTGCGTCCGCCGATTTCAATGTAGGCACCATCGTAGGGCGGGAACCAAAACGCGCGGATTTTTCTGCCCACATCATCGCCGGGGCGGATTTCTTTCATGGCCTCCATTTCGGCGCGGCTGGTGTAGCCGCCGCCGATATTGGGGAAGGCGGGCAGTTTGGTTTCACTTTCGACTGCCTGCATAATCAGGCGTTTGGCAAACTGTTCCAAATGCTGCATCGATTCGCGCTCCAGCGATTGTGCGGTGGCGGTGTCGGGGTTCATGGCAAAGCGCACCACTTCGATTAAGTCGCCGGTGTCGATGGAATCATCGATATAGTGGGCGGAAATGCCCCATTCGGAAAGGCCGTCCATAATCGCCAGATTGTAGCCGCCGGTGCCTTTGTATTCGGGCAGAATGGCGGGGTGGAAATTGATGGTGCCGCGTGCGGGCGCGGTGAGAAATTCATCGCGCAGTTTGCGCCAATACAATACCGATAAGCCCAAATCGTATTTCAGACGGCCTGCGCGTATGGCCTCGAGCGCGGTGTCGAAGGTGTAGAGCGGCAGCCCCAGGCGTTTGGCTGCGGCGGCTGTGGGCGAGCCTTGCAGATGGCTGTCGGTCAATACGCCGACAATTTCGATGCCGCTTTGGGCAGATAAAAATTCCAAAAGAGCGGCGGAAACTTTTTTCCGGCCCATGAAGAGGATTTTGGTCATTGTGCAATCCTTTTTGCTTGGATGGGTGTATTTACAATCGGGCTTACGCCGCGATCAGATTTGCCAGGCTGCCGATATTGTCCAGCCAGAGGGCGGGTTGGCTGGCGGCATCGAAATCCTGCGGGCGGTGGCGGTGGATATGGTGCGCCTGCGGCAGAATGCCGATAGTGAGCCAGCCCAAACGGTTGGGGGCGAGAAAATCTTTTTTGGTGTTGTCGCCCACATAAATGCAGGTTTTGCCCGGGTAGGCCGCTTCAACGGCGAGAAAGCGGCGGGCATCGGGCTTTTCGCTTTGCCAAGCCTCGGAAATCATGATGTGTTCGAAGGCATCGAGCAGCCCCAGCGCGGAGAGCTTGCGGCGCTGGCTGAGGCTGCGGCCGTCTGAAATCAGCACGCGGGCGGCAAACGGCTGCATCAGCTGCTTCAGTTTTTCAGACGGCATACAGCCGGTTAAGTTCGGCCGGTGCAGCCGGTATACCCACAACAGCGACTGTTTTTCGCTGTCGTTGAAGCCGCAGAAGGCGCAAAGCTGCTCGAGCCAGCGGCTGCTTTCGGGATCGGTTTGCGCCATCAGGCCCTCTGCGGTGTGCTGCGGGTAAAGCTCGGCAATGTGGCGGCACACGGCTTCGATGCCGGAGCGTTTGTAGTGCTGTTCGGCATAGAGGGTGTCATCGAGATCCAATACCAACACGGTTTGGGCGGGGCGGATGGGTTTATTCATGTACCAATACTTTCGCATCGTAGCGCAGCATAATCAGGTTGTTTTCCCATTGGTCGAAAAACGGAATTGCGCCGCCGTAGAGGTATTCGCTTATCAGCCAGCCGGGGTAGTTGCCGCCGGCGGCATAGGTGAGCGGAAAGCCGCCGCCGAAGCGGGGGTTGATTTCGATGCCGTAAAGCGTGCTGCCGTTGTAGAAAAACTGGGCGGTGATACAGCCGCGCGCGCCTTCGAGATGCGCCATTTTGCCGGCCAGCAGGGTGTAAAGGCCGTTGCGGCGGGTGGCACCCTTGCTCACTTCGCCGGAGCGCACTTCAAGCCTTTCGCGCGGCACGGCGCATTTCAGACGGCCTGAGCGGTCGTAATACAGGTCAACGGTGAATTCGGTAAATTTGTTGGTGATGTCGATGTATTGGCAGAAGATGGTTTTCGGGTCTTTGAGCAAATCGTAAGACAAATCTTCGGCGGTGTGGATATATTTCGCGCCTATGCTGCGGCTGCCGTCATAAGGTTTGGCAAAGCAGGGGAAGGTGAGGTTTTCGCGCCCGTAGATTTCGGGGGTGGCGATGCCGCAGCGTTCAAACAGGCCGGCGGTGGCGCGTTTGTCGCGGCAGAGGGCCACCAGTTCGGAATCTGAAACAACAATATGAATGCCCGCTTCTTCAAAGCGGCTGCGGGCATCGGCGAGCTTTTGCAGCTCCGTGTCGATGGTGGGGATAATCAGGCCGATGCCCTGTTGCCGCGCCAAATCGAAAATGTTGTCGATATAGTTTGCGGCGGCAATCGGCGGCACGCTGAATGCGCCGTCTGCCGCGTGGCAGGCGGGAGACATGCGGGGGTTGAGGTCGGTAGCAAGCACTTGGATGCCGTCTGAAAACCGGGCGGCTTCGGTTTGGAAATTCTGCACCAACTCTACGCGGCGGCCGGCGGATAAAATGAGTATGTTATTTTTTTTCATGATGGTTGTTTCCCGTGAAATAAGGCATGGTGGCTTCGCCTTCGGCAGAAATACCTTCCCGTACAAACACTTTTTTAACGGTCAGGCATAAAATTTTGATATCCAGCCAAAAGCTGTGGTTGTCGATATACCATACATCATATTTGAATTTGTCGTCCCACGAAATGGCGTTGCGCCCGTTTACCTGCGCCCAGCCGGTGATGCCGGGCTTCATTTCGTGGCGGCGGTATTGGAATGCGTTATACAGCGGAAGGTAGTGCATCAGCAGCGGGCGCGGGCCGACCAGGCTCATGTCGCCTTTGAGCACGTTCCACAATTCGGGCAGCTCATCGAGGCTGGTGGCGCGCAGCTTTCTGCCGAACGGGGTGAGCCGTTCGCTGTCGGGAAGCGGCTTGCCGCTTGCATCGGCTGCATCGCGCATGGAGCGGAATTTAATCATTTTAAACGGTTTGCCGTTTCTGCCCGGCCGCTCCTGGGTGAAAAACACCGGCGATCCGAGGTTTTTGCGTATCAGATAAACCAACACTAAAAACACGGGCGCAAGCAGAACCAGCGCGGCGGCTGAGGCGGCAATGTCGAAAAGGCGTTTTATCAGCATATTCATGTTATCGGCTTCCTAATTCTTCCACCAGGCGGACAATTTTCTGATAGGCCATGCTGCGTTTGAAACGGTGCATGATTGCTTCGCTGTTTACCGGATCGTTTTTGCGTTGCAGGATTCGGCGGGCGGCGGCAACAAAGCCCTCCACATCGCCCGAGCGGTAGTTTTCGTGCGGCAGTAGGGTGAGGATTTCGTTGGTTTCGCTGCCTTGCTGGCTGTTCAATACCGGCTTGCCCAGTGCCATATAGTCGGAAAGTTTGTTGGTTACCGACTGCATGGCGTATGAGTGGATGGGATTGACGGCGATATCGCAGCTTTTGGCCACCGACATCATTTCGGCGTAGGGGATATAGCCGTAAAACTTCACCGCTTCGGATTCGTATTGTTTGAGTTTTTCCAAATCGGGGCCGCCGCCCATGATGTGCAGCTCGATGCTTTTGTCGGTTTGCGCCAGCCGGTTGATGCCTTGGCACACGGTTTGCATATCGTAGCTGTAGCTTAAGGTGCCCAAATAAAAGAAGCGCGTTTTGCCGCCGTGAAACGGGCGGGGTTCGGCTTTGGCGAGTTTGTCGTAGTCGGCGCCGATATAGACCACTTCACCGGGCGCGCGGGGATTGGCTTCTTGGGCGCGTGCCAGATAGGTTTGCGACACGGCCACCAGGGCATCGGCAGCGGCATAGGCAGCGTTGGCGCGTGAGGCAAACGGCAGCAGGTTGTGTGGGATTTTTTTCAGCGCGGGGATAACCGATGAAAACGATTCCGGCCAAACGTCCTGCACATCGATAATCAGTTTGTAGCCCAAACGCGCTTTGTGCCTGCCCAGCAGGATATTGGTGGCAATCAGCGGGTAGGCGGAATACACAATATCCTGCCTGCCGGGCCGGCATTGCCCGAGCCATTGCTCAAAGTGTTTCACGAACACGCGGTGGCTCTGCACGCGCGCAAGCGACACGTTTTGAGTGTAGCCGCTTTCATTCAGCAGCAGCACGTTCAGACGGCCTGTTGAGGCATTTGCGGCATCTTCCGGCCGTCTGAAAGATTTGTCGTAATGCCTGAAGTTGCTGGTAATCAGCAACACATCGTGTTCTTGCGACAACAGTTCGGCAAGATACCAGAAACGGTTGAAGTGCGGCTCGGAGGGCAGGGAGCAATAGGGGGCGACAATGGTAATGTTCATGATTCTGCCTCACATACGGTAGGCCGCCATCGTGGCGCGGTAGATTTCTTCATCGGAACACAGGGCTTCAACGTGCTGCCTGAGGGCTTTGCCCATGCGTGTGCGCAAGGCCGGGTCGCGAACCAGTTTTTCTACGGCATCGGCAAATTTTTCCTGGTCGCGCAAGGGGGTGCAGAAACCGGTTTCGCCATGAATAATCATCTCGGGAATGCCGATAACGCCATAGCTGACTACGGCGGTTTCGTATATGCCGGCTTCTAAAATATTGTTGCCGACACCGGCGCCGTGATCGCCTTCACAGTTGAGTGTATTGAGCAAAATGTCGATTTCTTGAAAATAGGCGTTTAAGTCGCGTATGCCGCCGAGAAAGGCAATTTTGTCGGCAATGCCCAAATCTTGAGCCTGCTGTTTCAGCCGGCCTTCTTCTTCGCCGATTCCGGCGATGTGCAGGCGCACGTTCAACCCCCTGTCGGTTAGGATTTTGAATACATCGAGCGTCAAATCCACTGCGCGCACTTTGTCCAAGCGCGAGAGCGTGCCGAGCACCACTTGGCTGCGTTCGGTTTTCTGCGGGCTGCCGTTTGGTTTGGGCAGGGCGTTGTAGGTGTAGCTGATGCGCGAAGCGGGAAAGCCGTGGCGGATGAGCTTGGCCTGCTCGTGTTTGCAGTTGCCGATGATATAAACGCCGAGCGTGTCGAACAGCTTGGCAATTTTCGGGTAGGTTTCGGGGTCAAGGCCGCGGGCGTGGTAGAACACTTTGGTTTTCGGTGATGCCAGTTTGGCGGCAGCGGCACAGGCGGGAACAATCCGCGCCATTTGGCAGTGCACGATATCGGGTTTTTCCTGCGCCAGCAGTTTGGTATAGGCCAGTGCGGCTTTCAGATAACCGGTTTTTCCGCTTTGGTAGAAATCGATAGGGCGCCAGGAAATCCCCAAATCTTTAGTATCCTGCACCAGGGGGCCGTCTGAAGAGGCCAGAATAACATGGTGGCCGTGTTGGTGGAGCAGGCGGGCCAAACGGAAGGTGGCGTTTTCTGTGCCGCCCAAACCGCTCATGGAAGAGGTTAGAATGATTTTCATCGGTTGTTCTCCATTTGGTAGGCTTTCATGGTGGTGCGGTAGATTTCTTCATCGGAACACAGTGATGTGACACGCTGGTGCAGCGCTTTGCCCATGCGGGTGCGTAAATCCGGGTTGTAAACCAGCGTTTCCACTGCTTCAACGAAAGCGGCACTGTCGCCGGTGGCAATGCAGTAGCCGTTTTCTCCGTTGGTCACGATTTCCGACACGCCCGACATATTGTAGGTTACAACCGGTGTGTTATAGAGTGCGGCCTCCAAAACATTGTTGCCCACGCCGGCACCGTAGTCGCCCTGAAAAAACGGTGTGCTGACCAAGATATCCACTTCTCTGAAAAAAGCGCCCAAATCATGAATGCCGCCGAGAAAGGTAACTTTGCCGGCAATGCCCAACCGGTGTGCTTGGGCTTTGAGGTTGCCGGCCTCTTCGCCGTTGCCGGCCACCAAGAGCCTGACGGGCAGGCTGCGTTCGTTTACCAGCGTTTTGAAAATATCCAACATCAGATGCACGGCGCGGTGTTTGTCCAAGCGCGACAATGTGCCTAAAACCACATGGTCTTTAACGGTTTTTTCAGGCACCGATTCTACTTTGTGCAAAGCATTATAGGTGTAGGTGATGCGGTTTGCCGGAAAGCCGTAGCGGATGATTTTGTCGCGCTCGGTTTTGCAGTTGGCAATAATGTTGACCCCCAGCCTGTCGAACCATGAGGCGATTTTCGGATAAGTTTCCGCGCGCAGGCCGCGGGCGTGGTAAAACACCTTGGTTTCGGGTGAAACCAGTTTGGCGGCAATGGTGCAGGCCGGCACGATGCGCGCCATTTGGCAGTGTATGATGTCGGGCCGCTCGCGTTTGAGCATTTTGGCAAATGCCCACATGCTTTTCAGATGGCCGGTTTTTCCGCCGCTGTAAAAATCGATGGGATACCAGCCGATACCCAAATTGCGGGCCTGCTCTATCAAGGGGCCGTTTGAAGAAGCCAACACGACGGGGTGGCCGTATCGGCGCAGCAGCCGGCCTAGCGGAAAGTGGCGTTTTCGGTGCCGCCCAAACCGCTCATCGAAGTGGCTAAAACGATTTTTTCCATGTTATTGCCTGTTTGCTGCGCTGTAGGGTCGGTATCGGTATGGTGGGGCATGGGCGGGGGTAAAACGGTAAACAGTATCAATCAAAATCAAAATGCAGGGCAGCCAGATAAAAGGCAGGCGCAGAATCGAAGAGGGGATAAAGCCGCCAATTAAAAAAACTACCATGCAGAACAAGCCGAAAAAGCGCTGTCTGTTATCCAAGCGGGCGGAAATCAGTGCTGCCGTATAGGCCGCCACATATCCGGCAAACCCTAACAGCGATATGACGCCGAAACCCAGATAAAGCTCGATAATGAAACTGTGGGGGTTGTTGAACCCCAAACTGCCGCTGAGATGGCCGCCGAAATATTCCTGGAAGTTTTTGGGGCCGTAGCCGGTGATCAGCAAAGGCGGGTGGTTCCAGAAATAGTGGTAAATTTCCTGCCGGTAGGATACGGAGTTGTCGCTTTCCAAATCAAATAAAAACAAATAAAGGCGTGAGGAAATGTTTTCTAAAAACGGATTGCCGTAAAGCGAGAGCAGAAATTCTTTAATCCATTCGGTAGGAACGGAATACAGGCCGACAGCCGCCAGAAAAACGGCAATAAACGTTATCAAGGCATTGCCGCGATACATCAGGTTGCCCAAAAACAGCAGCAGATAAAGCATGGTGGCCGTGCGCGAGGCGCTGATGATGATGATAAAGCCCAGCAACAGAAACAGCAGCCAACCGGTAAGCGTGTCTTTGGAAGAGCGGCTTTGCAGGTTGAAAAAAAACAGCACGGCAGGGGCAAAACACAACGCGGTGGTGCCCAAGTTGTTGGGGTTGAAAAACAAACCTTTGATAACGCCCGATTCCAGCGCGATAACTTCATCGCCCTTCACCAGCGGTATGCCCGCAAGCAGTTCAAACACGGGCGGCACAGAGATAAACAAAGTCATCACCAAAATCAGCCTGCGTATGAATTGCAGCCTGTTTGGGTGGTGCAGCAAAATGGATTGCAGCAGATAGAAAAAGCAGGGAACCGTTATAAAAAACGTTAAATCTGCATAGTTGGAAGCGGTAAGCGATGAGATAAAAAAGTGTATCGAAGCCCATCCGGCCATGACGGCCAGGCTCAAGAGTGTGAAAGCAATGGTACTGTTGAAGCGTTTGTTTTCAAAAAATGCAATCATCAGCGTGGAAAGCACAAACACCATCGACAACGGGTTGTCTATGCGCGGAACGCCCGCCAAAAACGACAGCATGGGCCCTGCCATATAGGCGCAAAGCATGCCGTATATCATAAAAATATAAAGATTCTGGCTTTTGATTTTCATATCGGCCGTCTGCCTAAACTGGGGTTGCCGGTAAGATTCGGCGGTATTCTTCGGTAATTTGCGATACCACGCTCTTTTCGCTGAATTCTTTCAGGCAGTTGTTCCGAAGCGTTGCCGCATCGTAGCGGCTGCGGTTTTCATAGATATCGATTAAAGCCTGAGTGAGTGCCTGCACATTTTCTTTGGGCACCAGCAGGCCGTTTTCAGGGGTAACGATGGATTCGGGGCCGCCGCAGCGGGTGGCAACCACCGGCAAACCCTGTGAGAGTGCCTCAATATAAACCACGCCGAACGTTTCATTGCGGCTGGCCAGCACGAAAGCGTCAGAGCGGCGCATCAAATCCAACACTTCATCATATTTCAGTGCGCCGAGAAAAGTAACGGCATTTTGCAGGCCGAGCTTTTCGGACAAGGCGTGCAATTCTGCATCGGCCATACCCGTGCCGCCGATTTGCAGTTTGAGGCCGGGGTGTGTTTTCAGGGCTTGGGCAAAAGCCGGCAGCAGAATATCGAAGCCTTTATTGAAATTCAGGTGGGCAACCGAGCAGAAAGTAAAATGGTTGCCGCGCGGTTTTTCGGCGGGGTTAAAAGGCGCGGCAGCCTTGGCCGACAGCATATTGGGAATATATTTCCAATCCAAACCCCGGTATTCGGTGCGCAGCAGTCCGCAAAAGTGTTTGCTGACCGCGATGCGGCCGGCACAGGCGGCAGCAGAGCGGTGCATGGCGGCCCATTGCCAATCGTGAATCAGTTTTCGCGCATAAGTCGAGCTGTGTTCGGTTATCACAAAAGGAATGCCGGTTTCACTGTGGATTTCATAAGCCAATATGCCGCCGAAGTTCATGGCGTGGGCGTGGATAATGTCCGGCCGCCCATGCTCGCGCACATAACGCTCAAACAGTTTTTTGCCTGCCTTAACCCAGCGGGCACGATCCGGCGGCAGGCGCGGAAAGAAATACATACTTTTATACACATAAGTCGGTATTGCTTCTTCAATATAACTGCGTATACCGTAGCCGCCGGTCAAGATGGTTTTGGTGCGGCGCAGCGAACGGAAAAGCGGCGCGATAACGCCCACCTGCAAACCGGAACGCTGCAAAGCCTGCGCCTGCTGGCGGAAAAAAATACCGTCAACATCTTCAGCGGTGGCAGGATACCAGGAAGGTATGATTAAAACATGCATAGGGCGTTACCTTGTTATTGTTCCAGTGTGTTTACAGCTATTTTTTCAGACGGCCTTTCACCTTCGCCGCCAAAGAGCCGATGGCGGCACGGTGTTTCCGATATAGGGCGGTCAATGCAGCCAGCCAGAGCAGGGCAAAAATATAATAATTGCTGCTGTTGCCGCTGTAAGTGTAGGCCAGGCACACGGCCAAACAGGCCGACACGGTGCCGTAGATTCCGGCGCGCGGCAGCGGCAGCCACAGCCGTGCCGAAGCCTCGCTTTTCAACACCGAAAATACCCAAAAAGCCACAGCGGTAGATATGGCCGCACCTTTGGCACCCAGCGCAGGTGCCAACACATATAAAAGCGCGGCATTTACCAGCAGGGCGGTGAGCGAAAACACCGTAACCAACCAAGTTTTTCTGCTCACGTTGATGCCGATGCCGGTTACTTCGGTTAAGGTGTAAAGCAGCGGAAACAGCATACTCGAGAGCAGGATAAACTGCACGGGTGCGTATTTCTCGGGCAATACCCAAGTAACCAGCGGCGAAAAAATCCCCACGATGCAGATGAGCGCGGCTACCAAATCGGCCATGGTGGCGGCAATGCCGCCTATTTTATCCAAGTGGGTGTTTTCGTTCACCCATCTGAACACCATCGGCGCCCAAATCACTGAAAAAATATTCTGAACAATCAGCGCCGCCGCGCCGAAACTCACCGCCATCGAATAGATGCCCAATTCCGATAATCCGGCCAATTCTTTCAGCAGAAAGCGGTCTATCGAAGTGAAGCCCCAATAGGCCAACCCGCCCAAAGCCAGCGGCACACCGTAACGGAGGCTTTCTTTCAATTGCTGCGTGGAAAACGGCGCGGCGGCGGCGGCCTTCAACTCGCGGCGCGTCTGCCAAAGCAGCACAACGATGGTAACGGCCTGAGCCAAAACATAGGCCAGTATCAGCGTGAAGGTGCCGGTGGGCAGGCCGGCGGCCACATAAACCAGCACCAACACCAAAATCAACACTTTGGGCGAGAGCTGGCCGAGCGAAAAAGCGAAAGCCTTATCCTGCATCCGCAAAATCAGCAGCAGATAACGCGAAAACACCGTGCCGGCCAAAAACATCAAACACAGCAGCCCTAAAGTGCCATCGCTGATTGCCAATATTATTTCAGACGGCCATGCCGTGCGTTGCCATGCCAAACCGCCGCACACTATCAAAGTGATGAGCAGCGGCAGCGAAAGAATGGCTTTAAGCAGGGCGGCCTTATCGGCGGCAGCGTGGTATTCGCGCACATACGATTGGTCCAAGCCCAAGCCGGCCAATGTCAGCATCAGCGAGGCAACGGTTTGCAGCAGCACCGTGCGGCCGATGTCTTCGGCGGGGTAATACCAGGAAATCAGCGGCAGCGAAACGATGCCGACAGCGGCTCCGCCGATGGGCCCCAGCGCATAGCCCAGTAATGTTCGTGCATTCATCAAAAATCCTGATGATTGTAAACTGCCGTTTGCACGGCAGCACCTGTTTTACCGCCGGTTTCAAGCCGGTTTGCGTATTTTATCAGGCCGTCTGAATATACCGTGCGGCCTGAAACCTGTCTGTAACGCGTGCGGCCGTCTGAAACGGCTTCGCAGGGGCTTGTGGAAGTTTTTATAACAACCGTGCTTGCTTTTTTAAGGCTTTCAGACGGCCTGCAGGATTGGTTTGCGCATTACGGCGGTTGTTGAAAGCAAAGCTGTCCTCATGGGTTTGCAGGCCGTCTGAAACCGTCAAACGGCGGCTTTGAGTGCTTCGGCCACCCGGCGCACCTGCGCTTCGGTCAGATAGGGGTGCATGGGCAGGCTCATCACTTCTGCGGCGGCTTGGTCGCCCACGGGCAGCACGGCATCATCATCGGCCACGGCGGGCTGTTTGTTGAGCGGAATCGGATAATGCACGGCGGTGGGTATGCCTGCTGCCTGCAAGGCCGTCTGAACGGCATCGCGGTTTTTCACGCGCACGGTGTATTGCGCGTAGGCACTTTGGTTGTGGGCTTCGATAAACGGCGCGGCAATGCCGGCTTCGGCAAGGGCGGCAGCATACCAGGCGGCAGCCTGCCGGCGTAGCTGCATTTCTTCTTCAAAAATAGCCAGCTTGGGCAGCAAAACGGCGGCCTGCAAGGTGTCGAGACGGCTGTTTACGCCCACGCGGATATGGTGGTAGCGGCGGTCTTGGCCGTGGCGGGCAATCTGGCGGATAACGGTTGCCAGCCCTTCATCGTTGGTAAACACCGCGCCGCCGTCGCCGTAGCAGCCCAGCGGTTTGCTGGGGAAAAAGCTGGTGCAGGCGATGGTGGTGAGATTGCAGGATCTGCGCCCTTTATAGCTTGCGCCGAAACTCTGTGCCGCGTCTTCAATCACGGGCAGGCCGTGCCGGGCGGCGATTTCGTTGATGGTGTCGAAGTCGGCGCATTGGCCGTAGAGCGAAACGGGGATAATGGCGCGGGTGCGCGGGGTAACGGCGGCTTCGATTTTGGCGGGGTTGATGTTGTAGGTGTCTGCATCGATATCCACATAAACCGGCTTTGCGCCCAGCAGTGCCACGGTTTCGGCGGTGGCGATGTAGGTGAAGCCGGGGGTGATGACTTCGTCGCCCGCACCCACGCCCAGCGCCATCAGCGCAATTTGCAGCGCATCGGTGCCGTTGGCGGTGCTGATGCAGTATTTCGCGCCGCAATAGGCGGCCAGCTTTTCTTCGAGTTCGGCCACTTCGGGGCCGAGGATATATTGGCCGTGGGCCAGCACTTTTTGAATATTGGCATCGATTTGCGGCTTGATGCGCGCCTGTTGCGCGGCAAGGTCGATAAACTGCATGGTGTTTTCTTTCGCGTGTTGGAATCCGGGTTATTCTGATTTGCTCAAGCGGCCGTCTGAAAGGGTATAAACGGCACCGGTGTGGGGGCAGACGGCGCGGCCGCTGCCGTTTACGGGCAGGTTGAGCCGCTCGCCGTATTCGCTCATCCAGCCGGTTTGGCGGGCGGGCACGCCCATCATCAGCGCATAATCGGGCACATCCCGGTTTACCACCGCGCCTGCGCCGATAAAGGCAAAGCGGCCGATGGTAACGCCGCACACAACGGTGCAGTTGGCGCCCAGGGTTGCGCCTTTCTTCACCAGGGTGTCGCGGTATTCGCTTTTGCGCTCGATCAGCGAGCGCGGGTTATAGACATTGGTAAACACCATGCTGGGGCCGCAGAACACGCCTTCTTCGAGATAAACATTGTCGTAAACCGAAACATTGTTTTGGATTTTGCAGTTGTCGCCGATTTTCACGCGGTTGCCCACAAACACGTTTTGCCCGAGCGAGCAGTTTTGGCCGATTTCGGCGCCGCCGCAGATGTGCACGAAATGCCAGATGCGGCAGCCTGCGCCGATTTTTGCGCCTTCATCGATGATGGCGCTGGGGTGTGCGGTGTAGTGGCTCATTTCAATAACTCCTGTAGCGCGGCTTCTCCCTGAAGCTGCGCGGTGGTCCATTTGCCGCCGTAGATGTGCAGCACGTTGCCCACGCGCTCGAATGCCCATTCGCGGGTGGCATTGCTGGGGTCGGCGGCACTTTTAATCAGCGGGCGCACGCCCGAAAAGCTGCCGCTGATGTCGTTTGCGGTGAGTTTTTCGCTGTGGTAGGCATTGTAGGCGGCCAAAAGGTAGGCGGTTTCGGTTTCAGACGGCCTTTGCGCATCAGGGTGGCTTTGGCGCACTTCGGTGGTGCCGATAAGCGTTTTGCCTTGATAGGGCAGCACAAAGAAAATCCGTTTTTCCTGCGGCACCGGCAGCATCAGCGCCTGCGGTTGGAAGCGGTCGATAAAGATGTGGCTGCCGCGCACCCAGTCGATAGCGTAGGCGGGGGTGCCGCCCTGAAGGCTGCGCAGCGCCATCGCCCACGGGCCGGCGGCGTTGGCGATGCGTTCAAATTCTGCCAGTTGGCCGAAACTTTCGATTTTGTGGTGCTCGGCCACGCTCACGCCCAGGCGGCGGCATTGCTCCACTACCCGCTGCCCCAGCGCGTAATCGTCCATTTGTGCATCGTAAAACGAAAATGCGCCTTTGAGGCCGTCTGAAAGCAGGGTAGGGCAGCGCGCCAGTGTTTCGGCTTTGCCGAGCCATGCGCTGTACGGAAAGCCGCTGCCGGCGGCCAAAAAGTCGTAAAGCCGGGTGCCGATGCCGACCTGCCACTTGGGGCGGCCGCGCCGGGCATAAATGGGAAACAGCAATTCCAGCGGCCTGCATAAATCGGGGGCGTGTTTCAGCCAGAAACGGCGCGCGTGCAGGGCTTTTTTCACCAGCGCAAACTGGCCGGTTTCCAGGTAGCGCAGGCCGCCGTGGAGCAGCTTGGAAGACGAGCGGCTGGTGTGCGCCATTGCGGTGTCCTGCTCAAAGAGCGTAACGCTGTGGCCTTGTTTGGCGGCCGCCCAGGCGGTGCACGCGCCGATGATGCCTGCGCCGGCTACGGCGATTTTCATATCCGGACGGCCTTGTCAGTAAACCAAAGGCAGCGACACGGTTTTGTTGTCGCGCGCGGAAAGATAGGCGGCAATCAAGAGCTCGAGCGATTTCAAACCTTCGCGGCCGTCTGTAACCGGCTCGGCTTCTCCGCGCATCACATCGATCACGTTTTTATAATAGAGCGGGTGGCCGAAGCCGTAAACCGAAGTGGTTTCGTAGTTGGCGGCTTTTACCTGCTCATCGTAGCCGCGCGTGTCGGCAAAGTTCCATTCTTGGATTTCGTTAACCGCCACGCCGCCGATGCGCACGGTGCCGGTTTCGCCCAAAATGGTAATCGAGCCTTCGAGGTTTTTGGGGTAGGTGCACATGGTAACGGCCATCGAGCCGAGCGCGCCGTTGCGCCAGCGGATGTTGACCACGCCGGTGTCTTCGGTTTCGATGTCGCGGTGGGTGGAAATCATCGCCTGCACGTCTTGAACCGGGCCGATGAGCCATTCCATCAGATCGACATAATGGCTGGCCTGGTTCATAAACGCGCCGCCGTCAAATTCCCAAGTGCCGCGCCAGCCGCCGCCCTGGTCGTAATATTCCTGCGGGCGCGTCCAAAACACATTCAGGTGCACCATGCAGATTTTGCCGAAGCGTTTTTCTTCTACGGCGCGTTTGAGCAGTTGCAAAGTGGCGTTGAGGCGGTTTTGTTTTACCACAAACAGCCGTTTGCCTGCTTTGTCGGCTGCTTTCACCATGCGCTCGCCATCGTGAAGGCGGGTGGCCATCGGTTTTTCGGTAACCACATGGAAACCGGCTTCCAGAGCCTGTACGGCCTGTTCGGGGTGCTGGCCGGAGGGGGTGGTGAGCACGATGATGTCGGCATCGGTGGCAGCCAGCATTTCGGTGTAGGAGGCGTAGCCTTTGGCGCCGGTGCGCGATATGGCTTTTTGCAGGTTTTCAGGGTCGGTGTCGCACACGGCCACCACTTCGCAATCGTCTTTCAGGGTTTCGAACGAGCCGAAATGGTTGTTGGAAATGCGGCCGCAGCCGGCCAGCGCAAATTTGATTTTTCGGTTTTTGATGGTTTCGTACATCGGGCTTAATCCTGTGTTCATCCTGTTTGGCGTGAATCCGCTTGACTGCCGTTATGGCGTCGCTGTGCTTTGGCTCGGGGAGCGCGGTTTTTTAACTGTTTGGGCGGCAACAGCGCCGGCTTCCTATTGTTTGGGCTGTTTGTATCTGATTCAGACTGTTTTTTGCCTGCTGCCTACGCCGAAAATAGGGGGAATGAAGTGAATCCACTATAGGAGGCCGTCTGAAAAATGAATGGAGCCATAAAATGATGCTGTTCAAAACAAGCCTTTTCAGACGGCCTCTCTCCGGGTTTATGCTTTCACAACATTGGCGGCTTTGCCCTGGTATTTGCCGCGGGTGTCGATAATCAGCTTGGCGTGCTGTTTGAGCAGGGCATAGTCGAATTTGTCGTGGTCGGTGGCCAACACTACGCAGTCGAATTTTGCGATGTTTTCAGCTGTTAAGGGCTCGCTTTTCAGGTCGAATGTGTGTTCGCGCATTTTGGGGAACACGGGCACGTGCGGGTCGCTGTACGACACTTCCGCGCCCAAGCCGCGCAAAAGTTCCATCACTTCGACCGAGGGGCTCTCGCGCATATCGTCTACGTTTTTCTTGTAGGCGATGCCCAAAACCAGAATTTTGCTGCCTTTGATGGAGCGGTTGTGGTCGTTGAGCGCGAGCGCGGTTTTGTTGACCACATATTCGGGCATGGCCGAGTTTACTTCGCCCGCCAATTCGATGAAGCGGGTGTTCACGCCGTATTCGCGCGCTTTCCAGGTTAAATAGAAGGGGTCGATGGGAATGCAGTGACCGCCCAAGCCGGGGCCGGGGTAGTAGGCCACGAAGCCGAACGGTTTGGTGGCGGCGGCGGCAATCACTTCGTGAATGTCGATATCCATTTTGTCGGCCACGATTTTCATCTCGTTCACCAGGCCGATATTGACGGCGCGGTGGATGTTTTCCAGCAGCTTGGTCAGCTCGGCTGCTTTGGTGGAGCTTACCGGCACCACTTTGTCGATGGCCGGTTGGTAAAGCGCGATGCCCACTTCCAAGCAGGCAGGGGTGTGGCCGCCGATCACTTTCGGAATGGTGCGGGTTTCAAAATCGGGGTTGCCCGGATCTTCGCGCTCGGGCGAATACACCAAGAATACGTTTTCGCCCACTTTCAGGCCGCCTTCTTCCACGCGCGGCAACAACTCTTCTTCGGTGGTGCCCGGGTAGGTGGTGGATTCCAGCGACAACACCTGGCCGGCGCGCAGATAAGGTTTTACGGCATCGGTGGTGTCGATAACAAAGCTCATATCCGGCTCGCGGTATTTGTTGAGCGGGGTGGGCACGCACAGAATGACCGCTTCCACTTCGCCGATGCGCGAGAAATCGGTGGTGGCTTCAAACAGGCTGCCGGCGGCAGCGGCGATTTTGCCGGCGGGAATATGCTCGATATAGCTCTCGCCGTTGTTGAGTTTGCGCACTTTTTCGCCGTCTATGTCGAAGCCCAACACTTGATAGCCGATGTCCACATAACGCAGCATCAGCGGCAGGCCGACATAACCCAAGCCGACAATGCCGATTTTGGCTGATTTGTCGGCAAATTTCTCTATGGTGGTATTTTTCATGGAAGATTCTCTGAGTAAATGGACAGGGAAAGAAAGATTTTACAAAAGAAAGATTTTACAAATGCATATTATTATGACTGTTTACAGCGGCGGCGGTTTCGTTAGAGTACGGGTGCAGGGCGGGATTTACACAAAACCAACAAAACAGGAGGGGCGGGTGCATGGGGCGGGGCGGCAGAAAATGCCGCCTGCGGCGCAACGAGGCGGCGCGGGGCGGTATTTGCATATGTGATAAATATTTGAATAGATATTGCAAAAGGATAAACTGCTTCGGAAAGGCAGGGGCCGTTTGATTCGGTTGCGGGCAGCCCGCCTGATTGAAGCAGCCGGCAGGGTTTACAAAAATTTTCGCCGCTTCGGCAGCAAAAGCGCAGTTTGAGTGATATTGCAGAATATTTACAATAAAATAAGTTATTTTTGCAAAACCCATTTGATGTCTTGGCCGCAAGGCTCCAGCAGCGTGGTTTTCCAGCTTGGCTGCGCGGCGAGCATCTGTGGGTTTTCTTTGATTGAAAACAAACCTTTACCTTGCCCGCCCAAAATTTTGGGCGATTGGTAGCACACGATTTCGTCTATCAGGCCGGCTTCGATGAATGCGCCTGCCAGGGTGGCGCCGGCCTCCACCATCACTTCGCCGAACCCCCGCTCTGCCAGCAGAGCCAGCAGGCTGTGGAGGTTGATGCGCCCGTTGAGTTCAGATGGCCTTAGAATTTGCAGATGCTGGTGGTTTGTGTATTTTTGTAAAGATTTCGGTTGGTTATTTAAAGTGGCGATAAGGGTGGGGCTGCCGCCGTCCTGCACCACGCGGCTTTCGAGCGGGGTTTTCAGACGGCTGTCGAGCACCACGCGGGCAGGCTGGCGCAGGGTGGGGAAAGCGCGCACATTCAATTGCGGATTATCCGCCAAAATAGTGCCTGCCCCCGTTATCACGGCGCAGCTCTCGGCGCGCAATATCTGAACATCGGCGCGGGCTTCGGGGCCGGTAATCCATTGGCTGCGGCCGTCTGAAAGCGCGGTTTTGCCATCAAGGCTTGCCGCACATTTGAGGCGAACAAACGGCCTGCCGCGTTCGATACGCGAAAGAAAGCCGCGGTTGAGCGCGCGCGCTTCGGTTTCGAGCAGGCCGCATTGTACTGCTATGCCTGCTTCGCGCAGCCTTGCCAAGCCTTGCCCTGCCACTTGGGGATTAGGGTCGGACATGGCGGCGACCACGCGTGTTACGCCTGCCTGAATTAGTGCTTCGGCGCAGGGCGGGGTGCGGCCGTGGTGGCTGCAGGGCTCCAGCGTAACATAGGCGGCGGCACCGCGAGCCATTTCACCGGCCTGGCGTAGGGCGTGCACTTCGGCATGGGGTTCGCCCGCGCGCACATGGAAACCCTGCCCCACGATTTGTGTGCCGTGTGCCACCACGCAGCCCACGCGCGGATTGGGCGAAGTGGAAAAACGCCCTTGGCGGGCAAGCGCAAGGGCGGTGTGCATCATGGCGGTGTCGTTTGCGTCAAACATTTTTCAGACGGCCTCGGTTGTAAGGGGGGAATCTCAGGCCGTCTGAAAGCAGGCGGTATATCTGCGAAACGGTTTTCTTGCGGCAGTGCTACATTTTGTCGAAGTGTTTTGCCGTTGCGTTTGCGGTTTCAGACGGCTCAAATGGCGTTATTTCGTTAAATTCACTTCTTTCAGCACGGCGGCCAAATCTTCGCGGCCGGCGGTGTTGCTCAAAGCGCACACGTTATAGAGGGCGGCAGTTTCGTAAATGGCGATGCAGTTTTCGTGCAACTGCGTATCGGCGCTGTTTTGGGTGAAGCGGTAGTTCATGCGCGTGTCGGTGGCGGCGCCGGTTTGCACTTGGCTCAGAGATTTGTCGGCATGAAGTGCGGCTTTCAGGTTGGCGAAGTAGGTTGCGGCATCGGTTTTGGGGGTGCCGAGATTGGCAACATAAATCGTGATGCCGCTGGATTCATCGCGCTGCAGCAGCGTGAGTTCTCCGGTATCAACGCCATTGGGCAGATCGCCGCCCGAGGCATCGGCAAAATGGCTGCCCTGAATCACGATGCTGATTTTGCCATCGCTGCCGGTGAGGGTTTGCACGGCATCGGCATCGGAGGCTGCGGATACCTGCGCGCTGTCGGCAGGCACGGAAGTTTCGGCTTTTTGACCGCAGGCGCATAACCCCAACAGGGCGGCGGCAGCCAAAGCAAAAGCATAGGGTTTCATCAAATCAGGTTCCGTAAGTGGGGTAAAAAAACGGTTGGCAGTATATCAAACTTAAAGGCTTAACGCTTGCCTGCACTCTCTTGGGGCAGGGTGGCGATGGCCTGGGTGAATTCCGACACGTCGTTGAAACTTTTATACACCGAGGCAAAGCGCACATAGGCCACTTGGTCGATTTTTGCCAATTCTTCCATCGCCATTTCGCCCACCAGTTGCGAAGACACTTCTTTATGGCCCAGGCGGTAAAGACGCTGTTCGATAAGGGCGACGGTGTCGTCTATGGTTTCATCGTCTATCGGGCGTTTGTGCAGCGCGCGCTCCAGGCTGGTGCGCAGTTTGTGGGGGTTGAACGGCACGCGGCTGCCGGTGCTTTTGATGATTTGCGGCATACGCATTTCGATGGTTTCGAAGGTGCCGAAGCGCTGACCGCAGGCAGGGCAGCGGCGGCGGCGGCGGATGCTGTTGCTTTCCTCTAAAAGCCGCGAGTCGGTAACCTGGGTGTTGGAGTGGTGGCAAAAAGGGCATTTCATATGCGTTGCACGGCTGGTGGTGGTTGGAGCGATTGTAGCGTAAACACACTCTTGCCGCATAGTTTGTAAGGTTTTTTCGGTTTTGCAGGCAAAAAGACAAGAGTTGTATTTATATTCATAAGTCTGCCTGAAAATAAATGGAAAGATGGGTAATAGTTAAGATTATAACTTTTAAATTTAAAACAGCATTGTGCCTACTTTGCTTATTTTCTCTTCGTCCCCCAACACTCCGGCGTTTTGCAGCAATTGCAAATAAGCCTGGATATAGGTGTATTTGGCTTCGGCAAGTTTCTGTTCTGCATCGGCTTTTTCCTGCTGTGCTTGGGTTTCTTCCAAATTGTTACGAACTCCTACCTGCCGTCCCAGTTGGGTGGCTTCCAGTTTGGCGCGGTTGGTTTCCAAAAGGCGTTGTTGGGCAAGCGTTTGGATTTTACTGCTGCGGGTGGTTTGATAAGCCTGCCTTACTGCTAACCGTATTTTGCGTTCGGTGGCGGTGAGCAGGTCTTTATTCTGCATTTCCCGTGAGGCGGCTTCGCGAATCTGGCTGGAAATTTTACCGCCGCTAAATAGCGGCACGCTCAGTTGTACATTAAGCATACCGCCTTTGCTGCGGTAGTCTACATCAAAGTTGTTACCGAAATAATCTTGGGTGCGGTAAGTGTTGTAGTTGTCTTGATAACCACCGTTAACAGTTAGTGTGGGCAGGCGGCTGCCTTTGGCGGCCTTTAACGCTTGGGTTGCATCGTCCAGCGTTTTGCGCTGCAACTGCCATTCTGGATTGTGCAGTTCGGCCAAAGCCTGCCATTCCTGCTCTTGCGTTTCGCCGATCAAATCGAATAAAGCCTTATCGTTTTTCACCGGGCTGATTGAGCCGGGATCCAAGCCGGTGAGATTGGTCAAAGTGTTTTCAGCCACTTGCAATTGGGTCATGGTATCGATTTCTTTTGCCAGAGCCGCATCGTATCCTGATTTGGCCTCATGGGTATCCAAAATGGTGGCTGCACCTTGTTTAAACATTTCCTGCGCCCGCTCAAGCTGGCGGGCATAAGCAGCTTTTTCATCATTGATGGCCGCGAGTTTGTCTTTATTCAGCAAAATATCGAAATAGGCTTTCGCCACATCCATTCTCAATTGGTCTTCCTTGCCGTCTAAGCGTGAATCTGCCATTTCGGCAGCAATCTTGCCTTGCTTATATTGAGCAAAGCGCGTTCTATCGAACAAAACCTGCGTGGCTTGCACGTTCCAGCCGTAGCTTTTGGTTGTGGACGAAAGAGAATAGGGCTGTCGTTGGTAGCTTGCATTGGCATTAACTTGCGGCAGAAGCGCTGCCCGTGCCTGATTTTTCTTCTCCGATTCCGCATCGCGCTCGTGTTTGGCAGCGGAATAATCGGCGGAATAATCCAGAGCGGCCCGCCAGGCATCCAGCAGTGTAAAAGCGTTGGCAACAGGTGCGATAAACGCAAGCGAAAAAATCAACGGCAGGGGTTTTAATTTCGGCATAGGAATTAATGATTATGGAATACGAGCAAATATTTTAGAGCATTTTCTCTCGAAATAGTTCAATTTTTTCGGGTAATCTAAATGTAATACGAAGGATTGAATATGTAACTCAGTTCAAATTTAATAAAAAATATATTTTTTAGAAAATAATTTACAAGTTTTCGGTTTTACATTTACATGGGATTGCCCGCATGTCGTATCGCCCGTCATGCTGTGATTTAAACTATAAATCATTGTTGATTATATATTCTGTTGTATTTTTATTATTTCTTCGACATGTAAATTAATTGATTTTCTTTTTGCAGAAACTAAAAAAATCTAACGAACAAAGTCAAACAAAAATCATCATACAAACCAAGGCATCTGATTAACGGGTTGCCTGTTTTTTGATTTTTAATACTTTATTTTTAAGGAGATGATTATGAAAAAGCTGAACCAACATGAAATGGAACAAGTAGCCGGCGGTTACAACTTTGATGATTTCCGCAAAGACTGGAAAGACTTTTGGGGAGAAATCGGCAACGGTTTTTCAGAAGCTGGTAACAATCTGAGCGATGCTTGGAAAAACGCCCGTGATGCTGTACGTAATAATTGATTTGATAAACGATAGGATGTGTGATTATAGGGTACGCCACAATATCTGAATCCTGATACCGCGTGTACGGCTGTGTCTTACATTCTGCGTTGACTTGCTTATGGATGGGAACGATTATGACTAAAACCATTCTCTTGGTATGTATGTATCTTTTTATTGCCTTTACCGTAGCAACACCGTTAGCCTGGCTTTATGAGTCTTTTACCGATGGGTTTGCATGGAAAAGCACGGTAGTTTTTTCAGTATCGTTTCTGACATTCTTAGGATTTAGTTTCTTTTCATATTGGGCTATCTGTCATTATCTTAAATTGTAGTCAATTTAAATTGTAGTCAATTATAGGAGGTTTGAAATGCCAACATTAACTTTAAACAATATGCATGAATTATCTTTGTCTGAGCTTGATATTGTTTCAGGTGGCGGCAGATGGACAGATGCAATCGGTAGTGCGGCTAACGGTGCTGGTGCGGGAGCTGCTGTTGGCGCAGCCGGCGGAGGAGCAATAGGCTTTTTTACCGGCGGACCCGCAGGCGCAGGCGTAGGTGCAACAGTAGGTGGTATAGGCTTCGGAGCCCTAGGTGCCATCGGAGGTTTTGTTGCTGGTTGGAACGACTGGTAAGCCAAAAAGAGATCAGCTTCCGTTGTAGAACGGAAGCTGATTGCCGGCTTGGTAACAAGAGTTTATCCCATGAATTTTTATGGAAAATGCCGGCTCCCGCCAATTCGTTTGCACAAAATATCTATGGCGATCTTTTTTATTTTTATCGGTATGGTTTTTATTATGCCGACATTTTACCGCTTATTTTGAAATTGACTCTGTTGCAGCTATGGGGCGTTTTGCCGTTCCGTTTTGCTCGTTGTTTGCAACGATTGCTGTTTCTGCTGTGTTTACTTTGTTTTCAGCCAAACTTCACGGGCGGTATTCAAAACCTGCACCATAACAAACAAGGCCGTTTTTTGGAGAGTGTTTGTGATGAAACAATTAAATTGGCAAATCCGGTTTGGATATTTAACTAACTAGAAGGAGATTATGATGAAAGAGCTTATTCGAAATGATGAAATCAGCCAAGTTGCAGGCGGATTGGTTTCCCTATCCTATCCGCCATCATTATTAGATTGGCTGGACAAACTGCCGATTATTATCAGAAACCCGCGTATTCCCCCGGGGCGGGAAATTCCTTTGCCAAGACCGATTCCCAGGCCGGAATTGATGTAGGTATTGATAAATTTAGAGACTGTTTGAAACTATGTTATTTAGATGTAGGCGGCTTCATATTCAAGCAGATGGAAAGGAGTTTGATAATGAAGGAATTGAAAAAATCCGAAGAATGTTACATATCGGGCGGCGGAGTGGTGTTTTTCCGCAGCATCGCCGACGGCAATGTAGTAGACAGTCCGAACAGGCAGGATTTGCTGAGCGGTAAAGTAAAGCTTTCCACACCCACCGGAGGCAGCAATATCACTACTTTGGCGTTTAAGCATTCGCGGTATTGATAATTTAATTTATTTTAGAAAAGAGGCTATTTATTAAAGAGTTGAATGTGAGAGAGCTCAAGAATGTAACCGGCGGAACCAATCTCTTTTCATGGGAGAACATTTTGCGTTTGCAGAAGCAAAATCTGATTTTCCCATGGTGGTTAAGATAGCATCGGCCAAGGGAGTTTATCCTTAAAGCAAATAAATTTTTCTATTTGAAATAGCCGCTGCTATTGTTAGTGTATTGTTACTGTTAGAGCAGCAATTTTTAATATTTCTTTCACAGTCTTTATTTAGGAGTATCGACATGAAAATATTGAATCAAAATGAATTGAACCAAGTATCAGGAGGCCGCTTTCTTCCCCTTCCTCCCCCGGGTTTTTGGAAATGGAAAAGATTTGCTTGGAGCCGGTAAGAGAAATTTCGGGCTTGGCAAAATATTTGCCCAAACAGCATTTTCAAAGAATTGAAAGGAGCATTTAAATGAGAGAAATCAGTAGAAAAGATCTGGTAAAGGCAGCAGGCGGAATTGGGGAAGGCGGGTGTGTTCCCAAAATACGCTGGCCTTGGTAGCCTTCTCTTTGTTTCTAACTGTACAGGCCGTCTGAAAACCTTTTCAGACGGCCTGTATATTTTATAACCGGATATAAATCCATATTATTAAATTTATATATTAACTATTTGAAATATCTAATTTAATTTGACATATCAGTAAACAATAAATAAATAAAATTTGCAAAAAAAATAAATAAAAGTAGAACAAATTTTAAATTACGGAGTCAAATAGGCAAGTTCTCAAAAATAATTGAGAGCTTGTTTAAACTTTAACTTTATATTAGGAGTATGATTATGAAAGAGTTGAATCACTTTGAGTTGGATAAAGTAACAGGTGGTGTCATTCCTGTTGCTATTTGGGCCTTGTGGGGTGCTGCTGCTGAATTTGCAGGTGGTATTTCCGTTGGGTTGAACCATGTAAATAGAACCAAGGGATAATCTGAATAAATGCTAAAATTTCAATTTTAGTATATTAGTTCTATTTTTTGGGTCTATGTTATGCCTAAATCTAATTTTATTAAAGAATGTTATGAATATAGAGCTTCAATAGCTATAGGCGTTGCAATTATTGTAGGCTTCTTAGCTGGAATTGTTGTAGGATTGAATAGTCTAAAGTAACTCAAATTTTGATAAAGGAATTATATTATGACTTCAAGTGTAACAAATTTCAAAAATGCGTATGAGCTGTAAAATATTGATTTAAAAATATTTCTGGTGGAGTTGTTCCTGCTGTTGCAATTGTGGGAGGAATAATTGCAGGTGGTGGCGCTGGCTTTGCTGCTGGTTATGGCCTTGCACGTTGGCTTGGTTAAGACATATATGTATTAAGCAAGTTTAGTAAGCAAGCGTAGGTGTGTGCCCTCGGGCGCGTACACACTGTTTTGAACCTTGGTAATGTCGCGTACGCGGCTTTGCCGCACACCCTACGTTATCGGAGGCCGTCTGAAAACTTTTCAGACGGCCTTCATGTATCTGCCTCTCCGGCAGGCGGTTTGTGATGAGTGAAATATTTTTATAAGGTATAGTTTTGTTGCTTTGATTTTCCGTTTTTCATATGCTTTTTCTTATTTAAAAATTAATTTGAACCAATGCCCATTTTTTTCGGTCTGAACCTTGTTTGGTTTTTCAAGTTTTCGATTATTAGGCTTTCGGGTATTGCAAATGGCTGAAAACAACAGTTTTTTCCGCCCCGAAATTTTCGAGGCGAAGAAGAATAAGTGGACGGGGCATGTGGTGTTGTCGCGGCCGTTTTCTTTTGTGTTTTTAACGGGCTGCGCGGCGGCAGGGGCGTTTGTGTTGATTATTTTCGCTTTTTTCGGCAGCTATACGCGCAAAACCACGGTGGAGGGGCAGCTTTTGCCTGTGTCGGGGATGGTGCGGGTGTATGCGCCGGATACGGGTGTGGTAACGACCAAAAAGGTTAATGACGGCGATTATGTAAAGCAGGGAGACGAGTTGCTGACGGTTTCTATGCCGAGATACAGCGGCGGCGGAGATGTGCGCGCCAGATTGGTTAAAGAGGCGGAAATGAAGAAGGATATGCTGTTGCAGGAAATCGAGCGGCAGAAAAAGGTGCAGCAGGGTGAGGCACGCTCGTTAACCGATGCGGTGGCGAGGTTGGAGAGCCAGTTGGCCGATGTGCGCAGCCAGATTAAAGGGCAGGCCAAGCGGGTGGAGCTGGCGGCGCAGATTATCGGAAAATACCGGCCTTTGCTGAAAAAGGGCTTTATTTCCGAGCAGCAGATGATCGAATATGAAAACGAGCATTTGAATCAGGAATCGCAGTTGGATGCGCTCAAGCGGGAAGAGGCGGGCGTGTTGCGCGAATTGAATACGCAAAGGCAGACGCTGGCGGATTTACCGGACAAACAGAAAACGGAGCTTAGCCAGCTTAACCGTACGGTATCGGAAATCACTCAGGAAGGGTTGAATCTGGATTTGCAGCAGGAGCAGACGATTCATGCCAGCAAGTCGGGTTATGTGAGCACTTCCAATGTGGAAGTGGGGCAGCAGGTTAGCCCTTCACAATTGTTGATGAGTATTGTGCCGGGTAAAACCGAGTTGGTGGCGAACCTGTATGTGCCGAGCCGGGCTGCGGGGTTTATCAATCCCAACGATAGGGTGGTGCTGCGCTATCAGGCTTATCCTTACCAAAAGTTCGGCCATGCAGAGGGCAAGATTATTTCGATTGCGAAAACGGCTTTGGGCAAGCAGGAGCTGGCCAGTTTGGGCGGCGTGTCTGCCGACAGTGAAAACCAGGTGATACAGGCGCAGGCAAACGAGCCGGTGTATTTGGTGAGGGTAAAATTGGCAAAACAAACGGTAAAGGTGTACGGCCAAGAAAAGCCGCTGCAAATCGGTATGGTGGCCGAGGCCGATATTCTGCACGAGCGTAAAAAGCTTTATGAATGGGTGCTCGACCCGCTTTACAGTATCACGGGGAAATTGACGCGATGAGTTATGTAGAACGTTTGTCTTTCGGTTTCAGCAAAAAACTGCCGATTGTTTTGCAGACCGAAATCGCCGAATGCGGCTTGGCCTGCTTGACTGCGATTGCCGGCTATCACGGCTACCATAGCGATTTGCGCACGATGCGGCAGAAATATTCTTTGTCGCAAAAAGGGCTGACACTGGCCGACATCGTGCGTTTCGCCAATGATTTGAACCTGACTTCGCGCGCCCTGCGCCTGGATTTGGATGATCTGCCCAATTTGCGTACGCCCTGTATCCTGCACTGGGACTTAAACCATTTTGTGGTGCTGAAAGAGGTGGTTAAAGACGGCATTATGATTATGGATCCCGCTGTGGGGATGCGTAAAATCAAGCAGGAAGAGGTATCGCAGAAGTTTACCGGTATTGCGCTGGAGTTGTGGCCGAACACGCATTTCGAGGCCAAAGAAGACAAACAGAAAATCAAAATCCTCACTTTATTGAAGGGTGTTACCGGTATCAAGCGCTCGCTGGCGCAGGTGTTGCTGTTGGCATTTGCGCTGGAAATTTTCGGCTTGGCCAGCCCGTTTCTGATGCAGTGGGTAATCGACCATGTGATCGTTACCGCCGATAGAAACTTGCTGATAACGCTGGCGTTGGGCTTCGGTCTTCTCAAAATACTGGAACAGCTTACCGGCCTGTTGCAGGCATGGGTAAACATGCATCTGACCACCACCCTGAATGTGCAGTGGAAAGCTAATATATTCAAAAGATTGCTGGAATTGCCTGCCGATTATTTCACCAAGCGCCATTTGGGCGATGTGATTTCCCGTTTCGGGGCCATCGATAATATTCAGGAAACTCTAACCTCAACCGCCTTCAAAAGCGTGTTGAGCGGCATTATGGCGGTATTTACGCTGGTGTTGATGTTTTATTACAGTTGGCTGCTGACCGCGGTGGTGTTAATCGCTTTGGTTTTATACATCATTATCCGCATTGCCGCTTACTATCCGTTGCGCAACGCCACCGAAGAAAACATTGTGCACGATGCCAAGCAGAACACTTATTTTATGGAAACAGTGCGTGGCATCCACACGGTGAAGCTGTTTGAAAAAAACGAACAGCGGCACAGCTCTTGGATGACCCTGTTTGTCGATACGGTGAATACCGATTTAACCAAACAAAAGCTGACCAACATCTTCGATTTCGCCAACAAGCTTTTATTTGGAGTGGAAGGTATTCTGATTGTTTACCTAGGCGCAGATAAAATCTTGGACGGCGGCTTTACCGTTGGTGCGCTGACCGCTTTCTGGGCGTATAAAAACCAATTTGAAACCCGCGTGGGCGAGTTGGTCGACCAATACATCAAAATCCGCATGCTCAGCCTGCATGCCGAGCGTTTGGCCGACATTGTGCTTACCGAAACCGAAACGGAAAAAACCAAGGAAATCTATATCCCCGAGATCGAAGGCGATATCGATATTGTGGTAGACGATGTATCATTCCGCTATTCCGAAACCGAGCCGTATATTTTGAAAAACATCAGTCTGAATATCAAACAAGGCGAATCGCTGGCGTTTATCGGCAGTTCGGGTTGCGGCAAAACCACGCTGATGAATATCTTAATCGGCAACCTTACGCCCGAATCCGGCAAAGTGCTGGTTAACGGCCACGACATCCACCAACTTTCACCGCGCTTTATCCGCGGCCTGAGCGGCACCGTAACGCAGGATGACGTATTGTTTGCCGGCTCCATCAGCGAAAACATCTGCTTTTTCGACGAAACGCCCGACCAGCAGAAAATCGTGCAATGCGCGGCGATGGCGATGATACACGAAGACATCATGCAGATGCCGATGGGTTACGAAACCCTGATCGGCGACATGGGCAACGCCCTATCGGGCGGGCAGAAGCAGCGGATTATTCTGGCGCGGGCACTTTACCGCGAGCCGAAAATCCTGTTTCTCGACGAAGCAACCAGCCATCTAGATATGGAAAACGAGCAGGCGATTAATAACAATTTGAAGTTTCTGAATATCACCAAAATCATGGTGGCGCACCGCAAGGAAACGATAGAGTCGGCCGACAGGGTTATTGATATGGAAGCTTTGCAGCATAAGGCGCAGCATTCGGCAGAATAGGGAAATTGCCATAAGGCCGTCTGAAAACATTTTTTCAGACGGCCTTGCTTTATTTCAGGCTGTTGAAGTTTCTGCGGAGGTAAACCAGCACCGGTTCGGTGGTGTTGCTTATTTTGATTTCGTTGATTTCCACGTAAAACACATGATGGGTGCCGATTTCGTGCCGGGCGGTGATTTTGCCGTGCAGGTGGGCGGGCGCGCCTTCCACCTGCAGTTGGCCGGTTTGGCCGCGGTGCCAGATATGGTATTTGAAGCGTTCTTCGGGCGACAGCGGGGTAAGGCCGGCGAAGTGTTCGGCGATGTCTTGCTGGCCGGCAGATAGCACATTGATACACAAGTGGTTGTTGGCGGAAAGTATGGGAATGATGGCCGATTGGCGGTTAATGCACAGCAGCATGGTGGGCGGCTGGTCGGTGATGGGGGCGACAGCGGTCATGGTGATGCCGTAGCGCCCCGCGTTGCCGTCTGTGGTGATAACGTGAACGCCGGCGGCGAATGAGGCCATAGCATCGCGAAAGGGCTGTTGCAGGGGGTGTGTTGCGGTGTGTGTGTCGGTCATGGGTGGGATTATGGTTGGTCGAGATGCCCGCTGATGCGGGAGAGTTCGGTCAAAAGGCTTTGCAGTTGCCGCATTTTTTCTTTTGAAAACACGGTTTCGATGCGGTCGTAGCACTTATCGACTTCGGCACCGAGCGAATGGTAAAGCTGCCCGCCTTCGGCGGTGAGTTTCAGATAAACGCGGCGTTGGTCGTTGGAAGGTTTCAGGCGCACCAGCAGTCCGGCTTTTTCAAGACGGGTGAGAATACCGGTGAGGCTGGGGCGCAGGATGCAGGCTTGGTTGGCTAAATCTTGGAAATCCAAAGTACCGTTTTCGGCCAAAAGGCGGATGATGCGCCATTGTTGGTCGGTTAGGCCGGCGTTGTGCAGAATGGGGCGGAACTGCGTCATCAGGGCTTCACGCGCCTGAATCAGGCTGATGTTCATAGATGCGTGTTTCGAGGGGTGGGGCATGACGGTTCTCCGTTGTTTTTCTGATGTAATGGTATATCGGCTGTTTAGCGGCTAATATTATTCCAATACGCTGTGAATCTCAATGCTATTTGCAGAAGCATTGAAAACAGGCTTTCAGACGGCCCGGTTTAAAATCTGCCGCCTGTGAATTTCCTCCCGGCATCCTGCTTGGCCGGGCGGCCCGGTAAGCGGGCGTTTTTGCAATTATGCCAGCCGTCTGAACGGCAGCTGCGGGCGGTGGCGGATTCGCTTTATTTTTGTTGCGGCGTTGCCGCACCTCGGCGCAAAGGAGGAGGTTTTGGCCGGCCGCCCAAGCACAGAGCCTGTTACGCATGGTTTGAGGTTTGCGTCCGGCACGGGAAATGAAGGGGGATTCGCTATATCGGTTTTGTAAATATGATTAATGTAGGCGGAATTGGCGGGGGAATCATCGGAGTCGTCTGAAAAAGGCCGTCTGAAACTTTTCAGACGGCCTTGGTTTGATGGTTTTTCAGAATAAGTTATCCAACTGTGAAGACTGTGCCGGCGGCCTTGCGGGAGCTTGGTCGGCACCGCTTTCGCCCCGTTCTCCGCTTTCTCTGTTTAAGGGCTCCACCGGAGTTTCTATCGGGCGGTATTGCGGCGCAGAGGGGCGTTGTCTGCCTTCGCCCACCTCGGTGTCGCGTTCGTCACTGCGCACGGGGCGGCTCGAACGGTTATCCAACGGCAGGTCGGGGTTGGTAGTTTGGCGTTCTTTCAAGAAGAAGTCGCCGCCGCGGGCAACCAGGCCGTCGGGAGCCTTCATGCCGACAGCAGGCACGCCTTTGAGCGCGAAACGCATATATTCCACCCACACGGGTAGGGCGATTCTGCCGCCGTAGCCCGCATTGCCCATGCTGCGCGGTTTGTCGTAACCGATATATACCGCTGTTACTATATCGGGGTTGAAGCCCACAAACCATGCGTCTTTGTTGTCGTTGGTGGTGCCGGTTTTGCCGGCAATATCCGAACGGCCCAATGCCCTGGCTCCGGCGGCGGTGCCCGAACGCACAACGTCCTGCATCATTTTATACATGATAAAGGCGTTGCGCGGATCAATCGTCTGAGGGGCATTGCGTCCGGCTTCCAGCGGCTGCATCTGGGCGCGCAGACGGCCTTGTCCATCGTAAATCCGGTCGATAACATAAGAAGACACTTTATACCCGCCGTTGGCAAATACGGTATAGCCCTCAGCCATTTTGATCGGCGTGGTTTCGCCCGTGCCCAATGCCATCGAAAGCCCTGCGGGTATTTCAGACGGCCTGAAGCCGAAGCGTTGGATGTATTCTTGCGCATAGCCCACGCCGATAGACATCAGAATACGGATAGAAACCATATTTTTCGAGGCGGTTAGGGCTTGGCGCAGAGTGATAAAGCCGGCGTAACGGCCGTCTGAATTTTTCGGGCTCCAAACCGTGCCGTTTTTACCCTGCCCCGGCAGGTTGATCGGCGCATCGTTGATGGAGGTGGCCATGGTCATGCCTTTGGCCAGGCCTGCCGAGTAAACAAAAGGTTTGAAAGACGACCCGGGCTGGCGCTGTGCTTGTGTGGCGCGGTTAAACGCTCTGCTGTGGAAATCGTAACCGCCTACCAGCGCGCGGACGGCTCCGGTTTTGGCTTCGAGCGACACCAAGGCACCCTGCAGCAGGGGTTCCTGCCCCACCGACCAGCGTTTGCCGTTTTGCTTCACCCTGATCACTGCACCGCGGCGTATTTGCGCATCGCCCATTTTCTTGTTGTTTACGGCCTTGACCGCAAAACCGAGCGCGGCCGTGTCTAATGTGGGTTGCTTGCCGTTGGGCAGTTGGATTTTCACTCCTTTTCGGGAAGCTTCAAGCACTACTGCCGGCATCATGCCGTCAACCGTGTAAAGCGTTGACAGATATTGCCCCGCTGTTTCTTCGGCATCATCGGTTTTACTCAGGTCCAAATAATGTTCCGCACCGCGGTAGCTGCTGCCGCGGTCGAAACCGCGCAAAGTTTTGCGCAATGCTTCGGTTGCTGCGCGCTGATTGGCGGAGTTTACCGTGGTATATACCCTGAAACCTTGTGTATAAGCTTCTTCGCCATATTTGTCGTATAACTCTTGGCGGACCATTTCAGCCACATACAAGGCGTTTTGGTTGATTTTCTGCACATAACGCTTGTAGTGCAGCTCTTCTGCCAAAGCCGCATCGCGTTCCTGCGGTGTAATCATCTTTTCCCCAACCATATTGTTGAGAATATATTTCTGGCGCAATTGGGCACGCTCAGGATTGACAATCGGATTGAATGTTGACGGAGCCTTCGGCAAGCCGGCTAAAATTGTGGCCTCGGCCAAGGTTAAATCTTTGACATCTTTATTGAAATAAATTTGTGAAGCGGCCGCGAAACCATAGGCGCGCTGCCCCAGATAAATTTGGTTGAAATAAAGCTCGAGAATCTGATCTTTGCTTAATGACTGCTCGATTTTATAAGCAAGCAACGCTTCGTTGAATTTACGGGTGAAGGTACGCTCGTTGCTCAGATAAAAATTGCGTGCCACCTGCTGGGTGATGGTGCTTGCCCCCGACTGCACACCGCCGGTCAGATTTCCTACCGCCGCGCGCATCACGCCGATAACGTCCACGCCCCAGTGGTCATAAAAACGTTTGTCTTCGGCGGCGACCACAGCGTTTTTCAACACCTGCGGAAAATCGCCGATTCTGGTGAAAGACCGCCTTTCCTCGCCATAAACACCGATAACCTCGCCATCGGAAGAATAAACCGTCAGCGGCATTTTGGGTTGGTAGTGTTGTACGGCATCTAATGAAGGCAGTTTGGGGTAGGTAACCAAAATAGCTATTGCAACCAAACCTACAACAAACAAAACCAAGCCCAAAATCAAACCTATACAGGTCGTTATAATTTTTTTAATCATGACTAATTAATAAAGTTACCATTAAAAGCATCAAATCAAGTAAAATAGGTAAAGATTCATCAATACAAGGTTATGTTTTTGTAAACCCGTATGAAATCCGTTACGGAAGATACAACTGTTACTCACTCCACATAACAGGGACGTTACATCATGCAATTAGCAAAAAAACAAAAGAATACAAATAGTAAAACGTCATCCAACCTCAGCCACCGCTCAGCGGTCGGTATCGATATCGGCCAACACGCCATCAAGATGGTGCAATTATCAGGGCGTAGTTTAAACCAAATCCAGTTGGAAAAATACGTTATCACCAAGCTGCCTAAAAATATTATCAAGGGCAATAAAATACAAGACTACGAACAGCTTGTTACATATCTGCAACATTCCTATGCGCAGCTTCACGCTTCTGCCAAGAACTTTGTTGCAGCTTTGCCACAGAGCTTGGCTACCATTGAAAACGTTGTTTATAACGCGAAAGAAACCGATTTGGATTTGGACGGTTTTGCGGAGTTCGAAGTTTCCCAAGTTGCGCCTATTGAAGAAATGAACTTCGATTATCAAACAGTCGGCACTTCCGTTATACCTGCAGGGCAACGTGTTTTGCTGACCGCTGCCCGTAAAGACGACATAGAGCCGCGCATCGAAGCCTTTGAGAGTGCAGATTTGCCGCTTGCGGCCATGGATATTGACTTATTCGCGCAAAACAATGCCTTTTCTTTTTGGATTAACCAGCATGCTCCCGAGCTCGAGCATGAAAAAATTGCTGTTTTCGGCATTCATGCCACCCAAATGTACGCGGTGATCGCCCAAAACGGCCAAATTCTTTACCGGCAGGAAACGCCGGTGAGCACAGAACAGCTCAACCAGCTCATTCAGCGCACTTATCAGGTTACCGAAGAAAAAGCCGCCCAAATGATGAATGCCTCTGCCAAGCCCTCTGATTACCAAAGTGCTGTTGCCGACCGCTTCAATATCCAAGTGGCTCAAGAAATACAACGGGTATTGCAGTTTTACTATGCTACGCAATCGAGCGAACAATATTCCAACGTAAAACACATCCTGCTTACCGGCACCGCATCACAGCAACCAGGCTTGGCTGAAACCATTTTCTCGCATACCAATACTGCCACCGAATGTGTGCACCCGATTCTGTATGCAAATAACAGCAGTAAAGTAGATATCCCACAACTACAAATAGATGCACCGACTTTAACACTGGCCTTTGGCTTGGCATTAAGGGGACTGTAACATGATTGAATTAACCAAGATTAATCTTCTTCCTTATCGTGAAGAGATTCAGCAAAAGAAAAAGCAACAGTTTAAAACGCTGATGCTGTTTGCCTTGTTGGCAGGTATCGGTTTGTCGGCACTTACTTATTTAGGTATCGGCAACGCCGTGAGCAGCCAGGAAGAGCGTAATGAATTCTTAAGCCGGCAGATTACCAAGTTGGAAGAAGACTTGCTTGAAATCAACAAGCTGCAAAAAGAGAAAGAAGATTTTCTTGCCAGAAAGCAAAAGGTAGAAGAGCTTCAGGAAAAAAGGTTTCAGGCGGCCTATATTATTGACACGCTCAATGTATTGATTCCCGAAGGCACTTACCTGACAGCCATTAATGCCGAGAATCCGACTACCTATACTGTCAGCGGCAAAGCCACCAGCGACAACAAAATCGCCATGTTTATGCGTTCCATCCCCAGTACGGGCATCTTCATGCAACCGGAGCTGCTAAACATCAAAAAAGTGGATAACGCACAAGAATTTACATTGAAAGTACTTTTAAACCAAGCTTATTACACATTATCGGCAGCAAACGGCCAGGCTCCCGCCCAAGCCGAAACCGCCGCACAAGGGAAATAAAACATGGCTGCAAACTCACTTAAAAACCTAGACATTAAAACGCTCCATTTGCTGAATATGCCTAGCAAGCTGGCTTTGGCAGGTTTGGTGGTCGCAGGTGTTTTGGTTTTGGGCTACGTTGCCCTTTTCCGTTCTCAATTGGAAGCTTTGGACGCTGCCAGCGCCAAAGAAATCGAGTTGAAAGAAACCTACACTAAAAAAAGTATCGAAGCGGCAAACTTGGATAACCTGAAAGCTGAATTGGATGCCATCCGCTCATCGTTCAACGTTTTGCTTAAGCAATTGCCCACCGATGCCGAAATTCCCAATCTGATTCAGGAGCTTCATCAGGCAGGCGCCACCAACGGGCTGCGTATGGACAGCGTTGCCCCCGGAGCCTCGGTTAATGACGGGCCTATCCAGGTTTTGCCGTATGAAATCGCCATCACCGGAAAATACAGCCAAATCAGCCAATTTGCTCGAGATGTCGGCACTCTTTCGCGGATTATTACTTTGGAGTCATTAAAAATCAGCAATAAAGACGACAAAAGCAACCTGCTGACCCTGAGTGCCACGGCCAATACTTATAAAGCTCGCCCTGCCGAAGAAGTGGCAGCCGAGCTTGAAGCAGCCAAAGCAGCCAGCGAAGCACAGAAACCCCAATAACTCCTGAGAGAACCATCATGAAAAACAAAATACTGCTCGCAGGCATATTGGCGTTATCCGCCTGCACCCCGGCTCACGAAGATTTGAACCAATGGATGAACGAAACCCGCCAGCAATCCAAATTGAAAGTGATTCCCTTTGAAGCGCCTTCAGTCAGCCAGGCCAAAACCTATACACCGCCTAACCACAGCGGCCTGAATGCTTTCGACAGCAAGCGTTTGAATGCCGCGCAACAAGGGGCTAACGCACCGAATGCCAGCCGTCCGAAAGAAGTGTTGGAAAACTTTAGCTTGGAAACGCTGAAATATGTAGGCACTTTAAGCAAAGGAAACCGGGTTACCGGTTATGTGGAGGCCGACGGCCATGTTTATACCGTACAACCCGGCAACTACATCGGCCAAAACCACGGTCGGATTCAAAGCATCACAGCCGACCTGATTACGATTACAGAGCTTGTAGAAGATACCTACGGCAACTGGACTTACCGAAAAGCAGAACTACCGTTGAGCAGCAGTGCAGACAATAACGCCGCTCAAACCAACAAATAACAAGGGGCTTACTCATGAACTCACGCAACATTAAAAAAATATTTGCCGCCATCAGCATCGGCTTTGCCGTTCAGACGGCCTTTGCAGGCAACATTACCGATATCAACGTATCGTCTTTGCCAAATAACCAGAAAATCATCAAAATCAAATTTGATAAAGATGCAGCCACTCCGCGCGGCTTCATTACCACCACACCTGCGCGTATCGCTCTGGATTTCAGCAACACCAACGTGCAATTGCCGCAGCCTGTGTTGGAATACGCCGATCCGTTGATTAACCAAATCACAGCCGCCCAAAACAATGACCGTACCCGTATTCTGTTGGGTTTGAACAAAGCCGGCCAATACAACACCGAAATCAAAGGCAATGAAGTGTGGGTGTATGTGAGTGAGGCGGCCGGCCAAACCACCCGGACCCCGCAACAACCCGCCAACCCGGCCGCATCTGCTGCAGTTCATCCGCCCCGCCGCGAGCAGGCGGTTGCATCTGCCAATATCGATTTCCGTAAAGGTGTCCGCAACTCAGGCATTGTTGAGTTGAATGCCTTGGGCTTTACCGGCCAGCCGGATATCAAAAAACAGAACGACCGCATCACCGTTACGCTGAAAAACTACCCGCTGCCTGCCCAGGCGCAACGCAGCTTGGATGTAAGCGATTTCAACACCCCCGTCCGCAACGTAACCATGAAACGCATCGGCAACGATACCCAACTGGTTATCCGCAACCAAGGCAGCTGGGATGTAGACACACAATCCGCCAATGGCCGCTTCAGTTTTGAAATCAGCCGCAAAGCCAACATCGCTTCGCAGGGTTTGTCTGCTACACCCAACAAATCGTTTAACGGCCGCAAAATTTCTTTAGATTTCCAAGATGTGGAAGTGCGTACCATTCTGCAGATTCTCGCCAAAGAATCCGGTATGAATATCGTTGCCAGCGACACCGTTAACGGCAAAATGACGCTTTCCTTGAAAGATGTGCCGTGGGATCAGGCATTGGATTTGGTGATGCAGGCGCGCAATCTCGATATGCGCCGCCAGGGCAATATCATTAATGTTGCGCCCCGTGAAGAGCTGTTGGCTAAAGATAAAGCCACCTTGCAGGCGCAAAAAGAAATCGATGATCTCGGCCCCTTGTTGTCGCAAACATTCCAGTTGAAATATAAAAACGTAGAAGAGTTCCGCAAAATCCTGCGTTTAGACGAAAGCGGCA
Source organism: Neisseria musculi (assembly GCF_014297595.2). Taxonomy (NCBI): domain Bacteria; kingdom Pseudomonadati; phylum Pseudomonadota; class Betaproteobacteria; order Neisseriales; family Neisseriaceae; genus Neisseria; species Neisseria musculi. The sequence continues at coordinate 1,765,147 of NZ_CP060414.2, read as the reverse complement.
GCAGCAGCGACCGCAACACATTGTTGAGCGGACGCGGCAGCGCGTTAATCGACCCGGCCACCAACACCTTGATTATTACCGATAACCGCACGGTTATCCAAAAATTCCAAAAGCTGATTGACGAGCTTGATGTGCCCACCCGCCAAGTGATGGTGGAGGCCCGGATTGTTGAAGCAGAAGATAGTTTCTCACGGAACATCGGCGTCAAATTCGGCTATACCGGGATTAACGGCCGCTCCTCATGGGCTTCCAATTGGGCGGATGCAACCGGCAACACCACAACCAACTATAACAACAACCTGGCAAGAGCCAATACGATTCTCAGCGGCTCGAATACGATTCCTTCTGCCTCGCCGCTGGCCATGAATCCGAATATCAGCCTGCCGGTTTCTGCCGCCACTTCCAGCATTGCGCTGGTTCGTGCGGTTTCATCGGGTGCGCTGGGCTTGGAGTTGGCTGCAATGCAAGAACAAGGAAGGGGTAAGATTATTTCGAATCCTCGTGTACTGACTCAAGATCGAAATGAAGCCACCATTGAATCGGGGACGGATATTCCCTATCAAGAAGCAACTTCAAGTGGAGCGACATCTACTTCATTTAAAAAGGCTGTATTGGGATTAACTGTAACACCTAATATTACACCTGATGGGCATATAATCATGAGCGTAAAAATCAACAAAGATTCACCAAATTTTTCATGTAATCAATCTGGTGAACCCTGTATTAGTACTAAGCGCCTCCAAACTCAAACTATGGTCGAAGATGGAGGAACTCTAATTGTTGGGGGCATTTATGAAGAAGATAATAGTAACACTATCTCTAAAGTACCTGTGTTAGGAGATATACCTGTATTAGGTAATCTGTTTAAATCGCGTGCCCGAAAAGAAACTCGAAAAGAACTGCTTATTTTTATTACACCACGTATCGTAGATAATGTTGGTAGTAATCTGAGGTACTAAATCTAATACAAAAGGAGCTGCTATATTATGAAAAAATTTACACACTCATTCATATTATCATTTATGTTAATTGCTTTTTCAGACTTAAGCTTTGCACTAACAGAAAATATCCGATATGGACAATGGTGGTTTACGGGTTCAAGAACCGCATTCATTGGGGGCTTCCAACAGCTAACAATATGTGAATATCAACGTAGCAGATATAAGGATGGATATGGATCACTTCAAAATGAGTTAAAAATGATACAAGTAATTAATAGTCATTGTCCTTCTGCATGGACCTTGGGTTAAAATTTAAATAAATACTTTGCGTATATTTTCGTTTACAATGCCTGCTATGGAAAACATAGCAGGCAATTTATTTTTAATCGGTTTGATGGGGGCGGGCAAAACCACATTGGGCAGGCATATAGCCCAAATGCTGAACCGCCCTTTTTACGACAGCGATCAAGAAATCTGCAGGCGCACCGGCGTGTCGGTTCCGACCATTTTCGAATTGGAAGGCGAGCAGGGCTTCCGCGATCGTGAAACCGCAGTGATAAACGAGTTGAGCGCGTTGGATAACATCGTGCTGGCCACCGGCGGCGGCGCGGTGCTGCGTGAGGAAAACCGCCGCAGGCTGCGTGAGCGCGGCACCGTGGTTTATCTGCACGCCTGCCCCGAGGTGCTGATCGAGCGTACCCGCTGCGACACCAACCGCCCGCTGCTGCAAGTGGCAGATCCCCTGGCCAAATTGCGGGAGCTGTACAATCTGCGCGACAGTGTTTACCGCTCCGCCGCGCACATCATTATCGAAGCCAACCGGCAAAGCTGCCATAAAAACGCCGAATATCTGTTGCAGGCGTGGACGCAGCCGCCTGCATCATCCGTTTGCAACGATAAAAAATAAGCAAACGGCTTTTAGGGCGCAGTCGAAATGTGCGGCATAATAGGCCGATACCTTTGGAAAATATCTTAAAAGCCGTTTGAAACACGATAAGGTTTCAGACGGCATGCCTGATAACCGCAGCCCTGTTGTTGTATTTTCCGTAACCCGATAGAAACGGAGCCGCCATCGTGCAAACCCTGACCGTAGCCACCCCCACTCGCCAATACCCCATTTTTATTGGCAGGAACCTGATTGCCCAAGCCGACATCCTGCTCAAACCTTACTTAAGCCAAAAAGCCGCCATCGTTACCAACGAAACCGTTGCAGCGCTGCATCTGCCCGCTTTTCAGACGGCTTTAAGCAGGCTTGGCATCGGGTATTTCGATATTGTGCTGCCCGATGGAGAGCAGTATAAAAACTGGCAAACCCTCAACCTGATTTTTGATGGTTTGATGCAAAACCGTGCCGACCGCAAAACCACGTTAATCGCCCTCGGGGGCGGCGTGATCGGCGACATCGCCGGCTTTGCGGCTGCCGCCTACCAACGCGGCATACCGTTTATCCAAGTGCCCACTACCCTGCTGAGCCAAGTCGATTCATCGGTAGGCGGCAAAACTGCCATTAATCATCCGTTGGGTAAAAACATGATTGGTGCGTTTTACCAACCGCGCGCGGTGCTTGCCGACTTAAGCACACTCGCCACCCTGCCTGCACGCGAGCTTTCCGCCGGCATGGCCGAAGTTATCAAATACGGCGCATTGGGCGACTGTGATTTTATCGCCTGGCTGGAAGAGCATATGCCCGCGCTCATGCGGCAGGAGCCCGTTCTGTTGGCGGAGGCCGTGTATCATTGCTGCAAAATGAAAGCCGATATTGTTGCCCGAGACGAAACCGAACAAGGCATCCGTGCATGGCTCAACCTGGGGCACACTTTCGGCCATGCCATCGAAGCCGAAATGGGTTACGGCGTATGGCTGCACGGCGAAGCCGTGGCCGCAGGCATGGTGCTGGCCTGTCGCCTGTCGGAAACTTTAGGCCGTCTGAAACCTGCCGACACCCAACGCATTGCCAACCTGCTGAAACAGGCCGGCCTGCCCGCTGCCCCGCCCCGTTTTGCCTTTGAAAAGTGGATAGAACATATGCGGCACGATAAAAAAGTAGATAACGGCACCATGCGTTTTATCGGGCTGAACCGCTTGGGCGAAGCCAATATCACCGAAATCACCGATATGGAAATCCTGCGCACAACCCTGCAGCCCTATCTATAAAAAAAACTGCAACCGCCCGGCGGCGGCGAATTCCGCATCGATATGTCGGAATACATGGAAAAACACGCCGTTGCCCGCATGATTGGTGCGCCCCGCTATGCGGCTGCAGAGAAGGCGGCCGACTCACCGGGCAGGTGTGCCGTAAACTTCACAGCGTGATTCTGCCCATAGTTAAAAAGTTAAAATCGAAACCTTTGCAAGTTATTGAGGCCGTCTGAAATACCCGTTCACCGTCATTTTAGAGCAGGGCGGGAATTCAGACGTTTGGTATTCAAGTGTCTGTTTAAACAATACTTCAACTTTTCAACCCGGATTCCTGCCGGCGAAAGGGCAGCGCAGCGGGCTTGCGAAACCGATGGCGGGATTCAAATATTTCAGACGTCTTTTTTCAGACGGCCTGTTAAGGCATGGTTGCCAAGATCTCAAACCGCTTGCTCAGTAGCCGTTCCGTCATCCCCGGGCCTGACTCGGGTATCTCAAAGCTTACGGTAACCCGAGACAACCGCTTCAAGCCCGGGTATGGCGTATACTTTTTCCGCCCGTCACAGCGGCTTGATTTCAAACAATAAAGCAAACTGAGTGCGGCCGCGCAAAAATTACGGGTATAAACCGCCTAATCAAAGTGATAAAATAACTCCCGATTTTCCCTTTCCGGTTTCAGTTTCTAAAAGGATTATTTATGGCTACCGTATTGATTGTTCCCGTATCTGCCCGTTCAGACGGCTGGGCCGTAACCCAGGCCGTTGCCGCCGCCCTGCCCGATGCCGCCGTTTTCCGCGCGCTTGACGAAAGCGGCGAAGCCGAAAAAATGCTGTGTGCCGGCAAATACGATGATTGGCTCGATATGCTGGTGTCGCGCGTTACCCAAGTAAACGCCGAAAATATCGTTATCAAAGGCATCAAACCCGATGCGGAAAAACTGTTTCTTTCCACCCGCAATCTCGAACTGGCCCTGTCGCTTGATGCCAACGTGGTGTTTTCCGTGTTTTCCGACAACGAAGACATCGAACATCTCACCAACAAGCTGAACATCGCCAAACAAGCCTATGCCACCGCGCCGGGCGTGCTGGCGGGTTTTATTCTTGACGGCAATGCCGATGCGGGCGTAGGGGCCGCCGTGGCCGAAAAAACCGGCCTGGCCTGTTTCGGCTCTTCGCAAAACGTTACCGACACCGATTTGCTGCTGAAGAAAACCGGCCGTATGTCGCCTGCGCAATTCCGCGTCAACATGATGGAATCCGCCCGCCGTGCCGACAAACGCATCGTATTGCCCGAAGGAGCAGAGCCGCGCACCGTGCAGGCCGCCGCCATCTGCCACGAAAAAGGCATCGCCCGCTGCGTGTTGCTGGCACCGCGCGCAGAAGTGGAGGCCGTTGCCAAAGAACGCCACATCACCCTGCCCGATTCATTGGAAATCATCGATCCCGCCACCCTGGTCGAGCAATATGTCGAGCCGATGTGCGAACTGCGCAAGAGCAAAGGCCTAACCCCCGAGCAGGCACGCGAACAGCTGCAAGACACCGTGGTGTTGGGCACCATGATGATGGCGCAAAACCATGTGGACGGCCTGGTGTCCGGCGCCGTACATACCACCGCCAACACCATCCGCCCCGCCCTGCAACTGATTAAAACCGCCCCCGGCGCCAGCCTGGTTTCCAGCGTATTCTTTATGCTGCTGCCCAATCAAGTGCTGGTGTATGGCGACTGCGCGGTCAATCCCGAGCCTACCTCCGAGCAGCTGGCCGACATCGCCATCCAATCTGCCGATTCAGCCAAAGCCTTCGGCATTGAGCCCAAAGTGGCGATGATTTCCTACTCAACCGGCACCTCAGGCGCAGGCCCCGCCGTGGAAAAAGTGGCGCAGGCCACCGCCCTCGTGCGCGAAAAACGCCCCGATATCGATGTGGACGGCCCGCTGCAATACGATGCCGCCACCGTGCCCAGCGTGGCCAAATCCAAAGCACCCGACAGCAAAGTGGCCGGCCAGGCCACCGTGTTGGTGTTCCCCGACCTCAACACCGGCAACTGCACCTATAAAGCCGTGCAGCGCAACGCCAACGTGTTGAGCGTGGGCCCGATGCTGCAAGGCTTGCGCAAGCCCGTAAACGACCTGTCGCGCGGCGCTTTGGTGGACGACATCGTTTACACCATTGCGCTTACCGCCATTCAGGCTGTTCAGATGGTCGGATAAACAACTCGACGATAACACAGCAGGCCGTCTGAAAGCTTTTTTTCAGACGGCCTGCTGTGTTATCGTTTGAATCCTTTTCACAAAAACCGCTTCAAGCCAACCGTTCCAAACTTGAAAACATAGGTTTCCCGCTAGGGCAACCCTGTTTCGAATGATATAGGCCGGGGGCTTTGCAGAAATACCTCAGGCCGTCTGAAAGGCTGAAATACCGTTGTTTCCGCCATAACGCTGTTCCGGCGCGTGCAGCAATGGGGATGAGAGTTTGAAATATCGGTTAAAACAGATGCGCAGATGCCGAACATTTGGATTTCCGCCTGTGTGGGAATAACGGCCGATAAACTTCTTGCAGAGTTTTCTGCATTCTGCAACCCAGCCTTTTGCAACACTCAGGCCGTCTGAAAACATGATTTCAGACGGCCTGTATCGTGGCCAAACCCTTAAACCGTTTGCTCGATATCGCCGTTGTCGAACACCAACACCCGCTCCGGCCAGCACATAGCCGCCAGGCGGAACTGCGATTGTGCGGGCGGGATGCCCTGTTTGCGGTCGCGCCAGCGCGCGCCGGCGGAAAAGTCGGTGCAAAACACATTTCGCTTTGCGCCGTGCCAGGCATTGCCCGCTGCGGGCAGAATGTTTTCGCGGCCGGACTTGCCCGGCTGCGGCCGCCAGCTGCGCCAGTAATGGCCGATTAACACGGGCACGGATTCGCGGTAGCTGTTCCACCAGCCGCAGCGGGCGGTGTAACGCCAGCGGCCGCCTGCGTAAAACGGTTGCGGTGCGGGCTGCTCGATGCCGCTGGTGAGCGCGCGTATGGGGTGCAGGCGGCTGCGGTTGAGCTCGTATTGTGCGGTGGCGGGCATGGGCGGCGGTGTCTGATGCGGGTTTTGGGCGGCTTCGGCGTAACGCTGCTGTTCGCGCAGATAGTCGGCATACCAGGGGGCGGTTTGCAGTTGCGCGTCCAGCTCGCGGTCGAAGCGGCGGTATTGTTGGGTGAGGCTTTCGCCGCGCGCTTCTTCCAGCCGGGAAAAGGTGTGCGGCAGCCAGGCGGCGTGGACGATGCGCACATCGCTGCGCGCCCATATCAGCGGTTGCTCGGCCAGGCGGCTTTCGAGCGCGTGGCGCGCGTGGGCGGGCAGGGTGTGCCAGGGGGCGTAAAGGGCGGCATCTTTGGCGGCGCGCTCGGGAAAAAACCAGCCGGATCCGTCTTTGGGGTCGTGCATCAGGGCGTTGAGTTCGTGGTTGCCCAAAACGGTGAAGGCGTTGCCTGCATCGTGCATTTCCCAAAACCATGCGAGCACGGCCGGGCTGTCGGGGCCGCGGTCGCACAGATCGCCTGCGAACACGAGTTTTCTGCCTTTGGGGTGGCTGCCGTTTTCACGGTAGCCGAGATGGTGCAGCAGTGCTTGCAGGGCGTCGATTTCACCGTGAACATCGCCGATGATGTCGAGTGGTGCGGCGGGCAGGGTGCGGCGGTAGCAGTAGGGCATGGTTTGGGTTTCCGTTGTAAGGTGCCGGCCGTCTGAAGGCGGCGGTTCGGTATGGAAGGCGCAGTGTAGCCGGGGGCTGCGCAATATTACATTGTGTGTGCATATCTTTAAATAGATTGCAGGTATGATGCAGCCGGTGGCCGAAACAGGCCGTTTGTCGGCATTTTATCGGGTGTTGCCGCATTGTGTGGTAAAAGGCAACCGTTTTCCCGAAACAATACGGAGAGTGTTTTATGAATATGGTCCGCAAATCTATGATAACCGTGTTGGCTGCTTCGGCGCTGGTGCTGGCGCCGCTGGCGCAGGCGCGGATGTCCGACCGCACCACGGCTACGATTGTGGGTGCTGCCGTGGGCGGCGTAATCGGCAGTGCTGCCGGCAACAATATGGAAAGCACGCTGATCGGCGCGGCATTGGGCGGTACGGCGGGCAATCTCTACGCCAAACGCAACCAAAAGCGCAAGGCGGCCGAGCGCGTGGTTTACCGCGATATAACGCACCACCATCATCATTATTACGGCCACGGTAACAAACGCCACTACGGCCCGCCGCACGCGCATTACAAACATCACGGCGGACGCGGCCACCGGCACCACCATTAACCGCTTGCTTAACGGTGTCCGCGCGCAGATTGAAAATTTCCGCAGGTTCAACATCAAAGTGCGGCTTTTTTGATATGGAAAGCGGGTCTGTCTGCGATGAACTGCACTCCGAAAATCGGCTTCCAAGCCATTTTCGGGGTGCAGTTTTTTATGGATAATTTTTTATGGGTAATAGGTTTACGGCAAAACATCATAAAACGATACAGAAACGATACAGCACGGCCTTGCGCTTCCCCTGCTTGGTTTCGGTGTGTTGCGCCATCGGAGCGGTGCCGCCCGGGAATGATGAAAAAGGGCATTTCAGACGGCCGGGTTTTGCCGGAACCTTAGCCTGAATGATGTTTCGGATATTTGGTGCGGCGCAGGCCGGTTTGGGTTTCAGACGGCCTGATATATTGCACCCCGTGAAAAGGGGGCATTTTTACATTCTCTGTTAGGCGGATCCCTTTATTCTCGTGCAAGGCCGCAGGCAGCGCGGATAATGCGGAACCGGTTTTATAACCGCCCGTGCCGGTAAAACCGTTATTTTGGAGTTGCGGCGCACAACGCCGTAACGGAAAAGGGGATAGGACAGCCTTAACGGTTCGACCCCGCCACCATATCGAGCAGAAACAGGCGGCAGTCGAGATTGCCGTTAAACAGCGGAATTTTGCGTTTGGGCGAGAGGCGCATCAGTTTGGGCATGTCGCGGTCGGCGGTGAACATGCCGGCGCGCCAGCCCGCGTAGTGCTGTTTGAGCCACGTGCCCAGCTGCGGGTAAAGCGCGTGCAGCGCCTGCACTTCGGCCAGCCGCACGCCGTAGGGCGGGTTGGAAACCATGATGCCGTTTGCGCCGTTGGGGCGGGCAGACTGAGCTTCCTGCACGCTCCAGCGAATCAGGCTGCCCGCGCCGGCGGCTTCGGCGTTGGCTTGGGCGGTGCCGATGATGCGGCGGTCGTTGTCGCTGCCCGCGATTGGCGCGGGCGTTTGCGGCAGAATCTGCCGCTCTGCTTCGCTGCGCAGGCTCTGCCACAGGGCGGCATCGAAGTTGGCGAGTTTTTCAAAGCCGAAACGGCGCATCAGGCCGGGGGCGCGGCGCAGGGCAATCCAGGCCGCTTCGATGGCGAGGGTGCCGCTGCCGCAAAAGGGGTCTTGAAACGGCTGCGTGCCGTTATAGCCCGCCAGCTGCAGCAGGCCGGCGGCGAGGTTTTCGCGCAGGGGGGCTTCGCCCGTGTCTTGGCGGTAGCCGCGTTTGAACAGGGCTTCGCCGCTGGTGTCGATAAAAATCTGCGCGGTTTGCCCGCCGATAAAGGCGTGTATGCGCACATCGGGTCGGGTTTTGCTGACACTGGGGCGTGAGCCGAGCGCATCGCGGAATGCATCACACAGGGCATCTTTAATTTTCAGGGCGGTAAAATCAAGGCTTTTCACCCGCGCGTGCCTGCCTTCCACTTTCACTTTGAAGGTGTGTTCCAGCCCGAACCAGCTGCTCCAACGGATATTGCGGGCGAGGGTGTAAATGTCGGCTTCGCTGCGGTAGCCGCCTTCGGCCAGCTGCAGCAGCACGCGGCCGGCGGTGCGCGAATGCAGATTGATGCGGTAAACCTGTTCCAGCGCTCCTTTGCAGGCTGCACCGCCGTCTGTGGGTTTGATTTGGCCGCAGCCCAGCGCGAGCAGCTCTTGCTGTAAAACGCTTTCAAGGCCGCGCGGGCAGGTGGCGAAGAGGGAATAGTGGGTCATAGGGGCTTCCGGGACGGCGCCGGTTCAGGCCGTCTGAATCGTTAAAAATCACATGGTGCGGCCGATTATAGCCGTGCGCAAGGCTCTGCGGCAGAATATTTCAGACGGCTTGTTTGTTTTGTGTGTCGGAAAAGTCGGGCTGTTTGCGCTGTTTGTGTCAAACGGCTTGTTTTTGCAGTAACGGCGGTTCCGTAATTTTGAGTATCCCCAAGCACTACACGGCTTTGCCGTACTTTTCGGTGTTTCTTGCAGCTTTTCACAACCCTGACACGGGTTTTCAGACTGAATACGGAAAGTGCAAACCAAGCCGGGTTTTTCTACATTTTTTATGATGCTTTTTTCCACGGGTTATCGCGAATGCAGCCATATTATCGGCACCGCCGCTACCACACGGTTGCACGGCCGGTGTGTGCAAACGGCCGGATATGGGCGCGCAGTGGCAGTTATACCCTCCGCCCGCCGCTATGGAGAGCCCGCTGCATTTCCATGATGGTGCCGCCATCCCGTCTCAAAGAGAACGGTTTTATGCGCTGCTGAATCCTCGTCAAAATTTTGTACTGCCTGTATGGTTTGGGGCTTGCCCTGCGCCGAAAATACAGTAAATTCACGATAGCGGCATGATGTTGTCGGCCACACATCGGTAATGTTTGCCCGAAATGCAGCCCGGCGGTTAACCGGCATCACTTTTGCTGTCGGTATGGAGATTCAAACTGTAAGCGTTTGCAGGCGCGGGTTGGCGGCGTTGGCAGAGCGGAGCGGTATGTGCGGCGGCGTTTGCCGACACCGGTGTGCGGGTGTTGCCTGTCGGGGGGCGAACCTTTCGGCGTGTGGGTGCCGGCCGTCTGAAACGGTGGCTTTCCAACGGCCTTATCTTTTATACTTCGGCATCTGTTTGCCAATATCTGCCGATTCCGCGCCGTTTCAGACGGCCTGATGCAGGCGGCCGTCTGAAAACCTATCTGACCGAAAGTTTGCCATGTCCGACATCTTAAACAAAATTCTCGCCACCAAAGCCGAAGAAGTCGCCGCCGCCCGAGCCGCGTTGCCGCTAAACGAGCTTAAGCCACAGGCGCAGGCGGCCGAACCGGCGCGCGGATTTGTCGAAGCCATCGCGGCCAAACATGCCGCCGGCTTGCCGGCAGTGATTGCCGAAGTGAAAAAAGCCAGCCCGTCTAAAGGTTTGATCCGCCCCGATTTCGACCCCGCCGCCATTGCGCAGGCGTATCAGCGTGCCGGCGCAGCCTGCTTGTCGGTGCTCACCGATGAGCAATATTTCCAAGGCTCGCCAAACTACCTCAAACAAGCGAAGGCCGCCGCGACCCTGCCCGTGTTGCGCAAAGATTTCATCATCGACAACTATCAGCTTTACCAAGCGCGCGCCTGGGGTGCCGATGCAGTGCTGCTGATTGCCGCCGCGCTTAAGGCGCACGAATTGGAGCAGTTCGAACACACTGCACACGAATTGGGCATGGCGGTGCTGCTGGAGCTGCACCACCCCGCCGAGCTGGAAAAATGCCGCAACCTCACTACACCGCTTTGGGGCGTAAACAACCGCAATCTGCACACATTTGATGTGTCGCTGCAGCAAACGCTCGAGCTGCTGCCCGCACTTGCAGGCAAAACCGTCATCACCGAAAGCGGCATCCGCAATAAAGAAGACGTAACCCTGATGCAAAACCACGGCGTACACACCTTTCTCATCGGCGAAACCTTTATGCGTGCCGGCAATATCGAAGCAGCGGTGAAGGCTCTGTTTTGATACCGAGGCCGTCTGAAAACTTTCAGACGGCCAAAAGCACCGGCCAAACCGGCTTTCCGTTTCAGGGCGGATTTCAAAATTAAACCAGCGCGTTTGCCTGTTTTTACGAAAAAACACTTTGAATTTAAAGCCGCGCACACCATTTGGAAAATGTTCAAACACCCCACAACGCAAGGAAAAACCATGCACGCCCCGAATGTTCCTGTTTCTTATGCCGCATCTTATCCGCACACCTGCAACAAAGCCCTTTATGTGGCGATGGCACTGCTGTTCGGCACCTTCGGCGTACACAAATTCTGCGCCGGCCGGGTGTGGATGGGGATAGGATATTTTCTACTCAGTTGGACGTTTATCCCGACCATTGTCGGCATTATCGAGGGTATATTTGCCGCATTCAAACCCACCGACTCGCTGGGCGCCATCGTGGTGTGAGCGGCCGGACATTGAATCCGCCCAATTCCGCTGCCCCATCCCCGCGCCCCCATTGCCGGCGGCCTTAACAGTATCGAAAAAGTGCAGATTCACGATACGGAAGGCCGTCTGAAATATTCAGACGGCTTTTTTGATTTTTTAACGCTTAGGCGATAAAACCGCCGTTCCGTATGGTGGTGCACACAAACTTCGGGGGAGCGGTTATAGTGGTACATCATGCCCTGCCGGTTTTTCTGAAAGTATGGATTATGAAAAAAATCACTGCTGTTTTAGCTGCTGCCGGTTTGGTCGCGGCCTTGTCGGGTTGCCAGGCCTTATCTTCCGTGTTTCCTGCCGAGCATGCTGCTGCGGCCGACCCTGTGCAGGAAGTGGCTGCGGTAACCGAAGTGTTCGGCGATGGCCAGAAAATTACTGCTGCTGTGGTGAAATACGCGGCCGAAATTAGCAATGCTTCGTTGCAGTCTGAAGATTTCGCCGTGGCAAACCGAACGGTAACCAAAGTGTATGCCAACAATGCGCCGGTTACTGCCGAGCAGCCTAAAAACGGCCGCTATGTGGTGCTGGAGCTTTCTAAAAACGATGAAGATGCCGTAGCCTTCGGTATGGAAGGGCGCGACATTATCCGCCGCAGGCCCGAGCTGAAAGTTACCCAAACCGGCGATATTGCCGACACGAGGGGTAACACCATTGCCGCCGACGGTAATGATCGGCAGAGCAAAACGGCGGTGAATCTGGTGGTGGACGATTTCAAACAGGCTTCGTTTGCCGACCCGCAAACCGGTGCAACCGTTCATTACAATTTGTTTGTGCCGAAAAATTACAATCCGAAGAAAACCTATCCGCTGGTGTTGTTTATCCACGATGAGGGCATTGCCGGCAGCGATGTTAAAGCCGCCCTGCAACAGGGCTTGGGTGCGGTGGTTTGGGCTTCGCCCGAGTCGCAGGCCAAAAATGAAGCGTTTGTGCTGGCACCGCAGTTCGGCCGTCAAACCGCAAACGGCAAAACTGCAGCCGCCAATGATGCGGATGCTGTGATCAATCTTATCAAACATCTGCAAACACGATACAGCATCGACACTGCGCGCCGCTACGCTACCGGCCAGGCAGAAGGCGGCATGGCGGTAATGGCGATGGGCGGCAAACACCCTGATTTCTTTGCCGCTTCTTACATTGTGGCTGCGCAGTGGGATGCCGTCAAAGCTGCTCTGCCGGCGAAAGGCAAAATGTGGATGATGGTTGCCGAAGGCGATGAAAAAGCCTACCCGGGCATGAACGTTGTTGCCGGCGTTCTTGAAAAAGGCGGTGCCAAAGTGGTGCGTACAATATGGAGCGGCCTGTCTGCCGCCGCAGAGTTTGATGCCGAAGCGCGGGCGGTGGGCAGCCAAAATGCCGACATCAACTACACCGTTTTGCAGAAAGGCACGGTGGTGCCCGCCGGCCAAACCGACAGCAGTGCGGCCAACCACACTCACACCTGGCGCATCGCCTACACCATCGAAGGCATACGCGATTGGCTGTTTGAACAGCGCAAACCCTAGTGTGCCGGCACGGTTCCCATGCGAAGCAGGCCGTCTGAAACGTTTCAGACGGCCTGGTTTTCTTCAGGCGCGGTGTGTGCAAATGCAATGCCCGATTTTACCGGCGCGGCATGTTCAGACCATAAAAGGCGGCGCACCCGCCGGTTGCGCCTGCTGTGCCGCAAGCATTCGTTTTAACCGGAGTAAAAGCGATAAGGGCAGGAAATTCCCGCAATTTTGGGTTTGGAGCGGCAAACCCGATGCGGCGGCCAAGGGCATCGGTCTGCCCGATATGAATCGGACCGCCAATGTGGCAACCGCGGGTTCGGTGAAAATCAACGGCTAAAACCGTGATGCTCCCGAATGGCGGCGGCAACGCTGTCTAAAACACCGCCGGCAAATATGTGATTGCCGGGTACGGGAAATTTTGAACCGTGCCCGCTTGGAAGCAGGCGGGCTGGGACCCTTGCAAAATTCAAAAAACTATCACAAAAGGCTTTTCCGTCATGCCCGGGCTTGACCCGGGTATCTCTGCACTTCTTTTGAAAAAAAGGATGCCCGAGCCAAGCCCGGGTATGATGCAGGGGTTTTAAGATATTGAAAGGAGTTCTGCAAAAATCTCAGGTGTAAGAAACTCTAGCGTTGTTTACAGTATTTGAAAGACAATACTGCCATGAACATCCATAAAAAGACCCGCCTTACCCCGCACCAACGCCAAGCCGTTTGGCGCGCCTATACGCAGGATAAAATCACCGTTACCTCACTGGCCCGGCAATACCAAGTCAGCGGGGTTACCATTTACCGCATCCTAAAGGCCGCACGGCTGCAGCTGCTCGCACCACAAAACAGCACCAACAACGTTTCAAACAGGCCAAATACGGAATGAAGCGTTTGGCAAAAGTGGAAAAAAATATCGAAGAAAAGCTCAAGAAACAGGCCAAACGCTACAACAAATCCTATCCCGGCGAAATGGTGCATTTCGACACCAAACGACTGCCTTTGTTGCAAAACCAAAAAGCAACCGCCTCGAGAGATTACCTGTTTGTCGCCATTGACGACTATTCCCGCGAACTGTATGCGGCCATTTTGCCCGACCGTACAGCGGCTAGTGCGGTCAAGTTCCTTTTGCGTGATGTGATTGACTGTTGTCCTTATACCATCGAATGCGCCTATTCGGACAACGGCATGGAATACCGTGGCAATGCGTCGCATCCGTTTGCGGTTGCCTGTGTGCAGAACAACATCAACCAGAAGTTTACCCGTATTGCCCGACCGCAGACCAACGGTAAGGCAGAACGGGTAATCCGCACCCTGATGGAAATGTGGCATGACAAAGTTCCGTTTATGGATTCGGAACACAGGCAGAAGGAATTGTGCCGTTTTGTGAATTTTTATAATACGGTTAAGCCGCATAAGGGCTTGAAGGGCGATACGCCTTTTGAGGTTTTACAGGCTTATTTTTCTCAACCTGTTGTGTAAACAACGCGAGGATTTCTTACATCTCAGGCCGTCTGAAAACAGGTTTTTCAGACGGCCTGAAGTTTTCGGCAAAGCCGCTCAGCGGCAGCCCATTCTGCCCTGCATTAATTTATCTGCTTCGGCCAGCCGCTCCACCGTGCCCACGTCCAGCCACAGGCCGGTGTGTTTTTCACCGCAAACCAAGCCCGCATTCATGGCTTCGCGCAGCAGCGGGGCAAGTTTGGCCGCCCGGTGAGGCGGTGTGTGGCGGAACAAATCGGGATGGTAAACTGCCATGCCGGAAAACGTGAGCCGCTCTCCGACTGCGTCTGCCGCCACCACCGCACCGTTTTCCTGCAAAATAAAATCACCTTCCGGATTGTGCGCGGGGTTGGGCACCAGCCATAAATGCGCCAGCCTGCGCTGCCGGCGCAGGGAATCGGCTGCGGCAAAGGCCGTCTGAAAATCAAGGTCGGCCAACACATCGCCGTTCACCACCAAAAACGGCTCTCCCAACAGCGGCAGCGCAGTGGCGATACCGCCTGCCGTTTCCAGGCCGGTTTCCCCTTCGGGAGAATAGCGGATGTTTACGCCGTAAGCCGCGCCCGAGCCCAAGGCCGCTTCGATTTGCGCACCCAGCCAGGCATGGTTGATAACGATTTCGACTATGCCGGCGGCACGCAGGCGGCGCAGATGCAGGCCGATAAGCGGCTCCCCCGCCACTTTCAACAAGGGTTTAGGACAGGTGTCGGTAAGCGGGCGCATACGCTCGCCGCGCCCGGCCGCTAGAATCATGGCTTTCATAAGGTTTTACAGTGGTTTCGGAAAAAAGCGGATTGTATAACAAAAGGCCGCAGGCTTTGCCGTATTGTTTCTGCAGGATACGCTGCAGCGGCCGGAGGTTGCAGTGTCGTGGGCGGAATGCTTCTGCGATAGCCGGTTAGTTTTAAAGTTATAGCACTGCCGCACCCTATATGGTTTGTATCTGCGGCCTGCCGCAGATATTCCGTTTGATACAGCTGCCTGCCTCATCTTAAATACCGTTTGTTTTGTAGTGAATCGGTGCGGCTTTACTGCAAGTAGGTTTAGAATAGGCAAGATTCAAAAACAGCACCAAAAATTTATTTACCATTATTTCCGTTACAGCAGAATGGCGGTATTTCGGTTTTTCAGACGGCATCAAGTATTTTTGCAAAGGCTTGGTGCCGTCTGAAAACAGGAGGCGGGTATGGTGAATCTACATATTTCAAATACCGGAAGGCCGCAGAAAAATGTGCAGAACTGGTTTTGTTGCTGTTTTGGCGGCTTGAAATATGAGTATATCCATTATTACTATCATGATAGGATTAATCTCAAATAAAAGGTCCGAGTCCACTGTTCTCTTCGGGCTAAGGCGCAGCAATGTAATGAGGCAGTGTCAGAAAATTCACGCTCTTTGCGGTTTGCTTTGTGCCGGGTTTTATCGGATTTGCCATGAAATGTGTGCAGATTTGCAGGTTGGTGTTTGCAGGTTTTGCGGCCGTCTGAAACTGCCGGTTTCCGTTTCGGGTTATTTTTTTTGAAAACGCCCGCGCTTGATTTGCAGGCTGCCTTGTTGCAGTTGTGCGGCCAGGCCTTGATTGCGCAGTGCATGGGTGAGGGCAACGGCCAGGCCGTCGGCAGCATCGGCCTGCGGCGTGCCCGACAAAGCCAGCATCTGCACCACCATGTGCTGCACCTGCTCTTTGGCGGCTTTGCCTTTGCCGACTACGGCCTGCTTGACTTGCAGGGCGGTGTATTCGAAAGTGGGCAGGCCGTGCATCACCAGCGCCGCGAGCGCTGCGCCGCGCGCTTGACCGAGCATCAGCGTGGCGGCAGGATTAACGTTCACAAACACCTGCTCCACCGCCGCCTGCTGCGGGCGGTAGGCGGTGATGATTTCATCGATGTGTTTCACAATCACGGAGATGCGTTCGGCCAACGGCGCATTCGGGGGGGTTTTGATGCAGCCGGAGGCCACATAGAAATGCCCGCGCCCGCGCACGTCCACCACGCCGAAGCCGGTAACGCGGCTGCCGGGGTCGATGCCGAGAATGCGGGTGGGGCGGGTATTCATATTTTCAGACGGCCTGGGGCAGGGGGCAAAGATGTGGATTATAGCAGGGATAAACGGCAGCCCTGGGCTTTTGCATCATTCAAAAATATCATAGCGTTTTATTTGCCGCCGTTCCCGCGCTGGCGGGTGCGGATTTTAAAAAACAACATTCCATAACGTGTGAAGTTGGGATTGGATTTCGGCTCGCGTGTGCGGCAGCGGTTGGGTATTTCAGACGGCCTGAGCGGGGGGCAAAGGTTGGAGCCGTCTGAAAAAGTTTGCCATGAACCGATTGGGTATGAGACAAGCACGGCAGTATCAAAAAACGCAGGCCGTCTGAAAAAGTGTTTTAGGCGTTTGCAGGGCGAGATCGGATTTCGGCTCGCGTGTGCGGCAGCAGTTGGGTATTTCAGACGGCCTGAGTGGGTGGCGCAAAGTCTGAGGCCGTCTGAAAAAGTTTTGCCATGAACCGATTGGGTATGAGACAGGCACGGCAGTATCAAAAAACGCAGGCCGTCTGAAAAAGTGTTTTAGGCATTTGCAGGGCGAGATCGGATTTCGGCTCGCGTGTGCGGCAGCGGTTGGGTATTTCAGACGGCCGGCGGCTTTTTGAAACGGGCGCAGCGGCTAAGCGGCTAACTCGAACAGCTCACGCAGATGCCGCCTGCCCATTGCGGCGGCCGTTCGGCAAAATCTGCAAATTCCTGCCGCTCTTCAAACGGGTTCTGCATGCAGCGGTGCAGGCGTTCGATTTCGCGGAAGTCGCCGTTTTTGGCTTGTGTGATGGCTTGTTCGAGCAGATAGTTTCTCAAGATATACAGCGGGTTGACGGCGTTCATGCGCACGGCGCGCGCTTCGGGGTTGCTGTTTTCGGCGTGCAGCCTGCCCCGGTAGCGGCCGAGCCAGTGGACAAAGGCATCGGCGGAACCTTCAAACAGGGAAGCCAGCTCGGGCGGCGGCGGTTCGCCGTGGGTGTTGCCGATTTTAGACAAGTGCCTGAAAAACAGGGTGAAATCTACTTTTCTGCCTTGCAGGGCGGCAAACATATCGCCGATTAGCCCATGGTCTGCAGGCTCTTCGGTTTGCAGGCCGATTTTGGCGCGCATTCTGGCGGTATAGGCTGTCTGGAACGCTTCGGGAAAGCGTTCCAACTCATCGGTTAGTGCGCTTTCGGGCACCAGCGGCAGCAGGCAGGAGGCGAAGCGGATCAGGTTCCAATGTGCCACATGGGGCTGCTCGTTGTAGGCATAGCGCCCTTCGTGGTCGGAATGGTTGCACACATGGTGGCGGTCGTAGTGGTCGAGAAAGCCGAACGGGCCGTAATCTATGGTGAGCCCGAGTGCCGACATGTTGTCGGTGTTCATCACACCGTGGCAGAAGCCCACGCTCTGCCAGGCGGCTATCAGGGCGGCGGTGCGCTGCGAAACGGTTTGGAAAAACGCCAAATAAGGGTTATCGGCCCGGCGGCATTCGGGGAAGTGGCGGTCAATTAAAAAGTCGGCCAGCACGGGCAGGTTGTGGTGCCGGCCGGTGTGGTAGAGATATTCGAAGTGGCCGAAGCGGATAAAGCTCGGGGCGATGCGCGTGAGCACGGCGGCGGTTTCGGCTTCTTCTCGGTACACCGCATCGTTGCTGCCGGTGAGCGCGAGTGCGCGCGTGGTGGCGATACCCAGGCCGTGCATGGCTTCGCAGCAGAGGTATTCGCGTATGCTGGAACGCAACACGGCGCGGCCGTCTGCAAAGCGCGAATAGGGCGTTTTGCCCATGCCTTTGAGCTGCCATTCCCAGCGTTGCCCGCCGCTGCCGCTCTCGCCCAGCAAAGCCGCGCGCCCGTCGCCGAGTTGGTGCACATACACGCCGAACTGGTGGCCGCTGTACACGGTGGCGATGGGCGTGGGGTTGTAGGCGGGCGCGCTGCCGGCCAGATAGAGCAGATTGTCGGGGTTGTCGAAGATTTCAGACGGCCTCAAGCCCATTTCTGCCGCCAGCGCGTGATTTTGCGCCACCCAATAAGGTTGGGAGAGCGGCTCGGGGCGGATGCGGCGGTAAAAGGTTGCGGGCAGCCCGGCAACGGCGGGCTCGGTAAGCGGGAGGGTGTGCGGCATAATCAATCCAGGTGTCGGTGGTGTCGGAGTGAGCTGGTTTGGGTGCTTTTGTATACCGCGCGGTTTGGTATGCCGAAGTGTCAAAGCTCCCGGAACGGGCATCGGCATCATAATAACCATAACCAGTGAATCCGCTTTATTTTCGGCAAGGCAAGCCGCAGCCGGTTCTGTTGCCGTTTGGGCGGCTTGCAAAACCATTCTTTGGGCTGGAGCGCAGCCATGCCGCAACGGCAATAAAGCGGGCTGACTATAACCGGCAGAATATGCAGGCAAAAGGCTGCAATTTCCACAGACAGGCCGTCTGAAATGCCGCCGCAATGCAGGCGGGAAGCAGCTTCCAACCCGAATGTTCTTCAATCTGAACGTTCTTATTGAGGACGGATTTTCGGATTTTCAAGAGCCGCCGCGCCGAACCCGTTGCAGATCATACAGCCCGCCTGCACACCGTCTGCCGCCGCGCATATTTAAAAACGGCAAACCTACCCTGTGGTTCAAATGAGTCATTCCATATTCTGTATCAACGGATCGGCAAAACTTTCTGTGCAGACTGTTTTCAGACGGCCTGTTTCCGGCTCTTCTGCATCATTGTGCCCCCCGTTATCCGTAGCAGGCTCCCATCTTGCCGACACGGGAGGCAGGCGAAGACACTCCCCGGCAAACCGGAGCAAATCGGCCGCCAAGATAAATCTCTATTGGAAACAAAGATTACGCCTTGCTTCTCTATGTTATAATCCCCCCCCCGCTGTATTACTCACATTACGGTAGAAAAATATCATGAAAAAATTATTTACCCTTTTGATTTTATTGTTTTCTTCTCTAACCTGGGCGCAACGCACCGTGCCGGCCGATATGGATGTGGCCGTGTTGAAGCAGGTGGCATACCCGCAGATTGTATTGGGCAACGGCGGCCTTTCTTGGTTGAAAATCCTCACTCTAGGCTGGATTGACGGCAATGCCGAAACCTTTACCGCCACCCATGATTTGCGCATCAAAGACGAACGCAACCGCTTTATTGTGCGCGGCAAGCTCACTGGCCATACCGGCAAAGCCGTTGCCGTGCGCCGCAACGAAGCCGGCAACATCAGCGAAATCTGGGTGCTCACCGATGCCGAAAAGCAGGCTTTCGAGCAGCGTGCCGCCCGCCAGTAAACCATTTATCCGTTTGATATGAAAAAAGTATTTATCCGCACCTTCGGCTGCCAGATGAACGAATACGACAGCGAAAAAATGCTCTCCGTGCTCGCTCAGGGAGAAGATTTGGTGCAAGTGGGCGAGGCCGAAGAGGCCGACATCATTCTCTTCAACACTTGCTCCGTGCGCGAAAAAGCGCAGGAAAAAGTGTTTTCGGATTTAGGCCGCGTCAAACCCCTGAAAGCCAAAAAACCCAACCTGATTATCGGCGTGGGCGGCTGCGTGGCCTCACAGGAGGGCGAAGCCATCGTGAAACGTGCGCCCTATGTGGATGTGGTGTTCGGCCCGCAAACCCTGCACCGCCTGCCGCAGATGATTATCGACAAAGAAACCACCGGCCTCTCGCAAGTGGATATTTCCTTTCCCGAAATCGAAAAATTCGACCACCTGCCGCCCGCCCGCGTGGAAGGCGGCAGCGCATTTGTGTCGATTATGGAGGGCTGTTCCAAATATTGCAGCTTCTGCGTGGTGCCCTACACCCGCGGCGAAGAGTTTTCGCGCCCCCTAAACGATGTGCTCACCGAAATCGCCAATCTTGCCCAGCAGGGCGTGAAAGAAATCAATCTGCTGGGGCAGAATGTAAACGCCTATCGCGGTGAAACAGACAACGGCGGAATTTGCGATTTTGCCACTTTGTTGCGCATCGTACACGAAATCCCCGGCATCGAGCGCATGCGCTTCACCACCAGCCACCCGCGCGAATTTTCCGATGCCATCATCGAGTGCTACCGCGATCTGCCCAAACTGGTTTCCCACCTGCACCTGCCGGTTCAGAGCGGTTCCGACCGCGTACTTTCAGCAATGAAGCGCGGCTATACTGCGCTGGAATACAAATCCATCATCCGCAAACTGCGCGCCATCCGCCCCGATTTGTGTTTGAGCTCCGACTTTATTGTCGGTTTTCCCGGCGAAACCGAGCCCGAGTTCGAGCAAACCTTAAAGCTGGTGAAAGACATGGCTTTCGATCTGAGCTTTGTGTTTATTTACAGCCCGCGCCCCGGCACGCCCGCCGCCAACCTGCCCGACGACACGCCGCACGAAGAAAAAGTGCGCCGCCTTGAGGCACTCAACGAAGTGATCGAGGCCGAAACCGCGCGCATCAACCAAACCATGATCGGCACCGTGCAGCGCTGCCTGGTGGAAGGCATTTCTAAAAAAGATCCCGACCAGCTGCAGGCGCGCACCGCCAACAACCGTGTGGTGAATTTCACAGGTTCCGCCGATTTGATCAACCAAATGATTGATCTGAAAATCACCGAAGCCTACACGTTCTCGCTGCGCGGCGAACGGGTTTGAAATACACCGTCTGTATCACAACAGGCCGTTTGAACATATTTTCAGACGGCCTGAAATCTTTGCAAAATTCATTTAGGCCGTCTGAGCCATTCAACAATCGTCATCAGCGTAGCAGACTTGCGAAGCTAATGGCGGGATTTAAGCATTTCAGACGGCCTTAAAGTAGTTTTGCAAAGGTTTCGGCCCGGGCATATTTGCAAAAGCATGGATAACGAAACCGCACCCGAATCGAAGAGGGCAAGGCAGCGGGATTGCGGCCGCGCGGGCAGTGCAGAATCCGTTCTGCTGCCGCCCGGGCAGGCGGAAAATTTCAGAGACAGAAACGGGGTTGGGGCGGGCAGGGCAACCCGCCTGCATCATCCGGCACGGTTTGACCATCGCGAACCCGCTTCATTTTTGGCGTAAAACAACAGGCCGCAGGCAGCGCAAAACGGTATGGAGCCGATTCTGTTGCCGTTTAAGCGGCCGGCAAAACCATTTTTGCCTAAAACTAAGGCAGCAGCAATGCCTTAGCGGAAATGAAGCAGCCCCGCGCAGTTGTTGGCATTTGAGTGTTGGGTTGACTGATATTTCAATCTTTTCACCGGATGCCTGCTGTGCAGGGTAACGCAGCGGACCGGCGAAACTAATGGCGGTATATCAGTTTTTCAGACGGCCTCGGGGTATTTTTTCCAAGGCATCGGCATGCCGTATTTTTAGAACCAAAATACCCGGGACAGAACCGGGTGCGGCTGCTTGATAAAAATAAAGCCGTAACCATAAACCAAACCCGGCCGCACGCTTTTCATCTGCCGCAAACTTATGCTGTGTTTGCGGAGGCCGGCTCGGATTCGGCGGGTTCCGACACCGTTTCAGCCGCATGTTCTTGTTTGGCAGCCCCGGTTTGGTCTGCTTCGGGCGGCGCAGCATCACCGGCCAGCGGAGGCGGGGTAATCACCGGGGCATCGCTCACAGGGGTTTGCTCGTCCAAATCGACATCCGGCTGCGGAGCGGCAACGGCATCGGCGGTAACGGCGGCGGTTTCGGGCGTGTCGGCCGTTGCGGCGGCTTCGGCGGCCAGATAAGCCACAGTAATGGAAGCGTTGCCGCGCTTGGTGAGTTGTTCCTGCAGAGTTTTTTTGTCCATCAGCGAGTGGGCGCCGCTGCTTAAGTGCCGGATAACTTTTTGATAGCTGCGGTTTAATTCATCGACAGCGGCGGCGGTTTCTACGAAATGTTCGTCTACTTGGCGGCGGAACCGGCCGAACTCCTGCATCAGCATTTCGCGCTCCTGTTTGTGCCGGCCGGTTTTCGGGCGTAAAACCAGCCACATTACCAGCAGGCCGGCGGCAAAGCCGGTAACGGAGGCTGCGGCGAGTTGGATTTCCCAGGGTAACGCATTCATTTTGTTCTCCTTTGGCGGTGGATAATCGGAAATTGCCGCCCGTATCTTACCAATGATACGGCTGCGGAAACAATGGCAGCCGCATGATGTTGCCTAACCGTTTTCCGCTTTTCCGCTGCCGGGCGTTGCTTCGATTTAACGGTAGGGTGCTTTTTATTTTCAGGCAGGGCAGTAAGCTACAGACGGCGCAGCCCCGATTCTGCTGCTTGGGCAGGCAAAGACGTGTGTTTCGAGCAAGGCGCAGCAATGCCGTAACGGAAATAAAGGGCGAAACCACCATACCGGCGACCGGTGTGAAAGGCCGTCTGAAAAACATCAATCTTTCAGACGGCCTTTGCAGAAGGGCGGCAGATTTTTTACCAGCCCGATGCGGCTTTTAAGGCGGCGGCTTTGTCGGTGCGCTCCCAGGTGAATTCCGGCTCTTCGCGGCCGAAGTGGCCGTAGGCGGCGGATTTTCCGTAAATCGGGTGCAGCAGGTCGAGCATTCGGATAATGCCTTTGGGGCGCAGATCGAAATGTTCGCGTACCAGTTTGATTAATTCGGCTTCGTTTAATTCGCCGGTGCCGAAGGTGTCGATGGCGATGGAGGTCGGTTCGGCAATGCCGATAGCGTAGGAAATCTGAATCTGGCATTGGCGCGCCAAACCTGCGGCCACGATGTTTTTGGCCACATAGCGGCAGGCATAGGCGGCGGAGCGGTCCACTTTGGTGGGGTCTTTGCCGGAAAACGCGCCGCCGCCGTGCGGAGCCGCGCCGCCATAGGTATCGACAATGATTTTGCGGCCGGTTAAACCGCAGTCGCCCTGCGGGCCGCCGATAACGAAGTTGCCGGTGGGGTTGATCAGATATTTGGTTTCTTTGGCGAGCATTTCTTTGGGCAGCACGGGGAAGATAATGTGTTGTTTCACGGCATCAATCAAATCTTCCCGGCCGATGTCGGGGCTGTGCTGGGTGGAAAGCACCACCGTGTCGATGCGTTTCACCTTGCCGGTTTCGCTGTCGTACACGCAGGTGAGCTGGGCTTTGGCATCGGGGCGCAGCCACGGCAGCAGGCCGCTTCTGCGCACTTCGCTCTGGCGCTGCATCAGGCGGTGGCTGTAATAAATCGGAAACGGCATCAGCGCAGGCGTTTCATCACAGGCATAGCCGAACATCAGCCCCTGGTCGCCCGCACCCTGGTTTAAGTCTATGCCTTCGCCTTCGTTTACACCTTGGGCAATGTCGGGCGACTGCCGGCCGTAGTTCAACACCACTTTGCAGGAATCGGCCGAAAAGCCCCATTCGGGGTTGTTGTAGCCGATGCGGGCGATGGTTTCGCGGGCAGTTTGTTCGTAATCGACTTCGGCAGTGGTGGTGATTTCCCCCGCCAGCACACACAAATCAGTGGCCACCAGCGTTTCGGCGGCCACGCGGGCTTTAGAGTCTTGCGCCAGAATGGCATCTAAAACAGCATCGGAAATCTGGTCGGCCACTTTGTCGGGGTGGCCTTCCGACACAGATTCCGAAGTAAACACATATTCGCTCATACACACACTTTCATGTTTTAACACCGCGCATTTCCGCGCGTGGGGCTGATACGGCAGGCATTGCGCCTATCAGGCAAATGCGGATTCTACCGCCATGAACGGCGGGGCTTCAACCACTATCAATCCTGCCGTGCATGGCGTTAAATTTTTCATTGAAACTCAATGATATAAATATCGAGTCAAGCGGTTGGCCAGGCTTTGTGCAGAGGCGGCAGCCCGGCGGTCGGATAACGGCAAACGGGCGGGCAAGCGGGCGCGGAAGCTGCGCGCAGCAAACAACCCTTTGCCGGCATGACATACGCCTACCCGATGCGGAATCGAGCCCGAGCCATGAAAGGAGTTTAGACAGACATTTCAGACGGTCATACCGCAGGGCAGGGGCCGTCTGAAAACTGCTTGCAACATTTTGCCGCCGCACCATCTAATCCGGCCGTCTGAAAAACAGCTTGGCGCATTTTGCCCTTGCACCGTTGGGCAAAGGCCGTCTGAAAAGCCTGCCCGAAGTCCTTTCAGACGGCCGCACCGTGCTGCAGCCTTTTCCATTACAATGCCGTTTTTATCCGCCGGTGCCTGCTATGCAAACTTTGGTTTTTCTGCTGTTCCGCCTTGCCGCCGTGCTGCCTCTGCGCGTGCTGCACGCCATCGGCGATGTATTGGGCGTTTTGGGCTTTTATTTTGCCCGCAAAGACCGCGAGCGGATACGCAGCAATTTGCAGATTGCCGGCCTTGATGCCGGCGATGCCGCCGTGAAAGCCGTGCTGCGCGAAACCGCCAAAGGCGGGCTGGAGCTGCCGGTGGCTTTTTTCAGACAGCCTCAACAAGTGGCCGGGCTGTTCAAAGCTGCGCACGGCTGGGAGCATATCCGGCAGGCGGTGGAAAAAGGCGAAGGCCTGCTGCTTATCACGCCGCACATCGGCAGCTACGATATCGCTGGGCGCTATATCAGCGAGCAGTTGCCGTTTCCGCTCACCGCCATGTATAAGCCTCAGAAAATCAAGATTTTAGACCAAGTGATGCAGGCCGGGAGAGTGCGCGGTAAAGGGCGCACCGCCCCCGCCAATATCCAAGGGGTGAAGCAGATTATCAAAGCCCTGCGCGCGGGTGAGGCCACCATCGTTTTGCCCGACCATGTGCCCGATCCCCAAGAAGGCGGCGAAGGCGTGTGGGCCGGTTTTTTCGGCAAGCCCGCCTACACGATGACGCTGGCAGGCAAACTCGCGCAGGTAAAAGGCGTGAGGGCGCTGTTTTTTGCAGGCGAACGTTTGCCCGCAGGGCAGGGCTTTGTGCTGCACATCGAGCCTTTGCAGGGCGCGCTTAACGGCAACAAGGATCACGATGCTCAGGTGATAAACAGCAATGTGGAATACTGGATCAAACGTTTCCCGCACCAATATCTGTTTGCCTACAACCGCTACAAACACCCCGCCGGCGCCTCCGAACCGCCGTCTGAAAGCCGGGTATCTGAAAGCTAGGCAGATGTTGCACTTCAACACCGCAGAAACCGCTTTCCTTTTGGAAATTGGGTTTTATTGGGCTAAGGTGCAGAGATGCTATAACGGAAAGGAAGAGGGTTTGCCATATCACCCATGCTTAAAGGTTTCTTTAAATAAATCTATGAAAAAATAAAACGAAACGTTAACTTTCAATAAAAAAATATGTTATATTTATCGAAAGTTATGCTGAGAGACTGAATATTATATTTTCCATGCGTGCGGTTTCAATCCGCTGCGCCGGTTTTTACAGAAGCCGAGATATGACTGCTTTTTCCGATTTAATCCGCCCGGATATCCGGGCTTTAACCGCCTATCGGGTGGCTGATTTGCCCGAAGGCTTTATCAAACTTGATGCGATGGAAAGCCCTTATCATCCGTTTGCCGATGATGAAGCGTTATTAAACGAATGGGTGGGGCTGCTGAAAAATGTGCCGATACATCTTTATCCCAACCCTGCAACCAGCGGCCTGCAGGCGGTTTTGCGCGAGGCCTTTGCCGTTCCGCCGGCGGCCGAAATTGCGTTGGGCAACGGCTCGGACGAGCTGATACAGCTGTTTGCCATGCTGCTGGCAAAGCCCGGTGCGGCCATGTTGGCGGTGGAGCCGGGCTTTGTGATGTACCGGCACAATGCTGCTTTATACGGTATGGATTATATCGGTGTGCCGTTGAACGAAGATTTCACGCTCAATCTTCCGGCGGTGTTGGCTGCTGTCGAAAAGCATAATCCCGCGCTGATTTTTATCGCCTATCCGAACAACCCCACCGGCACGGGTTTCGAGCGCGAAGATGTGCAGGCCGTTATCTGCGCTGCCAAAGGACTGGTGGTGGTGGATGAGGCTTACGGCGCTTTCAGCGGCGACAGTTTTCTGCCGCAGGCGGGCAGCATTGAAAATCTGGTGGTGATGCGCACCATCAGCAAAATCGGCTTTGCCGGCCTGCGGGTGGGGTATGCCTGCGGTTGTGCGGGCGTGATGCGTGAGTTGGCGAAAATCGTGCCGCCCTACAATATGAACCAATTGTGTTTGGCAACGGCCAAATTTGCCCTGCGGCATGCAGACAAAATTGCTCAGACTACGACCGTTTTGAAAGTCGAGCGCGAACGCCTGTTTCAAGCGCTTTCTGCCATCGGCCGTCTGAAAGTGTTTCCCAGCGAGGCCAATTTCATTACCGTGCGCGTGCCTTGTGCCGACACGGCGCACGAAACCTTAAAGCGCAATAAGATTTTGGTGAAAAAACTGCATGGTTCGCACCCGCTGCTGGCGCAATGCCTGCGCCTTACTGTGGGTGCGCCGCAACAAAACAATGCGGTTTTAAACGTTATCCGCGATTTATATGCCTGATAAAGCCGCCTGATGATGTTTTCAGACGGCAAACCGGTCCGGTGTGAATACATCAGCCCGGTTTCATTAATAAATATTGTGTGAACAGAAAGATTGTATGATGAACAAAACCCAACTTCACCTGAACAACCTGAAACTGCTGGCCAAAGAGGCCGGCTCGATGGTCGAGCTGGCACGCCGCTGCGGTTACGACAATTCGGCTTCGCTCTCGCAAATCAAACGCCGCCTGGAGCAGCAGTCGGAAGACGAAAACGGCAGGGGCATCCGCCCTTCGCTGTTGGCCAAGCTCGAAGCCGGCATGGGCAAGCGCAAAGGCTGGATGAACCGCGAGCACGATCCTGAAGCAGAACAACGCCGCAAAGAAGTTGCCGCAGCCCGTGCGGCCGCAGCCGGGCAGGCGGAGGGTGCTGCTTCTGCGCCGGCACTTGGTTTCGACTCTGCCGAAGGCCGCACGGCCGTGGTCAGCCGCAATACCTGCGAAACCCAAATTACCGTGGCCGTTAATCTTGACGGTACGGGCAAAAGCCGTTTCGATACCGGCGTGCCTTTCTTGGAGCATATGCTCGACCAAGTTGCCCGCCACAGCCTGATCGACATCGACATCACCTGCAAGGGCGATCTGCATATCGATGACCACCACACTGTAGAAGACATCGGTATCACTTTCGGCCAGGCATTGAAACAGGCGTTGGGCGGCAAAGCGGGCATCCGCCGCTACGGCCATGCCTATGTGCCGCTCGATGAGGCCTTAAGCCGGGTGGTTATCGATTTGTCCGGCCGCCCCGGTTTGGTTTACAACATCGAGTTCACCCGCGCCTTGATCGGGCGGTTTGATGTGGATTTGTTCGGCGAATTTTTCACAGGGTTGGTCAATCACGGTATGATGACGCTGCATATCGATAATTTGAGCGGCAAAAACGCCCACCATCAGGCCGAAACCGTGTTCAAAGCTTTCGGCCGTGCCCTGCGTGCAGCAGTGGAATTTGATCCGCGTATGGGCGGCCGGATACCCTCCACCAAAGGCATGCTCATCGAAGCATAACGGCGGGGCCTGTCTGATTGGAAAATGCCGGCCATCTGCGGCTGCCGCCCGATTTCCGAAGGAAGTCTGTAATATCTTGATATTGTTATGAAGCCCCTGTTTTACAGTTGCGCCGATAAAATAACGGCTTCTGGCATTTCAGACGGCTCTGCGTATTTTTACCGAAATTTCAACCTGCCTTATTTTATGGTGAAACAGAAGCCTAAGGCCGTCTGAATATTCTTTCAGACGGCCTTGAGTTTTCAGAACGCAGGCTGGCGCGGGGATTTTGCAGCCTTGAATCAAAGCCGTTTACATAAAACAGGGGCTGAATAAAATCAGCCCCTGAGTGGTAATGGAGACACGGCAGCCGATAACAGCAGCGGGCGGCAAAGTGCGGCCGCATGATTGCGCAATAAGGGGGAGCCCGTCCGCTTTAAAATCATGGCAAGGCGAAGATTTTACCGGCCGTCTTAAATCCGCTTCATTTCCGTTGCGGCGTTGCCGTGTGCGCTTTAGCCTAAAGTGAACGGTTTTACAAACCGCCCGGGCAGCAACAGAGCCGGTTGCCACTGTTTTCACGGCATGCGGTTTGTGCCTTAAACCGAAAATAAAGCGGGTTGGCTAGATTGCCGTGCGGGTTGATGCGGTGATTGTGGGAAAGCGGCGGCGGTGAAAGGCAGGCGCAACCGCTCCGCAAAACTATGCCGGCGTGCCTTCGGCCTTTTCTCCGCACCCGTCTGCGGCATCGTAGGCCTCCACGATTTTCTGCACCAACGGGTGGCGTACCACATCTTCGCTGGTAAAGGTGTGGAAATACAGCCCTTCGATGCCGGCGAGTTTTTCTCTGGCATCTTTTAAGCCAGATTTGATGTTGCGGGGCAGGTCGATCTGGCTCAAGTCGCCGGTAATCACGGCTTTGGCACCGAAGCCGATGCGGGTTAAAAACATCTTCATCTGCTCGGGTGTGGTGTTTTGTGCCTCGTCTAAAATCACATAGGCACCGTTGAGGGTGCGGCCGCGCATATAGGCCAAAGGGGCGATTTCGATCAGCCCTTTTTCCAACAGCTTGGTTACGCGGTCGAATCCCATCAAATCATAGAGCGCATCGTAGAGCGGGCGCAGATAGGGATCGACTTTCTGAGCCAGATCGCCGGGCAGAAAACCAAGTTTTTCACCGGCTTCCACTGCAGGGCGTACCAAAACAATGCGCTCGATTTGGTGTTTTTCCACCGCATCAACGGCGGCGGCCACGGCTAAATAAGTTTTACCCGTGCCGGCAGGGCCCAGGCCGAACACCACATCGTGATTGAGCAGGGCGCGGATATAGCCGTTTTGGCGCGGTGTACGCCCGCCTATACTGCCGCGCTTGGTGCGCAGATAATATTGTTGGCCGTGGTGTTTTTCTTGGTGGGACGCATCGGCGGTTTTGGCTTCAACAGCGGCAAGTTGGATATCGCTGTCGTCCAAATCACGCTCTCGGGCGGTGTCGGCCAGCGAAAGCAGCGCACGGCGGCCGGCGTGGGCAAGCCCGCCTAAAAGCGTGAAATCGGAAAAGCGGCGGCTGATTTGGATGTCGAGCGCGCGGGCAAGAGTGTTCAGATTGGCATCAAGCGCACCGCAAAGGCGTTGCAGCGCGGCGTTGTCGGTATGTTCCAATTGCAGGCGGACGGTATGGCTCATGTGGCAGGGCAGCTTTTGCGGCAGGTTTGAAGATGGTGGGGTTATAAGGTTTAAGCAGTAAAAAATCAAGGCCGGAGCCTGATAATGAAAGCGCAGATATTCAAACCGACCATTATCTCTGTTTCAGACGGCTCGAACCATCCAAACCAAGCCACTTTACATCATGGCGGCGTTGCGCGCTTTTGCCCCGTTGCGCTGCCTGCGGCACGCCGCTTTGCGCCGGTTTGGTTGCGGGCCCGCTGTGTTTCCGTTGCGGCGTTATCCATACAGCCCGCCGCCCGGTTCCAGAAAGGTGCGGGTTTGCTTGCAGGTTTACTGCAAAGTGAAGGGCAGAACAATCAAGCAGGCATCGGGCCGTCTGAAAAGTTTTTATCTTTCAGACGGCCCGATATTTTTGTAGAATCGCGGTTTTTCACCTTTTTGCGCCCCGCCATGACCAACCCGCAACCGCCCCGTGATGCCGAAACGGCAGAACACCAACGCAGCATCCGCAGTTTCGTGCTGCGCCAAGGCCACATGACCGCCGCGCAGCAGCGCGCCATCAACACGCTGTGGCCGCAGTTCGGCCTCGATTACCAAACCGCGCCGGTAGATTTGAATGCCGTGTTCGGCCGCGCCAACCCGAAAGTGTTGGAAATCGGCTTCGGCATGGGCGCAGCCACGGTGGAAATCGCCAAACGGCTGCCGCAAACCGACTTTCTGGCCGTTGATGTGCACGGCCCGGGTGTCGGCAATATTTTGAAATTGATTGACGAGCAAAGCGTGAATAATATCCGCGTGATGCGGCATGACGCCGTAGACGTGGTGGAAAACATGCTCTCCGACAGCTCGCTTGAGGGCATTCATATTTTCTTTCCCGACCCGTGGCACAAAAAACGCCACCACAAACGCCGCCTGATCCAAGCCCCGTTTGTGGCCAAGCTGCTGCCCAAGCTCAAACCCGGCGGCTATATCCATCTGGCAACCGATTGGGAAGAATACGCCGTTCAGATGCTGGAAGTGTTAAGCGGTTTCGACAGCCTGCAAAACACCGCCGCCGGCTATGCGCCCACCCCCGGCTACCGCCCTGAAACCAAATTTGAGGCGCGCGGCAGGCGGCTGGGACACGGTGTTTGGGATTTGGTGTTTGTGAGCAAAGCCTAAGCGGCCGGCCGAAAGTTATTTGCGCCGCAAACAGAATATGCCGGGCAAACCAAAGATAGTGTGTGAAAGTGTCAATGCCGTTGGTGTATTCTTTCGGCAACAATCAAGCCGTCTGAATGTTTCAGACGGCCTTGCTCTCTGCAATATAGGGCGGAACAAGGCAGCAAAGCCGGAAAACCATGCAGCAAGTGCGCAAACACCCGGTCTGCCGTTTCCGCAGCCGGCAAAAGCCATGTTTTTCAACCACGGGCAGTTTGGTTTTACGGTCTTAGGCCGAATCATCGGGGCTTTCTTGCTTTTTGCCGGCCTTGGCCGCCCAATAAGAAGCCAGCAGCGAGCCGGAAATATTGTGCCACACGCTGAATACCGCGCTGGGCACGGCGGCCAGCGGCGTGAAATAAGCCGATGCGAGCGCCGCACCCAAGCCTGAGTTTTGCATACCCACTTCAATGGCCAGTGTTTTTTGCGCACTGAAAGGCAGGCGGCACAGCCTGGCAGCGAGAAACCCCAGCAGATAGCCGATGCCGTTGTGCAGAACCACCACACCCAGAATCAGCAGGCCGCTTTCGAGGATTTTCGGTTTGGCCGCACCCACCACCGCGCCGATAATCAGCACGATGGCCGCCACTGACACCAACGGCAATGCCCCTGCCGCAGCCTCGGCCTGCTTTCTGAACAGCAAATGCGCGGCCACGCCCGCCACCACCGGCAGCAGCACCATTTGGGCAATCGAGCCGAACATCGCGCCGGCAGAAATATCCAGCCACTGGTTGGCCAGCAGGTAGAAAACTGCAGGCGTGAGTACGGGCGCCAGCAGCGTACTCACAGAAGTTACCGCCACCGAAAGCGCCACATCGCCCCGCGCCAGATAGGTGATAACATTAGAAGCCGTGCCGCCGGGGCATGCCCCCACCAAAATCACGCCCACGGCAATTTCAGGCGGCAGATTGAAACCCGCCGCCAACGCATAAGCGGTGAGCGGCATAATCACAAACTGTGCCGCCACCCCCACCAACACCGCTTTCGGATGGCGGCCGAGAATTTTAAAATCGGCAGGCGAGAGCGTCAGCCCCATGCCGAACATCACCACACCCAGCAGCAGCGGAATATGCGGCAGCACCCATTTGAAAGTTTCCGGCGCGGCAAAAGCAATGCCCGCAAACAGTGCCGCCCACAAAGCAAAAGTTTGGCCGACAAAGCGGCTGAAACGGCTCAAAGATTCCATAACATTTTCCAACCAAACAAAAAAGCGCAGCATACGCGCATTTCTAGGCAGGTGAAAGACACGCGCGCAAGCCTGCGCCGTAAACGTTTAAATTTCGGCTATAATCCCAACCTGCCCGCTTTCTTTCAGACGGCCTTCAGAGAATATCCGGCAAATGAACAACCACACCGATTTACTGCACGATAAAATCAGCAACAGCGGCTATATCCGCCTGATTCGCGATAACAGCCGCAGCTTCAGCGCCGCCGAACACGCCCTGCTGCGGGAAATACTCGGCAGTTTCGAATTTGATGCCGTGCAGGCGCAGGCATTGGCGCAGGCAGTGGTGCAGCAGGCGCGTTTCGACCCCAACGCCCTGCACATTGGCAGCGATGATGAAGACACCGCCGGCATTTGCCCCCACTGCATCAACCCGCCCATGCCGCCTCTGCGCGACTATCTGGTTTGGCGGCAGCGCACCGCCGGGCAATCCAAAAGGCCGTCTGAAACCCCGCCGATACGCTTTTAAACCAATGCACAACGGCAGGCTGCAAACACGATAACCCGTGCAAGGCCGACACCATTATTATAATGGCCGGGCAGGCCGGTCATAATAATACGCCCCGCTTTCAGACGGCCTCTAACAACACGCAAACACCTATGCTGCAAACCGACAATCTTTCCGCCGCCCAACCGCAACGCATCATCACCGCGCAAAGCATCTCCGCCCAAGAAGAGCTGCTCGAGCGCGCCCTGCGTCCGAAAACCCTGGCCGACTATATCGGGCAGGCCAAAGCCAAAGAGCAGTTGGCGATTTTTATCGCCGCCGCCAAAAAACGCGGAGAGGCACTCGACCACACGCTGCTGTTCGGCCCGCCCGGCCTGGGCAAAACCACGCTGGCGCACATCATTTCCAAAGAATTGGGCGTAAACCTGCGCCAAACCAGTGGCCCCGTGATCGAGCGCGCCGGCGATTTGGCTGCCCTGCTCACCAATCTCGAGCCGCACGATGTGTTGTTTATCGATGAAATCCACCGCTTAAGCCCCGTGGTAGAAGAAATCCTCTACCCCGCGTTGGAGGACTACCAGCTCGACATTATGATAGGCGAAGGCCCCGCTGCCCGCTCGGTGAAAATCGACCTGCCGCCGTTTACGCTGGTGGGCGCCACCACCCGCGCCGGCATGCTCACCAACCCGCTGCGCGACCGCTTCGGCATCGTGTCGCGGCTGGAGTTTTATGAAACAGCCGACCTGGCCACCATCGTTACCCGCTCCGCCCAACTGCTGCAGCTGAATATGGGCGAAGAAGGCGCGCTGGAAGTTGCCCGCCGCAGCAGGGGAACGCCGCGCATCGCCAACCGCCTGCTGCGGCGCGTGCGCGATTATGCCGAAGTGAAAAACGGCGGCCTGATCGATGCGGCCACCGCCGATGCTGCTTTGGGTATGCTCGATGTGGATTCGGAAGGCCTCGATGTGATGGACAGAAAATTTCTCGAAGCCGTTATCGGCAAATTCGGCGGCGGCCCGGTGGGGTTGGACAACATCGCCGCCGCCATCGGCGAATCCACCGACACCATCGAAGACGTTATCGAACCCTATCTGATCCAGCAGGGCTTTTTGCAGCGCACCCCGCGCGGGCGCACCGCCACCGAACGCAGCTATCTGCATTTCGGGCTGAAAACCGAAAAAACCTAGTCGAACCAAAGCCACACCAAACGGCACCGCGTCCTTGATTAAAGCGCGCAAACCGCCGAAGCGGCAACGGCCCCGCCATACTGCCTGCGGTTACGCTGCCATGTTCAAACCGTGCGGAAAACCCCGCCCCGATAAAATTTCAGACGGCTTGCGGTGCGGAAAACCTCCGTTTTCCGTATTGTTTGCATTTTACGTTTTCCACCCATATACCCGTTTGGGGATGTTTGCCGGGCGTGCCGCAAGACAGTAAAACCGCACAGTTTCGAGCATGGCAAAAACCAAGCCATTGTTTCCGCTAAAAAACACAAGCCGTTTGGCCTTGCGGAGGTAAGCAGCCCAACCCAACCTTTACCGACAACCCAAAGTCCTTTGCAAAACAAATTTCCGGAGCCGTTTTCAGGCCGTCTGAAATGCTGAAAAACCCTGTTTTACAGATTTGCCGGCCCACCCGCATTCCCGGCAGGCGTGTAAAGCCGGCAGGAAGCCGTTTTCAGACAGCAGCCCGGCTGTTGCAAAGGTTTCAACATTTTTCTATTGACACCAACCGCCATGTTTACATCCGCCGACTCTGATTTCGACCGCCGCCATATCTGGCATCCCTACACTTCCATCACCGCCCCGCTGCCCGTTTATCCCGTTGCGCGCACCGAAGGCGTGTATATCGAGCTTTCAGACGGCCGCAGGCTGATAGACGGCATGTCGTCGTGGTGGTGTGCACAACACGGCTACAACCACCCCGAGCTGGCCGCTGCCGCGCAACGGCAGCTCGAAACCATGCCCCATGTGATGTTTGGCGGGCTCACCCACCAACCCGCCGTGCGCCTGTGCCGCAGCCTGAAAACCATGCTGCCAGCCAACCTCGACTGCATTTTTCTGGCCGACTCCGGCTCGGTGGCGGTGGAGGTGTCGCTGAAAATGGCTCTGCAATACTGGCACGCGCGCGGTGAAGCGCGCAGCAAATTTCTCACCATCGAGCGCGGCTACCACGGCGACACCTTCGGTGCCATGAGTGTGTGCGACCCCGTTAATTCGATGCACAGCCTCTACCGCAGCTTTCTGCCCGAACACATCTTCGCCCCCGCCCCGCAAAGCCGCTTTAACGGCGAATGGCTGCCCGGCGACATCATTGCGTTTCAGACGGCCTTAGCGCAAAACCACCGCAGCATTGCCGCCGTGATACTCGAGCCCATCGTGCAGGGCGCGGGCGGTATGCGCATCTACCACCCCGAATTTTTGCGGCAGGTGCGCGCCTTGTGCGATGAATACGGCATCTTGCTGATTTTAGACGAAATCGCCACCGGTTTCGGCCGCACCGGCAAACTGTTTGCCTGCCAACACGCCCAAGTGCAGCCCGACATCATGTGCATCGGCAAAGCCCTCACCGGCGGCATGATGACGCTCTCCGCCGCCGCCGCTGCCCGCCGTGTGGCCGAAACCGTGTGCAGCGGCGAAGCCGGCGTGTTTATGCACGGCCCCACCTTTATGGCCAACCCGCTGGCCTGCGCCGTGGCCGAAGCCAATATGCAGATCTTGCAGCGCAACCAATGGCCGCAGCAGGTGGCCGCCATCGAGCGGCATTTTCAGACGGCCTTATCAAGCCTGGCCGGCCACCCCAATGTAGCCGATGTGCGCATCATCGGCGCAGTCGGCGTGGTCGAAACCCGCCACCCCGCCGATATGGCCGCCATGCAGAAATTTTTTGTAGAGCAAGGCGTGTGGATCAGGCCGTTCGGCAAACTGATCTACCTGATGCCGCCCTTTATCACAGCCCCGCAGCAGATGCTCAAACTCACCGGTGCCGTGGCAGCGGCCGTTGGCGAAAACAGGCTGTTCCGGCAGCCCTAACCCGCGCCGGCAGGGCAGAACCGATGTAAAACCGATGCAGCCGGCGGGTATGGTTCCGCGCGCACCCGGCAAAAGTTCCGTAAAACAGCCGGATAAAGATGCGGATCAAAACACAGCGGCGCGGTCGGGGCAGACATGGCAACAGGACGGGGCAGATTCGCCTTTTTGACACAAGGCAGCAAACCGCAGACCGTGCAGGCAGTACGGAACCGTTTCTGCCGCCGCATCAACTGCCGGCAAAACCGCCTTCTTTAAGCCAAAGTGCAGTACCGTAACGGAAGGGAGAGAAGCCGGAACACAATGCCCGCGCCAGGCCGTTTGGCAAAAATCTTAGGCCGGGGTTTCCTGCAAAAACTACCTTCAGGCCGTCTGAAAGCTTTCAGCACCGCCATTGCCGCAATACCGCCATTCCCGTGCAGATGGGAACCCAGATGAAAATACACAAACCAATCCGCTATAATCAGGCAGTGCGCAATGCCTGCACCAAGCCGTTTTGCCACAACGGCAGGCAGGGGCTGCAAAAATACCTTCAGGCCGTCTGAAAGGCTTAAATACCGTTATCGGCTCGGCAAGCTTGCGAAGCCGATAGCGGCAGATAAACGTGTGATGTTTTGTTGCATGCGGGGTAGAAAAATCCAGCATTGTTTACATTTTTCGTTTTTTGCTTGAAGCCCCGTTTGGGGGTTTCGAGGATTGTCGAACCTGCCGAAAGGCACGGCAGGGCGGCATGTTTTTTTGGGTATACACGCAAATCACAAAACCGCCGTTTCAGCAAAAACAAAAGCTTTCCGGCAAAAAAGTGTAACAGCCCGGCCTTTTTCAACATAATCAATCAGGCCGTCTGAAAGCATTATCTCTCTCCGAAACCCTATTCCCACCGAAAGGAACACCATGAATCTGGCCGAAACCCGCCTCAGCTCCGAGCCGATTTTCAAAGGCTCGTTTATCGACATCGCCCGCGACACCGTGCGCCTGCCCAACGGCAACGAAAGCACCCGCGTGGTGATTCGCCACCCCGGTGCCGCCTGCGTGCTGGCCGTTACCGGCAACGGCGAAGTGGTGCTGGTGCGCCAATGGCGTTACGCCTGCGGCCGCGCCCTGCTCGAGCTGCCCGCCGGCAAACTCGATGCCGGCGAAAACCCTGCCGCCTGCGCCCTGCGCGAACTGGCCGAAGAAACGCCCTACACCGCCGACAGCGTGAAACTGCTCCACACTTTCTACACCGCCCCCGGTTTCTGCGATGAAGTGATGTATCTCTACCAAGCCGAAGGCGTGCGCGAAGGCAGCACCCTGAAAAACGATGAAGACGAGCTCACCGAAACCGTGCTGATGAGCCGCGAAGCCGTTAAAACTGCTCTGCAAAACAATGAAATTGCCGATGCCAAAACATTGGCGGGATTGCAATATTGGCTGCTGAACAGTTGATTTTGGATTTCGGCGAAGCCCAAAAAAACACTGTAAAACGTTACCCAGCCCGCGTGGGAATAACGATGGCTGAATCTTTCAGACGGCCTGAACAAATTTTGCAAAGGTTTCGGCATCGGGCATTTCAAAAGGCTCCGTGCGTTTTGACCCCAATGCCGGCCTAGGCAGTTGGAAAAGCACCCGAGGCCGTCTGAAAACATTCAGACGGCCTCGGGTGAATGGCGGGCAAAAATCAACAGCCTGCTTGTTTTCTGAGGGGCTGCGGTTTTTTGAACGGTGTCTAAATGCTTTGTCGGGCAGGTTTTTGGCGTTTGCGGTTTTCTTTTATGTGTTGCCGGTGTGTGGTTTGATATCGGATAGGGTTTGCGGGCGGCGGGCAGATATTGTGTGATGGCGGATTGACTTAATTTCCGCTACAGCGTTGCTGCGCCTTGCAGCTTTCTATCGAAGTCATTGAATCTGCTGTAGAAATGCTTGGAAAGATAAAAGCTTGGGGCAGGCGGCGGTTGGCGGCGGCATAAAAAATCAGGTTTTCCAAGAGAGGAAAACCTGACGGGTTGTTGTGGCGGCCTTTGCGGCTGTATGCGCCTTTGCCTTTTTTGTTTTTAAACACCTTGTGGCGGAAGAGATTGGATTTAACCAGGGCTTTCAAGGCGTTATCTTGAATTTTGCCTTTGTTGGTTTCGATTTTGCGTTTGCTCATTTTGGTTGAACCATATATGTTTTCAGACGGCCCGCATTTTAGCACAAGGCCGTCTGAAAGAGATATAACGCTATGTTTCAACAGGGCAATAATGTTGTAAAACAGTTGGCCGGCGTTTAGAAACGCCGCTTCAGATGGCAGGCCTGCATAATGTTTACGGCCAATTCTTCCACCGATTTGTCGGTGGTGTTGGTGAACGGGATATTGTGGGTGCGGAACATGGCCTGTGCATCGGCAACCTCGCGCCTGCAGGTGTTGAGCTGCGAATAGGTGGAATCGGGGCGGCGTTCGTGGCGTATGGCCTGAAGGCGCTCGGGCAGAATGGTGAGGCCGTAGAGTTTGTGTTTGTGGGGTTTGACCATGTGCGGCAGATCGCTGCTTTCCAAATCATCAGGGGTGAGCGGGTAGTTGGCGGCGCGTATGCCGTATTGCAGCGCGAGATACAGGCAGGTGGGGGTTTTGCCCGAGCGCGATACGCCCATCAGAATCACATCGGCGTCTTTCAAATCTTTGCCGCTGATGCCGTCGTCGTGGTTGAGCGAAAAATTCACCGCTTCCATGCGCGCATCGTAACGCTGGGTGTCGCCGATGCCGTGGGTGCGGCCGACCGAATGGCGGGCGGTCAGCCCCAGTTCGCGCTCTATGGTGCCGAGAAAAGCATCGAAAAAGCTCAAATGCAGCCCTTCGCAATTTTTAATGATACTGCGGATTTCGTCATTGATGATGCTGGTGAACACCAGCGGGCGCAGGCCGCTTTCGGCTGCGGCGGCATTGATAATCCGTACTGCTGCACGGGCTTTGTCGGGCGTGTCCACAAAAGGATAGGTGGCACGCTTGAAGCTGATGCCTTCAAACTGGTCGAGCAGAGCCTCGCCCATGCTCTCCGATGTGATACCGGTGCGGTCGGAAATAAAAAAAGCAGAACGGCGCGCCATGGTGTTCCTCTCAAACTGCCCAATAAAGGGGTGGGTTGCGGGTCAAAATATCTACCATCATACTACATAATATTCCGGCAACAAACCGTTTCGGCTGAATTGGAAACCGGCTGCAACGGCCTGACTACAAACTGTTACAATAAAATAACTATATTTTTTAAACACACATTTCATTCAACGAGTGGGGGTTTATTGGCATTTTATGCCGATTATTTTGCCTTGAGCAGGCGGCAAGATTTTGTTAACTTATTTCAAGCCCCATATTTAACAAGGGTTAAGGAAAACAACAATGGATTATCATATTGTTTCATGGTGCTACACGGTGCGTTGGCGGCAATTTTTTTCAGACGGCCGCAGTGCCTGCCTGCATAAAAATACATGACACTACACGCCCGAGTGGTTAGAATACCGCTGCGGATTCATTTCTTTTTTTAACTTGTTAATGGACTGAAAACATGGCTGCAAATTACGTGATTTGGTTTGAAAACCTGCGCATGACCGATGTGGAAAGCGTGGGCGGTAAAAATGCCTCTTTGGGCGAAATGATCAGCCGGCTTACCGAAAAAGGTGTGCGCGTGCCGGGCGGTTTTGCCACCACTGCCGAAGCCTACCGTGCTTTTTTGGCGCACAACGGCCTGAGCGGGCGTATTTCCGCCGCTTTGGCTGCTTTGGATGTAGAAGACGTTACCGAGCTTGCGCGTGTGGGCAAAGAAATCCGCCGGTGGATTTTAGACACGCCTTTTCCCGCAGAGCTGGATGCAGCCGTTGAAGAAGCCTGGAACAAAATGGTGGCCGATGCCGGCAGCAGTGAAATTTCGGTAGCGGTGCGCTCTTCGGCCACGGCCGAAGACCTGCCCGATGCTTCGTTTGCCGGGCAACAGGAAACCTTCTTAAACATCAACGGGCTGGAAAACGTTAAAGAAGCCATGAAACACGTTTTCGCTTCACTGTATAACGACCGCGCCATTTCCTACCGCGTGCACAAGGGTTTTGCGCACGACATCGTGGCTTTGTCGGCAGGTGTGCAGCGCATGGTGCGCTCCGACAGCGGTGCGGCCGGCGTGATGTTTTCTATCGACACCGAAAGCGGTTTCGACCAAGTGGTGTTTGTAACCTCTTCATACGGCCTCGGCGAAACCGTGGTGCAGGGTGCGGTGAATCCCGATGAATTTTATGTGCACAAACCTACACTGAAAGCCGGCAAGCCCGCCATTTTGCGCAAAACCATGGGTTCCAAGCTGATTAAAATGACCTTCACCGACCAGGCGCAGGCAGGCAAATCGGTGCAGGTGGTGGAGGTGCCCGAAGCCGACCGCAAAGCCTTTTCGATTTCCGATGAGGAAATCACCGAATTGGCCAAATATGCGCTGATTATTGAAGAACATTACGGCCGCCCGATGGATATCGAATGGGGACGCGATGGTGTGGACGGCAAACTTTATATTCTGCAGGCGCGCCCTG
The DNA here is from genome assembly GCF_014297595.2 of Neisseria musculi. Lineage (NCBI taxonomy): Bacteria > Pseudomonadati > Pseudomonadota > Betaproteobacteria > Neisseriales > Neisseriaceae > Neisseria > Neisseria musculi. The sequence continues at coordinate 1,725,363 of NZ_CP060414.2, read as the reverse complement.
AAACCGTTAAATCGCAGGAAGACGGCACCCGCAGCCTGCGCCGCTACAGCATAGGCGGTCAAAAGAAAATCTTGTGCGAAGGCCGCGCCATCGGCCAGAAAGTCGGCCAGGGCAAAGTGCGCCTGGTGCGCGATATATCGCAGATGGAGAGCGTGCAGGCCGGCGATGTGCTGGTTACCGATATGACCGACCCCGATTGGGAGCCGGTGATGAAACGCGCTTCGGCCATTGTAACCAACCGTGGCGGCCGCACCTGCCACGCCGCCATTATTGCCCGCGAGTTGGGCATTCCCGCCGTAGTGGGCAGCGGCGATGCAACCTCAACCCTTTCAGACGGCCAGGAAGTAACCGTGTCTTGTGCAGAGGGCGACACAGGCTTTATTTATGAGGGCCTGCTGGATGTGGAAGTAACCGATATCGCTTTGGACAATATGCCCAAATCGCCGGTAAAAATCATGATGAATGTGGGCAATCCCGAGCTGGCATTCAGCTTCTCCGGCCTGCCCAACGAAGGCATCGGCTTGGCGCGGATGGAATTTATCATCAACCGCCAAATCGGCATCCACCCCAAAGCACTGCTTGAGTTTGACCGCCAAGATGCCGGCTTGCAGGAAGAAATCCGCGAGCGCATTGCCGGTTATGCTTCACCGGTGGATTTTTATGTGGACAAAATCGCCGAGGGCGTGGCCACGTTGGCGGCATCGGTTTACCCGCGCAAAGTGATAGTGCGCATGTCTGATTTCAAATCCAACGAGTATGCCAACCTGCTGGGCGGCAGCCTGTACGAGCCGCACGAAGAAAACCCGATGTTGGGCTTTCGCGGTGCCGCCCGCTATGTTTCAGACGATTTCAAAGAATGCTTTGCACTGGAATGCCGTGCGCTCAAATATGTGCGTGATGAAATGGGGCTGACCAATGTGGAAATCATGATTCCGTTCGTGCGCACCCTGGGCGAAGCCGAGGCCGTGGTGAAGGCATTGAAAGAAAACGGCTTGGAGCGGGGTAAAAACGGCCTGCGCCTGATTATGATGTGCGAGCTGCCGAGCAATGCCCTGCTGGCTGAGCAGTTTCTGCAATATTTCGATGGTTTCTCCATCGGCTCCAACGATATGACCCAGCTCACCCTGGGCGTGGACCGCGACAGCGGCGGTGCGATTGCCGGCACATTCGATGAGCGCAACCCTGCCGTGAAAGTGATGCTGCATCTGGCCATCTCGGCCTGCCGCAAACACAACAAATATGTCGGCATCTGCGGCCAAGGCCCGTCTGACCACCCCGATTTTGCCAAATGGCTGGTGCAGGAGGGCATTGAAACCATCTCGCTCAACCCCGACACCGTGATTGAAACCTGGCTGTATTTGGCGAAAGAATTGAACCAATAAGGCCGTTTGAAAACCAAACCGCCGTATCTGCGATGAAGATACGGCGGTTTCTGCTTTGGTTTGGCGGCGGTAATGAACGCACACATTTTTCGTGCGAAGCACAAGCTGCGGGCGGCAATACTGCCAAGCTGTTTTACAACCGAGGCAGCATCGGCCTGCCCTTGGCCGTCTGAAATGTTTCAGACGGCCTGAGACTTAGCCGGATGATTTTTTCAGACAACTTTTCAAATCACTGAAAAACTGCGGTTCGAGTTTGACCAAATAAGCAATCAGCGGCAGATTGCCCGCCGCCACCGTCAGATAAAGCAGGGTGATGCTGTCAAACAGCCACAGCAGGGCGGCGCTCAAGAGGGCGGCAGTAACCATAAACAGACCGTTTACGATATTGTTGGCGGCTACGGCATGGGCGCGGAAAGCATCGCTGCTGGCGGTTTGCAGCCAAGTGTAGAGCGGCACCGAGAAAAAGCCGCCGAAAAAGCCGATGGCAACCATGGCAAGGATAACGGGGTAAGCGTTGGCCTGCGACAAAAACCAGCCCAAGCCTTGCAGTTCGGTAAAGTGCCGGCCGTGCGTGAGCCAAACCAGCACCAGCCCGCTGACGGTGAGGCCGAGTGCGCCAACCACCACCCATCCCAAGTGCAGCCGCCGGTGGCTGGCTTTGGCGCACAGTAGGGAGCCGGCGGCGATGCCGACAGAAAACAGCGTCAGCATCAGATTGAACACATTATCGTTGCCGCCCAGATGGATTTGCGTGAACGTGGGCAGTTGGGTGGTATAGACCGAGCCGACAAACCAAAACCACGAAATGCCGATGATGGCGGCGCAGAGTTTGCGTTGGGCGAAGGTTTCTTCCAGCAGCACCCAAGTGCCTTTGGCGATGTTGGGTTCGAGGCGGGCGGCAGGGTTTTTGGCGGGTACAGACGGCATAAACAGGCTGGTAAGCGTGCCTGCCGCCGCCACTGCCACCACCATGATGCCGATGATGTGCGGCGGAATGCCCGCCACGGCGGTGCCGAGAATCTGGCCGGACAAAATCGCCAAAAACGTGCCCGATTCAATCAGGCTGTTGCCCATAATCAGCTCTTCATCGTTGAGATAATCGGGCAGTATGGCATATTTCAGCGGGCCGAACAGGGTGGATTGCGCGCCCATGCAAAACAGGCAGAACAGCAGCAGGGGGGCGGAGCGGATATAAAAGCCAAACGCTGCCGCCGCCATTACCGCGATTTCCAACAGTTTGACCGCGCGGGCGAGTTTGGCTTTGTCGAACTTGGTGCTCAGCTGCCCCGAAATGGCCGAAAACAGAAAATAGGGCAGGATAAACAGCAGCGCACCGAGATTGAGCATCTGGCCGGCGGGCAGAAAATCGTTCTGCCCCAGGCCGTAGAAACTGATCATCACAAACAGCGCGGTTTTAAACAGATTGTCGTTGAACGCGCCGAGAAACTGCGTGCCGAAAAGCGGGGCAAAGCGGCGGCTGGTGGAGAAATCCAGGTTGTCTTTAAGGCTCATTTTGCTGCGTTTCCCGAGGTTTGCCGGCATCCGGCCGGTCGGTAGAATCATCGTCCATCAAGATGCGGTGTGCCGGGCCTTCCAAATCGTCAAACTGGCCGCTTTTGCCCGACCACCAGAAAAAATAGGCAATCAGAAAGGCCAGAATAATGCTGATGGGTATCAGAATAAACACGCTTTCCATCACAGGGTTCCCGTTAAATCGTTGAGCAGCAGCGTTTGGCCGGCAAGAGTGAGGTATTCGCCGCGTATGCGGCCGAGGGCGGCGTTGTCGTCAAACAGGGCGACATGGTCTTTTTCGAGCGTCCAATAAAGCGGCGCTGCGGCGTTTTGGCAGGCCGCAAGCGCGCGCACGGCGGCGGTCGGCGGCGGCAGGTTTTCGCTTTGCAGCTTCACGGCGAAACGCCCGCTTTGCGGCGGGTTTTCGGATTCATTGTCGGGCAGCATGATAAAAAAGCCCAAATGATCACCCTCTTGGGTGTGGATACTGAAATAGTGCATATTTTCAGACGGCCTTTTGCAGATGGGGTAATGTAACAGTTTGTGGGCGGGATAAAAAGGGGAAAATACGCAGAAACAAGGCGGTTTTGCTTTTCAGACGGCCTGCATGGTATTTGTCGTCCGGCACTTAAAACATCTGCGTCATGCTCTGACGCGGTTCGGCCGTCTTTTGTTGTTTCATAACTTTCCGGCAAATCGAGATACTCGGGTCAAGCCCGAGTATGGCGGAGTCGGGCGTTTCAGACGGCCTGAATGGTTTTGGCCGTCTGAAACATTTGCAGCCTTATTGGGGTTTGCTGGCCAAAATATTGATCACTTTTTTCGGCGCGGCGGCGGGCAGTATGGTTTCGCCGTTTTCTGCCCTGAGGCCGTCTGAAAACCGTGGCGGCAGGATTTCTTTATCGAAAGCCAAATCACCGCCGTGTTTCAGTTTCTGGCCGCGCTGCAAGCCGGCAAAGTCAAACAAACCGGTGTCGGCCAAGTGGGAGGGCACCACGTTTTGCAGCGCGGCAAACATACTCTCGATGCGGCCGGGAAAGCGCTTGTCCCAATCTTGCAGCATTTCCTTAATCACCTGCCGCTGCAGGTTGGGCTGCGAGCCGCACAAGTTGCAGGGGATAATCGGAAACTGCTTCAGCCCGGCATAGCGCGCCAAGTCTTTTTCTTTCACATACGCCAGCGGGCGGATAACGATGTGTTCGCCGTTGTCGCTCACCAGTTTGGGCGGCATGGCTTTGAGTTTGCCGCCGTAAAACATATTCAGAAACAGGGTTTCGAGAATATCGTCGCGGTGGTGGCCCAGCGCGATTTTGGTGCAGCCCGATTCTTTGGCCGCGCGGTAAAGCACGCCCCGGCGCAGGCGGCTGCACAGCGAGCAGGTGGTTTTGCCTTCTCCGATTACGCGTTTGACCACAGAATAAGTGTCTTCTTCGATGATTTTATACGGCACGCCGATGCTTTGGAGATATTCAGGCAAAACATGCTCGGGAAAACCGGGCTGTTTTTGATCGAGATTGACGGCCAGCAGATCGAAATCCACCGGTGCAGATGCCTGCAGCTGGCGCAGAATATCCAAAAGCGCATAGCTGTCTTTGCCGCCCGAGAGACACACCATGATTTTGTCGCCGTTTTCAATCATGTTGAAATCGTTTACGGCATCGCCGACAGCATGGCGCAAACGTTTGTTCAATTTATTGTTTTCGAGTTCGTGTTTGGGTTTTCTAGACATGGCGGAAAACGGGCTGGAAAAAGCCGTGATTATACCCAAAAACCGGGAAGGCCGTCTGAAAACAAGCGGCGGAAACCAGATGAGGCGCGGCTTTTCGGGCAGTTTTTTCGGGCAGTTAAAGTGAAACCGTACCGGCACGGTTCCGGCATTATATACCGGCGTAGTGCCGAACAGGCGGCAAGCGGCGCCCGGCCGTTCGGACGGCCTGACAAACCTTCGGCCGCTGGGCTATAATCCCAACCCGGTTTGTTTCCACAGGCTACGGAAGAGCTTTATGAAAAAGATTTTATCGGCTGCCGCCGTGATGCTGGCGGCCGGCTGCGGTTTTCATCTGAAAGGCACAGGCGGCATCTCCGGCGCGCTGCCTTACCCGTCTTGGTATATAGCCAACGGCCAATCCATGCAGCGGCCGCTCGAAAACGCCTTGCGCCGCGCCGGCGGTAAACCGGTGCAGGCATCCGAAGCACAGGCCACGGTCACGGTAAACCATATCGGCACCCGCCGCGATGTGTTCACCGTTACCCGCGCAGCAGTCATCAACGAATACCTGCTGGTGTTGCAGGTGCAGGCGCAGGCCTATGCCGGCGGCAGAGCGCTGGGTGAGCCGGTAACGGTGCAGGTGGCGCGCAAAATCGATTATTCCGACAGCGAAGTGCTGGGCAAGGCCGAAGAAGAAAACACCGTTTGGGAAGAAATGCGTGCCGATGCCGCCGGGCAGATTGTTACCCGGCTGACTTTTCTGAAAGCGCAGTAATGGCGGCAGCAGACACCGGCGGATTTTCGCCCGATCAGCCGCTCAAATCCCTGTATGTGATACACGGCGAAGAAGACCTGCTGCGTGTGGAGGCGTTGGACAACCTGCGCGCCGCCGCCAAAAAGCAGGGCTATCTCAACCGCGAAGTCTATACCGCCGACAACAGTTTCGATTGGAACGAACTTCTGCAGTCGGCAGGCAGCATGGGGCTGTTTGCCGATTTGAAACTGTTGGAAATCCATATCCCTAGTGGCAAACCCGGCAAAAACGGCGGCGATGCGCTGCAAACGCTGGCCGCGCGCCTGCCCGAAGACACAGTAACCGTGGTGGTGCTGCCCAAGCTGGAGCGCGCCCAAACCCAGGCCAAATGGTTTGCTTCGCTGGCGGCGCACGGTGTGGTGCTGGAAGCCAAAGCCGTTACCGGTGCCGCGCTGCCGCAATGGATACGCAGCCGTCTGAACCGCCTCAATCTCGATATCGAAGCCGATGCGCTGGCATTATTTGCCGAGCGTGTAGAAGGCAACCTGCTGGCCGCCAAACAGGAAATCGACAAACTCGCACTGCTGCACCCGGCAGGACATTTAGTCGATCTGGCCGATGCCGAAGCTGCCGTTGCCAATGTGGCCCGTTTTGATGTGTTCCAGCTTGCCGGCGCATGGATGGGCGCAGATGCCCCCCGCGTAGCGCGCCTGCTCGACAGTTTGGAGGCGGAAGGCGAAGAGCCCGTGTTGCTGCTGTGGGCAGTGGCCGAAGATGTCCGCACCCTTATCCGCCTTGCCGCCGCGCTGAAACAGGGGCAGAGCGTGCAGGCCGTACGCAACAGTCTGCGTCTGTGGGGTGAGCGGCAGACACTCGCGCCGGCCGCACTCAAACGCATCGGTGCCGCCCGCCTGATCGAAGCCCTGCAAACCTGCGCCCGTATCGACCGCATCATCAAAGGCGCAGAAGCCGGCAATGCATGGAGCGAGTTCAAACAATTGGTTACGGGATTGGCACGATAAAGCTATAATGCCGTGCGCCTGAAGCTGAAAGGCCGTCTGAAAAAATTTTACCGTGCAACAACTGTTTTTCAGACGGCCGCCGCAGGTTGATAGTGCTGCCGCAAAGCGACAAACCGTAGGCACCTATCGCGCACGTATCACCCAACCGGTTTTATACCGCTTCGCAGCTTGCAAAACCTTCTTTGAGGGCAGGGCGTGTACGCCGCAGCGCAGCCATCCGCTATAGCGGTTCAATGCAAACCGACACGGTATTCATCCGCTTGGACATACTTGATATTAGCCGCAGCCTGCCATCTTGCCTTTATTGAATTTAATCTATATCGAACCGTGAAGATGATGATAAGGAATACACATGGATAACAAAACCAAACTCCGCCTGGGCGGCTTGGCCGTTTTAGCCACAGCCGTGCTGAGCCTGATATTCGTTTTATTTACCGACTCATGGCCGGTGGCCATCGTGTTGGCCGTTGCCGTAATGGCGGGCGTAATCGGCGGCATGATTTGGACAACGCGCCGTCAGCAGCGCCATTTTCTCGAGCGTCTGAAAAAATTCGATATTGATCCCGAAAAAGGCCGCGTCAATGAAGCCAACCTGCGCCGAATGTACCACACCGGCGGCCAGGCACAAAAAGACGCCGTTACCGTTATCTGCCTGTCGCAGAAATGCTCGGTGGAGGAGGCGCACGCCATGATGAAAAACCGCCCGACCCGCCAACAGATGAACCAAATGGCGCAACAGCAGATGAAAGGACAACGCAGGCCGCACCGCTGATAAAGTGTGCTTCAACAGCCAAAGGCCGCTTAACATTCACCCAACAAGTGCAGCCTTCCACCAACAGAAAAGGCCGGTATGCGACAGCATACCGGCCTTTTTCGGCAGGAAAAATGGCAATATGGCCTGCGCACAACCGACCTTCAGGGCCACGATATTGTATTTCCGAACACTACCGCATGCAACCGGACACACGGCCAAACCACACAAACCATCGGCTGCACCTTCCACACCGGCTGCCAAATAAGGCATTCCGTCAGAGCAACATACCGTTCTCGTCAAGCGCTGCAACACAGTAATGCCCAAAAGCAAAACAAACCGCGCGGAAAATAACGGATTCCGTCCAACAGACCGTTGCAGAGCCGATTATCCGGAAGCACAGCCCTGCGTCCGCCGTTAGCCGACACAAAGGCATCAAACGGCACCGTTTCAAAGATCGCAAAATGGCGGCAGCCCCGTCCGCGCACCGTTTCCAAACCATAGTGCAGGAAGGCAGCCGCGCGGGGATTAAGGCGGAAGGGCATTGGAGGTTGCCCGGCCATTGTCGGCGGCAAAGCGCGCAGCGGCGGTTTGAAAACGGGCACATCATCGGCAGGAGCCGGAAAAGCAGGCTGCCGCAGCCGGGAGAAAAACCAAATTCACCGTCATCCGCAAAGCCGCCGATTTCAAAGCAAAAGATACGGTTATCCGCGTGCCGAAACCGTTCGACAACATGCTTCACACCGGACAACGGCAAAGCATTTTACCGGCACCCGGTCTCGCCCAGGCATCGGAGACGAAGCCTCTGCTGCCGGTGCCCTTTTGGGAAAAGGGTTGGAGGAGAACACCAACAGGCCGATACGCCGATACTTTCCGAAAGGAACGGATTTCAGCAAAGCGGTGGGGCAGACAGATTAAGGTGAAGCCGTACCGATAAATCAACGTGATTTTTGAACTAAACCGTTTTTAATTTTGTTTCACACGGTGCAACATGATTTCAAATCCTGCCAAACAAAGGCAGGATTTTTGGCTCCCACCGAAACTATGCGCTGGGATTGTTCGGTTCTTTTCACCGTGTACAGCCTTATCTGTTTATCGGATAAACAAACACCTGTCAACTATCCTACAAAACCCGTCCGGGGAACGGGGGATGGCACTCCAAAACCGGGTCTGTTTGTTGCAGAGTGCCCCGCTTTACCATACAGCCCGGCCCAACCCGGATGTTATGCAAACCACCGCAAAAGTACACCGGCTTTTCTTACCGGCAGAAACACTCCCAACGTGAAACCGTCCGGTTCGAATGGAGTGCCGGCGGTCGTCTGTCCGGCCGGTCAAACCGTCAAGGCGGAGGCCGCCCGTTTGCGCTTATGCCGCAGCAGGGCTTTGCCCGTCCCGACCGGAACGCCGACAGCTTGACGGATGCGTACAACCGTGCCTTTGCTTTCTCCGGCGGCGTACCCGCCCCCGGCATCTGCGGCAATACCAACACTGCCGGGCAAAGGCGGGGAGCGGGAGTTTGACGGGCGGTTTGCCGGATGATCCCCCGCTTTCCGATTGAGTCGGGATGGTGCGGACAATGGAGGCTCCAACCGGCACCGGCTTTTCCCGTGTTTTTTCTGCCCGCACACCCGCGTCCGGCCGGGAAAAGGCCGGGTAATGCGGCAGACGCGCTGCCTGCGCGAAAGGGTGTTTTAACCGGCTGCGGTTTGATTCCCGCACGCCAACCCATAATGACCTGCAACAGCAATATATCAATACATTCGGCCGGTGACGCGGCACAACCATTCAGAATACGGTCAGTCCGTTACCGGGGAGACAGGAAAAAGAAAAAAGAAAAAAGAAAAAAGAAAAAAGAAAAAAGAAAAAAGAAAAAAGAAAAAAGAAAAAAGAAAAAAGAAAAAAGAAAAAAGAAAAAAGAAAAAAGAAAAAAGAAAAACATGCGTTGGCTGCTTTCTGTTTTTCAGACGGCCGAACCTGCCGGCCGGATCCGGCACGGGCGGAGAAACCGGCAGTGCACGGAGATATACAGCCACGGGGGCTGGGAGGGAGGCATCATCAACCTGCCAGCGGCGCCGGTCGTCTGAAACGGGTCGGGCAGCAGCATCGGTATGGTTTGCCGGCTCTTAGCGGGCTGGGTTGTCTGCCGTTTGTCCGCAAAGGCGGCGGGTTGCCGTTTTACCCGATGGGGTACACGAAAAGACCAACGCTGCCATACCTGTACCCCCGGTTTTTGGCGGACGGGAGAAGCTGTTTTATGGGTGAAAAGACGGCCGGATCATTATCAAACCGACTGATTTACTTAGGTATTTTTGAGTCTAGCCATGATTTTTAACCAGATGAAATACTACCGATAAGGCGGCTCAATTTTCAGACTGCAACTGTGGCTTGGGTTTGGACGATTGACAGCGTTTCAGGCATCGGCTCATAAACAATTAAATCCCACGGGGCAATTTCGTGGTCTATGTCCAAATCAAAACCGTGCATGGATGGGATTTTGGCGTGGGTAACGATTTGAGGGTGGAGATCAAAATCGAAACAGCTCAATGTTTCTTTGATAGCCATACGCGCTGTTTTTATCAAGAAGTGGCATTCTGAACTGCATCCAAAGTTAGACAGCTTAATCAAGCGGTTTTCAAGGGCTGAATCCTGTACTGTACAGGGCTCAGTCCTTTTAATTTCAGCTTGGTTCTGTTGTGGTGGTAATAATGAATATACTCATGCAAAGCTGCTGCAATCCGGCAGCGGAAGCATATTTGCGCGTATGGGCATCACACTTTGAAATACGCAGGCTTTTTTTAACGTGCCGGAGAAGCTTTCCACGGCCGCATTGCCCAAACAGTTTCCTTGCGCGACATGTTTTGCACCGGTTTGCATTTGCCCGATTCAATTTGGTAATCCCGCGCCCATACCGATCCGAACACAGTATCGGCTTTTCAGACGGCAAAAGCCAGGCACGGGCAGCCCTATACATGCCCGCATCGGCCGCCTACCGCATGAACGCCTTTCCCGCCTTTATCGGCCGTCTGAAAGCCGGGAAAAAACCGCCGAAACTCATCATTGTTGCAATTATGAGAAAGCTGGTAACCATCGCTTTCTACATTTTGAAAAAACAAACGGAATACGACAAAACCCGTTACGGATTAACAACATAAATTAACAATACCAAACAGAAAAATGCCCCGCAAAAGCAGGGCACGGCTTGGTTGTTGCCGAAAGAATACATCAACGGCATTGACACTTTCACACACTATCTTGATTGCTTAAACGCTTCTTTCAATATTTTCCCGACCGAATCGACAACGCCGGGTTGTAGGATTCAGCAACCGATGATTTCTCCGTTAAACCAGCCCGTCAGCGGCAACAGTTGCGCTTTTCCCCACCGGCATCGAGTCCGGCAACCGATGATTGCCTTGTTGAACCAATCCATCAGCGAAGAAAGATACAACTTTTCTCCCGCATTATTGAGCTCCGTGGCAGCCCTTACCCGTTTCCCATTTGGCTTTTCCGCCTTGAAACGGCGTTGCAGGATAGCGGCACAACGTTGCCGGCCTCTTTCGAACGGGCGATGGACGGCATTGGCACCGCCGTACCGCCGCCCCGGCCCGACACCGCCTTCAGACGGCTGATTGTCTTGTGGTTGGCCAACATCCCTGCATAGCGGATTGCCGCCGTTATCCTGCGGCAGCCGCAGCGTCCTTTGTGTTGCCGGCAAGCCGCACGGATATGCCGTTTCAAACCGGCATATTGGTCTTCTGCCGAATGCGCTGCCGGTTGGCAGCAGAAGGCAGTAGCATGTACCGCGCCCCGAATCTTCCCCGGCGCCGTCTGAGCAGCCGTGGCTGCGGAAGATACTACGCGGCTGCCCCGTCATCTCCAAAGCCGTTTCAAAGGATAGTCCTGCCTTAATCCTGAGACGACTCGGCATCTTTCTGCCGCGCTTCGTTCTTCCCGGATTCAGACATCGGGCTGTTTTCAGACGGCCTTTGCCCGCGGTATCGGGCGGTTGTCGGGCCGGTATGGAATCCGCCGGCCGGGGCGCGTCCCTTTGGGGATACCCCTTCATTTCTGACCATGACATGGCGTTCATCTTGAGATTCAAAGGGTTGCAATCCAAAGGGCAGTCGGAGATGCCTGGCTTTTTTAACGGTTTCAGGTTGTTTGATCTTTTTTACAGATTTTCCGTCCTGCACATCTTGGCCAGTTTGGTTTCTCCACAGGCTGCCCGCCTTTCGGGCTGGGATTCAAACCGTCAAGGTACCACCGCAAACAGGAACAGGCCGTCTGAAACATATTTTCAGACGGCCGTCATGTAATCTTTTCTTTCCGATTACTGTATGCGGGTGCCTACTCGACTGATGTCGCTGAAGTTCATCCAGATAAAGAAAGCCTTGCCGACAATCAATTTGTCGCTCACAAAGCCCCAGTAACGGGAATCTTCGCTGTTGTCGCGGTTGTCGCCCATCATGAAATAATGGCCTTCGGGCACGGTGCAGCGGAACCATGAGCCGTCTTCCGCATATTCGCAGCTTTGCCGGTCAGGGAAATCGGAGCGTACGCCTTGCGGCAGAAAGCTGGGCTGCCCGGCGATTTTCAGCACTTCGAAATGGTGTGTGCCTATGGTTTCTTGAAAAACTTGGGTCTCGATGGTAATCATGCCGTATTGCGGTGTGTTTTCCTGATAGTTTTGAATAAGGATAAATGGTGATGTCTGACCGTAGGCCGATGCTGCCCTCCTCGTGGAGAATATAACGCAATGCCCGTTTGCGCACGGCAGCGCGGTTTAGAGAAAAAACTTTGGCAGTGTGTTTTTACCATGCCTGCAGAGGGTATTTCACGGCTTTCAATTTGAATTCGTTTGGATACTTTGCCAAAAAAACTGTACCTCAGACATCGGGGAGGGTGTCTGACTTGGGGGAGTTCAGTTAGGAGTCTTCTTAGATTTAAGTGTGATTGAATGAGGAGGTTCAAATAATGAACTTTGCTCTTTATTTTGAATTACCTACATACATGCAGCTAGAATTTGCTCCTCTTAGTTTAGAGTCAGTCATACTGGTTATCGTAGGTGCAGTGGGTTAATCGGTAGCTCTTATTAATGTTCCTATATCACTTGGAGCATTTTTCAATATAAAATCATTATACCGTTTGCTTATCACGCCGTTGAGCATGGCTGAATAGGGCGCATTGATTAGGACAAACAGGCTGCAGCGGAAAACTGTGCGCTATGTATGTTGCAGGTGTTGCTCTAGTCTTTCAGGCTGGCTTTCATGTAGCTGTAATCATCGCTCAGCTCGGTGATGCTGGTGCCGCAGAATAAAAGCGGAGGCCAAAAGTTCAGTATCAGATGTATTTTACGGGCGCTGTCGGTGTGTATTCTCATTTGAAACATGCCGGGTTTTTCGGTTTGGGTTTCGGTTGTGGCGCGGTTTTCAGACGGCCGAATGTGCTGCTTGAAAACCGCGCCATTTGTTTTTTAATCGGCGCGGGTATTTTGCAGCGGGCTGTGTAAAAAGTTTACACCGTTTGGTTTGTCAATCGATACGGGCATTTTTCGAGGTTGGCCGTCTGAAAAGTTTGCGCTGTTTGTTTGATCAATCGGAACGGTGTTTTCTGTGATGGATGCAAGGGTGCTGTTGGTCGATACGCCGGGTCGGGCGGCATAAGCAGGCGCGGCAAACGTTAATTGTGATCGGATGGAAAAAATGTACGCTCAAGAGTTAGGGGGGTGCCGCGGGCATCGGTTAAGGGATTTTGTGCAGCGGAAAATTTTATCACGGCCAAATTGATGCTGCCGCTGCTTGCCGTTGCGCTGTTGATGATGATGCCGGCTTCTTCGCTGCCGCTGCGCACTGTTGCCCCTGCGGTTGCGGGCGCGCTGCTTTCAAGTATGGTCAAGCCGCGTTTGACTTGGCCCCGGTATTGGGCGCGGGCGATGATTTCCTGCCCCGGGTAGCAGCCTTTTTTGAAATGTATGCCGCCGATGGTGTGTTGGTTGAGCATTTGGGCAACGCAGCTTTCGCTGGTGGCGGCGCTGATCCAGGGGTAGCCGCTGAGGATTTCGTGTGTGTTCCAGCTGTTTTCGGCTGCGGCATGGTATTCGGGCAGGGCGGCGGCGGGGCCGATTTTCAGACGGCCTCGGTGGGGTAAGGTAACCGTCCACACGCTGTTTTGTTCTTCGGCGGTAAATGTGTGGGTGGGTTCTGATGCAGGCTGGGGCGGGATTTGCGGCGGCAGTTCGCCGGCAACGGCAAAGTTTGGCAGCGGCTCAAGCACAACTTGGGCGCGCAAAACAAACATACGCAGGCGTTTGGTTATGGTTTCGGCCAAATCGGCAGCCAGCGCCAGTAGCAGGTATTCGCCGCAGTTGAGCACCAGCATATTGGCAATTACGCGGCCTTTGGGGGTGTTGTAGGTGGCGTAACAGGCTGCGCCGGGTTGCAGGTTGTTGATGTCGTTGGAAAGCTGGCTGTGTAAAAAGGCGAAGCGGTCGCTGCCGCTGGCGCGGATCAGGCTGAAAAACGGTAAGCGGGTTTGCATGGTGGAAATCCTCTGTATGTGCAGCCTGCATTTTAACTGCTGTGCTGTGCGGCTTAAAGGGCTGTGTTGTTGTGGATTGAATTTAAATGTATGCAGCGCCGGCCTGCTTGGGTTGAAGAAAGGTTGTGCAAGCCGCTGAAACGGAAACAAAAGGTTTCGCACAATTTGTACAGCCGCTTGTGTTTTGCTTTTGTCGGGCTGAGTCCGTGATGGCATTGCGGCGGGAAAATATTTTGGTTTGCCGGACGGGCTCAAACGGCTATAACTGTGTTTCGTTGAAGTGCGGCGGGTTTTGCTGTGTTTTTTTCAGACGGTCGCGCCAACTTATATTTGTTATGCTTTTTATGGCTGCTTCGGTGTCGGGCGTTATCGGCATAGGTTGTGTTGCCGGCTCCAGACAGCCCGCCCGCACATAATTGATGAGGGTGGGTAAGTTTATCGTCTGCATGGGCAGTATGACCTAATCCGAACCGCTGTAGCATGATTACAGTATTGCCTGTTTGTTGGGCTGTGTGTAGGGTTGGGGCTGTGTTTATGTTCGCGGATTGGCGATATGTTGGTGTTTCAGTCGATTGCCCGTGCCCGGTTGCCGATGCGCTGAAACCCAATCATGCCTACAGCCATGTTTCGGCATGATTGCCGGAGCGGGAAAGGTGAATGATGTTCAACGGTTTGGATGTGTGGGGGGGGAATCCGGCTGTATCGGCAACCTGCTGATGGTAGTGTGCGCGCTTGCGCGTGTTAATTGAGAATGTTCTGATTTTGCTCTTGATGGTTGTATGGGTTGATTGGCCGCAGGGCGGTCATGCCGACATGGCTGAGGCTTTGCTGAGTGCTGCCTCCACCTGCTGAAAAGTTTGATGATTATGCCGCTGCCGATTGCACGGTTTTTCCAGCAAAATGGTGTACCCGCCATAGCGTTTTTTTTTCAGACGGCCTAAAAATGCGCAAACCCGTGTCAGAAGCAGCTTGCTTTTATCTGTTTTGTCCATCGGTTGATTTTTTATCCACATAAACTGCGCCAGATGAAACAACCGTTGCCGCCGAAATGCTTGACAACTTAAAAATAATCATAAACTTTTGATAAATATATAATTTAAATTATGGCTTAATTTTTGTGCAATGGTGGCTGAAGCCCGATTTTTCGGGGGAAATACACTGTTTTCACAAACTTTCCACATAGTTATCCACAGCTTTTGTGGGCAAGGCATAAAGGCTTGATTGGGCTTGTGTTTAAATGCCGGCGATGAAAGTCGATTGAGCGGAAACAAACTGTTTGCTTTAGGCCGGCGGTAAAAAAAGCGGGGTAAAGCCCCGCTTTTTACTGTCAGTATCTAAACAGCGGTTAGCGTTCTACCCAATCGCCCTTAATCGGTCGCGCATAATAAGCCAGCACGGCAATCATGCACACTTCGATGGATACCGACCAATAAATGTGGCCGAAAAACTCGCTCAGATGCTCGGCTGCGTTAAGGTTCCACATCCAGCCTACCGCACCATCGGCATACGCGGGGTTACGGAAGCCGAACATCGGAATCAGCAGGCCGTGCATCACCACGGTGATCACAATGCCGTAAAACGCGCCGTACCACAGGCGGATTTTCGGCCAATAGGCCGAAATCCACACATACACAAATGCAAACACAAAGCTGAGCAGCCAATGGTATAGCGTTACAGCCCCCAAAATGCTGTTGCCCTGAAACGTGTAGTCCAGCGAATGCTGGTTGAAGCCCAGCCAGCCCAACCAGGCATCAATATTGGCTCCCGGAGGGGAAATTTCGCCGGGCATGCGCGGCGGCATATTCACCTCGGATCCCCACTTCACCAGCGAGCTGAAAAAGCCGCCGATCAGGGTGGTCCAGAGAATGACTTTCCGGTTGGCGGGAGAAGCGCATAATTTGGTCATACTAGATAGTCCTTTTTGTGTAGTTATCTTACTTATGACGGATTAGATACAGATAAGTTCCCCGCACCAGGCCGTCTGAAAGCAAAAGCGGGCAATGCCGCCCGTTTTACCTGCTCTAAAACCATATAAAAGATTGCAGCAGCCTGCATTGCCATGTAAACGGCACAAACTGAAATACCCATTCCGGTTTGCCGGAAACCGGCCGCTCTCGGGATTCGCATTTGGTTTTAAAACGCTTTTCTTCACAAGCAGCTTGGTTCGGATATCTCTTTTGTTCGAAACAAAAACGTTTGATTCTCTCCGGCAAGGGCGGCATTTCAAATTCAACCCAGAAGGCGGTGGGGAATAAATATTTTTGACCCGAACTGCGCCTCAAGATTTGAAAACGCTTGGTTTAGAAATGCCGGGTCAGGTTTTCGGCAGGGTAACGCCGGTTTGCCCCATATATTTGCCGTTACGGTCTTTATACGAGGTTTCGCACACTTCATCGCTTTCGAAAAACAACACTTGCGCTACGCCTTCGCCGGCATAGATTTTGGCGGGCAGAGGAGTGGTGTTGGAAAATTCCAGCGTAACATAGCCTTCCCATTCCGGCTCGAACGGGGTAACGTTGACGATAATGCCGCAGCGGGCATAGGTAGATTTGCCCAAGCACACGGTTAATATGCTGCGGGGAATACGGAAATATTCCACCGTGCGTGCCAGCGCGAAAGAATTGGGCGGGATAATGCAGCAGTCGTCTTCCACGGTAACAAAGTTTTTCAGATCGAAATTTTTGGGGTCGACAATGGTGCTGTTGATGTTGGTGAAAATTTTGAATTCATTGGCGCAGCGGATATCGTAGCCATAGCTCGAGGTGCCGTATGAAATGATTCTGCGGCCGCCTTGCTCTTTGATCTGGTTCGGCTCGAACGGCTCGATCATGCCGTACTGTTCGGCCATGCGGCGAATCCACTTGTCTGATTTAATCGACATGGTTATTTCCTTAAAAACTCGGGTAGATTGGAAAATCGAAAAACACAGGGAGCGTTGGAAGCAAGCCTTCCGAAACACGGCGGCAGCTTTCGGGCCGGCCGGCAAAGGCTACCCGAAAATACCGAAAGGCAAAATCCACCATGCCGCAAACATCAAAACCATTACCGCCATACTGTGCAGCGCCGCCCCCGCTGCCGCAGACAACGCCGAGCAGCGGAGATAGGCAGGCCCAACGGCAACCACAAGCATTCCACACATCAGCAGCAATATGGCGGAACCGGTCACAACGAATAATGTTTCACTGTGCCCCTGATAAGTTTCCTGAAAACGATAAACCCGGTATCCGGCTGTAAACTCCGCCAATAGCAGCCAAAACCACAAACCGGATACGGCTGCGGCCGCTGCAACAGCGGCAGGGTGGGCGCGCCCACGGAGCAGATAAGGCAGCCAAGCGCAGAATGTTCCCAAGCCCATCCATAAAATAGTGAACCCGCCTTCTACCGACATTACCGGAGTTTCCAAAGCCACCGCGGACAAAAGCCACGGCAGCAAAACGGCCGCATAGGCTGAAAAACATTCCGGCGGTGTCATCCTGTTGAGGCTCATAACCGTTCAAAATCCATGTTTCCGCCTTTCAGACGGCCTGCATGTGAAGGATAAGGCCGTCTGAAAACTAATCCTGCCAGCCGCCCAAATAACCCGCCAGCTCTTCCAACATAGTGCTCAACGATTCGGTCATCAGAATCTGCGAAGCGAAAGCCATGCTGGCCGCATCGTCTCCGTGTCCTTCAGCCTCCTCCTGCAACACATCGAGATACCGGATACGCTTGAGCGTGAAATCTTGTGTCAGCACAAACGCAATCTGTTCGCGCCACACCAAGCCCAACTGGGTAACGGTTTTGCCGTTTTTAACGTGTTGTACAACTTCGTCAGCAGTTAAATCCTGCTTCGACACTTTTACCACCGGCGCCACATCACCCGTGCCTTTGAGTTCGCAGTCGCTGTCAAGCTCGAAGCCGCCCTCGGCCGCGCCCTGCAACAGCCAACCGGTCATCAAGCTGCCCGGCGACTGTTTGGTATGGGGCAGGCCTGCCTCCAAGCCACCCAATGCTTCACGCAGTTTGGTGAGCATATTTTCGGCTTTGGTTGCAGACGCATTGTTCACAAACAAATAGCCGTGTTTAATATCGAAAACGGCCTGGGTTTGGCTGCTGCGGGTGAAGGAGCGGGGCAGCAGGTCATCGGTAATCTGTTCTTTTAATTCTTGTTTTTCTTTGCGCCCTACATTGCGTGCTTCAGTGTTTTGAATCTCGGCCACGCGTTCGTCCAAAATATCGCGGATCACGCCCGCCGGCAGCACTTTTTCTTCTTTTTTCAGCGTTACCCGCCAAGTGTAGTCGGCAGGAAAAACAGATTCCGGCGAAAAAGAAACGGGTGAGCTGAAGCCTTCACTGAACCAGTCCAAGCCCGAACAGGGAGCGAATTGCGCTTCGGCCAGCTTGACCGCCAGCGTTTCCAAATCGGGTAGTTTGTTTTTATTTAAAGGATAAAAGCTGATTTGTTTGAACCACATAGCATTTTCCTAAAGTGAAACTGCAACATTATACAGCAGGCAAGGGCCGTCTGAAAGGCAGACACACTTGTTTGATTGACAAACACAACCTGCATAGGTATAGTGCGCATTCAATTAAGCGCCCATCGTCTAGAGGCCTAGGACACTGCCCTTTCACGGCGGCAACCGGGGTTCGAATCCCCGTGGGCGTGCCACTCTTTTTAAAATCCGCTTTACGATATAGGCGGATTTTTCTATTTTATATATTTAAATCATCATCTTAATTCTAGCTATTGCTTGATGTCTGAAAATTAATATTTGATATTATTTGTTTGATTTATACTGATTTATGGGTATGATTGCATCTGTTTTGCAACCAACTTTGCAACCGGATTATGGCATCGTTTACCAAAAAATCTAATGGTTCGTGGCTCGTGCAGGTGCGGCATAAGGCCGGCGGCGGGCGGGCGGCGTTTAATAAGTCGGCGGTATTTTCGCGTAAGGTTGATGCGCAGCAGTGGGCGGCGAAAATCGAGGCGGAATGGCAGGCGTTTAGGGCGGGTATTACGCCGATGATGCCGTTTTCTGAATTGTTGACGCGCTACCGTGATGAGGTGTCGCCGACTAAGCGGGGGTTTAAAAATGAGATTAATGTTATCAATCGGGTTTTAAAAACGCCGCTGGCTGATGTGATGCTGCCTGATTTGTCGGATTTACAATTTAAAATGTGGGCGGATCAGCGGCTTAAAGAGGTTCAGACGGCCACGGTGCGGCGGGAATGGAATGTTTTATCTGCGGTGATGGCGGCGGCGGTGAAAGACTGGCGGCTGTTGCCTGAAAATTATCTTCTGCGGCTGCGCAAACCTGATGGCAGCCCGCCGCGCACGCGGCGGGTTTCGGCGGCTGAAGTAGATGCGATTTGCTACTGCGCCGGGTATTCGGCGGATTGTGTGCCGGATAAGCAGGTGCAACGGGTGGCGGCGGCGTTTTTATTCGCGCTGGAAACGGCCATGCGCGTGGGCGAAATTTTAAGCCTGCTGCCCGAAAACGTGCATTTTGAAAAGCGCTATGTGCATCTGCCGACCACTAAAAACGGCCATGCGCGTGATGTGCCGTTGTCGGGGCGGGCAGCGGCGATTTTAAAGCAGGTGGCGGATTCGCACGGCGGGCGCACGGTGTTTGGTGTTACAAAGGGATCGTGCGACAGCCAATTCCGCAAGCTGCTGGATATGGCGCAAATAGACGGCCTGCATTTTCATGATTCGCGGCGCGAAGCATTAACGCGGCTTGCCAAGATTTATCAGCCGATGGAGCTTGCCAAAATCAGCGGCCATAAGGATTTGCGCATTTTGCTGAATACTTATTATGCGCCAACGGCAGAAGAGTTGGCGGCGAAGATGCCGGAATAAGAAAGGCCGTCTGTTGTCAGACGGCCTTTTTTTACTGTAATAAGAAAGGTTAGGTTTAATTTAATACATTATGCAAAGCTGATGCTTAAATGCTTTCCCAGCTTTTCTGCTGCTTTTTCCAAAAAATCAATTTTGGTATTGTGACGCAAATCTAACAAGCGGTCTATTTGGGGCATGTGGACATCTAGACGGCGTGCCATTTCTGCTTTTTTTACACCTTGTGCGATCATTTCGTTAAGCAGCAATACTTTTGCAGTTTCCAAGGCGGGTAAGGTAACGGTGTCGCTTCCTTGTTCCGTTGATGGTAGCGGAATAGCGCGTCGATCTTCAAAGTAGCCATCGAGTGCGCACAACAAACCATCTAATGCTTCGATTGCTGCCGATTCTTTATCTTCACCCACGGCCACCGCTTCGGGAATATCGGGAAACGTAACTAAAAAAGTTCCGTTATCGTCCGGGGTGAGTTCGTAGCGATAAGATAACATATTAGTCCTTTAAGTAAGTTGAGTGATGAGATTGTGCAGGGTAAGCCCTTTCGGGCTTACCTTTACTTAAGGTTCAAGTCTTTTTTGATTTTCTTTACCAAGCCTGAGCCGATTTCTTTACTGCCGTGGTTTGGAAAAACCGATGTTCTATTACCTAATCTGATTAACTGATGGCTTCCGCGTTTTTGCGTGGTAAACTCTACACCTTGAGAGATAAGCCATCGTCTAAATTCACTGTATTTCATTTAACCTCCTTTCTTATTAACAGTGTGAAAGGATAATACAACAAAAATGTTGTATTTGCAATAGTTTTGCAACATTTTTGTTGTATTTGTATCAGAAAAGGCCGTCTGTTGTCAGACGGCCTTTTTTCTTAGTCGGTAATCAGGTCGCTGATGAAGATGTGCAACCTGCCCGCTTCCATTAATGCCTGCTCGATTTGGCGGTCGTTGATGTTTTTGTTTTCGTTATTATAGCGTTTGTTGTGCAAGGTTTTCAGCAATACTTCGTGAAGATTGGCAATTTCAAACAGAGCGGATTCTGCATGGCCGCGGCGGTTGGCGTTGGCGGTGCGGGGCATCAGGTGTACGGCTACGGCCTGCATGATTTCGCTTTGGGTGGCGTTGCGCATCAAATCCGCCGTTATGGGTCTGACTTGGGTTTCGGGGTAACGGTGGCCGGCCAAAATCGGGCGGCCGCCGATATCCTGTGTTTGGCGGTGCAGCCAGCGCACCATTTTAACCAGTTCGGCATAGGTGGCGGCGTTGGGTGCTTTGCCGAAATGTTTGGAAAGATGCCTATCTGCTTCTATGCCGCCCCAGTTGTTGATTTCGCGCAGGCGGTCGAGCAGCATTTCGATTACTTGCAGTATTTCGTTGCGCGTGGGCAGTTGTTCGGCCACGCTGGGCGGTTGGATGCGCGGCTGCTGTATGGGGCGGTTGAAGTGGGCGTTTAATACCTCGAAGCATTCGGCTTGGTATTGTAGTAGCCGTTTGCGGATTTCAGGTTTGACGCGGTTCGCGTCTACACCGAATAACCAGCCATTGAGAAAACCGAGCGGCAAACATAAATTTTCGCGGGGTTTTCCATCTTCGCCACGAATTGTTGTCATAACAATTCGTGAATTTAAAACAGCGTTGCGTTTGATTTTTTGATATTGCGCCGCCCAATCCAAACCGATGTTTTCACAAATCGGTTTCATGGCTACATGCGGTTGGTTATTGTGGAGTAAAACAGAAATGGTTTGACCGTGAAATTGAACGGTTTTGATTTGATTCATTTTGAAGTTTCCTTGTATTGAATTTTCGAAATTCAGCCCAAACGGGCGGCCGAGAGGTTCGAAAACCTTACAAGTAGGCTGGAGTTATTCCCCGCCAAAGCGGGTATTGTATTCCTCACCCTCTCGGCCATAGAAACTTCGGTTGTATCGAAAACACAAAACACAAAGGAAACCGATGAAAACTATAGGCGCAAAAAAATCACATTTACCGCTGTGATGACGGCTTGTAAGAGGTTTCGACACCTCGTGCGAAAAATCATAAAACAAAAATCCCGCCTGTGCAAGCGGGATTTTTGTTACGGGCTTATTCGTCGAGCAATGCCATAAATTCAGCTTCACTTAATATCTGTATGGGATGACCTTCGGCCTGCAATTCGCGGGCGCGTTTTTCTTTGCTGCTGGGCGCGGCCATATCGGATTCTCCTAAAACGAGAATAGTGGTTTTCGGGCTTACACTACTTGTGCAACGACAGCCTGCATCAGCCGCAATTTGTTGTATTTCTGCGCGCGGTCGGCTTAAATCCCCGGTGATAACCACTGTTTGCCCGAATAAGCGGCCTTGTTCATTGGCTACCGTCTTAATCCGTTTATTGCGTTGTTTGTAGCTGTTTAGGTCAAACAGTTTGTCGCAATTCGCCAACATGTGGCGGAATATTGCCAATGTGGTCATGCAGTCTGCTAATGCCCGGTGGGCGTTGTTAACGGTAACGCCGCAATATTCGGCTGCGTGTATTAGGCGATGACGCTTTTTTGGCTCTTGTGTGTAGGCTGCATGCCATTCGCTATACAGCTTCATCATGCACACGGCGTTGTATTCTACTTCGTAGTATTGGTGGATATAGGCTGTTTGGTTCATTAGCCGGGTATCGAAATCGGCGTTGTAAATCAGCAACGGTCTGCCTGCTATGATATTTAGCAGTTGATCTTGAACTTGTGGCCAAGATGGGGAATGCAGCAGTTCGCTATATGCAATTCCGTGTACTTGATAAGCTTCGTTGCTGTCTGAAAAAGCTTGGGTGGGTTTTACTGTTGTATTCAAAAGTATTTCGCCGTTTATGTCGATAGCGGCTATTTCGATGATTTCGGAATCTTTATCTAAGCCTGTTGTTTCCGTATCAAGGAAAACGGCGTTTTGTGCATATTGTGTGAGTTTTTTTGCAATGGGGTGCATGATTGCTTTTTCTCCGTAAGGTAGATGATTTTATCTTATAAGTTTTGTTATTTTATGTAAATAATTAGTTGTTTAAATTTTTATACGGCTTGCTAAAGGTTGTTTTGTTTGGGTATAGTGATTATTTCCTAATAAATACATTACAAGGGTTAATATAATGAAGAACGTTTTAGTTTTAGCAGTGGCTTTAGCAGCATCCGGCTGTGCTACTGCGCCTGTGGTTTCGGGTATGGCTAAAGATGTGCCTGCTGAAAGGGTGTTGGCTTATGCGGAACCGCGTGAAGATTATGCAAGAGTGGAAATTACACGAGATTCGGGGTTTTTAGGTAGCGGGTGTTATTTAGGCGTAATGTACCGCCAAACTTTGCTTGCTCGTTTTGCGGCCGGTGAGCGGGCGGTATTTTATATTCCTGAAGGGGATTGGAATTTTGCTGTTGTACAAGACCCTCGCGGGCGGGGGTTGTGCGGTATATCTGAAAATCCTGCTATTGAGCGGCAGTCTATTAGGAAAGGCCAAGATAATTTATTCAGGGTTAGTTCGGGGCCGTATCGTCGCCCTAGATTGCTGCCATTTTGATTAAACAGGCCGTCTGAAATTCAGACGGCCTGTTTGTTACTGCTTTCTGCTGTGGATATATTTAATCACATCTCCGGCAATCCAGCGGCGGGATTCCTGCTTTTTGCGCCGGTCGGTCAGGCTTACGGGTTTTGGGAAGTCGGGGTGCGATACGATTTCGCGGTAGGTGTGCTGGTAGCTTAATCCCATTAAGTCGGCGATGTCTTGGGTGTTGAGTAGGATACTGCTTTCTTTGGTCAGCCCGGCAAGGTGTGATTTTTTTGCTGTTGTTTCGAGCGTTTCCAGCTTTTGCATAATGGCTTTATAGGTTTCGGTTGTCATTGTTTTTACTCCGTTTTGGGCGGGGTGGGTAGTGGCTGCCAGTGGGTTATAACACCATCATCAATCCAGCTATCTGAATCGGTATAAACAAACGCTTCCGCATCGCCGTCAAGATAGCCCGACTGCATGTTGTTGCGGAAGTCCCGCAATAAGACGGTATCGTCCGGATTTGGCAAATTTTCTTCTACGTTGATCCACCCGTCTTGCTTGGCGGCGTGTTCTTTGGCGGCCATCCAGCCGAGCCGTGCATCAAACCGCTCTACTTCCCATCTAAAATCGTCGTTTTTGGTTGCTTGTTCGTCGAACCACTCTTCAAATGCCTGCTTTTCTTTTTCCAGTTGTTCGTTTGTCATTTCATTTTCCTTGTTCCTGTTTTATCCGTTTGTTGTGTCTGTATGCGATGTCGCTGATTACGGGTTCGCTGTTTTTAAATGCCTGCATGTAGTGCGAGTAGTTGGCTATGCCGAGTATGGCTTTAAACTTTTCGCAGCTTTGGGTTAGGTGGCTTAATTCGGGGCCGGTGGCGATAAAGCGGCCGCGTTGTTTTTTGCGTTCGCCGATGGCGTCGATGATTTGAGTTGTTTTGTTTAAGGCATCTTCGCAGGCCGTCTGAATTTCGAGCCTTGCCAGCATGTCGGTTTCGGGGTTGTCGCTGTATTTGTCCAGTCCGCGTAATACGCCTAGCAGGTGGATATACAGATAGTGGTTTTCGATCAGGTGCCAAAACTGTGCTTCGGTGCATGTGCCGGTGCGGATGGCTTCGACGGCGGCGGCATAGGGTGCGGTGATGCTTGCTATTTCTTCGCCGCTTACCGGCTCTTTGCTGGTGGCGGCTTTAACGAGTATGTGCATCGGTATGCCGGTGTTGCTGTATGCGCGGTGTTTGCGGGGGTTGTAGCGTTTTCGGCGTTTCATGGTTGGGCCTTTAGAAAATCCATGCAAGCAATAAACCGCAGCCGATTCCGAGTAGGAAAATAATGGCAATGGCGATTAAAACCCATTTGTATAAATCATCAAATAATCCACTAAACATTTCAGTCTCCTTGTTTTTTCATTTCGTGGTCGATAGCTTCGCGGATGTTTTCAAATATGGGCAGGCGGTTTTCGCGGAAATTTCCGAGTGTGCAGAATCCGTTATAACCGTCGCAGACGATTGTTTGGTCGCTGTCTTCCAGTATTTTCTTTTCCATCCAGTTAAGGCGGGCTGTGTCGGGGTGTGAGACAATCTCAAGCCCATCAAAGGTATCTTCTATCCTAAGCCTTGCACTTGTTATGATTTCGGTTGCTCCATCATTATTTGAAATAGTCATAAATCCACATTCAGGAACATAACTAACAACTACGCACAAACCTAATCTTTTGTGCCGCACTATATCGCCGAACTTAAATTTATTTTCCATTTGTATATGCCTCTGCATCACCATTGAAAAACTCATAATCCATCTCTTCGTATGCCTTTTCCGCTTCAATTACATCGGCAATCGCGCGGGATTCTGCCGCGCTGATTAATTCGGCGGTGTTGTCGGCGGGTGCCGGGTTGGCTTGGGCGTATTGCTTTGAGGCCGTCTGAATGGCTGCGCTGGCGGTTTGTGCGCTGCATTTGCCTAAGATGGCAGCGGTGCCGAACAGTATTAGGGCAATATAGGTGCATAGTGCGGTTTGGGCTTTCATAGGTATTTTCTTTCTTTGTAGGTTTTGGGGTTTTCGGCCTGCATGATGGCAATCAGGCGTTGTTTGTATCGTGTTATGGCTGCGGTTTCGGTTTGGGCAAATGTTTTGGCGTGGCTGCGTTTTATCGTGCGTTTTACTTTGCCTTCCCTGTTTACTTTTTGCTCGGTGCTTTGCAGCGATATGGTTACGGTTTGTTCGCGTTTGTTATAGGTTTCTACCAACGTTTGCATGATTCCCCCCCCCCTGTGCTTTAGGCTGCTTCGATAACGGCTTGCAGGTCGTTTTCGGTCAGATACATTAGGGCGCGTTTGCAGGCGTTGATTTTGGTGTTGTGGGTGGGCGGCAACTCTAGGATGGTGTCGCCCCAGCCGTTGGTAATGGTGCAGCCGTATGCGCTGTTTTCTTCGGTTACGTTGATAACTAAGCTGTGTGTTTCGATGGTTTGCATGGTTTTCCCCTGTGGCGGCCGTCTGAAAAGTGTTTTTCCCGATTGTTTCAGACGGCCTGTTGGTTAAGGTCTGCCGAAATAGATGTCGATGTCGGCAAAGGCGTCTTGCAGGGTTTTGGCGATGTCTGCGGTGGCCTGTTCGATCACGGCTTCAATCTGCTGCAATTCGTACCACAGCACTAATGCACCGCTGTTTTTGTCGATCCGGAATTTCAGCAATGCTTCGACGAAGTAGGAATCGCCGCCTTGGAACGGGGTAAAGGCGATGGCGAAACGTTCAAACGCTTTCAGGTTGGTTTCCGTTTTGCCGGCATCCTCGGATTGGAAAGTGAAGTTAATGCGGCCGTCTTGCTCGCGGTAGCCTTGTTTAAAGGTGGTTTTTTCGGTGTATTCAAGGTTTAGTGCGAAATCCAGCACTTCGGCGGCAGTGGGGTAAACGGCGTTTTCGTTATCGGGGTTTTTGGATACGATGTCGCGGGCGCAGTTGGTTAAAAATGCGGCAAATTGCGCCTGATTCATTTTTTCGCCGGTGTTGTCCAGCCATTTTTTTGCGGCGGGCGTGTGGCGCGGCGAATAAAAGGCGCGGTGGTCTGCCCAATCGGCATCTTGCGATGTGTGGCCGTTGATGATGGCGGTAACTTCGATATTGCCTTTTGAGTAATCGGCATCCACGAAAACCTGTGTGCCTTCCTGTTGGTGCTTTTGCACATATTTAATCAGGCTGGCGGTATCGTGCAGGTGGGTGGTGCCTTTTTTGCGCAAAGGTTTATCTAATAGCTGGGTTTCAAATGCGTAGTCCCATGAATCTTTTCCGTTTGGATAAAAGATAACGGGCGTTCCGTTTGCACCTGATGTGATTACCGGTTGTTTGGCCGCGCTTAATGCGGTTTCGATGATGTTTTGCTGTTGTTTTTCCATTTCGGATTCTACTGTTTAAAGGTTGGCGGATTGAGCGGGGATATTCCCCGCCCGGGTTATTTGTTGTTGGCGGCTAATTTCAGCGGGGTTTTTTCGCTGTTTCCCGTGCCCTTCAGATTGAGCGTTCCTTGGGCAGGGTCGTCGGCTTGGATGTTGCCGTCGGGTGTGGCAAATACGATGCCGCCTTCGCGTTTTTCTTTCGGCAGTTTGCTGGTTACGTCGTGGCTGATTTTTACCGTGCCGTGTTGGATGTTTTGCGGCTGGATTTTCAGCTTCACGGTGATGTCGGCTTGTTTGCCGTGGGCTAATACGGCGCGTACTGCTTCGGCCATAGCTTCGCCGAGTTCTCGGTCGAGCCAGCCGCTGTTTACGGTGGGGATTTGTTTGCTGGCTAAGGCAAATTTTTTCTCTTCGGTTTTCATGATGGTTTCCTTGGTTGGTTGGGTTTGATGCCGTTGTTTAATCGGCATGGTTGGTTACAGCCTTTAAGGCGAATTCAAAATCATTCCACGCGGCTACGCCTTCTGCGGTTAAGCAACTGGCGGCAAAATTGATTGTGGGAATGAAGTGTTTTTTTAAATCAGCGGCGGTGGCTGCTAGGTGGGTGAGCCTCTCGTATTCTTGCTTGCTGATATTGATTTGTTCTTGCATGTTGTTTCCTTTGTGTTTTGTGTTTCGATGGGTGTATATTACCCTCGGGGAAAATAAATCGCAACACCTAAGGGTAAAATATTTTATTTGTATTTGATTTTTAATGTGATTTAATTTTCCTTTGGGTAAATTAAGGGTGAAAAAAGGCCGTCTGAAAAATGTATTTCAGACGGCCTTTGTTAGGAAATTGAAGAATAATTAGGAAGTTTTATATATCCATAAAGTCCAGCGGCAGCACTTTCCAGAATTTGCCGTGTACGGTTAATTGCTCGTATTCGGCGGGCGTGATTTGGAAGTCGGATTTGGCATAGGCTGGGTTGTCGCTGGTTACGAAGATTACCCCGCCTTTGCCCCGCGCCAACCGTTTGATATAGGTGTAGCCCTGAAAGGTAATCAGATATACGCCGCTGTTTTGAAATTCGGTTACGTCGGTTTTAATCAGTGTAACCGAGCGGCGCGGTATGGTCGGCTCCATGCTGTCACCGTCGGGCGGGCATAGCTGCACACCTTTCATGTTGGTGGTTCCCAGCAATTCTTGTAAGGCACTATTCGGTATTTCAATTGAGCGGAGCAGGTCGGGCGCGTCTCCGTTTATATAGCCATGCCCACATGATGCGGCCACGTCGAAAATGCGGAAAGTTGTTGTATCTTGGTTTTTTGATGTCATTACTGTCAGTATTTGACTGCCTTCGCCATCCATCCATGCTTTAGTTACGCCGAAAGTTTCAGCAATAATATCGAGCATGTCGTCGCCAATCCGTTTTCGGTGCGGATTGTCTTCTTCATACAGCATCCTTGATACATAGGATGCGGAACGACCGAGCCTATCGGCCAGTTCGCTTATTCTTCCGTTGCATACGGTGTCTTTGAGTTCTAGCAGACGTTGTCTGCGGTATTCGTATTTATCCATTCCTGTATTTTCCTATTTTTATACCCCAGGGTAAATTCCCTATAGGTATTGATTTTAACTTTACCTTTAGGTAAAATGGCAGAAACAGTAACAGGAGTGCATATGTGTCAGATTGATTTCAGCCCGTTGCGCTTGCATTTGAAGGGTTTGAGCAATGAAGAGAAAAATAAATTTGCTTCGGATTGCGGAACCAGCCTCGGATACATGCGAAAACGGATGTCTTTAAACAGGCCGTTTGGTTTTTTGATTGCGAGAAAAATTGCTGAAAAAGGGGTTATGACACCCCAGCAATTAAGGCCGAATGATTATGAAAACTATATTTGGAATTGATTTTTAACTAGCCAAATATCGTTTTAGCCCTTTTCCGCCATTCCCTGATACACAACACGCCGCATCGGGGTTTTTACCACCTGCCTTGTCCTTATAGGGGGGGGGCAGGCTTTTTTATGCCTAAATTTAGTAAGGCCGTCTGAAAATGAAGAAATTGGATTTTAAATCAGTTGCTGATGCTGCTCTTAATGCCGCCGATAATTTGTTGGCGGAGTGGTTGCCCGGCGGCAAATATAAAGGCCATGAGTTTTTTGCATTAAATCCAACCCGTGCCGACCGGCATTTGGGGTCGTTTGCCGTTAATACGCATTCCGGTGCGTGGGCGGACTACGCCACCGGTGATGCGGGCGGCGATTTAATCAGCTTGTATGCCTACCTGTTTACCAACGGTAATCAGGGCGACGCATTTCGGGCGGTGGCTGAGCGGCTGAATATTGGTAATTTTCAGCCTGTGCAGCGGGTGGAATGGGGCGGTACGCCGAAAACGGGTAATGCTAAATCCAAGCGCGACAGCTGGCGGCCTGTGGTGCCGTTTGATGAAGAACGTTTGCTTCATTTAAGCGGTTCGCGGGCATATTCTTTTGCGCGCAACGGGCGAGAAGAAGGTTTGCGGGCGGTGTACCGCGATGCCGAAGGCCGCCCCTTGTGTGTGGTGCAACGGTTTATCGAGCCGGGCGGCGGCAAGTCGGATTACCCTTTCTCGTGGTGCAATAACGCGGAAGGTGTGCAGCAATGGTGTAACCGGCGCGTTAACGACCCGCAGCCGTTGTTCGGTTTGGATGCGCTGGCGGCGCATCCTGATTTGCCGGTGCTGGTGGTTGAAGGCGAAAAATGTAAGATTGTGGCCGATGCCAGCGGGTTGTTGGGCGGCTGGGTAGTGGTGTCGTGGCTGGGTGGTTGTAACGGCTGGAAAAAGGCGGATTGGCAGCCGCTGTCGGGTAGGAATGTGGTGCTGTGGCCTGATTGCGACAGCCAACGCGAGAAATTGACCAAAGCGGAAGCGGCGGCGGGCATCGACCCTCACAGCAAGCCGTTTTTGGCCAAGGCGGAGCAGCCCGGCTTTAAGGCTATGGCGGGTATCGCCGAAAAGCTGGCCGGTTTGGACTGCTCCGTGCGTATGGTGCAGATTCCCGAACCGGGTGTGTGGCCGTGCGGTTACGATATTGCAGATGCTTTTGCCGATGGCGGCAAACTGATAGACCCTGTGGCGGCTTTGGCCGATTCTGCCCTTATCCCGTGGCCGTCTGAAAATGCGGAATCTTTCCCGCACCTTTCTTATGATGAGCGCGTGCGCGAAACGACGCACGCGGCAAATGAAGGGGGAGCGGGGGCGGATTATGCCGAAAACAACGGCTGGCGGGATGATGAGTTGGCGGAATCTGACGATGAAATGCACAGTTTGATGGCTGATTTGTTGGAAAATTACAGCCAAATCGGTTTAAAAATGAAAGCGGTTAACCTGATAACGGGGGAAACTTTTACACGCTCGCAAATGGAAAAAATATTTACCAAGTTTGCGGTTAATGCTTGGTTTAATTCGCCGAACCGTAAAACGATGGCTGAATTTCAGGCGGAGATCACCATCAAGCAACGGCGTTTGGAAGCGTTGGCGGAATATGACAATTTCGGCGGTATGATTGACCGCTACATCTATCTTGACGGTACAACCGATGCGTTTGATGTTGCTTTGGGTAAGATTGTTTCGCTGGCTGCGGTTAAGGCGGCGTTTCCGGAACAATGCGAGAATTGGCAAAAATCGGCGGCGCGTAAGGTGTGCCCGATGAGCAATTATGTTTTTGAGCCTGCCTTGCCACCCGGTATCAGTTATACCAGGGATGGAGAAAAAGTTAAATTTATCAATATGTTTAAAGGTTTGCCGGTTAAATCTGATGAACCTGATATGCTGTTTCCGTCTGAAACGCCGCTGGAGAAAATCAAGGCGGCTTATCCCAAATGCAAGCATATTATCGGCCTGATTGAGCATCTTTGCGGCGGCAACGGCAGGATGTCGGGCGATGTGACGGAATGGGTTTTAAATTGGTTGGCCTGCCGTTTCAGATGGCCGCAACGCAAACCGGCTACGGCTTTGGTGTTTATTTCCGAAACGCAGGGGGTGGGTAAATCGACGCTGGGCAATAAGGTTTTGAAAGAGTTGTTTGGTGATTATTTTGTGAAACTCAATCAAAATGCACTGGAAAGCCAGTTTAATGCACCGTTTCAAAACAGGTTGGTAACGGTGTTCGAGGAAATCAGCCCGTCTGACGAACGCAAAAACGTTATCGGCAAGTTTAAGGATATGATTACGTCTGAAACCATTATGATTGAGCGTAAAGGCAAAGACCCGCTGGAATATTCGGACTACAATTCGTTTTTGGTTTTTTCAAATGACGAAAAAGCGATACCTATCGAAGCAAACGACCGTCGCTTTATGGTGATGGAAATCCGGGAAAAGTTTTCTGATGCGCAATATGAGGCATTGCAGGCGGAAATCGATGCGGGCGGTATTCAGGCGTTTGCCGATTTTCTGTTTGCCTTGCCGTTGCAATACACGGCAGGTTATCAGCGGCAGGATGATGGCGGCAATATCCGCATGGTGCCTGTGCGGGCAACGTTTACGCCGCATACCAAGCCATTGCCAACTCCGATTAAAAACCGCATGATCGGACTTAATAAATCGGGATGGGAAGCATTTTTCGATGATTGGTATCAAGGCGAGCTTGGTTTGCCGTTTATAACCTGTGCCGCCGCGGATTTGTGGGCCGTTTATAAGGCGTGGTGTGCGGATACCAAAACTTTCAGCATGACGCAAAAGAATTTCTACGCCAGCATAGCCAAACGGTTGCAGGATATACGCACCCGTGTTAAGGTTGACGGAGTTGAAAAACGGCTGCGGATTTTTATCGTGCCGCATTCGTGGATGAGCAAGCGCGATCAGGATAGATACCCGGAGCCGAATACGGGGGCAGTATTTAACGGTGATTCAAATACAATTAATAAGGCTGATTATTTCGGCAGACAAATATCAGCATTTAATGCGGCGGCCAGTGTTGATTTGCCACATTTGAAAAATTTGTAACACTTGTCCATATTTTTGCCCCACTTGTCCACACTTGACCATACTTTCGGACGGGCTGAAAGCCTTTAAATTCAGCACTTGTCCAACTTGTCCACCTTTTTTAAAGTTCTATACGCGCGTGATAAAAATCATGCGCGTATTTTTTTACTAGTGCTTTTTTGATATTTATTTTTTGTATCACGCATGCGGAATATATAAATTACTATGGACAAGTTGGACAAGTGCTGAATTTAAAGGCTTTCAGCCCGTCCGAAAGTATGGTCAAGTGTGGACAAGTGGGGCAAAAATATGGACAAGTGCAACATATTTGTTTTGGATGTTGCGATTTGATAAAATCAAGCCTTAATAAACAAAGCCCTGCGATAGATTCAGACGGGGCTAATGGCAAAATCCGTGCGGCGTGGAAAAGCACGGGAAATGAAACTTGATGATTTGTTGTTATGGTGGGCGGAATGGTCTGCCAAGCGTGAAGATGGCGGCTTAGGTTTTGGTGTAAGCCGTGTGAATTTTTGGATGTCGGGTGGTGTGGTTGTCGGCAATACCGGCGGTACTGCCAATCTGCCTTACGGTGTTGACGTTGATTCGATTGCGTCGGTAATGGATAGGGCGATTTGTAAGCTGTCCACGCGGCGGCGTGAAATATTGATGGTCGAGTACCGTGAGATTGGCACGCAGGCGGCGAAGGCGGCAGGGCTTAAGCGGCCTGTTTCGTTGGATACCTATAAGCGCATTCTGCGAAATGCCCGATGGAACTTGGAAGCGGATGCAGATGTTAAACGCCTGTTAAAAACCTGTTGACAACCGTACCACTTTTTTGTTTAAATTATGGCAAATTAGTTTTGTTGCGTTTGAAGCAAGCTTAGAACAGTTTTAAAAGGCCGTCTGAATAGATTTCAGACGGCCTTTGCTATGGGTGGTTAGTTATGGGTAGGTTGAAAACCGTTAGTCCGCGATTGTCGGGATTGGATGCTAAATTGCCTGTTGTGGGCGGTGTGCCTGGTTCGGCTCGTGCGGCTAAGGGCGCAAGCAGTGCGGCGCGTGGCTACGGCTACCGTTGGCAGCGTGAGCGTGCGGCATTTTTGGCGGAAAATCCATTGTGTGTGATGTGTAGTACGGATTTATCTCCCGTTGCTGCCATGGTGGTTGACCATAAAACGCCGCACGGCGGCAACGATGCGCTGTTTTGGGATAAATCAAACTGGCAGCCGTTATGTAAAAAATGCCATGACAGCATTAAACAGTGTGCCGAGCATTTGGCCCGTAGGGATGGGGGGGTTAAAAGTTCGGAGGGCTTTCCCTTCTAGACCGCCCGCCCTCCCATTTGCAGAATTTTTTCCTGTGGGAAGTTGTTAAAGCCAATTTTTAACAGGCTGATTAATATGTTGATTTTGGCATTTTATGCTACTTAGGCACCGCTTTGTCGGTGCTTTTTTTGTTAGGGTGTCGTTATGGCAATGAACGAACAAAAAGAAGCATTCGCCAAAGCGAAAGTACGCGGCTTGAGTAATCGGGAAGCGGCAATCGCTGCCGGTTACAGCGCAAAAACAGCCAGTGCCAGCGGTTCGCGGTTGGCAAAAGATGAAGATGTGCTGGCCGAAATCGCAAGCTTAAAGGAAGCCGGCTATGCAGCCGCACCGGAGCGGGCAGCTGATGGCGTGCGTGCGCATTTGCCGTCTGCATCGTTGCCTGCGGACGAGGCTGAAAAGGCCGAACAGGCGGAGTCTTCCGAAAGCCTCGACAGAATAGCCCTTGCCGCCCGCGAGCGTGCCATTGTGCGAGGAACGACTATCGAACTTGACGGCGTGGTATACGACCAAACCGACCCGAAAGACCAGTTGATTTTGTGTCAGCTTGGTGTTTTATCACTTAACCGGCAGCAAATCGAAGCGGCGAAATCCTTATTGCCCTACCATCACGGCAAAGTTGCCGATATGGGCAAAAAAGATGCGGAACGGGAAGCCGCGCGTAATGCGATGGGCGGCCGGTTCGGCACGATGCAGCCGCCAGAACCAATGCAGGGCAGGTTATGTTGAAAAAATCATGGTCGACCGCCTGCCCCGATTGGAAGCGGCGGATTATCGCCGGAGAAAGCCTGATACCGCTTGACCCGCTGTTTAAAGAATCCGCCGAACTGGCTTTAAAGATATTCAAACAGTTGCGTCTGGTGGATGTGCCGGGCGAACCCATGATGGGCGAAGTAACGCGTGAATGGGTTTACGAATTTGTAGCGGCCATTTTCGGCGCATACGACCCGCAGAGCGGCGTGCGGCTGATTCAGGAATTTTTCCTCCTAATCAGCAAAAAAAACATGAAATCCACATTGGCGGCCGGCGTGATGCTTACTGCGCTGATTCTTAACTGGCGGCGGGAGGCGGAATTTTTCATCATTGCGCCAACTGTGGAAGTGGCAAACAACAGTTTCAAACCGGCAAAGGCCATGATAAGGGCGGATAACGAATTATCAGACCTGTTCCAAGTACAAGACCACACCCGCACCATCATTCACCGCATGACCGGTGCCACCCTGAAAGTTTTGGCCGCCGAAAGTGATACCGTTGCGGGTATCAAAGGCACGGGGGTATTGATTGAGGAAGTTTGGCTGTTTGGTAAACGCGCCAAGGCGGCGGATATGTTCACTGAAGCCAAGGGCGGTTTGGCTTCGCGCCCGGAGGGGTTTGTGATTTACCTCTCCACCATGTCGGACGAGGCACCCGCAGGCGTATTTGCCGACCTGCTGAAACGCGCCCGAGAAATCCGCGACGGTAAGCGCATCGACAACCGCATGTTGCCGGTAATGTACGAATTTCCGCAGGAAATGTTGGATAACGGCACCTACCGCCTGCCTGAAAATTTCTATGTTACCAACCCGAATTTGGGCGCATCGGTTTCCGAAGCATACCTAACCGGCGAATTTGAAACCGCCAAGGCAGACGGCGAAATTGCCTTGCGGCGGTTTATGGCAAAGCATTTAAACGTGCAGATTGCCCTATCCCTAACCGCCGATTACTGGCCGGGCGCCGAATTTTGGGAAAAAAGCGGCAAAGAGCCGCAAGTCAGCCTTGATTGGCTGCTGGAGCATTGCGAAGTTATCGATATAGGCGTTGACGGCGGCGGATTGGATGACTTGTTGGGCATATCGGCGGTAGGCCGTCTGAAAAGCAACCCGCGCATGTGGGCTGGCTGGTTTCATGCGTGGGCGCACCCGTCCGTGTTGGAGCGGCGGAAAGAAATTGCGCCCCGCCTGCTGGATTTCGCCAAACAGGGCGATTTAACGCTGGTAAACCGCATCGGCGACGACAGCGACGAAGTGGCCGCCATCGTAGCGCAGGTATACGCCAGCGGCCTGTTAGATAAATGCGGACTAGACCCGCACGGAGTGGGGTCGATACTCGACGCCATGTTGGAACAGGGCGTACCCGAAGAATCGGTTGTCGGGGTTAGGCAGGGTTGGCAGCTTGGGGCGGCGGTAAAAACCGCCGAACGCAAGCTGGCTGAGGGCTGTTTTATCCATAGCGGCAGCAATATGATGAATTGGGTGGTCGGTAATGCCAGAGTCGAACAGCGAGCCAACGGCATACTTATTACCAAGCAAGCCAGTGGTACCGCAAAAATCGACCCGCTGATGGCATTTTTCAACGCTGTTTCGCTGCTTTCGCTAAATCCGGTAGCCAAAGGCAGTGTGGACGATTTTTTAAATGATATGATTATTGCTTAGGCCGTCTGAAACCTTCAGACGGCCTTTTGCATAGGAATAAGCATGGCAGATTTGGAAAGAGTGGGCTTTTGGTCGCGTTTTTTTGGCAGCTTTACCGGACGCCACCATTTAGACAAAGGCGGCACCGCGCCGCCGGTTACGGGTGCCGCAACTGCATCTGGCAGCATCGTAACCGCCAACGCCGCCCTGAAAATATCGGCAGTATGGGCGTGCGTGCGGCTTCGCGCCGAAACCGTTTCCACACTGCCGCTGCATTTGCGTACCAATGCCGGCGAATTTGCCACCGACCACCCGCTCTACGGTATTTTGCACGACACGCCCAACGCCGATATGTGCGCGGCCGAATTTTGGCAGGCCATGACCGCCTCGCAGGATTTGTGGGGAAACGCATATGCCCGAATACACCGCAACAGCGGCAGCGGCGTGGTGGCACTTGAACCGCTTGATTCCGAAAGCATGGCTGTGGCGCGCACCGAAGGCGGCGCCATCGGCTACCGATACGCCAAAGGCGGAAAAATCAAAGAATATTCCGAAGCCGATATTCTGCATTTTCGCGGTTTTTCGCTTGACGGATTGGTTGGTTTAAGCCCGATACGCTACGCCGCCGAAACACTGGGCGGGCAGTTGGATGCCAACAAAGCCGCGCAGCACGAGTTTAAAAACGGCCTGAAGGCGGGCGGATTTCTGAAAACGGGCGATCGGGTTTTAACGCAGCAGCAACGTACCGATTTGCGGGCGCATATGGCGGAATTTTCCAAACCTGAAAACGCCGGCAAATTTATGGTGCTTGAAGCGGGTATGGATTTGGCGGGCAGCGGCAGTATCCGTATCAACCCCGCCGACGCGCAGCTTTTGGAATCGCGCCATTTCGGCATTGAAGAAATCTGCCGCGCTTTCGGCACGCCTCCGCAACTTATCGGGCATACCGACAAGGCCAGCAGTTGGGCAAGTAGCTTGGAAACAACCAATATCGGTTTCTTAACCTATTCGATAAGCCCTTTATTGGTGCGGTTTGAGCAAACCATAACCCGCAAACTGCTGAAACCTGCCGAGCGCAGCAAATACAGCCCGAAATTCAGCGTGGAAGGCTTGCTGCGGGCAGACAGTTCCGCCCGCGCCGCGTTTTATAACCAAATGCTGCAAAACGGCGTGATGAGCCGTAACGAAGTGCGGCGGCTGGAAAACCTGCCGCCAGTAGAAGGCGGTGATGTGTTGACTGTGCAGGTAAATATGACAACCCTCGATAAGGTAGGAAACAGCAATGAAAACCAAGCATCTTGAAATAGCGCTTGAAATCAAATCAGTTGATGAAAACGGCACATTTACCGGCTACGGAAGCGTGTTTCACAATGAAGACAGCTACGGCGATATTGTGCGACCCGGTGCCTTTAAAAAGAGCTTGGAGAAATGGGCAGCAAAAGGCCGTTTGCCGCCCATGCTTTGGCAGCATTGGCGCGGCGACCCTATCGGTGTGTTTACCAAAATGCAGGAAGACGACCACGGCTTATATGTCGAAGGCCGCCTGCTGATTGATGATATTCCGCAAGCCCGCGCCGCTTATGCGCTGCTGAAAGAAAAAGCATTGGGCGGCATGTCGATTGGTTACAGAGAAATTACCACACGGCAAAACGAAGACGGCACGCAAGATTTGTTGGAATTGGATTTGTGGGAAGTTTCCATCGTTACATTTCCGGCAAACGAAGCCGCCACGGTTGACAGCGTGAAAGCCGATTTTTCAGACGGCCTGCCCACGCTGCCCGAATTTGAAAAATTTCTGCGCGATGCAGGGTTTTCCAAAGCGCAAGCTACTGCCATTGCTTCACACGGTTTGCGCCAACTTTTGCGTGATGCAGAAGACCCCGAAGCAAAAGATATTGAATCCGCTTTAAATATTTTGAAAGGTATCAAGCAATGAGCGAAAACATTAAAGAATTGGCCGCCGAATTCGCCAAAGCCAAAAGCGACGTGCAGGCTTTGGGCGACGAAATCAAAGGCCGTATGGAAAAAGGCGAGCAAAATTTTAACGCCTTGAAAGAACAGGCCGACGAAGCGCTGGTTAAAATGAACGATATTTTTCCGCGCTTGCAGGAACTGGAGCAGAAACAAGCGCGCGAAGGCGGCGAACCCGAAGGCCGTAAATCGCTGGGCGCACTGATTGCCGCTGCCGATGGTGTGAAAGAAATTGCAGAATCCACCGTAAGCGGTAAATCCTGCGGTATCCACGTTAAGGCCACAATCAGCAGCCTGACCACCGATACCGACGGCGCGGCAGGCGTATTGGTAACGCCCGACCGCCAAGGCGGCATTCTTGCCATGCCCGAACGCCGCCTGACGATTCGCGATCTCTTGGCTAAAGGCACAACCGGCAGCAATACTATTACCTATGTGCGCGAAACGGGTTTCAACAATAACGCCAAAGCCAAAGGCGAAGGAGAGGCGTTTGAATATTCAGACCTGAAATTCACCGAAGTGGAAACATCGGTGAAAAACATCGGCCATCTGCTCAAAGCCAGCAAAAACATTTTGGCCGATGCCGCCCAACTGGAATCGTTTATCAACCACCGCATGGTTTACGGCTTGAAAGAAGTCGAAGACCGCCAACTGCTTAACGGCGACGGCAGCGGCCAAAACCTGAAAGGTATTCTGCCGCAGGCCACCGCCTTTGCCGACCCGGCCAATATGGCGAAATACACCATTATCGACCAATTGCGCCTTGCCGCCTTGCAGGCCGCTTTGGCAGAGTATCCCGCCAGCGGTTTTGTGCTGAACCCTGTTGATTGGGCGAAAATCGAACTGCAAAAAGACGAAACCGGCCGTCTGATTATCGGCAACCCGCAAGACGGCGCAACGCCGCGCCTGTGGCGGCTGCCGGTAGTAGAAACCGTGGCCTTGGCGGGCGGCACATTCCTGGCCGGTGCCTTCACGTTGGGCGCGCAAGTGTTCGACCGCGAAGAAGTCGGTGTGGAAATCGCCACCACCAACCAAGACGATTTCGAAAAAAACCTCGTTACCATCAAATGTTACGAGCGCTTGGCGTTGGCCGTTTACCGCCCCGAAGCCTTTATTAAAGGCACTTTGGCGGCCAAAACCGCTTAATCCTCAAACAGGAAGCAGGAACCATTTTGTTGTTCCCGACAAAATGGTTCCTGCTGATTAAAAAGGAAACCATCATGAAAAAATACCGTGTTTTAGAACAACACTTCGGCGACAGGCAATACTGGGCGGGCGAAACCCGCGAATTGCACGAATTGGACGCTGCCGCCCTGATTGAAGCGGGATTGATTGCCGAAATCGATGGCGAAGCCGAAGCGGCGGCCAAGGCCGCGCAGGAAGCCGAAAAAGCCCAAGGCGGCGACTTGCTGGACAAGGCCGAAGCAGGCGCACCGCAAAACAAAGGTACCGGCGATGGTAACGCTTGAGCAAATCCGCGGCCATTGCCGGATTGACGACGACAGCGAAGATGCGCTGTTGGAACAATACCGGCAAGCGGCATTGGAAACGCTGAAAACGCAAACCGGCCGCAACTGGTACGGGGAGGATGCCGAGATACCCGCAACCGACCCCGACGGCCTGCACTATACCGCTGCGGCGGTGCAGGCGCTGTTGTTGCTGATTGGCGGCTGGTATCAAAACCGCGAATCGGCGTCGGCGCAAAACGAAATCCCCGCCGCTTTTTGGCATTTGGTGCAGCCCTACCGGCTTTACGGTGTGTAGCCATTTTCTGCTACCGGGAAAATGGTTCTGTGAGGTTAAGTGTAATCCGTACACCGCCTGAAAAACACTTTTCTGCTTTTGTTATCCGTTTGCGGCTGATACGGCGTGCCGCACCGTCTTGAAAAAGGGATATGCCGCCCCTCTCTTTCAATCGGCACAACCAAACAGGCCGTCTGAACAGCAGATTTCAGACGGCCTGTTTACCATGATGCACACATGAAACAGCATATTTTGAGCTATATCAAAGCCAACCCGGGCGCAACCTGCACGGCAGTAAACCGCTGGCTTCGCCGCGACCAAAGTTTGACCGATTATGTCACAACCCGCCGTGATCTCGATGAAATGGTTTCAGACGGCCTGATTGAGGCGCGGGAATATCGCGGTATTACCTATTTTTATCTGGTCGGAAGCGCTGCACAATAACGACCGATACTTGATGTCGGCATAGGGCATTTGCAATTGCTGATGGCGTCTTTGGAAGAACAATAATATGCAGAAACAGGAATTTGACGGTGCTACGCTGTATCTTGGTGATTGTGCTGATGTGTTGCCGGTAGTGTTGTCTGAAAATAAGGTTGATGCGCTTATTTCCGACCCGCCTTATGTTTTGCAGGCTGGGGGCGGAAATTTGGGGGGGCAACGTAAGTATATGGCTGATATAAACCGGCATTTGGATGGAGGTTTTGATATATCCATATTACAAAACTTTGAAAATTGGCTGGTATTTTGTGCAAAATCGCAGCTTGTTGAAATCATTGTTCAGGCCAAATCTCAAGGATTGAATTGGATGGTTTTAACGTGGAACAAGAAAAATCCGACCCCGCTTACCTGCAACACCTATCTGCCCGATACAGAATACATGATACACGGCTACAGGAAACATATATGGGAAAGCAAAACCCGTTTTGTAGTGGGAAATGTGGAAAAAAACCCGTTCGACCACCCTACCGTAAAGCCTCAATATGTGATGAACAAAGCGGTGATGTCTGCCAGTGAAAAAGGTGATTTGATTCTCGACCCGTTTATGGGCACAGGCAGCACCGGCGTTTCTGCACTTAGGCTTGGCCGCCGCTTTATCGGTATCGAAAAAGAGCCGAAATACTTCGATATTGCCTGCCAGCGCATCGAAAACGCCTTGTCGCAAGGGGTGTTGTTTTAAGGCCGTCTGAACATCGTCAATTCCACTCCAAAACTGAGCCATAGTTGTGGTCTAAAATTGAGCCACTCTATGAACGGTGGTTCAGACGGCCTTATGTTATGCTGAAACCGTATTGACGGTCAAGTGTTTGCCCAACTGCATCAGGGCGCGGGCGATGGTGTCGATTTTGGTTGTGTGGTTGAGGTTGGTGATGCGCTGCACTTCCTGCGGGCGGATTTCCATGCGCCGCGCCAGTTCGGCATTGCTGATGTTTTGCGCCAGCATTTCGTTGAGCAGCAGCACTTTGGCAAACACGCTTGCAGGCAGGGCAACCCACTCTTCGCCTTTTTTCGGTTTGGAAGGCAGCGGCACCGGGCGGCGGTCTTCAAAATAGAAATCCATTGCCGAAAGCAGCACATCTGCCGCCATTTCGCGGGCTTCGGTTAAATCGTCGCCCTGTGTGATGGCTTCGGGTATGTCGGGGAAAGTAACCACATAACCGCCCTCTTCGGCGGGTGTGAACGCGGCGGGATAAAACATGATATTCCTTTCAAAGCCCCTTGCGGGGCTTGGTTATTTTAAGCCTAACTGTTTTTTGATGCCCTGCACCAAACCTGTTTTTAATTCCTTGCCCGGGTGGCGGGGCAGGTGGGATTGTTTGCCGTTGTAGAAAAGTTTGATGTGTTTCGTACCCTCTCTGGTTTCAACCCCTTGTGCAATCAGCCACTTTAGGAACTCGCTTTGCTTCATATCATTTCTGCCCTCCGCTTTGTTGCGATGGAATAATTATAAGCAAAAATGATTATAAAGGCAAGTGCATTAATAAACATTTTTGATTATTGGTGAATGATATGGAAGCAGGAACGCTGAACTGCCGTATTGAAATACAGGCCAAGCACAAAGCGACCGATGCTGCGGGCGCAACCGTTACTGAATGGCGGCCGCTGATGAAGCTGTGGGCGAATATCCGCCACACATCGGGCGCGGAAACCATTAAAGGCGATATGGAGGTGGGTATTGTAAAAGCCAGTATCCGCGTGCGCTGGAATCCGAAAATCACGGCGGATATGCGCGTGGTGCTGAAAAACGGCGATATTTACGATATTAAATCCGTGCTGCCTGATTTGACGCTGCGGCGGTTTGTAGATTTGGTGTGTGAAAAGGCAGGTTAGCCGTGTTGGAGGTGGATGTTGATTTGTCGGCGGCGCTCGGCAGGCTGGCCGATGTCAAGGAAGAGGCGGGCAAGGCGGTTAGGTATGCCGTTGTCAAGGCAGCCTGGATGGTTAGGTTGGAAGTTGAAGAGCGGGCGCCGCGAAGCGAAGCGGCGCACTGGTTTTACAGCACCGCATCGGGCGGGATGCCGCATGTTTTCAGCCGTGGCAGAAATAAGGGGCGGTTAGGTTCCAAATATCTGTTCAGGCCGGGCGATTTGAAAAAATCGGTTTATATGGCCGAAGTGAAAGAAGAATCGGTGCCGCTGGAAAGGGCGGTTTACCGTGTTTCGTTCCGCAAGGTTTCCACTTCCAAGGGCTATGTGCCTTATGCGCGGTGGGTTGAGTTCGGCACGGCGCGAATGCCGGCGGTGCCGTTTCTGCGCCCGGCGTTCGATGCCAAGCGGCGGCAGGCGGAGCAGATGATTGTGGAAATCGTGGAAAGGGCGGTTTATGGCGGTTGAAGCGTTGGTGGTGCGGGCTGTGAAGTCGGTGTCGCCTGAAACGGATGTTTACCATGATTTCGCGCCGGATAACGCGGTGGTTCCGTTTGTGGTTATCCAGCGCGTGGGCGGTGAGGGAAATCTTTATTTGGACAACCAAACCGGCGGCGGTTATCAAGTGCGCGTGCAGGTTTCTGTGTGGGCGGCCGACAGGCTGGCGGCGGTGGAATTGTCTCAGCAAATCGAATCGGCGTTAAGTTTGCAGGCGCGCTCGGCGGCACTCGGCGCGGCCTTGTCGGCATACGACCCCGATACGGGGTGGCGCGGTATGCAGCAGGATTTTTATGTGTTTTCGTAGCCGTCTGTTTCAGACGGCCTTTTTTTACCCGCTTCGGCGGGTTTTCTTTTTGGAGTATGGCAATGGCTTTGACTTTACCGAACGGCTCGACCGTTCATATCGGTTCGGCGCTTGACGTTGAAAAAACCGCGACCGCCGTAACCAATGCCGCCGAGGCGGTGGTTACTTCCACCGGCCACGGTTTGGCAACGGGCGATTATATCGTTTTCGACAGCGGCTGGAGCAAGTTATACGGCCGTGTTTTTCGTGTAACGCAAACAACGGCGGATGCGTTTAAGCTGGATGGTTTGAACACCACTTCAACCGCTGATTATCCGGCAGGTGCCGGCGGCGGCAAGTTCCGCAAGGTGAAAACTTGGACGCAGCTTTCTCAGATTTTGGAAGTGTCGATGTCAGGCGGCGAACAGCAGTATTACAACTACGGCTTTTTGGAAGACGATTTTGAGCGCCAGCTTCCCACCGTGAAAACGGCGATGTCGTTCACGTTCGGGGTGGCTGACGACCCAACGCTGCCCGGTTATAAAGCGGCGGTGGCTGCGGGCGAAAGCAAGGTGCGCACGCCTATGCTTATCCGCTTGTCAAACGGCGGTGCGATTGCCTATAACGGGTTGTTCAGCGTGAATAAGGTTCCGACGCTTACCCGCAACGAAGGTATGAAAATCAATATTTCATACGCACTTGATGGCGAAATCAGCCGTTATTAACCCTGTTTGGCCGTCTGAAACCGTTTCAGACGGCCTGTTGGAGTGAAAATGTCGAAATTGAAATTAAACCCTGAAGCAACATTCAAACATACTGTTTATATTCCTGTTGCGGGCGGCGAGCCGCAGCCGGTGGAGTTGGTTTACAAATGGCGCAGCAAAAAGGCGGTGGATGAATTTGTTGAAAAACACAAAGACGGATACGGTGTTGAATCTGTAATGGATTGCGTTTCCGGCTGGGATTTGGAAGAGGAATTTAGCCGTGGAAACGTTGAAAAACTGCTGGAAAACTATCTGTTTGCCGCATTACGGATCACTACCGGCTATATCGACGAAATCTTTAACGCCCGCGTGGGAAACTGATAGCCGCCGCCCGCGCGCTGTATAAGCCGAAAGCCGACGAATCTGCCATGCGTGCTTTCGGTTTGACAGCGGCGGATTTTACCGAAGAGCAGGTGGAAGTATGGCCGTGCAACCGGCGGGCGGTTGAATTGTTCATTGCGGTGTCGACGCAATGGCGCGTGGGTTTTTCCGGAGCCTACGGGCTGGATTACGGCGCGGTTGCGGC
Source organism: Neisseria musculi (assembly GCF_014297595.2). Classification (NCBI taxonomy): domain Bacteria; kingdom Pseudomonadati; phylum Pseudomonadota; class Betaproteobacteria; order Neisseriales; family Neisseriaceae; genus Neisseria; species Neisseria musculi. The sequence continues at coordinate 1,682,173 of NZ_CP060414.2, read as the reverse complement.
GGTGATGGATATGCAGGGTATCAAGCGCAAAAGCCGTAGATCCCTATTGCGGAAAATACGGCTGATGGAGCGGGAAGTATTGTCTATGTGGGCGGAGCGCGAAAATGGCAAGTAGCAACGAAGTATCTTTAAAATTCAGCGCAGACACCGAAGCGGCCAAGCGCGGTATCGAATCGCTGGAAAAAACCGTTGAAGATTTCGGTAGAAAAGCCGAAGCGGGCGGCAAACGCGCGGCGGCCGGTGCCGCGAAAATCGGCGACGGCGCGAAGCAGGGCGCGGAGCAAACCGCCAAATCCGCGCGGGAAATCGAGCGGGAAACCCGCCGTGTCGAACGCGCACTCGAGCGGCTGGCGGTGGAAACCCGCACGGGCGGGCGCAACACGCTGGAATATTATCTGGAAATCGCCAAACAGCGCGGTGCCGATATTCCCTATTTGGAATCCCGCGCCCGCGCCTTGAACCTGGTCGGGCAGGCCACCGCCCGCGCCACATTGAGCCAGCGGCAGTACAACAACGCTATGCGCATGGTGCCCGCGCAGATGACGGATATCGTTACCCAGTTGGCAGGCGGCCAAAACCCGTTGCTGATCGCCTTGCAGCAGGGCGGGCAGCTTCGCGATTCGTTCGGCGGCTTCGGCTCGATGTTTAAAGGTTTGGCTAGCCTGTTCACGCCTGCCCGTGTCGCCATCGGCGGCGCGGCTTCGGCGGTGGCCGCGCTGGGCTATGCCGCCTATAAGGGTGCGGAAGACGTGCGTGCGCTGGAAAACGCCTTAACGCTGGCGGGAGGCAGTGCCGGCATATCCGCCGACCGTATGCAGAGCCTGGTTTTGAAAATCGGTGCGGCCACCGGCGGCTATGCCGAGGCGCGCGAAGCCCTGATTGCTTTGGTTGCCAGCGGCAGGGTGGGGGCGCAAGACTACGAACGCTTCGCGCAGTCTATTGTGTTGCAGTCTCAGGCCACCGGCAAATCGGTTGAAGATGTTGCCAAGCAATACGAACAGATTGCCGAAGATCCGCTGAAGGCCATCGTAAAATTTTCGGGCGTTTACCAAACCCTGAATGCAGATGTTTACGCGCAGGTTAAGGCTTTGCAGGCGCAGGGGCGGGCGCAGGAGGCCGTTGAGTTGGTGTTGCGTAAGTTTGCCGACGAATCCGATCAGATGTCGGGCAGGGTTTTGGAAAATCTCGGCCTGATTGAAAAAGCGTGGAAAGGTATTAAAGACGCGGCGGCAGGTGCTTGGGAATCGATGAAAAGCATAGGGCGCAGCGCAACCTTAGATGAGCAGATTGCCGATCTTGAGCTACAACTGAAACAAGGCCATATACAATACGGGAGAAGCGGTCTTTACGGATCAATTTATTCCGGTTTGTCGGCTGATGCACGCGCAGAAAAACAGCGGCAGCTTGAAGAGCTTAAGCTAAAGCGAAAAATCAACGATGAGCAGGAAAAGGAAAGACAGCGGCAGGCGCAGACCAATCGTGAAGCGGTGGCGGCGCAGGAGCGTATCGAGCGGGTAAAAGAACAAAATAAAACGGCAGATCAGCGCCGTTTGGAAGCCGAGCGGCAATTGATGCAGGATATTGCCAAACTTCGCGCCGACGGCAGGGCTGAACAGGTGAAGGCTGCCGAAAAAGAACTTGCCGTTATGCGGCAGCGCCATGCCGAAGAAAGAAAAGCCGAAGCAGAACGGGCGGTGCGGGCAGCAAAACGCAATCAGCAGGCCGTAAAGTATACGGTAAATCAAAAAGTTTTAAGCCAAGCCGCCCAATACGGTTATGCGGATATTGAAAAGCGTTACGGCCTGCCGAAAAACATTTTGGCGGCTTTGTCTATGCAGGAATCGCGGGGCAACATCGGCGCGGTATCGAATGTCGGCGCACGGGGTGTAATGCAGTTTATGCCCGACACCGCCCGCCGTTTCGGTGTGGATGTCGGCAGTGTGAAGTCTTCGGCGGAAGGCGCAGCGAAATATCTGCGCTTTTTGCTGGATAGGTATCATGGCAATATCGCCCACGCTTTATCTGCTTATCATTCCGGCGAAGGCAATATCGACAATATGCTGAAAGGCCGCTGGAAGCTCGGCCCGGTCGGCAGAAAATACGCGCCCGAAGTGATGGCGCGTATGGATTGGTTAAACGGCGGAAAAGGCGAAGTTTCAAACGATATACGCAAAGACTTTATCAAACTTGGCGAACCTGAAAAAACCGCTTATCAGAAATGGTCGGAAACTTTTCTGCAAAGTCAGGAAAAAATCAACGCTTCTTTGGCCTTATCCGCGCTGAATGCGGGCAAAACCATAGATAAACAGCTTGAATTGTTATCTTCTCCGCTATATGCGCAGATGTCGGCTGCGGAGCAGGCGGCGGCCTTGGCGGCGGCTGAACATGCCGACGAGCAGGCCGCGTTGAATTCGGTGTTGAAAAAATATGCCGATATTCAAAGCGGTTTGCAGCAGGAAGCGGCGCAACAGCTTGAAGACAAACTGTTTGAAATTTCGTTGATCGGAAAAACCCGCGAAGAAATCGAAAAGCTCACGCTGGCGCGGGTTTGGGATAAACACATAGCCGAAGCCGCTATCGCAGGCGCACCGCCTGAAATGCTGGAAAGCATGAGGATGGGCAAAGCCGACAGCTTGGATAAACTTAGGCAGCGGCAGCTGGCGCAAGATGTTGTGGATAACGATTGGCGCAGCGGCCTAGAAAGTGGCTTACAGGCTTATATGGATTCGTTCGGCAGTATGCGCGAACAAATGGAAGATGCAACAGTGCAGACGTTCGATCGCATGGGCGATGCGCTGGCGGATTTCGTTGCCACGGGCAAGCTGGATTTTCGTGATCTGACGGTTTCCATTTTGCAGGATTTGGCAAAAATGCTGGTAAAAATGGCGATTGTAAATGCCATGAAATCGGCATTGGCCGGTTATGCCGAAGGCGGCGTGGTTATGAGTTCTTATTCCGGCGGCGGCTATACCGGCCACGGCGGCAAATATGAACCGGCCGGAATTGTGCATAAAGGCGAAGTGGTGTTCAGCCAACGGGATGTAGCGCGGCATGGCGGCGTGATGGCAGTTGAGCGGCTGCGGCTGAAAGGATATGCCGACGGCGGGGTGGTAGGGGTGCCTACCGCTTCGCTCGGCGCGCTAAACCGCAATGCGGGCGGCAATACCAATATCAGCATCACCATCAATTCAGGCGGCGGCAGCGAAGCGAGCGTACAGGCCGATACCGAAATGGGCAGGCAGTTGGCGCAGGCGTTGCCGGTAATGATTGAGCAATGGTATGTGAAAAATGTTGCCCGACCCGGCGGAACTTATCATAAAGGTTAGGCAAAAGGCCGTCTGAAATTTCAGACGGCCTTTTGCCGTTGGAGCGTAAATTGTCTAAGCAAACGTTTAAATGGCGTGTTACGTCGGAATCGGCGGCAGAGCATAATTTTGATGTGCGCACGGTGCAGTTCGGCGGCGGTTATGAACAGCGGCAGCCGAAGCTGTTACGCCCGAAGCTGCAAAGCTGGGATGTGAAAATCGTCGGTTTGCGGGCGGAAATTGACGAAATCAAAGCATTTTTGGATGCGCGGCGCGGGGTGGAATCGTTTTACTGGCAGCCGCAAGGCCGTGAAAGGCTGTTGGTGGCGGTGTCGGACAAATACACCGAAACGCCGCTTGGCGGCAAGGTTTATTCGCTTGCGTTTAAGTTTCGGGAGGTGTTGGCATGAATCCGCGTATAAGCGGTATGTCGGGGGTGATGTTGCAGTCGCTGGCCGATATGCAGCAGGATGTTTTGATTGATTTGTGGCAGCTTGATTTCCGCGAGTTCGGCGGTGAAGTGTTTTATTTGTGCAATCAGGTGAACGAAACGGGCGCCGCTGTGGTTTGGCAGGGGCAGGCTTACGAACCATACCCGATTCACGCCGACGGCTTCGAGATGACGGCGCAGGGCGCGGGCAACCGCCCCACGTTGTCGGTTTCAAATCTTTTCGGGTTTGTAACCGCTGCCTCGGAGCAATTTAACCAGCTTGTCGGCGTTACCGTTATCCGCCGACAGACCTATGCCAAATTTCTTGATGCGGCCAATTTTAAAGCGGGTAACGGTACCGCCGATGCCTCGCAGGAAGTGGTAAGTAAATTTGTCGTCGAACGGCTGGCAAGTTTGACGGCGGAATCGGCCACATTTGAATTGGCGGCGCCGTCTGAATCCGACGGGGCGGTTATTCCTGCCCGTATCATGCTGGCAAATGTCTGTTGTTGGCAGTATCGCGGCGAGGGATGCGGATACACGGGTCGGGCAGTTGCTGACCGCTTCGATATGCCGACAAACGACCCTGAAAAAGATATATGCAGTGGCAGTTTAACTGGCTGCCGCGCCCGCTTTGGAGCAACGGCGGTGCTGCCTTATGGCGGGTTTCCGTCTAGCGACAAGGTGAATACATAATGGATATTGAATTTTTAACCGAGGAAGTGCGGCAGAAGATATTAGATTGCGCTGCCGCAGAAAGCCCGCGCGAAATGTGCGGGTTTATTGTTTTTAATTACAACGGTTTGGAATTTTTCCCTGTAACAAACCGCGCCATGTATCCGGATGATGACTTTGAAATTTCGGCGGATGACTGGCTGCTGGCGGAGAAAGCAGGCGAAATTGTGGCGGTGGTGCATTCCCACCCCGGCGGCGAGCCGTTTTTATCGGATGCCGACCGGCAGTCGCAAACGCATAGCGGTCTGCCGTGGTTGTTGGTGGTTGATGGCCGTCTGAAACTGTTTCGGTTCTGCCCGCATCTGCGCGGGCGGATATTTGAATACGGAACGGCTGATTGCGGCACGCTGGTGCGTGATGCGTTTATGTTGGCCGGGGTGGACTTGCCGGATCATATCCGGGGCGATATGGATGCCGATGCGGCTGCGGGTTATTGGGTAGCCCATTTGCAGGCGTGCGGGTTCAGGCGTATTGATGATGTAGCAGAAATCTGCGTGGGCGATGTGGTTTTAACCGCGCTGGGCGGGCAGGCCAATCATGCGGCATTTTATTTGGGCGGTGGCGAAATACTGCACCATGCTTACGGTCAGTTGAGCCGCCGCGAGCTGTATAACGGCTATTGGCGTGACTGCACGCATTCGGTTTGGCGCTGGCCGGAGTGGCGCCCTGAAATGATTCGGGCGGTTGAAAACGATTTGGAATTTTCCGCACCCGTGTAGCGGGTTGAAAGGTTGGCGATGATTCGAGTGTGTTTTTACGGCGGCTTGCGACAATACGGCCGCCGCTTTGATTTGCATGTAGACAGCCCGGCCGAAGCGTTGCACGCACTGTTTAGCCAAATAAAAGGGCTTAGGCAGTATATACGCGACGGTGTGTATCAGGTTCGCTTCCAGGGTGAAGACCACACCACCGAAACGATGCAGGATGTTTTCAGACGGCCTGCTTCCGGCGTGTTGCATATTGTGCCGCGCGTGGCGGGTGCGGGTAGGCGCGGCGGCATTATCCAAACGGTTATCGGTGTAGTGATTGCGGTGGTTGGTGCTTATTTCGGGCAGGCGTGGGCGGTGCAGTTAGGTGTAGGGTTGGCAGTTGGCGGTGTGGCGCAGATGCTGACGAAACAGCCTAGGCTTGATTCTGCAAAAGGGGTGGATGCCGGCAAAAATACGGCATTCAGTAATTTAAGCAACACGGCAGCGCAGGGCAATCCGGTGCCGTTGGCATATGGGATTTGCTATTGCGGTAGCCGCGTGGTGTCGCAAGGTATCGAATCGCGGCGGGTGGCAACGGGGACGGGCGGCGGCAGCCGAAATGCAGGAAACAGCATAGTGCGTATGGTTGCGGCGGCGGCCGGTATTAATAACGATGTGCAGTCTGCCGACCCGCTGGCTGTTGATTTGACGCTGGGCATGGAGAAAACCTTTGCAGGCGGCGTAGCGGCAACTGCACCAAACGGGCAAAAATACAATACTGATTTTGAAAACGACAGCGTGCGTGCCAGAAACTATACGGCAGCATATACGGTAACTTAGGCCGCCTGAAAACAGGCGGATTTATTTGACGGAGCAAAAAAATGGGCGGTAAAACAGGTGGCGGTCAGTCTACACCTTACGAAGCACCTAATACCTTATCGAGCGCACAATCGCTGCGCATTATCGATGCAATTTCAGAAGGTGTGGTTGCCGGTTTTGCCAACGGAAATGATGCGCCTTTTAAATCGGTATTTTTTGATGATACAGCGGTGCAGAATCCCGACGGCAGCTTCAACTACAAAGGTGTGGTGGGATTTTTCCAGCGCGGTATGCAGGATCAAGCCTATGTGCCGGGCTTTGATGCGTCTGAGCGGACTGTTCCCGTGTCTGCCGGTGTCAAAAATGCAGTGCCTATTGTGCGTTCCGTAACCGATGGTTTGGTTGGGCGTTTGCGTGTTACTGTGGCCGTTGAGCGTAATGCCGCTGTTAACGATAAAGGCGATACATTGCCGGCCAATACATCGGTGTTGGTGGAATTGGTGGGTAATCAGGGGGTGCAGGCTTCTCAGATGGTTACCTTTACCGAAAAAGGCAGCGGCATGTATTACCAAGACGTGCAGTTCGATAAGCTGCCAGCCGCGCCGTTCAATATCCGCGTATCCCGCGTAACGCCCGACAGCACCACCGACAAAGTAAGCAATAATACTTATTTCTCGTCTTACGTTGAGATTATCGATGCCAAATTAAGCTATCCCCACACTGCTTTTGCAGCTTTGGCGATTGATTCGGATCAGTTCGGCAATTCCGTTCCGCGCCGCAATTACTTGCTGAAAGGCCGTTTGGTAAAAGTGCCGGCCAATTACGACCCCGAAACCCGTACATACAGCGGCCAAACATGGGATGGCAGCTTTAAGCAGGCATGGACAAACAACCCTGCATGGGTGTTTTACGATGTGTTAACTCAGCCCCGTTTCTCTACGCTTGCCCGCCGCTTGAAAGTGGCCGATGTCGATAAATGGAGCCTGTATCAAATCGCCAAATACTGCGATGAATTGGTGGATGACGGTTTCGGCGGCAAAGAACCGCGTTTCGTCTGCAACGCCTATATTACCAATTTGACGCAGGCCGGTGAATTTCTGCTTAACCTTGCCAGCGTGTTTACCGGTCTGCCCGTTTGGAACGGTGCGCAGATGTCGGTGGTTATGGATGCCAATGTCGACCCCGTGGCGATGTATAACAACAGCAACGTGAAAGACGGCCTGTTTACCTATTCCGGTGCAGCGTATAAATCCATTCATACCGCCGTGCATGTGCAGTATGTCGATAAATACGACGGCTACCGCACCAAAACAGAATATGTTGCCGATAATGAGGCTATTGCCCGTTACGGCCTGAACATCAAGCAGATTACTGCTTTCGGCTGCGATTCTCGCGGTCAGGCTGCCCGTTTTGGCGCGTGGACGCTGCAAACCGAACTTCGGCAACAGAATATGGTGTCGTTTGAAATCGGCCGCGAGGGTTTGAAACACCTGCCTTACGATATTGTGCAGGTAATGGATAACCAGTATGCGGGCGCCGAGCTATCAGGCCGCGTGGCGGCTGTTGAAGGCACTACCGTAACCCTTGACCGCGAAGTGTCGGATGTTGTCGGCTCGCTGTTTTTTTACAGCAATCCAGCCGGCTTGCAATCGGCTAAAGTATTGAGCCAGCCTGCAGCGAACCAAGTTGTATTGGAGGCGGTTTCGGCTTTGGAGGCGGCTGCCGGTTGGGCGTTGAGCGGCAAAGTCAAACCGCGTCTGTATCGTGCCATCGGCATTAAAGAAAACGCCGATGCCGGCACCTACACCGTTACCGGCTTGTTACATGATCCGAAAAAATACGCGGCGGTTGATACATGGGCAAATTTCGACCGCGAAATTACTACCCTGCACAATATTACCCCTGTTTTGGTAAACGGCAACGTGGCTGCCGATGGCGGCGTGGTGGTAATCAGTTGGGATAATTTGAGCGCCGGCGGCCAAGTGCTGACCTATGATATTAAGATTTACCGCAATAATCAGCTATACCGCCATATACCCGATGCGCAAAGCGCCGAAGTCCGCCTTGAAAACTTGCCAAACGGCAATTATAAGGCCGAAATTCGCGGCAGAAACGCCCGTGGCGCTTTATCCGAGCCGCTGGTTAAAGCGTGGTCGATTGATTACACCGTTACCGGTTTGCGCACTACGCCTAAAACATTGGCGATTTCCATTGATTGGGTGTTGCCGCAAACCGTGGTTTCCGAATTGGTATCTGAGCTTTGGTATGCGCGTAGTGCTGATTTTCAGACGGCCACCAAGCTTGCCAGCCTGCCTTATCCGCAGAATAGCTATCAATTGACGGGTGTTGGGGTTGTTGACACTTATTATTTTTGGGTGCGCATTGTCGATGCGGCGGGTAATTCCGGTGAGTTTACCGCCGCAGTGATGGGACAGGCCGACAAAGACCCTGCCCCGATTGTGCAGCAGATTCAGGGCGCAATTACCAAATCCGCATTGAGCCAAAGCCTGATTGAATCGTTAAACAGTGATATGGCCGGCGCCGCTGCAGCGGCAGGCGGAAAAGCACAGGCGGCAGCAGCGGTTGATGCGTCCAATAAAATCATGGCGGAAGCGGCGGCGCGCCAGAAGGCATTACAGGCCGAGGCTGCCGCGCGTACTGCCGCCGTCAGGGCAGCAGCCGACAAAGCGGCGAAAGACTTGGCGGCCAAGGCTGCCGAAATCGGCACGCGGGTGGCGGCGGTTGAAAACGTGAATGCCACACAGGCGCAGCAGATCAACACCGTTACCGCCGCGCAGAGCCAAACGGCGGCGGCCTTGGAAGCCGAACGCACGGCGCGGGTCAAAGGTGATGAAGCCGAGGCCAAAGAGCGCAGGGCGCTGGTTACGCGGGTGGCGGCGGTAGAAGGCAGTATCACCAAAGAAACCCAAGCCCGCACGGCTGCCGACAATGCACTCTCGGCGGAAACCAACGCGCTGAAAACCCGCATCGGCAACACCGAGAGCGGCATCACCGCCTTGCGCAAAACCGTGGCGGACGAAACCCAAGCACGCTCGCAACAGGTGGACACGCTGACTGCCAAATTCAACAACCTGAATATCGGCGGACGCAACCTGATTCGCGACAGCGGCGTTTCCCGCAACCACGGCTATCTGCGACAGTACCCGCTGGCCGATGCGCCGAAGGTGGGCGAAACGGTAACGGTTACCGTGTGGGGGCAGTTGGGCGAAACGCGCAACGGCCAAATCGGCGTGTATAACACCCACGGTTACAGGGAGTTGTTCAAACTGGAAAAGGTTTCAGACGGCCTCTGGCGCGGCACCGGCGTGTGGAACCACCATACCAACCCCAATGCCGACAAAGACCAAGACGTTTACCTGAACCTGTATGCCTACCCGAGAACCGGTGAAAACAACGACAACCGTTTTGACCGCGTGAAGCTGGAGCGCGGCAGTGTGGCGACCGACTGGACACCTGCGCCGGAAGACGACAACGCCGCCGCAGCCGAAGTGTCGGCACAATTGAACGCCTACAAAGAAGCGCAGGCGCAAAAGGATAAAGCGCAAACGGATGAAATCCATGCCGCCAAGGCCAAAATCGGGCAGAACGAAGCGCAGATTCATGACCTGAAATCCACTAAGGCCGACAAAACCCAAGTGGTTGCCCAAGTTCGCTCGGAGTTGCAGGCCGAATGGCGCGGGTATGCGGACAGGTTGAACACGGTTGAGTATGTCAATAACCACGTTAATCTTGATGAGCGCACACCGGGCTGGTATGCCGCCAAGCCTAAAGGCGATTCCAAAATGCTGGCCGATGCAGGCCGTTTGGGTATAGGCAACCACGGCTTCGTTACTGTTACCACCACCAACGCCTACGGCCAACCCGCCCACGTTACCCAACGCGCGGTATCCAGCAACAGCGGCTCGGTGTGGCAACGTGTGGGCAATACTGCAGACGTATGGGGTGAATGGAAGATGCAGGAAACTGCGGCGGGTGCCGCAGAAAAAGCCGAAGCGGCCAAAGCCGCCGCCGTTCAGACGGCCTCGGCAGACGCACAAGCCAAAGCCGATGCCGCCAAAGCGGCGGCAGAGCGTGCAGCGCAGACTAAAGCGGACGCGGCCAAGGCAGCCGCGATTGCAGCGGCAAGCGGCGATGCCAAAGCCAAGGCAGATGCTGCCAAAGCAGCAGCCATTGCAGACGCTGCGGCAAAAGATGCCGTTATCCAATCACAGGCGGCAGCGGATGCCAAAGCCAAGGCAGATGCGGCAAAAGACGCGGCCATTGCCGAAGCGCGGCGGCTGAACACGGCGACCGATGCCAAAATCACAACGTTGCAGCAAACCGTATCCGAGCAGGGGCGTGCCGCAGCTTCCCAGCTTACCGCATTGACCGCAAAAGTGGACAACCTGAATATCGGCGGGCGCAACCTGATCCGCGACAGCGGTGTTTCCCGAAATCACGGCTACCAACGCAACTATAATTTGGTAGAAGACGCTCCGAAGGTGGGCGAAACGGTAACGGTTACCGTGTGGGGCCAGTTGGGCGAAACGCGCAACGGCGAAATCGGCGTGTATAACACCCACGGTTACAGGGAGTTGTTCAAACTGGAAAAGGTTTCAGACGGCCTCTATCGCGGCACAGGTATATGGAAGCACCATACCAATGCCAATGACAAGCGTCAAAACGTCAGCCTCAACCTGTATGCCTATCCGAACAACGGCACAAACAACGACAACCGTTTCGACCGCGTGAAACTGGAAATCGGAAATGTGGCTACCGATTGGACACCCGCCCCCGAGGATGTAGAAGCCTCGGCCACCGCCAAAGTACAGGTGGCGCAGGAAGCAGTAGCGGAATTGAGCGGCAAGGTGCAGTCGATGTACACCCTGAAAACCGAGGCGGTTCACGGCGGACGCAAGGTGATTTCCGGGCTGGCCTTGGGCGCGGACGGCAAAACAGGCGACAGTCAGATGCTGGTTTATGCCGACAAATTTGCGCTGGTCGACCCGAACAGCAAGACCATGAAAGCCCCGTTCGTAGTGGTGAACGAAGGCGGCAGGGCAAAGGTGGCGTTGGATGGCGACTTAATCGCCGACGGGTTGATACACGGTAAGCATATCGCTGCCGGACAGACGTTGCAGGCTCCTGTTTTGAATAGTGGTACGATTAATGCCGGTTCGATTATCGGAGGGGTAATACGGGGTGCACGGATTGAAGCAGTGGATTTGGAGGCGGCCAATATTATTGGTGATGTTGTTTCTGTGCGTGGTTTCAGTTTTACTACTTCTCATCATGGTTATCAAGAATTGACCTGCCGAATTTCGGAAAGTAGAAGATCGAAGCGGACAGTAATCATTCCTCAGGTTTTGGCTGTTGCTGAAGATGGCGCAAGGGTTGATTTGCAGCTCTATTTTGACGGGATATTGACGGCGCACCAAATTATCCAGTCGCCGACAAAAACAACCCGTCATTCCAGCTCTCACCATTACAGCACTTGGACTTCCAGCCAATCTGTTTTAATCGATTCCGGTAAGGGGTATAGGACGGTAACTATCCCCTCTGCACATATTCACGGGCAAATTCCGATTAGTTTTGATTTGCCGTACACGGTGCCAAAAATCGGCGGAATTGCACGCACCATGCAGATTGATGGCGCGGAGCACACCCTGAATATTCTTTGCCGGGTTAATGGCAATTTCAACTATGAGCCGCTTGGTGATGTATCGGGGATTGTTTGTTTTATCGTTTAAATTTTAAGCCGTCTGAAATGGGTTCAGACGGCCTTTTTATGAAAGGAGCCGTTATGGCCAAAGCCAATCAGCAGGTTATTTTGGGTATCGACCATGAAATTTTCGATGAAGAAACCGATGTGGCCGAAACATTTCACGTTGTGCGCTATGTGTCGCTAGACCTTGTCAATCACAATCATACCGTTGCGGTAGACAGCTACGCCCGCCAACGCACTTACGAGCGCGGCGGGCGTGCCGTGGGCAGCCAGCAATTCAGCCTGAGCGGGCAACTGCCGCGCGGTGTCGATCTGCTCGACTGGGTGTATCAGGCAATCGTGGCTCCCGTGCGGGAAGGGGAAACCGATGCCTACGGCCAACCCGCAACCGGCAATGTGTTCACGGGGGCAAAACTGGTTTATGCCGCTTTGCCGGAGCAGGCCGCCGCCGAATAACCCGCGCAGGCGGGTATTTTTATGCCCGCCGTTTTGATAAAGAAAGGGGGAAATAATGCCGGTAAACACAACGGCAACCGCATCAAACTATGCGCTCAATGTCGGCGCAATCGGGGTGGTGGGTACTTTTATCGGAATGCCATTGGATGCCTTAATACTGGGCGCGTTTGCAGGCGCGGCAGCCCACGGGCTCAACCGCGCAGGCAAACGCAGCAACGGGATGGCTACCATTATTGCCGGCACCCTGCTGGCAGGTGCGTTTTCGCCTGCCGTGGTAGGCTGGCTGGTGCATTATTTCGATTTCGGCGATACCGAATCCGAAACCGCCATGCTTAAGCCTTTGGTGCCGGTTTTAATCGGAGCGGCATGGCCGTGGCTGATGGCCATGATTTCAGACGGCCTCAAGCAGGTTTGGGCGGCTTTTGTCGGGCGCGTGGTAAAGCTGATTGAATTTTTCGGAGGCGACAGATGAAAACCGTGTTTCTTTGGTTGAACATGATCTCGGCAGGCGTGATATTTGTGCATTGCGTGTGCCGTTTGTCGGTGCGGCGGTGGAATTGGCGGCAGCCCGAATTATGGGCGCACGCCGTGCTGTGCGGCGGCTCTGTGGGCGTGATCGGGCATGGCTTAGCGCAGGGCGGCGTGGCGCACCCTGCCGAAATCATCATCAATTGCGGCACAGCCGCTTATTTTTTATCGCAAACATGGCGGCTGATGCTGTTGATGCGGTTTAAATAACCCGACAGGCCGTCTGACAACAGACGGCTTTTCCTTGTATTGAAACGGAGTAAACAAAATGGCTAAATACGGCAGCAAAGGGTCAAAGGTGCGCGCGCTGCAACACGCGCTGGGATTGCTGATAGACGGCAGTTTCGGCGGCAACACAAAAAATGCGGTGGTGGCATTTCAGATGGACAACCGACTGCCCGGCAGCGGCATTGCCGACGATAAAACATGGGCGGCTCTGCTGCCCAAGCTGCGGCAGCGCGAAGCCGTGCCCGCCAGCCGGGCGGTGTTTTTCGGCGAGCTTCGCAAAACCTTGTTTAGAAACGGCATTAAACAAAATCAGGTAAACGGCATCAACCGCCTGCTCGATGTGTTGGAAAACAGCAGAATCGGCGTAAATCATGCCGCCTATATGCTGGCAACAGCCTACCACGAAACCGCCGGCACCATGCAGCCCATTGAAGAATACGGCAAAGGCAAAGGCTGCGACTACGGCCGCCGCCTGAAAATGAACCGGCAACCCTATAGCGCGGCCCTGCCGATTTACTACGGGCGCGGCTATGTGCAATTAACATGGTATGAAAACTACGAAAAAGCAGGCAGAAAACTGGGCTTGGATCTGCTGCGCAATCCCGATTTGGCTTTACTGCCCGATCACGCCGCCGCCATTATGATTTTCGGCATGGCCGAAGGTTGGTTTACCGGCAAAAAGCTCACCGATTATATCGGCGAACATGCCGCAAACTATGTGGGCGCGCGCCGCATCATCAACGGCAACGACAAAGCGGGCGAAATCGCCTTTGTGGCGGTTGCATTCGAGCTTGCCTTGCGGAGGGCTAAATAATGTGGGCACGGGTTGTCAAAAATCCCCTCACCGCCGCTTTGGCCGCTTTGTGCCTTTTGCTTGCGGCGGCCGTTGTGGGGCAGGCCGCCTACCGGCACTTTGTTTCCAGCCCCGCACAATACCGTGCCGGGCAGGCCGACAAAGCCGCCGAAATATCCCGCTCGCTTGCCGCCGCCCGGGCCGAACAGGCCGCCGAAACGCTGGCAAAAGAGCGCAAACAGGCCGCAGCATTGGCCGCTGCGCAAGCCGAAATCGAAAAGGAAAAGCAAAATGCACAAACTGCTGTTAATCATCTGCGCCGCGAGCTTGGCCGCGTGCAGCAATATGCCGCCGCTCAAAGCGGCCGCCGAAACCTGCCCGCAGCCGCCGCAAGTGCCGGCGCACCTGATGAAACCTCTGCCTGGGGCTGGCAGCTATTCGGAAAATGCGCGGCTGAATATGCAGCAATGGCAGAAGCAGCCGACCACCAGCGCAACGATTTGGCCGAATGGCAGGCATACGGGCGCACGGTATCCGGCGATTAATCACAGGCCGCCGCAAAAAAAAGCATATTTAATTGAATTTAATGGATAAATTTAAAAAAAGACTTGCTTTTATTTTTAGTATAAACTATAATTTAATTATCGATTAAGAGCTTCCTAAATAAGAAATCCCGCTGCACCAACAGCGGGAAATCCAAGAAAGAAAGGAGGTGATAAAGATGCAGAAGTTCTTAATCTTCGCGATTCTGTTACTACTCGCTACCAACGCTTACTAACAGAATATTTTGATTAACCAAACAGGGCGGTTAAGGAGGCCGCCCATCTGCCTTTCTTTAAATTATCTTATCCAAAGAAGAATGCCATGTCAAATGAAGAAGCCAAAAAACGCTACGCCAAAACCGCCACCCGTATCAATCAGGCCAAGCTCGACAACGGCGTGTATAAACAATTTGCCGTGAAAGGCAGGGCAGAAGATATAAACATCATTCTTGCCGCCATCGAAAAAGCAGGTGGCAGCAAAACGCAAGCCCTGCTGAAAATCTGCCGCGAGTGGTTGGATTCCTGAAATAAAGGCCGTCTGAAAACAGGCGGCCTCTGCATGGTCTGTATAGGAAAGTCAGGTTAAGGGTTTAAGAAAAGCTGATGTTCAGACGCTTGCCGAGCTTGCCGGCAGCTTTTTCCAAAAAATCGATTTTCGTATTATGGCGCAAATCCAGCAGGCGGTCGATTTGCGGCATATGCACGTCCAAACGCCGCGCCATTTCTGCTTTTTTTACATTTTGCGCCAGCATTTCGTTCAGCAGCAGCACTTTGGCGGTTTCCAATGCCGGCAACACCACAACCTGCCGCCCGTCGTTACCAGACGGCAGCGGCACTTCGCGGCGGTCTGCAAAATAACCTTCCAAAGCGCAAATCAGGCCGTCTGCCGCCTCGATTCCGGCAGATGCTTCATCTTCGCCCACGGCAACCGCTTCCGGAATATCAGGAAACGTAACCAAGAAAGTGCCGTTGTCGTCCGGTGTCAAAATATAGCGATAGGCCAACATATTCATACCTCTTGCAAATTATCATGATGGCAAGCCCTTACGGGCCTGCCTTTTATTTCAAATCTAAATCTTTTTTGATTTTGTTTACCAGCCCCGTGCCGATTTCTTTGCTGCCGTGGTTCGGGAAAACCGATGTTTTATTACCTAATCTGATAAGTTGGTGGCTGCCGCGTTTCTGCGTGGTAAATTCTACGCCTTGAGAGAGCAGCCACTTTCTGAATTCACTGTATTTCATTCACACCTCCTTTCCTATACAGTAAGCGTACAATACAACAAAAATGTTATATTGTCAAGTAAAATAAACATTTTTGTTGTATTTTTGTATGTAACACAATGCACACTTTTTTGTTTGAGTTATACTTTTTACTTGAAATTGGTTGCTATTTAAAATAATTATTTTAAACATAAGATTTTGAATTAATTTAATTTTAAAAATCCCCGTGGGCGTGCCAGATTCCAAAGCTTTTTGCATATTGTGAAGAGCTTGATTTTTTATTTTATCGGATCCGCAGAATTCGGGCTTTTTTCTGATTTGGCAGCTGCGGCGCAGTGTGTTTATGTGTAATCGAATAAATCCGGTTGCGCTGTTTCACCGGTAACGCGCACATTGGTTTCTCCATCGGCAAACGCGATATGCAGTTTCTGCCCCTGCTTCAACGCCGCTGCGCTGCGGATGAGTTGGCCGCGGCTGTTTTTGACTACTGAAAAGCCGCGTTCGAGAATATGTTGCGGCGACACGGCTTCGAGCAGGGCGGCCTGTTTTTCCAACCGTTGTGTGTGGTTGGCGAATAGAGTGTTCCAATGCTGCTTTAAGGCCGTCTGAAAATTTTGTATATCGCGTGCGGTGCCGGAAATATTGGGGCGCAGATAGGCTAGTTGCTGCTGTTGGCGGGAAAGCCGTTGTGTATTGAAGCGGTGGTGGTTTTGCATGGCAAAGTGCAGTGATTGCGCCAGCGTGTGTAGTTGGGTGCGCTGCTCGTTTAATTTCTGTTGCGGGGGGCGGATTTGGCGGGCAAGCCAGTCGGTTTTTTGGCTGGCATCATAATAGCGCTGCTGTAAGGCGGTTTTCAGACGGCCTTGTGCCTGAGTCAGTTTGTACAGCGATTCCAAGCGGTTGGGGCTGACCAGCTCGGCCGCTCCGGTGGGGGTAGGGGCGCGTTTGTCGGCAACGAAATCGGCCAGCGTGAAATCGGTTTCATGGCCGATGCCGCTTACCACCGGAGTCGGGCAGGCCTCAATGGCGCGTACTACAGCTTCTTCGTTAAACGACCACAAATCTTCAATACTGCCTCCGCCCCGGCATACGATTAGTACATCTACCTCATTGCGCGCTGCGGCCGTCTGAACGGCTTGGGCGATTTGCAGTCCGCTGCCCGCCCCCTGAACGGGAGTGGGGTAAACCAATACGGGGATTTCCGGTGCGCGCCGCTTCAGGGTGGACACTACATCGCGCAGGGCTGCTGCCGCCAAGCTGGTTACGATACCGATGGCGCGCGGATGGGCGGGAAGCGGTTTTTTGCGCTTTGCGGCAAACACGCCTTCGGCTTGCAGCTTGGCTTTCAGCTTTTCATAGGCTTCGTAGAGTTGCCCCAAGCCGTTTAAGCGTATTTCACTAACGTTAATCTGAAACTCGCCGCGTGTTTCATAAATGCCGATACGGCCGGTCAGCTCGATGTGGCTGCCTTCTTTCAGGGGGGGCGCCAGTTTTGCCGCCGTGCCTTTAAACATGGCGCAGCGCACCTGCGCTCGGCTGTCTTTGAGCGAAAAATAATAATGCCCGCTGGCAGCGCGGGTGAGGTTGGACACTTCGCCTGCCACCCACAGACCGAACAGGTTTTCTTCCAGCAGGTTTTTGGCCAAAGCGTTCAATTCGGAAACGGAAACGGCAGAGGAGGACAGTGCAGAGGAGGACAGTTTGGACATGGCAGGGTGTTTTAAAAAAGTTAGGGCGGCATTATATAGCGAATCGGTTTCTTTCCATACAGGGCGGGAGATGCAGCCGTGCAGCGAAAAACAATAATTAAGGCTCTAGACTAGCAGCTTTATATAAATTTACTTTAAAAGCCCCCAAAGTTCGTGACTCAGTTCATCAGAGTTTCGGTTCCATCGCCATCCGCATTCCCTCAGGTGCAAATCAAAGTTTTTGGTTACGCCGTTGAATTTGGCGGGCCTTAGTTTGGTAAAACTCCGGAAGCTTTCAATACCATTGATGCGCCCGGTACCATCTGCAAACTCATTTTGTCCGTGATTAACGCACAAATGTAGAGTAGCCGGCTTATCGACCAGGCCGCTGTAACCGCGCCGGCTATCAGAATAAAAACACTCTCCAGAGAGACCTTTCCCAATATAACAGCTTGAAGTGTTTGCTTTTTACAATCAGGAACGATTTCGGTATAAACCCTGCCGTCTCTTTCGAAAATACCAAAGACGGGTTGTTTAAGCGTTCCTCTGCCACGCTTTGACTCGCCATGGAAACCGCGCTACAAATAGCTTTCATCAACCTTTATGCTGCCGTATAACAGGTCTTTTTGCCCGCTTTGGCAGCAGTATATTTCGTGTCTGAAAATGCGAT
Source organism: Neisseria musculi (assembly GCF_014297595.2). Taxonomy (NCBI): domain Bacteria; kingdom Pseudomonadati; phylum Pseudomonadota; class Betaproteobacteria; order Neisseriales; family Neisseriaceae; genus Neisseria; species Neisseria musculi. Next base: position 1,664,344 of record NZ_CP060414.2, on the reverse strand, counting down.
ACCGGTGGTTGATGGTATTGCGGTTGAAGCCTGTCGGCAAAGCGGTTTTGAGGCTTCTATACCGACACAAAAATGCTTGATAATTTTTTGAGCTGATGGTCACTTAACTTGGTGTTATATTTCATTTTTCCAGGCTAACAGAGCTATTCTGCTAGTCTAGAGCCTCACAAAAACATATTTGGAATGTTTCCCTATCTGCCACCTTAAATCCCCAATCGTGGCTTCATTTAAAACAACACCCAAAGCTTTTCCAGCTTTCATCTCATCAGGATAATACCAAGCAACTTGACGATCTAAATCTATTTGGTCCCACTTAAGATTTAAAACATTACTTTGTCTTAAACCAGTATTAAGACTAAATATAATCAGATCGGCGAAGTACCTTGGTTTTGCTACCCCTATCAGCCTTTGTGCTTCAGCAGACTTTAACCAGCGAACTCGCCCTTCATTCTCTTTGTATTTTTCTATCAATGGTGCTTTGTCTATCCATTTCCATTTTTTTGCAGCTGCATTCAAAATAGAAATGATAAGAGATAAATAGCGGTTCTTTGTACTGTCTTTGCAATTCAGATTCCCCACCACACTCATCACGAACTCGTTATCAATGTGATGCAAATAAACTCCCCTGAATTGTGTCAGCATTCGTATTTTCGACTTGTCGTCTTCTATACTTCTTTTTGCCGCCTTTTCTTTAGGGGCTGTCCTAGATAACTAGAACAAATCCTGCTTTACTAATTGTTTTAAAATAGAAATTTGAAATTTTATCTCACTGTTGTTAAAACGCCATTCACACTCTTTCAAATACAGTTCAAAATGCTCTTTGGGAATGCCGTTAAACTTGCGTAAATGGCGTTTTGCTTGGTTCCAAAAGTTCTCAATTCCGTTAATGTGATTTTATCGCTCAGCAAAATGTGTGCTGTGATTGATCCGAAAATGTGAAAATTCGCTCACATCAAGAACGTCATAACTTTTGTAACAATCGGTATAAACAATGCTATCAGGCTTCACTTGCTCGCGGATAATTGGCAATAAAGTCGCAGTTTGTGTATTGGGTACGGCAACGGTGTAAACCTTACCATTACGCTTCAAAAGCCCGAATACAGCCACTTTGCCAGCCGCACCGCGACCACGTTTGCCTTTGCGTTGTCCGCCAAAATAGCTTTCATCAACTTCTACTTCACCATCAAGCATTTCCAGATGTGGACTGTATGTGATAGATAAGTAAGCGCAAACGGTGGAAGTAATAGGCAGCGGTATTTTTATTGACGCTAACTAATTGCGCCGCTGTGCGAGCGGTAACACCTGCAACAAATAGTTCAATCAGTTTGTTTTGCTTGTACTGACTTAAACGACTTTTTCTCATAGGGACTATTCTAACCTGAAGTTAAATTTCCCTAGTTATCTAGTACAGCCCCTTTCTTTAAGCCACTTTAAAGCGGCTTCATCCCATAAACGCTTAGGCTTTTCGCCAAGTTCGGAAACCCGCCAAGCATCATGCTTAAGTTTATCTCTCAGTTCTTCAGCTGATTTTTTGTCTTTTGTACGAGCAGAGCGTCTAACTCTTTTTCCGCTGGGTGTTGTCAAGTCAATGTACCAGATACCGCTCCTACGGCGATATAATCCTTCAGTTTTAAGCATTTTTCTTCACTCCTGCTTTCGAGTGAAGCCTGCAATTGTGCATTTTGCAAACCACACAGAAAAGCGTCAAGGGCAGGCTGAGTTATACAGTATTTGCGGCCGGGTTTGGATGCGGCAATCCGGCCGGCACGGATATGTTCCCGTATCGTTTCGGGATGGCATTTGCAGTAGGCCGCCGCTTCGGTTACATCGTAGGTTTTCACAGTGATGCTCCATATACGGTTTCATACACGGGGTAGGTGGCGGTTTTCAGAAACTCCGCCAGCTTTCTGACCGCCAAATGCCGTTTGATTTTCGGCTCGATTATCAGATAGTCTGCGGCAGAAACGTAAAAAAGCAGGCAGTGGAATCTGCCTGCTTCTGTCTGTACCGGTAACAGCCGGTAATGCGGGTAGCCGGTTTGGCGGCGGGGTGTATCCCGCAGAGACTTTGACGGTGCGGACGGCGGGGGCAGCTTCAATCAGCATCCGATTTCTCCCGTGTTTTTCCCTATCGTTATCACTTTTTTGATACTCCAACACATAAAAAACACGACATAATGACCCAACAATCAGACAGGCACCGGCGGTGCGCCATTCGCAATCTGCAACATGGCGCCACGCTTGGTGCGAAAAAGCAAAGACTGCGGCGGCAATTTGAAAAGAAAAGGAAAACAGACAGAACAGCATTGCCGCCAAGCCTGCCAACGATTCACCGGCTGCTTTTTCGATCATTTCCATTTCTTTTTTTAACGATTTGAGAAAAAACACCGGCAGCACAAAAGCCAAAACCAGCCTGCTCATTAAAGAAACAATATACCGGGCGCGGGTAAGAAAAGATTTGCCCCATGACGGCAAACTTCCGACCAAATGTAAAATACCCCGGCAAAAGAAATAAAAATTGGGGCTGTACTAGATAACTAGGGAAATTTAACTTCAGGTTAGAATAATCCCTATGAGAAAAAGTCGTTTAAGTCAGTACAAGCAAAACAAACTGATTGAACTATTTGTTGCAGGTGTTACCGCTCGCACAGCGGCGCAATTAGTTAGCGTCAATAAAAATACCGCTGCCTATTACTTCCACCGTTTGCGCTTACTTATCTATCACAACAGCCCGCATCTGGAAATGCTTGATGGTGAAGTAGAAGTTGATGAAAGCTATTTTGGCGGACAACGCAAAGGCAAACGTGGTCGCGGTGCGGCTGGCAAAGTGGCTGTATTCGGGCTTTTGAAGCGTAATGGTAAGGTTTACACCGTTGCCGTACCCAATACACAAACTGCGACTTTATTGCCAATTATCCGCGAGCAAGTGAAGCCTGATAGCATTGTTTATACCGATTGTTACAAAAGTTATGACGTTCTTGATGTGAGCGAATTTTCACATTTTCGGATCAATCACAGCACACATTTTGCTGAGCGACAAAATCACATTAACGGAATTGAGAACTTTTGGAACCAAGCAAAACGCCATTTACGCAAGTTTAACGGCATTCCCAAAGAGCATTTTGAACTGTATTTGAAAGAGTGTGAATGGCGTTTTAACAACAGTGAGATAAAATTTCAAATTTCTATTTTAAAACAATTAGTAAAGCAGGATTTGTTCTAGTTATCTAGGACAGCCCCTAAAAATTTTTTCTTAATTCATCCATTACTATCCTCCTAATCACTCTTTAAGTGCCGGCAAAGTAATGCAGCCGCCAAAGACAAGTACCAAGGTCAGCATTCATTATTAGAAAGATTTTCCATAACAAAATAACCGAACAGGATTGAGGATAAAACCAACCACAAAACGTCTAAGAAAGAATTCCATTGGAGAACCCTCAAGTTACCAATAAAACGAACAGCATCATCAATACCAAAACCGCCGCAAATGCAATTGCCGGCAGCTTTTTCAGACGGCCTAAAAAGGCCTCGTTGGCCTCGGCGGTATCTTTGGCAATACGGGCGGATACCGCTGCATCAATACGCGGCTCCGCCTCCTGGACTCGGCTGCCGGCGCCGTTACGGCCAATCCCGCATTTCAGCTGCCGCATCCGATGGTTGTGTATTGTTACATTTTTTATGAAAGGAATGACAAATGGGACTTGGTATGTATGGTTATACCATGCGTGCAAAGTTTACGGGCGACAGGCAAACCGATGTGGTGCCGACCACCGAAGAAGAGCGCGAACAAGCGCAGGCTACCGATATTGCCTATTGGCGCAAATTCAACCACCTGCACGGACGGATGGAAAACCTGTATCGGGAAAAAGGCGGGGAAAATATCTTCAACTGCTGTACCGTCAGGCTGGAACGTGACGACTTGGAACGGCTGGAGCGGGCTTTGCCAAACAACGAACTGGAATATATGCTGGGCTTTGTCTTCGGTGGTGAGCACTGGGAAATCGGGGAATGGACATCTAGAAGTGCTCTATTCTGAATTGGCTGGAAAGTGGGTACACTTTTCAGATGTCCGTTGTGGTACATTTAGGCAGCTATTGATGAGCATATGGTGTTGAATATTGTGCAGAACCGATCTAGGGAAAAGAGAGAGAGCGGTTCAATTTCAGACCACAACTGCGGCTCGGTTTGGAGCAGAGTTGGTATATATGAAGTGAAAAAAGCTGCTTGAAGTGATCTAAGCAGCTTTCAACGTAGAGGTCGGAGGCCATCAGACTGTAGCCGTTCTTTTATGCTTCAAACAGTTATCTCTATAAGTTTCCGCATTCATACCTATTTGTTGGCTTTCAAACCCTGCCACAGGCGTACACTTAGTTTGACTGCATCGGGCGATTTGGGCAGTATCACGAAGCTCTTGGCTTTTGCTTCTTCGCCGGGGAAAATGGAGGCATCTTCGGCATACTGTTTTTCCATCAGTTCGCGTGCGGGTTTGCTGGCGGGGGCATAGGTAACGAAGTTGCCGTTTTGCGCGGCCACTTTAGGATCAAGCGTGTGGTTGATGTATTTGTGGGCATTGGCAACGTTTTGTGCGTCTTTCGGAATCATAAACGAATCAATCCAAATGCCCACGCCGGTTTTCGGGGTAAGCACTTCGATGTCCACGCCGTTTTTTGCATCTTTGGCGCGGTTTTTGGCAATGTTGAGATCGCCGCCGTAACCTACGGATACGCATAGGTTGCCTGCCGCCATATCATCAATATATCCCGAAGAGCTGAAGCGTTTGATGTCGGGGCGCACTTTTTTCATCAAGTCGATTGCGGCTTTCAAATCTTCGGCGTTTTCGCTGTTGGGATCTTTGCCCAAATAGTTCAAAGCCAGCGGAATCTGTTCAGTAGGACTGTCGAAAAAACTGATGCCGCACGTTTTCAGTTTGGCGGTGTATTCGGGGTTGAACACCAAATCCCACTCGTTGGCCGGCAGCCGGTCGGTGCCGAGTGCCTTCTTCACTTGGGCTTTATTGACGGCCAGTGTGTTGATTCCCCAAAAGTAGGGCACGGCGTATTTGTTGCCGGGATCGGTTTTGTCCATCATCGCCATCAGGTCGGGGTCGAGATTGGCGTAGTTGGGAATCAGGGTTTTGTCGATTTCCTGATAAGCGCCGGCTTTAATCTGGCGGCCTACCTTGGAAATCGAGGGGGCCACCAAGTCATAGCCTGATCTGCCGGTGAGTACTTTGGCTTCGAGCGTTTCGTTGCTGTCGTAATAGTCGTAACGCACTTTCACGCCGTTGTTTTTTTCAAATTCGGTGATGGTGGCGGGATCGACATAATCCGACCAGTTATAGATGTTGAGCTTGGCCGTGCCTTCGGCGGCAGTCTGCCGCTCGCTGCTTGCCGGTGTGCCGCCTGCCTGTTGGGTGCCGGAGCCGCCCGATCCGCCGCAGGCGGCCAGAAACAGGCTTGCCAGCGCAGAAAACAATAAAGTTTTTTTCATCTTTTTATCCTTCAAAAAACGTACCGTTTGTGCGGTACAAAAAAATAGAGAAATATGTAAACGGCACCTTGCCGCATACAGCAGGCGCCGGCTGGCCGGCGTAGTGCGGATTAAACGGCAAAAGCCTTTCAAATGCAATACTTTAGCGCGTAAAAACCAATGGGTTTCCACGCGCTTTCAGATAGGCGTTTCATCATAAACAAAAATTTTTTCCACACGGCTGTGAAGCTGCCGCGCACACCGTGGCGGATTTGTCAAAACCCCTGTACTTATGGGAAAATCACCTGATTGAATTTTATGCAAAGGGCGAACGATGCTCGACCGTGAAGGCTATCGCCCCAATGTCGGTATTATTTTAACCAATGACCGCAACGAGGTTTTTTGGGGCAAGCGTGTGCGCGAACACTCGTGGCAGTTTCCGCAAGGCGGCATCAAGCCGGGCGAAAGCCCTGAAACCGCGATGTACCGCGAGCTTCTTGAAGAGGTGGGCTTGCTGCCGCACCATGTGAAAATTTTGGGGCGTACACGCGATTGGTTGCGCTATGATGTGCCTTCGCACTGGGTGCGCCGCGAGTGGCGCGGTTCCTACCGCGGCCAAAAGCAGATTTGGTATCTGCTGCGTTTGGTCGGCCGCGAAAGCGATGTGCATCTGCGTGCCACCAGCCACCCGGAGTTTGACGGCTGGCGGTGGCACCAATATTGGGCGCCGATAGATGAGGTGATTGATTTTAAAAGAGAAGTATATGAAGGGGCATTGAGCGAGCTGTCGCGTTTTCTGCGCGGTTTGGAAACCCTGGAAGAATTTAACGGCAGGCAGCAGGCAGGCCGTTAGTGCGGCTGCCGATCGGGGTCTGATTGATTTCTGCTGCGGCATTGTTGCGCTTCGATTTGATGGGAACGGTTTTGCCGGCCTGAAATGCGGCAGCGAATCGGTTTTGCCATATTGGTATTGCTTGCGCCTGCACGGCGCCGGAAATAGGTGGATCCGCCATATCACCATGCCTTCAGGCCGTCTGAAAATATTTCCGGCAAGGCGGCCGGCAGTTTTTCAGACGGTCTGTTTTGCGCGGGCCGGAGTTTTCTGTTGCCGAAGGCCGGAGTCTCGGCAAAATACCTTAATGCCGTCTGAAAGAACCGGATGCCGTTATTTCTATTTCTGCGTGGGCGAAAGCTCGAGTGCAGATATTAAATTAATGGTTAATCAGCCGCTTAAGATGATAAACCGTGAGTTTTGTGCCCGCGCGGGGCAGTGCAGCGGGCTTGCCGGGCCAATAGCGGCACACAAACTGCTTGTGAGGTTTTTTGAATTTTAAAAAGCTTCAGGCCGTCTGAAAAAGGGCAGAGCCATGTATGACCATGTTCAATTCCACACTGACGAAAACTACCCCGCCGGTCTGCCGCCGGAAAACGCAGCCACCCATATCGGCATGTATTGGGCGTGGGCGGCATCGCAACACCTGTCCAACCCTGTTTGGCAGAGTGCGCCCGAAACCGCCGCCGACTTTGCCGCTATGCTCGAAGGCGGCATCAGCGGTGCCGAATTTTTGTGCCGGCATATGGGCGGCGCACTCACGCGCGAAGATTTTAATGAGTTTGGCCGGCGTTTTGCCGATTTTTATTACGATGATGAAGAAGAGGGCTACGGTGCGTTTATGGAAGACTATGTGCGCACCATGAACACGCCCGCACTCGAGAGTTTTTACCATGTTGCCGATAATGCCGAAAACCGCGCTGCTTTGGAAGCAGTATTCCAAGCCGCTTTTGAAGCCTGGGATGCCAGCCTGCGCAGCCAACATTGAAAGGCCGTCTGAAAGAGCCCTATGCCTGCAAAACCCTTAGCTTTCAGCATTAACTGCTTCCGCCGCGGCGGCGGCATGGAAAGCTACACTTTCGATTTGGTGCGCCATCTTGCCGGCAACGGCCGCAGCGTGCGCATTTATGCGGCGAAATTCGACACTGCCCTGCCCGAGTATGCCTGCATCGAACCCTGCCTGATTCGGCAAAGCCTGGTGCCTAAGAAGCTCAGGCCGTTTTTCTTTTCGGCACAATTGCAGCCGCACCGCCGGCCCGGGGAGCGGCTGATTGCCTGCAACCCCAGCGATCATGCCTCTGTGTTTGTTTGCGGCGGCACACATTTGGGCTATTTGCGCAGCATGGGCAAAAGTGCCGACCCGCTCGACAAATTAACCGTTTGCCGCAACCGCAGCAATTATGCCACCGCGCGCCTGATTATGGCGCACTCGGCACAGATGCAGCGCGAGCTGGTGGAGCTTTACGGCATCGATGCTGCCAAAATCCGCGTGGTTTACCCGCCCGCCGACACCCGCCGTTTTTACCCCGATGCCGGCTCGGCTGCCGCCGCGCGCCGCCGCTACGGTTTTCGCGATGATGAAACCGTTTTTCTGTTTCCGTCCACCGGCCATACGCGCAAAGGGTTGGGTTTGCTGGCCGCATTTTTCGAGCGCACCGATTTGCCGGTGAAGCTTGCCGTTGCAGGCTCGCCGCTGCCGCGCCCGATGAAAAACACGGTGGAGCTGGGCTTTTGCAACGATATGCCCGCGCTTTACCGTGCCGCCGACTACACCGTGATGGCATCGTTTTACGAGCCGTTCGGCCTGGTGGGCGTTGAATCGGTGTTGAGCGGCACCCGCGTGGTTTTGTCGGACAATATGGCCTGCACCGAAGTGATGAACGGCGGGGCAGGTTTTTTCTTTTCGCGCGAAAACCCCGAATCCCTGGCCGAAGCTGTGCGGCAGGCAGTAGCCCTCAAGCAGGCGGGCGGCCATAAAATTGCAGGGCCGCTGCAAGCCTTAACCTACAATCCCGATGTGGCGCACCACATTGCCGGGCTGGATGCCATGCTGCAGGCCGTCTGAACAGGAAAATACATGAAACTGATTATTCTCGACCGCGACGGCGTGATTAACCTCGACCGCGACGATTTCGTAAAATCCGCCGAAGAATGGGTGCCGGTAGAAGGCAGCATGGACGCTGTTGCCTTTCTCACCGAGGCAGGCTACACCCTTGCCGTGGCCACCAACCAATCGGGCATAAGCCGCAACTATTTCACTGTGGAAACGCTCACCGAGATGCATGCCAAAATGCACCGGCTGGTGCAGCAGGCAGGCGGCAAAATAGACGGCATCTGGTTTTGCCCGCACACGGCAGAAGACGGTTGCAACTGCCGCAAACCCAAACCCGGCATGATTACCGACATTATCGAGCGGTTTAACGCCGAAGCTGCCGAAACCTGGCTGGTGGGCGACAGCCTGCGCGATTTGCAGGCCATCGATGCGGCAGGCGGCAAACCCGCGCTGGTGCTCACCGGTAAGGGTAAAAAAACATTGGAGCGCGAGGGCGACAACCTGCCGGTGAGTACGCAGATATTCGACAACCTGCTGGCGTTTTCGCAATACGTTACCCGGCAGGAAAACGATAGGGAAACCAAAGAAAGCTGACGTTTGCCGGGTTAAAATAAAAAGGGGCTGTACTAGATAACTAGGGAAATTTAACTTCAGGTTAGAATAATCCCTATGAGAAAAAGTCGTTTAAGTCAGTACAAGCAAAACAAACTGATTGAACTATTTGTTGCAGGTGTTACCGCCCGCACAGCGGCGCAATTAGTTAGCGTCAATAAAAATACCGCTGCCTATTACTTCCACCGTTTGCGCTTACTTATCTATCACAACAGCCCGCATCTGGAAATGCTTGATGGTGAAGTAGAAGTTGATGAAAGCTATTTTGGCGGACAACGCAAAGGCAAACGTGGTCGCGGTGCGGCTGGCAAAGTGGCTGTATTCGGGCTTTTGAAGCGTAATGGTAAGGTTTACACCGTTGCCGTACCCAATACACAAACTGCGACTTTATTGCCAATTATCCGCGAGCAAGTGAAGCCTGACAGCATTGTTTATACCGATTGTTACAAAAGTTATGACGTTCTTGATGTGAGCGAATTTTCACATTTTCGGATCAATCACAGCACACATTTTGCTGAGCGACAAAATCACATTAACGGAATTGAGAACTTTTGGAACCAAGCAAAACGCCATTTACGCAAGTTTAACGGCATTCCCAAAGAGCATTTTGAACTGTATTTGAAAGAGTGTGAATGGCGTTTTAACAACAGTGAGATAAAATTTCAAATTTCTATTTTAAAACAATCAGTAAAGCAGGATTTGTTCTAGTTATCTAGGACAGCCCCAATAAAAATCTTGGCCAAACCTGCCTGAGTGCAGAGAATCCCGGTATTGCACACCCTTTTTTGTTTGGAGCCCGTTTTGTTTTTTTGAAGGCGGACGGAATGCCGGAAGAAGCGGCAAAGCGGTGTGGGTTGTGCGGATACCCAAAAACCACCAAACCATTGCTGCAACAGAAAACCAAAGTCTTCCGGCACAAAAAGTGCAAACAGGCAGGCCTTTCGGACACTCAAGGCCGTCTGAAAGGTTTTCAGACGGCCTTTTACAGTTGCAGTTGGTTGTTAACTGGGGGATTGGGTGTGGGAAAATAAAATCAAAGCGGTATGGCATGGCCTGGCACTCGGGCTGTGCAGCCGGCAGGGCAGGCTTCAGCGCCAAAGGCTGTCTGAAAATGCCTGCAACTAACCCGGCCTTTCTAACACGCAAGGCCGTCTGAAAACATCCGCAACCACAGAAATTTAGGAACTCCGAATGCTTTATCTGCGCAACTTTATCTATTGGCTGGTGCTGGTTTTGATTACCCCGCTGATGTTTGCCTTAATTCTGCCCGCCGCCCTGATACCCAAGGGAGCGAATTATGTGGGGCGCGCATGGGCGCTGGTGTTGGTGTGGCTGCTGAAAAACATTGTCGGCCTAAGATACCGAGTGGAAGGCATCGACAATATTCCCGCGCAACCTTCGATTATTTGTAGCAAGCACCAATCGGGCTGGGAAACGTTGGCGTTTCAAGAAATTTTTCCTCTGCACGTTTTCGTGGCCAAAAAAGAGTTGTTTAAAATCCCGTTTTTCGGTTGGGGCTTGAAACTGGCCAACACCATCGGCATAGACCGCAGCAACCGCGCCCAGGCCAACCGCCGGTTGATGGAGCAGGGCTTGGCGCGCAAAAAAGAAGGTTTTTGGATTGCCATCTTCCCCGAGGGCACCCGCCTGCCGCCCGGGCAGCGCGGCAAATACAAACTCGGCGGGGCGCGCATGGCGCAGATGTTTGAAATGGACTTGGTGCCGGTGGCGCTCAACAGCGGCGAATTTTGGCCGAAAAACTCGTTTTGGAAACACCCCGGCGAAATCACCGTGGTTATCGGCAAACCTGTTGCCTATAACGGCGGCACGCCCGAAGCCATCATGGTGCAATGCGAAAGCTGGATTGAAGCGCAGCAGCAAAAAATCGGCGGCAAGGGGCCGTTTGCTGCTGCAAAGGCCGTCTGAACCCCCGTTGTGTTTCGTTGCCGCCCTGCCTGTTATAGAAAAATTTGAAGCATTTGGGGCAATATTCATGTTATCAATCTGAAGCCTGAAGTATGAATCCCCCCACTTAATCATCCCCCGTTCAACCGTATGCCAATGCAGCTTACCCACACGCTTTCAGACGGCCTCTCTATCTGCATCGAACTGAAACGCAGTGCCAGGAAAAACATTATTCTTCGCCCGCACTCTGCCGACACCGTCCGCCTCAATGTGCCGCCTTATCTCGGCGGCAGGCAGTTAAAGGACTGGCTGGCCGGCAACGAACCCTTACTGCGGCAAGCCCTAAGCCGCCCCCCGCAGCCCGCCCCCGAAACCATGCCCGGGCATATTTGGTATCGCGGCGAACGGCATACCCTGCATACCCACAAACACGCACATATCTGCCACCAACCGCCGCAAATCTTACTGCCCGAAGCGTTATGGAGCCGGCAGAAAAGCCAATTATGCCGCTACCTGGCCGAACGCGCCGCCGAAACCCTGCTGCCGCGTTTGGCGCAACATGCCCAAGCCATGCGGCTGAACCCTGCCGCAACCGCGCTGAGCCATGCCAAAACCTTTTGGGGCGTTTGCCGCAGCCGCACCGGCATCCGTTTGAACTGGCGTTTGATCGGCGCGCCCGATTTCGTGGCGGATTATGTGTGCATACACGAACTCTGCCATCTTCCGCATCCCAACCACGGCCCGCATTTTTGGGAAATGGTCCACCGCTACACCCCGCATACTCGAGACGCTAAAAAGTGGTTGAAGCAGCATGGCAGCGAATTGTTTGTGTTGGGTTGAAAGCGGGCGGGAAAGCTGTATGGAACGGTAGCGGGTAAAGTTTCCGTTAAAATTTCCGTTAATGATTGGGTGTCACAGTGAAGCTGCTTATTAGCTTATGGCGCAGCAACACCGCGCTGCGCTGCATGGTTTTACCGATATGAAAAGCAGGGTAGTGAAATCGGAGTGAACCACAGGCAAAGGCCGTCTGAAAATATGTTCAGACGGCCTTCGTGATGGGCTTGGCGCAGCCGGGTGTTTTGGGAAAACGGTTACATTTCCGTCCAGTTTACCCAGCCTGTCAGCCAGGTAATCAGAATCAGGCTGCCGAAAACGATGCGGTAGTAGGCAAACGGCACATAGTTTCGGGTGGCCACGAATTTCAGCAGGGCTTTTACTGCCAAGAGGCCGGCGGCAAAGGCCGAAACAAAGCCTACTATAATCAGGCCGATATCTTGTGCGGAAAACAGGTGGAAATGCTTCAGCACATCGTAGGCGGTGGCGGCAATCATCACCGGCACGGCCAGAAAAAATGAAAATTCGGTGGCGGTTTTGCGCTCCAGCCCCCACAGCATACCGCCCATAATGGTGCTGCCCGAGCGCGAAGTGCCGGGAACCAGCGCGCATATTTGGGCGATGCCCACCACCAGTGCATCGCGGATACGCATATCGTCAATGCTGGTGACTTTCGGCGCAATACGGCTTTGGCGGTGTTCAATCCACAAAATGAGAAAGCCGCCGATAACCAGGGCGGTGGCCACGGTAATCGGGTTAAACAGAAAATGTTTGATTTGTTTGCTGAAAATCAGACCCACTACGGCGGCGGGGATAAAGGCCACGGCCAGGTTGACAACGAAGCGGTTCACCTGCCTGTCGCGGCCGATATGGGTGATAACATGGGTGAAACGGCGGCGGTATTCAAACACCACTGCCAGCACGGCTCCGAGTTGGATGGCGATTTCAAACACTTTGCCGTTACTTTTGAAATTGATTAAGTCGCCCGCCACAATCAGATGGCCGGTGCTGGAAATCGGCAGAAATTCGGTCAGGCCTTCGATAATGCCCAAAATCAGGGCTTTGAACAATAATAAGATATCCATAAAATCGGGCGTGGTTCTTTCAGACGGCCGGGCAGCTTTCAGACGGCCCCGCAAACATAAATTTCAGGCAGCCTCTCTCTATAGAAGGAAAGCCTGACCATCGGGCTGCAGAATCCGCCGGCATCTTTGCCCAACGGAACTGCGGTTCGGCATGGTGGTTAGGCTTTTTCTGCTGAGTCTGCCTGCTTGCTGCTTATGCTTATTTGTTGGCAGACTTGGCAATCGATGCCCCTTTGCTTTTCAGCGGGGGGACAGCTTTTTGTGTTGCAGGGGCTTTCATTTTGCGCTCTCCACGCACTTTTACCACCAAATCATCAATGGTTTTCATGCCCGACTGCCAATCGCCGGTGAATTTCACCTGGTATTTGCCGCCCACGATCACGGTGGGTGTGCCGCTGATTTGGTAGGTGTTGGTCAGCTCTTCCATTTTTTTGGCTTGGGCAGGGTTGCCGAAAGAATCATATGCGGCAATCAGTTTGTTGCCGTCAAAGCTTTTCTGAGCCGCCGCCCATTGCTTGAAAGTGGCGGTGTCTGCCAGATTGATTTTCTGCTCGTAAACGGCTTTGAATACTTCGGGGTTGGCTTGGTATTTTAACTCCGAGCTGTTTACCGCTGCCGCCACACGTGCCAAGCCCAGCATTTCAGGCTGCCAAACAACGTGTTCGGTGCGCAGATAGGTGTCGGCAGGGAAAGTTTTGGCGTGTTTCAGCAGCACCGGGTCGAGATGGTGGCAGTGTACGCAGAAATAGCCGAAAAATTCCAACACTTCGATTTTGTCGGCCTGAAGCTGGGGAATCGGTTTGGGCAGAACGGTGTAGTCGGTGCCTTCGGTTGCCGCATGGGCATGGGCGGCCAAGCCGAATGCTGCGGCTGCGGCCATTAAAATACTTTTCAATTTCATGGGTTATCCTTTTTGCATCTTATTTGACGGAGCGGGCGAAACTGTCGATACCGTTGCGCTTGAGGGTTTGTTGGACACGGTGGGCGGCATCGCTGCCCATGCGGCCGCTTTGTACGCGGTAAACGGTTTTGCCGTTGGCCTCGCCCTCTACCACGCCGGACGATATGCCCATCATGGCCAGTTTGGCGCGGTGGGCTTCGGCACTCTCGCGGTTGTTGAACGAGCCCATTTGCAGCACGGTGCGGCCGCCCCCGTCGCCGGCAGGCTGCTGTTTGCCGCTATCGGCTTTTTTGGTACTTTCTTGTGCCGGCATTTCTTTTTTAGCCGCTTCGGCACGGGCGTTTTCACGCGCTTTTTCGATGCTGCCGCTGTTTAAAATTTGTTCGGGCGTGGGTTGAGCCGCTTTTTTGCGCTCTTCTTGTTTGGGTTCTTCTTTTGTTTTTGCCGGCTGCTCTTTTTTCGCTTCGGGCTTTTTCACGATCGGTTTTTGTTCGGGCTTGGGTTTGACCGTGGTTTGTGGCGGCGGGGCGGTGGGTGTGTCGGACGCAGCAGGCTCGGGAGCGGTGCCGGTTATCGGTTCGGAAACTGCCTGCTGTTCTTCGGTAGGGCCGTCTGAAACATCGGAAGCTGTATCGGCGGGAGGGGCAGGGGGCGGCGCGGATGCGGCGGAGCCGCTGCTGTTCGGGGTGAGAATTTCGGGTTGGGGCAGGTCTTTCCGTGTTTCTTCTTTGAATGCTTCTTTATTGCTTTTGTTCAAAAAGAACAAAACACCGGCAATCACTGCGGTTGCCAGCAACAAGCCCAACATAAAGCCCGAAAGGCCTTTGCCATATTGTTTTTTAGCGTTCATAAACATACCTGTGAATCTTGTTTTATCCGGTGCCGTCTGAAAGCCGCCGCTACGGTTTTGAAACGGCGGATTTTAGCAACAACTTATGCTTTAAGCAAAAACCTTACAAAGCACGACGAAAACTTACTGCGCGTAACACATGGGCGCGGCCGACACTTTTATCGCCGTTCAGATCGGCCAGCGTGCGCGCCACGCGCATGATGCGGTGGTAGCTGCGGGCGGAAAGCGAGAGTTTTTCGAGCAGGCTGCCCAGTGCTTCGTGCGCTTCTTTAGAGACCGCGGCTGTTTCGTCCAGTTCCGTAACACTCAGAGCCGCATTGATTTTGCCCTGCCGCGCATACTGCCTTTCGCGTGCAGCCCGTACGCGCGCCGACACTTCGGCGCTGCTTTCGCCGGCTTGCTGCTGCATCAGCTCGGCGGCAGAAAGTGCGGGCACTTCGATGGTCAGATCGATGCGGTCGAGCAGCGGGCCGGATATTTTGCCCCTGTAGCGGGCGATGCTTTCGGGTGTGCAGCGGCAGGGTTTGGCGGGA
Organism: Neisseria musculi; assembly: GCF_014297595.2. NCBI lineage: Bacteria > Pseudomonadati > Pseudomonadota > Betaproteobacteria > Neisseriales > Neisseriaceae > Neisseria > Neisseria musculi. Next base: position 1,649,271 of record NZ_CP060414.2, on the reverse strand, counting down.
TGGCCGAGATAGCCGCAGGGGCAGGGGTTCATGGCGGCTACCAATTGGAATTTGGCCGGATAAACGGCTTTGTGCATCGCGCGGGAAATGTGGATTTCGCCGCTTTCCAGCGGTTCGCGCAACACTTCCAGTACTTTGCGGTCAAACTCGGGCAGCTCGTCAAAAAACAAAACGCCGTTGTGGGCCAGCGAGATTTCGCCGGGGCCGGAGCTTCCGCCTACCACTGCCACGGGGCTGGAAGTATGATGGGGCGACTGGAACGGACGGCTGTGGTGTAATTCCTGCCGGTGGTTGGGCAGCAGCGAGCGCAGCGCCCATACTTCGATGAGTTCGTTGTCGGTTAGGGGCGGCAGAATGGAGGGCAGGCGTTGGGCGAGCATGGATTTTCCCGTGCCGGGCGGCCCCATCATCAGCAGGCTGTGGCCGCCGGCGGCGGCAATTTCCAAGGCCAGGCGGGCGGTGTGCTGGCCTTTCACGTCTTTCAAATCGGGCAGGCTGCGGTTTTCAGACGGCCTCTGCCCGATACCGGTTCGGGTTTGTGCCAACGGTTCAACGGCATTCAGATGTGCCGCCACCTGCCCCAAACTGCCGGCGCCGTAAACCGTGATACCGTTGATGATGGCGGCCTGTTCGGCATTTTGCTGCGGCAGAATAAAGGCGCGGCCGGCTTTCATGCCCTGCCAGGCCATTGCCAGCGCACCCCGCACGGGGCGCAGCGTGCCCGATAAGGCCAGCTCGCCTGCAAATTCGTATTGCGCCAGTTTGTCGGCCATCATCTGCCCCGAGGCGGCCAGTATGCCCAGGGCAATCGGCAGGTCGAAGCGGCCGGATTCTTTGGGCAGGTCGGCGGGGGCGAGGTTGACGGTGATTTTTTTGGCGGGAAATTCAAAGCCGCTCTGGATAATGGCCGCGCGCACGCGGTCGCGGCTTTCTTTGACTTCGGTGTCGGGCAGGCCGACAATATTAAACGCAGGCAGGCCGTTGGCAAGATGGGCTTCCACCTCCACCAACGGCGCATTCATGCCGCTTAAGGCGCGGCTGTAAACAAGGGCTAACGACATGGGGCGGTTTTCGGTTTCAGACGGCCTTATTCGGTTTGCCCGGATGCTTCGGCAGTGTTTTGCGGTTCGGCGTCGCTGCTTTCGAGTTTCGCCAGGCGTGCTTCGAGTTCGGCCAGTTTGGTGCGGGTTTTAATCAGCACCTGCTGTTGGATGTCGAACTCTTCGCGGGTAACCAAATCCATGCGGTTAAACGCGCTGCCCAGCAGGGCTTTCACATTTTTTTCAACATCTTTGGCGGGGCTGTTGGCGATGGTTTCGCCCACTTTGGCCGACAATTCTTCAAATATTCTTTTGCCGATCATTTTGCTGTTCCTTAATTTATAGGGTTTGGGGCATTGTATAGCGAATCAGGCCGTCTGAAAATATGCGTTTGCCCAAAGGCCGTTGTGTGGTGTGGAAAATCCCGGCGTGGCTTGCACTTCCCGTTTTTTGTGCGCAGACCGTTTGGGGATTGGGGGAGTTGTCAAAAAATGCCGCCAACGCCGTTTTCCCGGCCTTGATTGCCGCCGGCATGTGAATCCGGCGTGCCGGCGGGGAGCATCGGAAAACATTTGCCGGGTTGCAGAAGCCGGTTGCTGCCGGCACAGAAATAACGGCGGCAGGGTTTTCAGACGGCCTTAACTTTCACTCGGCGGTAAAGCCCACTTGGAACACCTCGCCGCCGATATGGATGTCGGCCAGATAATCACGGCGGTTCTGCACGCACACGGGCAGACGGATTTGCGGTGCCGCCCACGAGCCGTCAGGCCGGCGCAGCAGTTTGTAGCGGTTGAAGCCCATGTCCATACCGCGCATCGAAAAACTCACAAACACTTCGGCCGTTTGCGCCGGCACGTTGTGCAGGGTGATGTCGAACGGCGCTTTGGCGGCCACTTTGCTGCTGAATTTCACTTGCGCTCCGTTGGGCAGCGTGCAGCCCGCGTGTACGTTGCAGGCAGATTCGGCAACGGAGGTAACGGCGGGCTGGCGGCTCTGCCACCACAGCAGTGCCGCTATTTTTACGGCGGCAAACGCCAACAGCAATATGCCCGCCCAAACGGCTTGTTTTCGATTGAGTTTCAACATTTTCAGACGGCCTCACACATATTCGGTTTCATCATCGGCAATCACGGCATGGGCGCCGCCCGCCAGCCAGCGGCTGCGGTATGTTGCGGCAAGTTTCGGCTCGGCCAGCACCACCAAAGGCAGTGCCACACCGCTGTCGAGCATTCCGCACACCGCTTCGGCGGCTTCGCGGTTTTGCACCTGCCACACTGCCACATCGGCATCCTGCACCAGCGGCCATTGTTCTGCTTTGTCAATCACCACCCATACGCTTTGTGCGGCGGGCATTTTTCCCCGCGCGCGCAGTTCGGGTTCGCCGATTAACACATTGGCGTGTTGCGGTTCGGCCAGCGCAAACGGCACCACGCGGTAGCCGCCCATAGCGTTTTCGCCGTAAAAGCCGGTTTTCAGACGGCCGGCAAGCTGTGTCGGCACGGCAAGGGCGGCCAACAAATCACCGTTGGCAGGCAGCATGGGCGATACGGTAAAGCCGCCGGGCCGCTGCCACGACCACTGCTGCCCCTCGCGTGCCTGGATATTGCCCGACCAACTCTCGGCCTCCACCCGCCAGAAGCGCAGATACACCCGTGCGTGTTCGTAATCGTGGATTTTCGTCAGCCACGGCCTTGCGGTTTCGATGCGGATGCCCAGCTCTTCTTCAAATTCGCGCTGCAGGGCGGCCAACTCGCTTTCGCCCGCTTCGACCTTGCCGCCGGCAAATTCCCAATAGCCCGCATAAGGCTTGCCTTCGGGGCGCGAGCTGAGCAGGCAGCGTCCCTGCTTGTCCAGCACGATGCCGGCTACTACGCGGATGAAAGGGCGGGAAGTGTTCATTGCGGCACCGTAAAAAATAACGACAAGGCCGAAATATACCGAAACGGCGGCGTGCCGTCATGGGTTTCAGAGCATAAAGACACCGGCAAGGCCGTCTGAAACGGTTTTTCAGACGGCCTGGAGGGTAAACAAGGCCGTTGCCCGCTCTTGGGCGGGTTAAAAAAAGCATGGTCGAAAGTTGGTTTATCGTTATGTGCAGGCAGGCGGCAATCCGCCCCTCGGTGTTTTCAAACGGTGCCGCTTTTAAAACCATCACGGCATGGGTTTTGTGCCGGCATGGCCTGAGATTCCGCCGCACGGCATGTGTGTTTATCGGGTTGGCAGCAGTCTGTTTCGAGCCTGCCCGGCTGCCGTGTAACGGGCTTGCAAAGCCGGTGCGGTATTGGATGTCTTTTTGCAAAGACGCCGGCTCCCATACCCGGGTGTTGATAAAAGCCGTTTTAAAACCACACTGCCTGTTATGTTTGGATTTGCTTCGGGCAACTGTGGTTTTTAGGTGGCAGCACAGATGTTAAAGCCAAGCCCGGATATGACCGGGCAGCCATGTTTTCAAGCCCTTCCGGATTTTGCCGGGAGGTGGCCGGCCAATCTGCTATATAATGACGTTTTCAAGCCGTTTTATCCGATTTTATGCGTTCATGCTTCAAACTGCCGCTGTTGGTTTTAGGTTTCGGCACACTGCTGCTCAGTGCCTGTGGTTCGGGCGAGGCCGCAGCGGCGGCGGTCGTGCCGCCTGCTGCTGCCGTTTCGGCAGAAACGCCCGCAAGTTACCGCAGCGGCAGTCTGCTGGAGGATGCTGCCGCTTTGCAGGCGGCGCAAGATGCGCTGGAGGGTCTGCCGCCTTTTCGCGGCAGGGCGGTTAATGTGTTTGGCAATATCGATTTTTTCGGCGGTGTGCGCCCGCGCATCGAAGCGGATATCCAAAACCCGAATCGTCTGGAACGAATCGACCACTATGTTTACGATCACGGCCGCTGGCGTTACACCGACACTATGCGCATTCCGCCCGAAGGTTTGGATATTCCCCAAAAACTCACTCCGCTTTCTCAGGTGAAGTTTGCCGATGCGGCAGGCGTGGCAGAAGCATGGGCGCAAAAGGCGCGCTCGGTCAATGCCGTGATTACCGAACCGTATTTTGTTTCGTATGTGCTGCTGGGCAAAGAGCGCAAACGTTTTTGGCACACTGCGGTCATCGAAGCCGTGGGCGAACAGTATTATTTGAGTTTTCATGCCGGCGGCTCGGTGTGGGAGTTTAAAAGGCTGGGGCGGGAAGGACAGTGATAGAAGGGTATTGATTTAAGCGTTCAGGCCGTCTGAAAGGCTTTTCAGACGGCCTGAACTTTATAAAATCTTTGTAGGTTTTTAAAACATTTCCGCCATGCTCGGGCTTGATCCGATCATCTGTTTGTTTTAGAAGAAAAAGAGATACTCGGGTCAAGCCCGAGTATGACGAAATACAAATAATTCAGGACTAAAACGGCTTTTTTGCAAAGGTCTCAGGCCGTCTGAAAGGCTTTTCAGACGGCCTGACAGCTTATCGATACGGCAGAATTGCCAAAACCGCCTTATGCCGCTTCCACATCGAAACCGCTGTGGCGCAGCAGCGCATCGATTTGCGGTTCGCGGCCGCGGAAGGCTTTAAACGACTCCATTGCGCTGCGCGAGCCGCCCACGGCGAGAATTTCCATCCAGAAGCGTTTGCCGGTGGCTTTGATGTCGCCGCTTTCTTCAAAGGCGGCATAGGCATCGGCCGACAACACTTCCGCCCAAGCATAGCTGTAATAGCCTGCCGCATAGCCGCCGGCGAAGATGTGGCCGAAACTCAGGGCGAAACGGTTGTAGGCGGGCGGCTGCACCACGGCCACTTCTTTGCGCACGCTTTCCAAAACCTGAGGCCATTCTTTCAGACGGCCGGGGTCGCTTTGGCTGTAAACCAGCATATCGAAAAGGGCAAATTCCATCTGCCGCACTAAAAACATACCGCGCTGGAAGTTTTTCGCCGCCACCATTTTGTCGAACAGCCCGCGCGGCAGGGCGGCACCGTTGTCTTCGTGCGCCGACATATCTGCCAATACATTGTATTCCCAGGCAAAGTTTTCCATAAACTGGCTGGGCAGCTCCACTGCATCCCATTCCACACCGTTGATGCCGGAAACGCCCAGTTCATCTACCTGGGTGAGCAAATGGTGCAGGCCGTGGCCGGTTTCGTGGAACAAGGTGGTGATTTCATCGTGGCTCAGGCGCGATTCCCTGCCGCCTACGGGCGGGGTGAAGTTGCACACCAGATAGGCAACGGGGGTTTGCGTTTGGCCGATGCGGCTGCCCGACACGAAACGGCGGCGGCCGCGGTAGTCGTTCATCCATGCGCCGCCGCGTTTGCCTTCGCGGGCGTATAGATCCATATACACGCCGCCGATAATCGAGCCGCCTTTTTCCAGCTCGAAATAGCGCACGTCGGGGTGCCACACCGACACGGTTTTTTCGATGAAGTTCACGCCGTAGAGACGGTTGATTTGGGCAAACAGCCCGGCGAGCACTTTGCCGGCGGGAAAATATTTTTTCACTTCGGTTTCGCTGAAGGCGTATTTGGCTTCGCGCAGTTTTTCGCCGATGTAGGCCAAATCCCACGGTTGCGGGTCGGCGATACCGAGGTTGCTGCGCGCAAAGGCCTGCATTTCGGCCAAATCTTTTTCGGCAAACGGTTTGGCGCGTGCGGCCAAACCGCGCAGAAAGTCGAGAACCTGCTCGGGCGTGTCGGCCATTTTGGTAAACAGCGACAGTTGGGCGAAATTCTCGAAACCCAGCAGCCGTGCTTCCTGCAGGGCGATTTCCAAACGGCGGCCGATATTGGCGGTGTTGTCGAATCTGCCCTCATCGCTTAATTCGCTGGCGCGGGTAACATAGGCGCGGTAAATCTGTTCGCGCAGGCTGCGGTTGCCGGCATACTGCATCACGGCGGTGTAGTGCGGCATTTGAAGGCCGATTTTATAGCCCGTTCTGCCTTCGGCTTCTGCGGCGGCGGCAAACATGGCCAGAGCGTCTTCGGTGAGGCCGGCCAATTGGCTGTTGTCGTCAAAATACAGGGCAAACGCATCGGTGGCATCGAGCACGTTTTGCGAAAATTTTGCGGCCAGTTGCGCGCTTTCGGTTTGCAGGGCGGCAAATTCGGCCTGTTGTTCGGGCGGCAGTTCGGCACCGCTGAGCACGAAATCGCGCAAGTCGTGGTTGAGTTTGGTTTGGCGGGCGGCATCGAGTCTGGAGAATTCCGGCGAGTTTTTGATGGCTTTGAAACGCTCGTAAAGCTCGATATCTTGGCCGATTTCGGTGAAAAACACGGTAACTTCGGGCATCATTTCATTATATACGGCGCGCAGTTCGGGTGTGTCGGCCACCGAGTTCAAATGCGCCACCACGCCCCAAATGCGGCCGACACGTTCGGTGATGTCGGTTAGGCGCTCTACCGTGTTTTCCCAGGTGGCGCCGCTTCGGGCTTTAATGGCGGCAATTTCGGCGCGGGCTTCGCTCATGGCGGTTTCGAGAGCGGGGCGGATATCGCCGGTTTGGATTTCGTGGTAGCGCGGCTCATCGGCCAGATTCAGTAATACGTTGCTCATCGGGTTCCTCTTAAAAAATACGGGTGGGTTCAGACGGCCTTATATGGCGGCAAGGCTGCCATATTAAAGCCTTTTGGGCGGCGGGGGGATAAATTAAGCCGAACGGCCCGATTAGAAATCATCACAATTTTAAAAAATATTGCTTAAAAACGATAACGATATGTTTTATTAGAGTGTGGTTTTCAAGGCATTCTGCGGCATTTGTGCCGTAAGTCTGCCTTATCGTTCAATGTGCCGCGAAGAGTTGTTATAGAATAAATATTTGGTGTTTATTACGGTTATCACTATGAATGCTGTTACCCTCGAGATGAAGCGCACCGCAGTTTTGCTCAAGTTGATGGGCAACCCCGAGCGGCTGGCGATTATGGTACTGCTGAAAGAGAGCGAGCGCAGCATAGGCGAGCTGGCGGGGCTGTTGGCATTGCAGCCGACTGTGGTGTCGAAACACTTAACCAGGCTGCGTGCCGAAGGCGTGGTCGATTACACGCGCTATTACCGTGTGCTGCAATACCGGCTGGTGTCGCAGCAGGCGGCGGCGGTTTTGGATACCCTGCTTTCGCTTGGCGCCAAACCGAAAAATCCTGCCGGACATTCCGTGCAGGAATAATCGGTTTGCACGCAGGCCGTCTGAAAAAACGGCCGGCCGCAGCGGGCTGCGTTTTGGCCGGGCCGTGCAGGGAAAAGCAGAGTGTGGCACAATCGGCGGCTTCAATATCGACCGAGGCTGTTTATGAAGATTGCGACTTGGAATGTAAATTCTCTCAACGTGCGCCTGCCGCAGGTGCAAAACTGGCTGCAGCAACACCAACCCGATGTGCTGGTGTTGCAGGAATTGAAGCTCGATCAAGACAAATACCCCGCCGCCGTTTTTCAGATGGCCGGCCTGCACACCGTGTGGAGCGGCCAGAAAACCTATAACGGCGTGGCCGTTATCAGCAAGGCTGAGCCGCAAGACGTGCATACCGGCCTGCCCGCGCTGCCTGACGACCCGCAGCGGCGCGTGATTGCCGCCACCATTAACGGCGTGCGCGTGATTAATGTTTACTGTGTAAACGGCGAAGCGCCCGACAGCCCCAAGTTTGAATACAAACGGCAATGGTTTGCCGCGCTGGCCGAATTTGTGCGCGGCGAAATAGGGCGTTACGGAAAAGTGGTGCTGCTGGGCGATTTCAATATCGCGCCCGCCGATGCCGACTGCTACGACCCCGAAAAGTGGCATGAAAAAATCCACTGCACCAGCATCGAGCGTTTGTGGTTCCGCAACCTGCTCGATTTGGGGCTGACTGACAGCCTGCGCCATCTCTACCCCGAGGGCGCACACTACACCTGGTGGGATTACCGCGGCGCGATGTTCCAACGCAGGCAGGGTTTGCGCATCGACCATATTTTGGTTACGGCCGCGTTGCGCGATGCCCTGCAAACCGTGCAGGTGGATTTGGAAGCGCGCGGGCAGGAACGCCCAAGCGACCACGCGCCGGTGTGGGCGGAATTTGCGCTGTAGCGTTGGTGTTTATCATCAAAATATTATGAATTTTTCAGGATTCATTTCGGCCGTCTGAAAAATGTTTGCCGCCCGAAAACCATGCGGTTTTGCGGTGCTTTCCGGTATTACCTACCATCTTCAAAAACCTAAAATGGGCTTTTGGGAAAAATAAGTTTTTGGGAAAAATAAAAAGCGTAAACAACGCCCGATTTTCTACGCTTCAGGCCGTCTGAAAAGTCTGCATGGGCAGGTGTTTTCAGACGGCCTGAGATATTGGAAAAGGCCGGGTGGTTTACATTTTCTGAACCAGGCAGCTTGTGTTTTTGCCGGAAACGGGAGCTTGGCGGTTTCGGTATAGGCTTGCCGCACCGGGTCGCGGAAAAACTTCAATAAAACCATACGGCTTTGCTGCGCCTTTCGGCGTTGCCGCAACCGTTAAAAAAAACGGGAGTTCGGGCAGAAAACGGAAAGTGTAAACAAAGCCGGTTTTCTACGCTTCAGGCCGTCTGAAAAGTCTGCATGGGCAGGTGTTTTCAGACGGCCTGAGGCTTTTATCCAATCTGCAAAATATCACAAGAGATGATTTGCCGCATTCCCGCCTGCGCGGGAGTGCGGGTGTTTGTTTCAAGCGTTTGTTTGACCGGCGCGTCAATATTTTCATGTGGATTTCCGCCTGCGGGGAATGGTGGCATTGGATTTTTTCAGACGGCCTGAAGGTGTTTTGCAAAGGCACCGGCCTGTGCACGGTGTATCCGGATGATTGTGCAACCGGCGCAAGCTAGCCGAAAAAGCCCATTTTCACGGCAATCAGTTTTTCCAGCTCGCGCAATATGCGCCGGCGGGATACGAAGAAAATGATATGGTCGCCCTCGGCCATTACCGCGTCTTCTTTGTGGCCCATCACCACTTCATCGCCGCGCACGAGGGCGGCAAAGTGGCAGCCCGGCGGCCACTTGATTTCCGACACGCGGCGGCCGACCAGCGCGGAGGTTTGTTTGTCGCCGTGCACCACCACTTCGATGGCTTCGGCTTTGCCGCGCCGCAGGGGATGTACGGCCGCCACATCGCCTTTGCGGATATGGGCGAGTATCGAGCCGATGGTAACTAGGTGCGGCGACACCACAATGTCGATTTTGTTGCCCTCGAGCAGATCCACATAACTTGAGCGGTTCACGATGGCAATCACGCGCTTGGCGCCGAGATTTTTGGCCAGCAGGCCGGCCATGATGTTGTTTTCGTCATCGTTGGTGAGGGCGCAGAAAACATCGATTTCATCGATATATTCCTGCTCGAGCAGGGTTTCATCGGTGGCCGAGCCGTGCAGCACAAGGGTGCGGTCGAGGTGTTCGGCCAGCCATTCGGCACGGTTTTTGCTGTATTCGATGATTTTGATGTCCATGCTGCTTTCGAGCTGTTTGGCCAGGCGGTAGCCGATGTTGCCGCCGCCGGCAATCATGATGCGGCGGTTGCGCTGTTCGTTGGGGCGCAGCTCGCGCATCATGATTTTGACGTTTTCGGTGCCGGCCACGAAAAACACTTCGTCGCCTTCGATAATCACGGTTTGTGCGGAAGGCACAATCAGGCGGTTGTTGCGGTAGATGGCGCAAATCTGGCAATCCACGCCTTCGGGAAGGTGTTGGTTGATTTGGGCGATTTCTTTATCGACTAGCAGGCCGCCTTTGCGCGCCTGCACCACAACCATACGGGCTTTGTCGCCGGCAAAGCGCAGCACCTGCAATGCGCTGGTGTAGCTGAGCAGGCCGGTGAGCCGTTCGGTAACCAGTTCTTCGGGGCTGATTGACTCGGTGATGCTGAAGATATCGAGGCTGTTGAGCGTTTCTTCGGTTTGGTAGTCGAGATAATCGGTGGAGCGCACGCGGGCGATACGGCCGGGAATGTTGAACACCTCGGCGGCGATTTTGCAGGCCACGATATTGGTTTCATCGCTACGGGTGAGTGCCAGCAGCAGATCGGCGTCTTCCGCGCCCGCGCGCTTGAGCATAAACGGTGAGGCGCCGTTGCCCAGCAGGGTTTGCACATCGAGTTTGCTGCCGATGTTTTGCAGCGCGGTTTCGCTTGTATCGATGATGGTTACATCGTTTTCGGGCAGCGAGGCCAGCTCTTGGGCAACGGTGGAGCCTACCTGGCCGCTGCCGAGTATCAGTATTTTCACATTGTTCTGCCGTGTTTTCGGTGGGAGCGTATTTTAGCCCAAAGGCAGTCTGAAAGCATGGGCGGCTCTGCAAAAACGGTTTCAGACGGCCTGCCGTTTGGCATTGTGCATCATTTTGCAGCACAGCAGGCGGGGCAGTTTTATTTTTGATGCGCGGCGGCAGGGCGTGCGGGCAACGGGCGCCGGCTCTGTTTCTGCCGGGCGGATTCAAAAAAGTCGTTTGCAGGCCGAAGCGCGGCAATGCGCTAACGGAATGGCGGCAGATTTGCTGCAAATATGCAGACTGCCCGGCTTGATGTAAGTCATAGGCGGGGTGTTCGGCTGTATTTAGAATGACGGCAGATTCCACTATTTTTGTATTTGTATATGGAAAAGGGCTTGATATGGAAAACTGGACGCAAACGTTAAGCGCAGGCACGCTGCTGGGCATTGCGGCAGGCGCCATCCTGCTGATTTTGGTGTTGATTGTCAGATTCCGCATACACGCGCTGCTCACGCTGATGATTGCCAGCCTGTTTACCGCCATCGCCACAGGGCTGCCGATGGGCAGTATTGTGAACGATGTGTTGGTGAAAAACTTCGGCGGCACGCTGGGCAGCGTGGCGCTGTTGGTGGGCTTGGGTGCGATGCTCGGCAGGCTGGTGGAAACTTCGGGCGGGGCGCAGTCGCTGGCCGATGCGCTGATACGCACTTTCGGCGAAAAGCGCGCGCCGTTTGCGTTGGGTGTGGCATCGCTGATTTTCGGCTTTCCGATTTTCTTCGATGCGGGGCTGGTGGTGATGCTGCCGATTGTGTTTGCCACCGCGCGGCGTATGAAAGCCAATGTGTTGGCCTACGGCATGGCCTCCATCGGCGCGTTTTCGGTAATGCACGTTTTCCTGCCGCCGCATCCGGGCCCGATTGCCGCTTCTGAATTTTACGGCGCCAACATCGGCCATGTGCTGCTGCTCGGGCTGCCGCTGGCGGTGGTTACCTGGTATTTCAGCGGTTATCTGCTCGGCCAAGTGCTCGACCGCCGATTTGTCGTGCCGGTGCCCGATATCCTCAGCGGCGGCAGGCAGGACGATGATGCCCCCAAAGAGCCTGCCGGAGCCGGCACGGTTATCGGCATTATGTTCATCCCGATGTTGCTGATTTTTCTAAATACCGGTTTGGCCACGCTGGCGGCCGAAAAAGTGGTGAGTACCGATGAAGGCTGGGTGCAGGCTCTACGCATGATCGGTGCCACCCCCGTTGCGCTGTTGGTTTCGGTGTCGGCGGCCATGTTTGTGCTGGGAAGAAAACGCGGCGAGCGAGGCAGCGCGCTTGAAAAAACCGTTGACGGCGCGCTCGGCCCTGTTTGCTCGGTTATTTTGATTACCGGCGCAGGCGGTATGTTCGGCGGGGTGCTGCGCGCTTCGGGCATCGGTCAGGCATTGGCCGACAGCATGAGTCATTTGGGCATTCCCGTGCTGTTGGGCTGCTTTTTGGTGGCGTTGGCACTGCGCATCGCGCAAGGCTCGGCCACGGTGGCCTTAACCACCGCCGCCGCGCTGATGGCGCCCGCCGTTGCCGCCGCCGGCTACAGCGACTGGCAGCTTGCCTGTATTGTTTTGGCCACCGCCGCCGGTTCTGTGGGCGTGAGCCATTTCAACGATTCCGGTTTCTGGCTGGTCGGCCGCCTGCTCGACATGGACGTGCCCACCACGCTGAAAACTTGGACTGTCAACCAAACCCTGATTGCCGCCATCGGCTTCGCACTTTCAGCCCTTGCATTTGGCATTTTCTAGTGAATTAAAAATTATTTCTTTTGAATTTTGCTGAAGAAATACAGAAGATAGTCGCTAAATACGATTAAAAATATTGAATGACAGCCCAAAAGCAGCCAGATTCGCGTTTTATCCTGAGGGTAGGTATGCATGACATCATACCAAGCGGCAAAAGTCCATAATAACCCTAGCATGGCTGTCATTACGATAAGTGCCGCTGCCCATGTTTTTCTGCGGGTATAAGAGCGCATACCCAACCAAAAAAAGAAAAAAATCGCACTACACAGATAAATTATCATTAACATCCCCTACAAGAAAAATACAGTCATTCAGATTGGTTGCCGCTTATATATCCGCCCTGTCGTACTGAAATGGTATTTGGCCGGTAGCCGTCGCCTATACACCTACACCGCATTCCAAATTACGTGAATCAAATTACGACCGGCATAATATCCTGCTGGGTATTTCCATCATTATTTAAATACAAGCAGCATTCCAAATACTCGAATTTTCTTTTTAAGAAAGCAGAATCTAACCATTAACTTTGGGGCTGTCCTAGATAACTAGAACAAATCCTGCTTTACTAATTGTTTTAAAATAGAAATTTGAAATTTTATCTCACTGTTGTTAAAACGCCATTCACACTCTTTCAAATACAGTTCAAAATGCTCTTTGGGAATGCCGTTAAACTTGCGTAAATGGCGTTTTGCTTGGTTCCAAAAGTTCTCAATTCCGTTAATGTGATTTTGTCGCTCAGCAAAATGTGTGCTGTGATTGATCCGAAAATGTGAAAATTCGCTCACATCAAGAACGTCATAACTTTTGTAACAATCGGTATAAACAATGCTATCAGGCTTCACTTGCTCGCGGATAATTGGCAATAAAGTCGCAGTTTGTGTATTGGGTACGGCAACGGTGTAAACCTTACCATTACGCTTCAAAAGCCCGAATACAGCCACTTTGCCAGCCGCACCGCGACCACGTTTGCCTTTGCGTTGTCCGCCAAAATAGCTTTCATCAACTTCTACTTCACCATCAAGCATTTCCAGATGCGGGCTGTTGTGATAGATAAGTAAGCGCAAACGGTGGAAGTAATAGGCAGCGGTATTTTTATTGACGCTAACTAATTGCGCCGCTGTGCGAGCGGTAACACCTGTAACAAATAGTTCAATCAGTTTGTTTTGCTTGTACTGACTTAAACGACTTTTTCTCATAGGGATTATTCTAACCTGAAGTTAAATTTCCCTAGTTATCTAGTACAGCCCCTTAACTTTAATGGTTAGATTCGATAAGAATTATATTAACGACCAATGTTATATGGTACCCACTGTACCTGCGTATCCATTGATTGCCCCTGCTGCTGCGCCAAACGCTGTGCTACGCATGCCGGTAACCAACGTCCTAGCTCCTGAAACGGGGCTTAATGCCCCTCTCCTGCACCGGTAACAACTGCTGCTGCATGTGCCCATGGATTGTATTGTCCGCTTGCGGCTGTACTGGCCATATAGCCGAGATGCCCTCCGACAGCTCCCATACCTGCACCAGCGGCATTGGCCACCCAACCGCCTGATACTTGACTCAATTCGTTAGCATTTAATGTATGCATTTTATTAAACTCCTATCAGGTTTAAGTATCAACATAAACAAGAATATAACCACAACATAAATGGTAAATATCCTTAAAATGGGAGGATATCAACAATAAATTAGTTCAATTTTTATTCGAATAGATGTAAGAAGATTTCGTTGTGAATAAAATCAAGGAGCAATATCATGGATACCGTACATTTCGTGCTGATGGGCGTGTGCGGCTGCGGCAAAACCACCGCCGCCCTTACCCTGCAACAGCATTTCCAATGCCCTTATGCCGAGGGCGACGATTTCCACACGCAGGCAAACCGCGACAAAATGGGCGCGGGCATTGCGCTCACCGATCAAGACCGCTATCCGTGGCTGCGCAACCTGCGTGATTGGATGACCGCGCAGGCGCAGGCAGGCGAGCCCTACAGCATCGTTACCTGTTCGGCGCTCAAGCGCCACTACCGCGACATTCTGCGCGAAGCCGGGGGCAGGGTGGTGTTTGTCCACCTTTCCCCGCCGTATGAAGTGAATCTCGAGCGCATGAGGGCGCGCAAAGGGCATTATATGAAAGCCGGTATGCTCGATTCGCAAATGGCGGTTCTCGAAGAGTTGGGTGAAGACGAAGCCGGCGTGCGCATCGGCAGCGCGGGCGGCGCAGAAGAAGTGCAGGCCGAAATCACGGCTTGGGTTAAAGCACAAGGTTTCGAGCCCATAGCCCGCCCAAATCAACACCGTCCTGCCCGTTGATCAGGCAGCATAAATATACTGCGGTCTATGGTTTCAAACAGGCTGGGTATGGTCAGGCCGTCTGAAACCGATAAAACAGATTGGGGAACGGTCAGGCCGTCTGAAACCCATTGCTTAAACTTGAAACAATTAATTAAGGTGGGGCGGCCGGGTAAGGAAAAGGCCGTCTGAAACCGAAAAAGTTTTCAGACGGCCTGAAACAGCCGGATAGGGCGGCGTTATTGCTGCGCGGCATCGGCAGCGCCGATATCGGCGGGCGCGCTTTCCTGAACTTGGGCAGCAGCATCAACGGCAGGCGTGTCGGCGGCGGACGAGCTGCACGCGGCGGCGGTTAGAGTGAGAGCGGCAGAGAGCAACAAAATTTTGATATGGTTCATAACGGTTTATCCTTTTAAATTTGAAAAAAACAGCATAGAGTTGCTGCATGGCTTTATCTTAAAATCCATAGGGTGCCGGTGGCAAAGGGCTTAACACGGTTTTGCCCGATTGAAACCATCACTGCAAAGGCCGTCTGAAATTTTGCAGATATTAGCGAACTATTGTATAAATTCCCAACCACTATTGAGAGTTTGCCGGAAAAGATGATGAAGCCCCGTATCAAAATCTGCGGTTTCACCCGCCCTGAAGACGCCGCCGCCGCCGCCGAGTTGGGCGTTGATGCGGTGGGGCTGGTGTTTTACGGAAAAAGCAGGCGCGCCGTGGGCATAGAAACGGCGCAGCGCATTGTGCGGGCGCTGCCGCCGTTTGTCGGCGTAGTGGCTTTGTTTGTCAATGAAGAAGCGGCGCGCATCGAAGAAATTCTCGCGCAGGTGCCGATAGACATGATTCAGTTTCACGGCGATGAAACGCCCGGATTCTGCCGCCGTTTTGCGCGCCCCTATATAAAGGCCGTGCGCGTGCAAAACACTGCCGGCATCATTGCGGCACGCGAAACTTATCCCGATGCCCGCGCCTTGCTGTTCGATGCCTACATCGAAGGCGAATACGGCGGCACCGGCTGCAGTTTCGATTGGCAGATGCTGCCGCCTGATCTCGGCGGCCATTGGATACTTTCAGGCGGCCTCACGCCTGAAAATGTGGCCGAAGCTGTTAGAATCACGGGCGCGCAAACGGTTGATGTGTCCAGCGGCGTAGAAAGCGCTGCGGGCATCAAATCTGTTGCCAAAATGGCGGAGTTTATCCGCCGCCTATCATAAAGGAATATTCATGCAGAACTATCAAGCCCCCGATTCACAAGGCTTTTTCGGCGAGCACGGAGGTGTGTTTGTTTCCGAAACCCTGATTCCCGCCCTGCAGGAGCTGGCGGCGGCTTATCAAGAAGCCAAAAACGACCCCGCTTTCTGGACGGCTTTCCGCAGCGATCTGAAACACTATGTCGGCCGCCCCAGCCCCGTTTACCACGCCGCACGCCTGTCTGAACAACTCGGCGGTGCGCAAATCTGGCTCAAGCGCGAAGATCTCAACCACACCGGCGCGCACAAAATCAACAACACCATCGGCCAAGCATTGCTGGCCAAACGCATGGGCAAAAAACGCGTGATTGCCGAAACCGGCGCCGGCCAGCACGGTGTAGCCACCGCCACCGTTGCCGCCCGCTTCGGCATGGAATGCCGTGTTTATATGGGGGCTGACGACATTATCCGCCAGGCGCCCAACGTGTTCCGCATGAAGCTGTTGGGTGCCAATGTGGTGGGCGTGGACAGCGGCAGCCGCACGCTCAAAGATGCCATGAACGAAGCCATGCGCGAATGGGTGGCGCGGGTGGACGACACTTTCTACATCATCGGCACCGCTGCCGGCCCAGCGCCTTATCCCGAAATGGTGCGCGATTTCCAATGCGTAATCGGCAACGAAGCCAAAGAGCAGATGCTCGAAGCCATCGGCCGCCAGCCCGATGCGGCAGTGGCCTGCGTGGGCGGCGGCTCCAACGCCATCGGCCTGTTTTACCCCTATATCGGCGAAGCGGGCGTGCGCCTGGTGGGGGTGGAGGCGGGCGGGCGCGGCATCGACACGCCCGACCATGCCGCACCGATTACCGGCAAAGCCCCTGCCGGCGTTTTGCACGGCTTCCGCAGTTACCTGATGCAGGACGAAAACGGCCAAGTGCTCGGCACGCATTCGGTTTCGGCCGGCTTGGATTACCCCGGCATCGGCCCCGAGCACAGCCATCTGGCCGACACCGGCCGCGTGGAATACACCGCCGCTAATGATGATGCCGCCTTGCAGGCCTTTGATTTGTTGTGCCGGTACGAAGGCATTATTCCCGCGCTCGAATCCAGCCATGCCCTTGCCTGGGCGGTGGAAAATGCGCCTGCCATGAGCAGAGACCAAGTGGTTCTGGTGAATCTTTCCGGCCGCGGCGACAAAGACATCAACACCGTTGCCAAACTCAAAGGCATTGAGTTATAAGGTTTTCAGACGGCCTTTGGGGATGTGGCCGCAAATAGAAAAATAGGAAAACTGCCGTGAAACTCTATATTTACGATCATTGCCCCTTCTGCGTGCGTGCCCGCATGATTTTCGGCCTGCGCGGCTTGGCGGCAGAAGAAATCGTGCTGGCAAACGATGACGAAGCCACCCCTGTCGGCATGATAGGTGCCAAGCAGGTGCCGATACTGCAAAAACCCGATGGCTCGTATATGGGTGAAAGCTTGGATATTGTGCGTTATGTTGATGGTTTGGCGGGGAAAGGCCGTCTGAAAGAAGAAATCCGCCCCCAAGTGCAGGCTTGGCTGGATAAGACGGGCTCCTATATCAACAAACTGGTGCAGCCGCGTATGGTGCAGATCGGGCTGCCCGAATTTGCCGCGCAGAGTGCGGTGGATTATTTCGTTCATAAAAAAGAAGCCGATATCGGCAGTTTTACCGGAAATCTGGCGAAAACCGGTGAATATCTGCACACCCTGCATACCGATTTGGCCGGTTTGGAGCGGCAGGTTGCGGGCAGGCACCATTTGAACGGCGCGGGTTTGGGCATGGAAGACATCCACGTTTTCCCGCTGCTGCGTAATTTAACGGTGGTGCGCGGGCTGGTGCTGCCGCCGGAATTGAGGGCTTATGCGGACAATATGGCCGCTGCCGCCGGGGTGCCGCTTTACACGGATAGGGCGGTGTAGGCAGGGTTACCCTATTTGCCTGCACGGAAAAATTTTTCAAATGAAAAGGATGGCAGCAGAGCCTGGCAAACGGGCACGGTGTCCGATGCGCAGGTTTTCATGTCGGCCGGTTTAATGTTTCTGCTGATGGGGGGATTGATATATGAAAAAACACTTACTGCTTGCTGTGATGACGGCTTTTCCGTCTCTTGCGCGTTGGCCGCTGATTTGGCGTACGCAGGAGATGATCACGGCAATTGGTTTACAGAAAAAGATTGGGAATCGGTTTGCGATAACGGCGGCACCTGCCGCGCGGCCGGGTATCAGTCGGACGAGAGCGACAACCCCGTTTCGGTTCTGTTTACCCGCAAAGCAGGGGCAGGCAGAGCGGCAGATGCGAAGCTCAGTATTGTTCCCGTTGGAGAAGGGACCGGCGGCATATTGTATGTAAACGGCAGGCCTTTGGGAAAATTTGATTTTTCGTTGAAAACCGGTATTGTGCGGCCGCTCTCGCCGAAGCAGGCCGATACCCTGCTGGCCGCTTTGCGCAATAAAAATGCCGCAGTTGTGTTTAAAGGGGCAGACGGCAATGTTTGGAACTTATCTCCTGAAGGCGCGCGGGAAACCCTGCTGAAAATGGACGAGCTGCAAGGGTGTTATGATGTGCCCGATGCCCCGATACAGCGCGGCTGCAACAGCCGCACTGCGGCAAAATCCCAACTGCCCGTTGTCCGCCCCGTTATCCCTGTGAAGCAAAAGCCGCGCAAAGGCAGCAGGGAATATGCCCTAATCGACAAAGCGGTCGGAAAATATTTTTCAAACAGCAACCCAAACGTCCCTTGTTCGGCAACAAATGAGCCTTATACGGTTTATCCGCTTTCCGAAAAACAGGTGCTGGTTGAAAGAAGCTGCTGGCAGGCGGCTTATAACGGTGCCAATTATTACGGCATTTTCAGCAGAGATTGAACAAAACTGATCACCCATATTCACAGCGTAGCAGGAGAAGGTTTTGAATTAAACGATTATGCCGCCCAATCGGGCACGCTTACCGGCTATATGAAAGGGCGCGGTATCGGCGATTGTTGGACCCGGGAAACCCACCGCTACAACGGGCAGACTTTCGAGCGCGTTTATTTTGCATATCACGGAATGTGCAAAGGCTTCCCCGGCGGCGCATGGGAAATGCCGTATTGTGTTACAGAAGTGGTAGAAACCTCAAAATAGCCATACCGGCAAATATCTTGTTTGCTCTTTAACCGTTGTTTTCAAACACAACATATTGGTTTCCATATGAACACCGCCGAGGGAAAGCCATGTCTGAAACAGCAAAAACCATTAACCCCTTTGTGCTGGTTCTTTTATTTGCCGCAGACTTGGCCGGCGCGGCAGAAAACCGCAGCTGTGTTGTGGAGGGCTATTTGAAGCTCAATCACAGCGCATACATGTAAAACGATGCAGGCCGTAAGATGGCGGAACACGCGTGAGGCCGTCTGAAAAACAGATGCCGATATTTTTTAACCAACGGAGGCAACCCGATATGAACAAATCCTTTTTTCTACTTGCAACCACATTGTTCGCGTTAAGCGGATGCCTGGGCGGGCACACAACCACCATCACTTTGCCCGAGCAAACGCAGGCACCTTCCGATATTCCCCGCCAAATCCAATACCGGGGCGAAACCTACCGCTTGCAAGGCCGCAACGAAACACAGGCCGAATATTACCGCGAGGGCGAACAAGGCTACCAATGGAAAAAACTGATAACCCTGCATAAGCAGACAGGCAAGGTAGCACTCGACACGTT
Source organism: Neisseria musculi (assembly GCF_014297595.2). Lineage (NCBI taxonomy): Bacteria > Pseudomonadati > Pseudomonadota > Betaproteobacteria > Neisseriales > Neisseriaceae > Neisseria > Neisseria musculi. The sequence goes on along the minus strand of NZ_CP060414.2, from coordinate 1,630,088 downwards.
TGCCGATGCCATGACACAGCAGCTCAAACATGAGCATGCCCGTTATGAAATCGTGCCGCAGAAAAACGCTTTGCAGGTTACGGTGGTATATCTGCCGAAAAAAAGGCACCCGCATTTTAAAGACCATGAAGTAAACCTTATGCATTACCGGCAAAGCCCGTGCGGCTTTACCGGCCTGCAATATGCCGAGCGGTACGCTGCCGGCAGCGATGCCGGCAAACTCCTTGCGGCAGGAAAGCGGGCGCAAACGCAGTTTCAAACCTATGCGGCAGACCTTCTTTCGCGCATAGACTGCCCCGTAAAATAAGCGTTTGACACAACGCCTGCCGAAGTGTTTTTACCGACACCCGACCAGCATTGCCCGCTGTCCGGGTGTTTTTTGATTTTTAAAAAATTTTTAAAACAACCCGCTGTTTCTGCAAAAGCAACTCTGAGGCCGTCTGAAAGAATGAAATACTGCCACTTTCGGGGTGGAAATCCGGGGGAATATTGAAGCATCGGTTAAAAACAAATAGAGACTTTTGCAAAATTCGTTCAGGCCGTCTGAAACGTTTGATTATCGCCATTAGCTTTGCAAGGCTTCAAATATTGAGATGCGCAACGTTTGGCTTCCTGCCCGCGCAGGAATAACGGCAGATGATTTCTTGTGGGTTTTTAGGATTTTGCAAAGCTCCCCCCGTGTGCGCCTGATAAAAAGCCTAGTATCCGGGCAAAGCAGACGGCGCGGGGGCATCGGAGAAACCGTTAGGCGGGAAAAACAGAGCTTCAGACGGCCGGGCGTGGCGGCAGGTTCGGCCAAATCTGCCGCAGCTGCATCAGGCCGTCTGAAACCCCTGATTGCCGTTATTGGCCCGGCAAGGCCGCTGTATCTCCGTGCAGGCGTAATCCCGCCGGTTTTTGAAGTATCTTTTTTTGAAGTATCTTTCAGACGGCCTGTCGGAATGTTCCGCCCACCGGCAGAAAAAGGGTTGAAACCGTTGGAAAAGGCAGGGTTGTTTATATTTTAAAAGTATACCGAACGGATTTTGTTTGCCCGAAACGGTGGTTTCGCGATTGTCGGGCATCAAGAGCTGCACAGCCCGGCAGTGTCTTTGGGTATGCTTAACAACCATCAAATCCCCAAACGGGCATTCAGGCAGAAACCCAAAGTGTAAACAACTTTGCGACTTTATCGGGTTTAATCGTTTTCTTCTTTGCCACCGTAATATTTCACGCCGATTTTAACCGGCGCACGGCCTTGCGATTTGCGGTGGCGGTTGGTGTCGCGCAGCGAATAGGCGCAGCCGCAGTATTCCTGCTGGTAGAAATGTTCGCGCTTGCTGATTTCGATCATGCGCGCGCTGCCGCCGCCTTTGCGCCAGTTGAAGTCCCAATACACCACATCGTTGTAGGGCGCGGCGGCGCGGTGGCCGCAGTCGTTGATTTGGCTCATGTTTTTCCAGCGTGAGATGCCCAGCGAGCTGGTAAACACGGGAAAGCCGTGTTCGTGGGCATAGAGGGCGGCGCGCTCGAAACGCATATCGAAACACATGGTGCAGCGGCGGCCGCGCTCGGGATCCATTTCCATGCCTTTGGCGCGCTCGAACCAGTTATCGACATCGTAATCGGCATCGATAAAGGGAATATTGTGTTTTTGGGCAAAAGCAATGTTTTCGTTTTTGCGGATTTCGTATTCTTTTTTCGGGTGGATGTTGGGGTTGTAGAAGAAGATGGTGTAGTCGATGCCGCTGGCGAGCATGGCTTCCATCACTTCGCCCGAACAGGGGGCGCAGCAGGAGTGCAGCAGCACTTTTCTGCCGCCGCCCGGCGGGGTGAGTATGGGGCGTTCGATGGGGGTTACTTCGGGTTTGTTGTGGTTCATGTTGCCGCCGTTGAAAGATTTTCAGACGGCCGCATCGGTTAGGCCGTCTGAAAAAAAGGTTTTTGGATTAAAGCGCATTTTAGCAGAATCAAGGCCGTCTGAAAGCGGTATAATGCCTGCTTTGCGGCCGTTTTCCGTGTTTTTACTTTTATGATTTACCCCTGGCACCAAACCCAATGGCGGCAGCTTGCCCGGCACCGCAGCAGCCTGCCCAACGCCTGGCTGTTTATCGGCAGGCCAAACACCGGCAAAACTGCCTTTGCCCGCTATACTGCCCAAGCCCTGCTGTGCGAGCAGCCTGATGCGGCCGGCGGTTTTTGTGGCGTTTGCCCCTCGTGTCATCTGTTTGTGCAAAACAGCCACCCCGATTTTTACGAACTCACCCCCGAAATCCCCGATGGCGAAACGGCGGGGCGCAAATTGCTGCAGATTAAAATCGATGCCGTGCGAGAAGTGGTCGATAACATCCATCTCACTTCCGTGCGCGGCGGGCGGCGCATTGTGTTGGTGCACCCTGCCGAAAGCATGAACCTCCAGGCCGCCAACGGCCTGTTGAAAGCATTGGAAGAGCCGCCTGAAAACGTGTTGTTTCTGCTGGTTACCCATGCGCGCGACAAGCTGCTGCCCACCATCAAAAGCCGCTGCCGCCAGATGGTGCTGCCGCCGCCTTCTCACGAAGAAGCCTTGCGATATTTGCAGCAGCAGGAAACCGATAATGCCGAAAACCTGCTGGCTTTCCACGGCGGCGCACCCCTGTTCGAGCACCGGCCCGAGCTCGACAAACTGCGCGAATCGCTGCTCGAACTGTTGGCCGTCCCGCGCCTGCTGGCGATACTCGACTATGCCGCCGAGTTCGACAAACACAAGCAGCCGCTGGCCGTTTTTCTCGACTGGCTGCACAAATGGCTGCTCGATGTGGGTTTGGCGCAACAGCAGATGCCGCCGCTGTATTATCCGCAACACGCGCAGGCATCGGCGCAAACGGGCAGGCGCACATCCGGCGCGGCGCTGTTTACGCTTGCAGGCCGGCTGAACCGCTTAAGTCCTTACGGATACCACACGCTGAGTGTTAAAATGCAGATTGAAAGTTTGCTGGCCGATTATCTCGAATTCTGGCAAAACAAATAACTACCTGACACTAACAAAAGGGAAAACCAACGATGAACACCCCCCAAGATCTGCCCGGCCGCATGATGGCGCTGCAGCTGCGTGAAAAAACCGCACTCTACAACAGCTATATGCCGTTTCTCGAACACGGCGGCCTGTTTGTGCCCACCGATGATATTTTTTCGCTGGGCGATGAAGTGCTGCTGGCTTTGGAGCTCACCGACCACCCCGGCAAAAAATTCCTGCGCACCAAAGTGGCATGGATCAACCCCGCGCGCACGTCTGCCCACCGCCCCAAGGGCGTGGGGCTGGCTTTTGACGCAGACGAAATCTGCCTGCAAACCAAAATTCTGATCGAAGGCGAGCTGGGCAGCGCACTGCGCAGCGACCGGGTAACGTTTACCCTGTAAGCGCAGATTGTTTTAGCACCTGCGGTATTTCAGACGGCTCCAATCCGTTGTGCGGATATTGCAGGCCGTCTGAATCATGATTGGGAGCGGCTTTCCCGCAACACAATATTTCCCCGCCGCAGTGCCGCCCGAAAAGGCCGTCTGAAACCGACAGGAAACGCTATGAACGACACCGCATCACTGGATTTGGCCAAACAACTGATTGCCCAAGCATCGGTTACGCCCGATGATAAAAACTGCCAGCAGATTTTGGCCGAACGCTTGCAAAACATAGGCTTCACCATTGAAGAAATGCATTTCGGCAACACCAAAAACATTTGGGCGCGGCGCGGCAGCAGCGCACCGCTGTTATGTTTTGCGGGGCATACCGATGTGGTGCCGCCCGGGCCTTTGGCGCAGTGGCAGTCGCCGCCGTTCGAGCCGGCAGAGCGGGAGGGCAGGCTGTTCGGGCGCGGCGCAGCCGATATGAAAACCGCCATCGCCTGTTTCGTAACCGCCTGCGAGCGTTTTGTGGCGGCCCATCCCAACCACACCGGCAGCATCGCGCTGCTGATTACGTCTGACGAAGAAGGCGATGCACTTGACGGCACCACCAAAGTGGTGGACGCGCTCAAAGCGCGTGGCGGGCAGATAGACTATTGCATCGTGGGCGAACCTACCGCCGAGAAGGTGTTGGGCGACACCATAAAAAACGGCCGGCGCGGCTCGCTCTCGGGCAATCTGACCGTAAAAGGCAGGCAGGGGCATATTGCCTATCCGCACCTGGCGGCCAACCCCATACATATTTTTGCGCCCGCGCTGGCCGAATTGGCCGCCGAAAAGTGGGATAACGGCAATGAATATTTTCCGCCCACCGGCTTTCAGGTTTCCAATATCAACGGCGGCACCGGTGCCGCCAACGTGATACCCGGCACGCTCAATGTTCAATTTAATTTCCGTTTTTCCACCGAATCTACCGAAGCAGGCCTGAAGCAGCGGGTTCATGCCGTGCTCGACAAACACGGCGTGGATTATGATTTGGAATGGGCGTATTCCGGCCGGCCGTTTCTCACCGAAGCCGGCAGGCTCACCGACACCGCCCGCCGCGCCATTGCCGCCGTGTGCGGCGTGGAGGCAGAGCTTTCTACCGGCGGCGGCACTTCAGACGGCCGCTTTATCAAAGCCGTGGCCGCCGAGCTGATCGAGCTGGGTTTTGTGAACGCCACCATCCATCAGTCCAACGAAAATGTATTGCTCGAAGATATTTCCAAACTCTCATCGGTGTATGAACACATGATGGCAGAGCTGCTGTAAACAGCGGGTTTTATAGAACGGCACAAATCCGTTATGATGCCGTCTGAACAAACCAAACCGATGCCCAGCCATGCCGCAAACCCTGTTTATCGCCGATCTGCATTTGTCTGACGACACCCCCGCGCTCAACCGCCTGTTTCTGCAATTTCTGCGGGCGCAGCAGGGCAGGGCGGATGCGCTGTATATACTCGGCGATTTGTTTGAAGTGTGGCTGGGCGACGATATGCCCGACACCGCCGCCGTTCAGACGGCCGCTGCGCTGAAAGCCTTCAGCCAAAGTGCGCCGGTGTATTTCATTGGCGGCAACCGCGATTTTCTGCTCGGTCGGGATTATGCCCGACGGGCGGGGATAACGTTGCTGCCCGACATTTGCGAAATCGAGCTTTACGGCACACATTATTTAATCAGCCACGGCGATGAAATGTGTACCGGCGACCTGTCCTACCAACGTTTCCGCCGCATTATCCGCCAACCGTGGCTGCAACAACTGCTGAACGCCCTGCCGCAGGGTTTGCGCCGCCGTGTTGCCGCCGCCGCCCGCGCCGCCAGCAAACGGAAAAAGCAGGCCGTGGGGCAAACGCCTGTTTCAGATGTAACCGGGCAGGGCGTTCAGACGGCCTTAAGCAACCACCCGCAAACCCAAGCCCTTATCCACGGCCACACCCACCGGCCGGCGGTGCACCAACACGGTTTCAACGGCCGCACGGTGCAACGCTATGTTTTGCCTGACTGGCACGGCGGCAGCGGCGGCTATTTGAAGGTGTCGCCGGCGGGAGTGGAAACAGTGGCGTTAACAACAGAGGCCGTCTGAATTTCAGACGGCCTCTTTCTTTACGGCATCTTTTTTAAGGAAAACATTAAAGATTTTATCCTGCAACGGCTTGATAAATCAGGGTGCGTATAATTAAGCCGATGGCAACCATTCACAGAAATTTCTGTTTAAGAAAACCCCATCAAACCCGCAAAAGCGTTTAAAATTGCCACGGTTCAAACGGCAGGCCGTTCAGGCTGCTTTTTCATGCAAAGGAAACATCATGAATTTCAACGAATTATTTGATAATAACGAATTTTCCCGCCGCCATCTCAGCTTGAACGATGAGGCCGCGCTGCTCTCTGCGTTGGGTGAAAAAGATATGACCGGCTTTATCGGCAACACTGTTCCCGAGAGCATTCGGATGCCGTCTGAACTCAATCTGCCCGAAGCACTCACCGAGGCCGATGCGCTGGCCAAGCTCAAAGCAGTTGCCGCGCGCAACCAAGTGAACAAAAGCTATATCGGGCTGGGCTATTACCCGACCCGCCTGCCCAATGTGATTCTGCGCAACGTGCTGGAAAACCCCGGCTGGTACACCGCCTACACGCCGTATCAGGCCGAAATCGCACAGGGGCGTTTGCAGGCACTGCTCAATTTCCAACAAGTGTGTCTGGATTTAACCGGTTTCGACACTGCCGGCGCATCACTGCTCGATGAGGCCACCGCCGCTGCCGAAGCAATGGCGATGGCCAAGCGCGTGGGCAAAGTGAAAAGCAACCGTTTCTTTGTGGACGGGCGCGTGTATCCGCAAACGCTGGACGTGATGCAGACCCGCGCCAAATATTTCGGTTTCGAATTGGTGGCGGGCGATATTCAGACGGCTGCCGAAGGCGATTTTTTCGGCGCGCTGTTCCAATATGCCGGCAAAGACGGCGATGTTGTGGATTTGCAGGAGATTATCGGCCGTCTGAAAGAAAAAGGCACGGTGGTGGCGGTGGCTGCCGATGTGATGAGTTTGGTGTTGTTGAAGTCTCCCGCCGAGATCGGTGCCGACATTGCCTTGGGCAGCACCCAGCGTTTCGGTGTGCCGATGGGCTTCGGCGGCCCGCACGCGGCTTATTTTGCGTTTAAAGACGAATACAAACGCTCCGCTCCGGGGCGCATCATCGGCGTGTCGAAAGACGCGGCAGGCAAACCCGCGCTGCGCATGGCACTCTCCACCCGCGAGCAGCACATCCGCCGCGAAAAAGCCACTTCCAACATCTGCACCGCGCAGGCGCTGCTGGCCAATCTGGCCGGCATGTATGCCGTTTACCACGGCCCCGAAGGCGTGAAGCGCATTGCCAGGCGTATTCATGCGCTGGCCGCCGCGTTTGCTGCCGCGCTGAAAAATTCAGACGGCCTCAGAGTGGTGCACGAAGTGTTTTTCGACACCGTGGCGGTGGATTGCGGCAGCAGCGAGAAGGCAGACGAAATCTACCGCAACGCATTAAACGCCGGCTTCAATCTGCGCCGCGCGGGCGACAATGTGCTGGCTGCCGCTTTCCACGAAGAAAGCAGCCGCGAAGATTTGGCTGTGCTGCATACGTTGTTTACAGGCCAATCCACGCTCTCACTGCCCGCCGAAGCGCCGCAATGCCTGCCGGAAAACCTGTTGCGCAGCGATGCCATTCTCACCCACGAAGTGTTCAACTGCTACCACACCGAACACGAAATGCTGCGCTACCTGAAAAAACTGGAAGACCGCGACCTGGCCATGAACCGCAGCATGATTTCGCTGGGCAGCTGCACCATGAAGCTCAACGCCACCGCCGAAATGCTGCCGGTTACCTGGCGCGAATTTGCCGACATCCACCCGTTTGCTCCCGCAGACCAAGTGCAGGGTTACCAGCAACTGCTGCACGATTTGCAGCAACAGCTCAAAGCCGTTACCGGCTTTGATGCGGTGTCGATTCAGCCCAATTCCGGCGCGCAGGGCGAATATACCGGCCTGCTGTCTATCCGCCGTTTCCACGAAGCCAACGGCCAAAGCAGCCGCAACGTATGCCTGATTCCCCAATCCGCCCACGGCACCAACCCCGCCACCGCCACGATGCTGGGTATGAAAGTGGTGGTGGTGAAAACCGATGAAAAAGGCAATGTCGATATCGAAGACCTCAAAGCCAAAGCGGCCGAACACCAAGAGCATTTGGGTGCGCTGATGATTACCTATCCTTCCACCCACGGCGTGTATGAAGAAGGCATCCGCGAAATTTGCCGAATCATTCACGACCACGGCGGCCAGGTGTATATGGACGGTGCCAACATGAACGCCCAAATCGGCATCATGCAGCCTGCCGAAGTGGGCGCAGACGTGCTGCACATGAATCTGCACAAAACCTTCTGCATCCCCCACGGCGGCGGCGGCCCCGGCATGGGCCCCATCGGCCTGAAAGCCCATCTCGCCCCGTTTGTCCCCAGCCACACCGTAACGCCGGTTGAAGGCGCAACCGAAGGCATGGGCGCTGTTTCCGCCGCGCCCTACGGTTCGGCCGGCATTCTGCCGATTACTTGGATGTATATCACCCTGATGGGCAAACAGGGCATGGAGCAGGCAACCCGTTGGGCGCTCTTGAACGCCAACTATGTCGCGAAAAAGCTCAGCGAAGACTACCCGATTCTCTACACCGGTAAAAACGGCCGCGTGGCGCACGAGTGCATCGTTGATCTGCGTCCGCTGAAAGCCGAGAGCGGCATCACCGAAACCGACATCGCCAAACGTCTGATGGATTACGGTTTCCACGCCCCCACCGTGTCGTTTCCCGTGCCCGGCACGCTGATGATCGAGCCCACCGAGAGCGAGAGCAAAGCCGAACTCGACCGCTTTATCGCCGCCATGAAAGCCATCAAGCAGGAAGTGCTGAAAGTGCAGAACGGCGAATGGCCGAAAGACGACAACCCGCTGGTGAAGGCACCGCACACCGCCAATGACGTGGCCGGCGAATGGAAGCGCGCCTACAGCCGCGAAACTGCCGTATTCCCGCTGCCTTATGTGCGCGAACACAAATTCTGGCCGAGTGTCAACCGGGTGGACGATGTTTACGGCGATAAAAACCTAGTCTGCACCTGCCCGCCGCTGCAAGCATATGAGGATTGATCCGGCTTGACCGGATTGCAAACAGGCCGTCTGAAAAATTTCAGACGGCCTGTTGTTATGGCAGCCGGTTTTAGGCTGAACTTTATTATTGCTTTCTGTTACGCCCGGTTTTGGCACGGGTATTTTTGAGATCGCTGCGGGCTGTGTTCCGGCCGTCTGAAACCTCTACGGCCGCTGTTGCCGCATAGGCCCATTCAATCCACTCTGTTTCCGTTACGGTATGGTTGTGCCTGAGTTTAAGCAGTGCCGGCGGCCGGTTGTTTTGTGATGGAAATGGAGTGGATGCACGATGCCTGTGCTGCGCCCCGTTTGCCGCTGTGTGCTTATTTTGCGGATAGACGCTGCCGCTGATTGCCGCCAGCTCATGCGGTTTATATAATACCTTTATTTATTATTTTGAAAGCAATCATAATGCCGAAACCGTGGCTGCTGCTGTGGGCGGCGGGCGTTGCCGCTTCGTTCGCCCTGCCTGCCGTGCCTTCTTGGACGCTATTGGCAGCGGTATGGCTGTGTCTGCTGGTATCGGCTTGGCGGTTTCGGGCGGCGGCGTGGCTGCTGTTGTGTTTGAGTGGTGCCTTATACGGCATCTGGCGCACGCAGTCGGCGCTGGATAAACAATGGCCGCTGTTTCAGACGGCTCCGGCGGCCTTAACCATCGAAGTAGCAGATTTGCAGCGGCGCGATGATCAGCGGGTGCGTTTCACGGCAAAAGCGGTGGACGGCGGCGGGCGGCAATACCGCCTGCAGTTGGCAGACTACCAACTGCGCGACTGGCCGGCGGGCAGCCGCTGGCAGGTGCAGGCACGGGTGAGGCCGCCGGTAGGCGAGGCAAACCGTGTCGGCGTCAACCGCGAAGCGTGGGCTTTGAGCAACGGCATCGGCGGCGTGGGCACGATCGGTAAAGAGCGGCAGGCGCTGCCCGGCGGCAGCCCGCCGCTGCTGCTGCGGTGGCGGGAATACATCAGCCGCCGCTGGCAACACACCGATACACACGGGCAGGATTTTTCAGACGGCCTTGCCTTGATGCGGGCGTTGGGCATAGGCGAGCAGTCGGCCTTGAGCGGGCAGGCGTGGCAGTCGTTCCGGCCTTTGGGGTTGAACCATCTGGTGAGCATTTCCGGCCTGCATGTGGGCATGGTGGCAGTATTGGCGGGCTGGCTGGCGAAATGCGGGTTGCGGGTGTTGCCGCAGGTGCCGGCAACACCGCGCCTTTGGGTGCTGGCGGCAGGTTTGTCGGCGGCGGTGTGTTATGCGGGTTTGGCAGGGTTTGCGGTGCCGACCCAGCGCAGTGTGCTGATGCTGCTGGCGTTGGCATGGGCATGGTGGCGGGGGAGCGGCGCATCGGCGTGGAGGGGTTGGCAGCAGGCGTTGGCTTGGGTGTTGCTGTTTGATCCGACTGCGGTTTTGGGCGCGGGGTTTTGGCTGTCGTTCGGTTTGGTGGGGGCGTTGCTGTGGGCTTCGGCAGGCCGTCTGAACGAGCACGGGCTGCGGGTGGCGGTGCGCGCGCAATGGGCGGTAACGGCGGTGTCTGTGGTGGCACTGGGCAGCCTGTTTGCTTCGCTGCCGCTGTTGAGCCCATTGGTAAACGCGGTAGCGATTCCGTGGTTTTCGTGGGTATTGGTGCCGTTGGCGCTGGCCGCTTCGCTGCTGCCGTTGGCGCCTTTGCAGTGGCTGGCGGCTGCGGCGGGCGAATATACGCTGCGGCTGGTGAAGCTGGTGGCGCAGGCTGCGCCCGAATATGTCGTGGCTGCTGCACCGCCGTTGTTATTGCCGCTGGCGGTGGCGGCGGCTTTAACCGTGTTGCTGCCGCGCGGCTCGGGTTGGAGGCCGTGGGGGTGGCTGGTGTTGGCGGGTTTTGTGTTTTACCGCCCGAGCGTGCCGCAGCCGGGCCGTCTGAACGTTACCGTTTGGGATGCGGGACAGGGTTTGTCGGTGTGGATGCAAACCCGCAACCATAATTTGTTGTTCGACACGGGCACCGAAACGGTTGCAGCCGCGCAGATTCTGCCCAATCTGAATGCGGCGGGCGTGCGCCGTTTGGACGCGCTGGTGTTGTCGCACCACGATGCCGACCACGACGGCGGTTTTACAGCTTTAGTGCAGGCCAAAAAACCGCGCGAAATTCTGGCGGGGCAGCCGCAGTTTTACCCGCAGGCGGAGCTTTGCAGAGAAAAACAATGGCAATGGGACGGCGTGTATTTTGAATGGCTCAGGCCGTCTGAAAACAAAACGGCGCAGGATAACGACCAAAGCTGCGTTCTGCGCGCAGTGGCGGGCGGGCAGGCGCTGCTGGTAACGGGCGATTTGGGGCGGCGCGGCGAGCGGGAGCTGGTGGAACAATACGGCAGGGGGTTGCTCAGCCAGGTGTTGGTGTTGGGGCATCACGGCAGCGACTCTTCATCATCGAGTGCGTTTCTCAACGTGGTGTCGCCGCAATATGCCGTGGCTTCCAGCGGCTTTGCCAATGCCTACAAACACCCTGCCGCTGCGGTGCAAAACCGTGTGAAGGCGCACGGCGCAACTTTGTTGAGAACAGATTTGTCGGGCGCGCTGGTGTTTGAATTGGGGGCGGGAGAAGAGGTGTTTCAAGGCCGTCTGAAAAAGGCTAAGTTTTATTGGGAGAAGAAGCCGTTTGAATAAGGTTTTGTTTGGCGGTAAGCCGCAGACAGCGCGGGCGGCATAAGCCTGCTCTGCCGCCGGGCCGGCTGGTAAAGCCGCTCTCTTGCGGCCGGGGCGCGGCAACACCGTAACGGCATCAAGCGGATTCATTATTGTGTTTGCCGGGGGGATAAACGATAGAAAATTATCGGGCACAAGGTGCGGAATACCGGGCAAAGGGCAAAGGGCAAAGGGCGCGCGGCATTTTACTTTATCTGCCCCGGCTGGTTTTCAGACGGCCGGTTGCGGGATAAAAAAGCATCGGCTATAGTGGGTTTGCACATTTCGCTGTCGAGCAGCAGATATGGCATATGCGGTAAGGCTGCGGCAGAAATGTGCGAATACGCCATACCGTTTGCAGCCGATACCTGCAAACGGCCTGCGCCTGAAATTCCGATTTTGTTTTTGGTAATGTTTATGCCCGATTTTTCACTGGCCGAGCGGCTGTTGTTTGCCCTGTTGTGCGTGCCGGTTTTGGCCACGCTGCTGCCGTTGGCGAACCTTAATCATTGGTCGTTCCGCATTTTCGATTTTCCGCGCCCGCAAATTGCTGCGTTGAGCCTGTTGTGTGCCGTGTCCAACTATGCTTTGCTGCAACACGGTCATTGGCTGTTTGTGGTGTTTGAAATATTGAATGTGTGCTGTTTTGTTTACCAATTGAAAGAAATATCCGCCTATACGCGCTTATCGAAGCCGGAAGTGCTGCATTATCAGGGCGAAGACAATGGGCGCACAGTGTCGCTGATTACCGCTAATGTGCTCACCGGCAACCGCCGTTTTGAGTTGCTGCTCGAGCAGATAAGCCGCTACAGCCCCGATGTGGTGCTGACGCTGGAGAGCGATGGTTGGTGGGAGCGGCAGCTTGCCGTGTTGGAGCGGGAGCAGGGCTACGGCTACACGGTGAAGGTGCCGCTCGACAATCTTTACGGTATGCATTTATACAGCTGCCTGCCTTTGCGCAATGCGCAAATCCGCCATTGGGTTGCCGAAGATATCCCCTCGATTGCCGCCGAAATGCAGCTGCGCTCAGGCGAATGGATACACATTTACTGCCTGCACCCGATGCCGCCCAGCCCCACCGAGGCCGACACCTCCACCGACCGCGATGCGGAGCTGCTGCTGGTGGGCAAAGAAATCGCGCAAAACAACCATTCGGTATTGGTGTTCGGCGATTTGAACGATGTGGCTTGGTCGCGCACTTCGCGTTTGTTTCAGAAAATCAGCGGCTTGTTGGATCCGCGCAAAGGGCGCGGGCTGTTCAGCACGTTTCATGCCGGCTGTCCGCTGTTCAGATGGCCGCTCGACCATATTTTCCACAGCAGTGATTTTATGATGAGCGAAATCAAGGTGTTGCCTAATATTGGTTCAGATCATTTTCCGGTGTACGGCAAGTTTCAGTTTGCTCCGGCTGCCGGGGCTGTGCAGGAAAAGGAAGCGGCCAATACAGAAGATAAACGGCAGGCGCGTGAAAAAATCGCCCAAGCACAGCCGGTTAAGGAGGTTGTGCAGGAAAAATATACCGATAACGGCAGATAGGGCGGCCGGGCGTTTCAGACGGCCAGGGGCGGATTCCATCGGCCGGATAAGGGTTGGGGGATAAGGGTGGTTGGAAAGACCTTTGCTTGTGAAGCGGGAGGCGGGAAGCGCGACAGGCGGGGAAAGAAAACAGGCCGTCTGAATCATTTTCAGACGGCCTGTTATGCGGTATGGGGATTACAGGCTGTTGGTGAATGTGCGGGCAATCACATCGCGCTGCTGCTCGGGGGTGAGCGAGTTGAAACGCACGGCGTAGCCCGATACGCGGATGGTCAGCTGCGGATATTTGTCGGGGTTGGCCACGGCGTCTTCCAAAGTTTCGCGGGTCAGCACGTTCACGTTTAAGTGTTGGCCGCCTTCCACTTTCGGGCGGGCGGTGATGTCCAGCGGCACTTCTCTGTAGGAAACATCGCCTAAGGAGGAGAGGGCGGTAACATCGTCTTCGCGGTATTGGCTGCTTTTGGCGCACAGGCAGCGTACTTCTTGGGTTGCATCGTCAAGCAGCCAGAAAGAGTTGAGCAGGCCGGCATCGTTGCTGCGGGTGATTTGGATACCTTTGATCATGGTTTATCCTTTCGATCGGGGTGTTAAAAAATTACGTTAAAAACATTGTATACCCCGCATCTGAACGGATTTTGACTTAAATCAACTTACAAAATACTACACCCGAAGAATTGAAATTATGTCTGTTAAATAGTTAATACATTGTTTTTCAAATTTTATTTGAGTTTTTTCAGACGGCCGGCATCATGGCCGGCCCATCGGGGCAGTTTCCGGTTTTTTGGAATTATGTTACAAATAAAGATTATTTTATTTAGATGATTCAGGTAGATAATGGATATTTCTTTATTGCTGCAACTGGCTGTGTTGCTGGGGGTGATTTTTCTCGGTGTGCGCTTGGGCGGGCTGGCCATCGGCTATACCGGCGGTTTGGGTGTGGCGGTGCTGGCTTTGGTTTTGGGCATGGAGCCGGGCAAGGTTCCTTACGATGTGATTTTGATTATTATGGCGGTGATTTCGGCCATTGCCGCGCTGCAGTTGGCAGGCGGTTTGGATTATTTGGTGCGTGCCGCCGAACGCCTGCTGCGCCGCAACCCGAAAAATATTAATTTTTTGGCACCAACGGTTACTTATTTCCTTACCATTCTCGCCGGTACGGGCCATACGGCGTTTTCCATGATGCCGGTGATTGTGGAGGTGGCCAAAAGTGAAAATATCCGCCCAAGCGCGCCGCTGAGCATTGCTGTGGTGGCTTCACAGATTGCCATCACCGCCTCGCCGGTAAGTGCGGCCGTGGTGTTTATGAGCGGTATGCTCGAGCCTTTGGGAGTGAGTTACCCGAAACTGCTGCTGGTTTGGCTGGCTACCACTTACACCGCCTGTATGCTGGTGGCGCTGCTGATTAATCTGTTCGGCAATTTGGATTTGTCGAAAAGCAAGGCTTACCAACAGCGCCTGGCCGATGGTTTGGTGCAGACGCACAAGGCGGACGGGCGCGGGGAGCTGCCTGCGGGGGCGCGCACATCGGTGTGGATTTTCTTCGGCGGGGTGGTGGCGGTGGTGTTGTATGCCTGCGCGATTTCGCCTGCCGTGGGTTGGATTGAAAAACCGGTGCTGCCGCGCGATGGTGCGATTGTCAGCTTTATGATGATTATCGCCAGCCTGATTGTGATGTGCTGCAAACTCGACACCGGCAAGCTGTTGGACATGAGCACGTTTAAATCGGGCATGGCCGCCTGCGTGTGCGTGCTGGGCGTGGCGTGGTTGGGCGATACGTTTGTGAGCGGCCATATCGAGGCGGTGAAAGAAACCGCTTCGGCGCTGGTGGGCAATTATCCGTGGCTGTTGGCGGTGGCGCTGTTTTTTGCCAGCATGCTGCTGTATTCTCAGGCGGCAACGGCTAAAGCCATTATGCCTGCTGTGGTTTTGGCTTTGGGCATCACGCCGGAAAACAATTCGCAGGTGTATATTTTGGTGGCCAGTTTTGCCGCTGTGTCGGCATTGTTTGTTTTGCCCACTTATCCGACCCTGCTCGGAGCGGTGCAGATGGACGATACGGGCAGCACGCGTATCGGCCGTTTTGTGTTCAACCACTCGTTTCTGATTCCCGGCGTATTGGCGATTGTGTTTGCCGTGGCTTTGGGTTTTGTGGTGGCGCCGTTGGTGTTGTAAGCGGGCAGACCGAAGTTTTGTGCCCGGCAGCGCCGGCGTTTCGATGATGAAACGATGGGCGGATGATTGGGGCGGCCCGTGTTGCGCGGGTGGTTTGAGAATCCGGGCAAGCGGTTCGTTACTATAGTGAATCCCTTCCTTGTCGTGTGCGTATTGCCTGCCGCTTGCCGCCCGGCACCGAAAATGAAGGGATTCACGTCTGCAAGGTTTCGGCAAAGGCCGTCTGAAATGCTTCACCACCCGTTATTTGTGCACCGGCGGTATAGCGGGGTTTGGTTTTTTCGGGGGGATTGTTACAAGAAACCAGGCCGTCTGAAAACCATGCAGCCGGCTTTCAGACGGCTTTCAGACGGCTTTTCCCGACCCTGACCTTTCAAGCCTTTCTTGAATAGCCGTATAATACGGTTCTCCCGATTGGGCGGCCGGCCGCAGACCGTATCACCGGGCGGAACCGTGCCGTATGGTTTCACAGCGGGCCGGCGCCGGCTGCCGAAACCCCACCCGATAGTAGAAAGCGCAATATGAACATCACCATTATCAACCACCCGCTGGTCAAACATAAGCTCACTCTGATGCGCGAAGCAGAATGCAGCACGTTTAAATTCCGCACCCTTACCACCGAGCTGGCGCGGCTGATGGCCTATGAAGCCACCCGCGATTTCGACACCGAAAATTATATTATCGATGGCTGGTGCGGCGAAATCGAAGGCGAGCGCATCAAAGGCAAAACCCTTACCGTGGTGCCGATTCTGCGTGCGGGATTAGGTATGCTGGACGGCGTTTTAGACTTAATCCCCACTGCCAAAATCAGCGTGGTCGGCCTGCAGCGCGATGAAGAAACCCTCAGGCCTGTGTCGTATTTTGAAAAATTTGTCGACAGCATGGATTCGCGCCCCGCTCTGATTATCGACCCCATGCTTGCCACCGGTGGCTCGATGGTTGCCACCATCGATCTATTGAAACAGAAAGGCTGCCGCAATATCAAAGCATTGGTTTTGGTGGCCGCTCCCGAGGGCGTGAAAGCCGTGAACCATGCCCACCCCGATGTTACCATCTACACCGCCGCCCTCGACAGCCACCTGAACAAACAAGGCTACATCATTCCCGGCTTGGGCGATGCCGGCGACAAGATTTTCGGCACCCGCTAACCAAACCTTTCAGACGGCCGGATAACAGTGTCCGGCCGTCTGAAAACACCCCGCTGCAGCCAAACACAGGCAGAAATACGGTAGCGGCACACAATCTTTGATGATGCTCTGCAAAAAAATCCAGCTTTTGAATCCTGCAGCCAACCTGCTTCCACCCGACAAGGATACCGCTATGAACTTCCAAGAAAATCTCGCCACTCTGCCTGCTATCGACCACTTAATCGGTTTAAACGTATGCAGCAAAAACGGCGAAGTCCTGCACCATATCCCCGCCGTGCCCGGCAAACTCGGCTCGCTCAAGCTTTATCACGCGCTGGCGCAGGAATACGGCGGCGTGCTTGACCCCGAAACCGCCGAGCGCGGCATATTTCTGTTTGCAGAACACGTTGCCGATGCCGAAGCCAACCCCGGCAAACACCCCAATATCGACCTGCTGCTGCGGGTGAAAGCGGAAAACCTGATTTTCCATCTGCAACCCGTTGCAGCGTAAGATCCGCCTTAATTGGCCGAAGTTGGGGGCGTAACCCCAGGCCGTCTGAAAATCAAAACGCCCCGAAATTTTGGGCATGATTGCGCAAGCCAAATTGCGGCAATCCAATCAATTCATTACCTGCATTAGCAAAAGAACCCAATCGGGCTCTGCGCCGGATTTGGTTTTTAAACTTATTAAAAATCAAAGTGTTATCTGATAACGCCGTATGGCGGATCTGCTTCAAAACAAGCACAAGGCTGGCTTGCGCCGCCTGCGCTGTTTCCCGTTTATTGTTTTACACTGATTTTAAAGTGGATTCCCTATCGTCTGCCCGGCGTACTAACCGGCTTCCCCGCGCACGCCGCTGTTTTCATGGCGCGGGTTTCGCGTATTTCGGACGATGCGCCGCACATCATTACGGTTTGCTGCTTAACAGGACGGTTTGTTAAGTTGCCTTTTCCGCTGCCTATTGTGCTAATCAATCTCAACAAGAAAAATCTCAACAAGAAACGCTAGGATTTGAGCGGCTCCGCAGTCTGTTCCGAAAAAAATCACAACGGCCATTTTTCCGATTTTCGGTTAGAACATACCCCTTCATTTCCGGCACCCGGCAAGCTGCAAACAGTAGGGTGGGGCAGTGCCGTAACGGAAATAAAGGGGTTCCACTGTATCTCTGCTTTTGGCAAAGATTGGCAAGAGTGGGGTTAAACGCCGCGCAGCAGTTCGTTTACGCTGGTTTTGGCGCGCGTTTGCGCATCTACTTTTTTCACGATAACGGCACAGTAAAGGCTGTATTTGCCATCGGCAGCGGGCAGGCTGCCCGACACCACCACCGAGCCGGCGGGTACGCGGCCATAGTGGATTTCGCCGGTTTCGCGGTCATAGATTTTGGTGGACTGGCCGATATACACGCCCATTGAAATCACACTGCCTTCTTCCACAATCACGCCTTCCACGATTTCGCTGCGTGCGCCGATAAAGCAGTTGTCTTCGATGATGGTGGGCGTGGCCTGCAAAGGCTCGAGCACGCCGCCGATGCCCACGCCGCCCGACAAATGCACATTTTTGCCGATTTGGGCGCACGAGCCGACCGTGGCCCAGGTATCGACCATCGTGCCTTCATCGACATAAGCACCGATGTTTACATAAGAGGGCATCAACACCACGTTTTTCGCCACAAAGCTGCCACGGCGGGCAACGGCACCGGGCACTGCGCGGAAACCGGCGGCTTTGAATGCTTCTTCATCCCAATCGGCGAATTTGGTCGGCACTTTGTCGAAATATTTGTTTACGCCGTCGTTGTGCACCTGGTTGTCGGCAATGCGGAAAGAAAGCAGCACGGCTTTTTTCGCCCATTCGTTTACTTTCCACCGGCCCGTGCCCAAGCGTTCGGCCACGCGCAGCGCGCCGTTGTCGAGCAGGCTGAGGGTTTCTTCAACGGCCTGCTTCACTTCGGGGGCAACGCCGGCGGGGGTGATGGCGGCACGGTTTTCAAACGCAGTTTCGATGATGTTTTGTAAAGACATTTTGTTTTCCTGTGGTGAAAAGGCTTTCAGACGGCCTAGATAAATTAAAAGAGCGTATTTTAACCTAAAAAGCAGCCGCGTGTTTTCAGACGGCCTTGATCAATTTTTCACAGAATCAGCCTATGCGGTTGGCGGTCAGCACGCTGCTGCCTATCGGGTGTGTAAGCAGTTGTGCGGCCAGCCGCCGCAGGGCAGTTTGGAAGTCTGCAAAATCCATCTGTTCGGAGCCGAAGCGGGCCAAGTGGGCGGTGTTTTGCTGGCAGTCGATTAATCCGATGCCGCGTTGTGCCAGATAGGGGACGGCGAGGGCGAAGGCGGTTTTGGAGGCATCGGCCTGCACGGCAAACATCGATTCGCCGAAAAACGCGCGCCCGATCTGCACGCCGTAAAGCCCGCCGGCCAGTTTCAGACGGCCGGTTTCATCGGGATACCAACATTCAAACGAATGCGCGTATCCCATTTGGTGCAGCTTGGTGTAGGCCTGCTGCATACCGGCGGTGATCCAAGTGCCGCTCTGCCCCGTGCGCGGGGTGGCGGCGCAGGCGGCGATAACGGCGGAAAAATTGCGGTTTGCCGTAACGGCATAGGGTTTGTTGCGCAGGTGTTTTTGCAGCGAACGGCCGATATGGATTTTAGCGGGAAACAGCACGGTGCGCGGGGCAAGGGCAAACCAGCAGACGGGCTGCCCTTCGCCATACCACGGAAAAATCCCTTGCGGATACGCGGCCAGCAGGCGCTCGGGGCTCAAACTGCCGCCCACTGCCACCAGCCCGCCGCGCTCGGCAACGGCGCGGGCAGGGTCGGGAAAACGGCAGCCGTGCGGCGGTAAAATCGGAATGTCCATTTCAAAAAAGCTGTGTTTGGGCGGGCTGCCTGTATCGTAACCCGTTTTATTTCCGTTGCGGCGGTACTGCGCCGCAACTTTAAAGAGAACGGTTTGGTGGAATGCCCGGGCGGCAGCAGAATCGGCTTCATACTCTCCGTATTGTCTGCGGCTGTTTGGCAGGGAAAATAAAGCGGATTCACGATAGGTGGATGGAAGGGAAGCGGAAAACCTACTGTCGGGCAGATTTTGTACCGACCATAAATCGTGATAAACCATAAACCGTACGCTGAAACATTTCAGACGGCCTGAGTGATGATTCAGGCCGTCTGAAAACCGGGGCAGGGCAGGCGCAATCAGCGTTTGCTTTTTTGCTGGCACGGGCTGCACACGCCATACATATACAAAGCGTGATCCACCACTTGATAGCCGTTTTCTTCGGCGATTCTGTCTTGCAGGCGTTCGATTTCTTCGTTGTGGAACTCGGTTACCCTGCCGCATTTGACACACACGATATGGTCGTGGTGGTCGCCCTGGTTCAGCTCGTAAACCGCTTTGCCGGTTTCAAAATGGTGGCGCAGCAGAATGCCCGCCTGCTCAAATTGGGTCAGCACACGGTAAATGGTGGCCACACCGATTTCGATGCCTTCATCGAGCAAAATACGGTAAACATCTTCGGCGCTCAGATGTTCTTCGGCGTGTGTTTCGAATAAATCCAGAATTTTCAGGCGCGGGCCGGTTACTTTCAGGCCGTTGTCTTTCAATTGGGCGATATTGTTGAAATTGTTTTCCATAATGCTCTCATACCCTTGTGGTGTAATTATCGTTATAATACGCATTTTTAGCGGCTTTGCCCACTATTTGACAATAAAGGTTTTTAATGGCCCGAACCTTTCGGGCGCATTGATCACCAACTATATCCGAGCCCGGACAGGCTGTTTGATGAAAGGTAAAACTTGTGAATAAAATTTTGTGTCCGGCCATTGCCGTCCTGCTGGGGCTGGCGGCCTGCTCTTCCGAGCGCGTATCGCATTTTCCTTCTTACAAACTGAAAGTGGTGCAGGGCAATGAGCTCGATGCCCGCGCCGTGGCATCGCTGCAATCCGGCATGAGCCGCGAACAGGTGCAGCTGCTGCTGGGTACACCGCTTTTGCGCGACCCGTTTCATGCCGACCGTTGGGACTACACGTTCAACATCGCCCGCAACGGCGTGATTTCCGAACAGCGGACACTAACCCTCTACTTCAATAACGACCGATTGGCGCGCGCCGAAGGCAATGCCATCGAATATGCCGTGCAGCAGCTTCAAGCCGGGCAGAGTGCCGAAGTGCAGCCGCAGCCACAGCCCGTGTTCAGGCCCGATGCCCAATAAACTCAGGATAAAAACATGACTGCATTAAGAATTGCCGTTGCCGGAGCCGGCGGGCGCATGGGGCGGGTATTGGTGGAGGCCGTCAGCCGCCACCCCGAAGCCATATTGAGCGGCGCACTCGAGCGCGCCGGTTCGCCGGCCTTGGGTTTGGACGCAGGCCATGCAGACGGCCTCAAAACCGGCGTAGTTATCAGCAGCGATGCCGGTGCAGTATTGGCCGCCAGTGATGTGCTGATAGACTTCACCCGCCCCGAATCCACGCTGGCCTATTTGGAGCAATGCTCCGCAACCGGCGTAAAAATGGTGATCGGCACCACAGGCTTCGATGAAGCAGGCAAAGCCGCCATTCAGACGGCCGCCGAAAAAACCGCCATCGTGTTTGCCGCTAATTACAGCGTGGGGGTCAATCTCACATTCCATATCCTCGACACCGTAGCCCGCGTATTAAACGAAGGCTACGATATCGAAATCATCGAAGCACACCACCGCCATAAAGTCGATGCCCCCAGCGGCACAGCGCTGCGCATGGGCGAAGTGATTGCCGGCGCACTCGGCCGCGATTTGAAGCAATGCGCTGTTTACGGCCGGCAAGGGCACACAGGCGAACGCGATCCGCAAACCATCGGCTTTGCCACCGTGCGCGGCGGCGACATTGTCGGCGACCACACCGCCTTGTTTGCGGCTGACGGCGAGCGGGTGGAAATCACCCACAAAGCCTCCAGCCGCATGACTTTTGCCGCCGGCGCCGTGCGTGCAGCGGTATGGCTGGCCGCCCGTCCAAACGGCTTGTTTGATATGCAGGACGTTTTGGGTTTGAGAAAACAGTAGGCCGCTGTTTGATTTTATTTGGCAGCAAACCTCAGACCGTTTGAAAATATGAACTGCGCCCCAAAAGTTGGACACTTTCCAACCCATTAAGGTGCAGTTTTCTTATATCTCAATATACCCCTGTTACCCGGTGCGCAGCCAACAGTGTACCGTATAGCACTTCAACATCTCACGCATACGCCTGTATCGTTGGATATCGGCCCTTTAGCCGCACTTCAAAACCCGTAGGCTGTCCTATGAAGGAGTGTTCCCTTTTTTGTAGCCAATCCCGACCACGAAAAAACCAGGAGGAACCGATTGGAGAACTGTGTGTTGCAGGGGCCGAAAACAAACTGCCTAAAGCATATGAAAGCTCCCAGAGAAAAGCAAAAGAACGCCGCCAAACCGTCCAAATGTAGAGGGTAATGCCCACCAAACTATATCTATTGCACAGCGCCATCCTGTCCAAAACAGCTTTTATTATCCCTGATCCTGATGCGTAGGATAAAGCTGCCGTTGCCGAAGCTTATGCTCGCTATAAAGACCCTGCGGCCATTGGTGGGTTACTACCGTATTGGCGTGGAATAAAAAGTAAAGTGTGGCGCATTATGGGTTTATTGGGATTGAAAACTAAAGTCCGCAACAAAAAAGCCTCCGTCCGCAGGCAATAGGGTAAATTTCGGACAATATTCTTAATCGTGAATTTATTGACAGATAAGTGGCTGACCGATATTGCGGAGTTTAAAAATGCACAGAAGGCAAATGGTACTTATCGCCTTCTTTAAGCCACAAGTCAAAACGCTAAGATAGGTAGAGCAAATGCCGGTTCAGTCATTTGGCCGTCTGAAAGGTAAAATCCCGCTGCTGCATTCTGGTCGGAGCGTTTCTTTAAGTACATTGAAAACACAAAACTTCTATGGGGAAGGTACGTTGACGGTGGTGGAACCGGCAGCTGTATAGATGATTACATACTTATCATAATGATGAGTGGATTAGGCTAAACTTAAAAAAGCCTATTCCTGTCGGTTGCAGAACTCAGCTTGAAAAGTATTTTTGAAACATATGCTTAACTTGTCCAAGTTTTTTGCGGGAGCAGTGCAATATTTTCAGACGGCCTTGTTGCTTCTTTATAAAGACACGCAGGGGAAACCGGTTTAAAATAACTGCTTCAAATCCTTACCAGGCTTAAATAGGAATTCACATGAAAATCAGCACCCGGTTTGATGCTGGCGCAGTAACGGTAATAGACGCGCAAAACCCTGCCGACATCCGTCTGAAATTGCGTCCCGACAATGCTTCCGATTTTGCCCAATGGTTTTATTTCCGTCTGCAGGGTGCGGCTTATCGGAATTGTGTGATGCGCTTTGAAAATGCTGCAGCTTCAGCTTATCCGGACGCCTGGAAGGATTATCAGGCTCTAGCTTCTTATGATCGTCAAAATTGGTTCCGCGTACCCACCCGTTACGAGAACGGTGTGTTGGTTATCGAGCATACGCCGCTGACCAATAGTGTGTATTACGCCTATTTCGAGCCGTATTCTTACGAACAGCACTTGAATCTGCTTGGCGATGCGCAGGGCAGCGGGTTGTGCCAGATAGACGATTTAGGCAGCACTGTTGAAGGCCGCGACATCAACCTGCTCACCATTGGTAATCAAGCTGCCAGCGATTTTAAAATATGGATTATTGCCCGCCAGCACCCCGGCGAAACCATGGCCGCATGGTTTGCAGAAGGCCTGCTCGCGCGCCTGCTTGACCCGCAGGATCCAACTGCCCGTGTGCTGCTGGATCAGGCCACATTCTATATTGTGCCCAATATGAATCCGGATGGCTCCGTGCACGGTAATTTGCGCACCAACGCCGCCGGTGCCGACCTTAACCGAGAATGGCAGAATCCGACTGTTGCGCGCAGCCCTGAGGTTTATTATGTGCGTAAAAAAATGCTCGAAACCGGAGTGGATTTGTTTTTAGATATTCATGGTGATGAAAATATACCTTTCGTGTTTGTTGCAGGTACAGAAGGCATACCCTCGTATAACGACCGCATCATTGATTTGGAAACCCACTTCAAAAACGCATTTTCTGCTGCCAGCCCCGACTTTCAAGACGAACACGGTTATGCGAAAGATGCGTCCGGCCAGGCTGATATGACGATGGCTACCGCTTGGGTGGGCGAACAGTTCAAATGCCTGGCTTATACGCTGGAGATGCCGTTTAAAGACAACCATAACCTTCCTGATGACGATTTCGGCTGGAACGGTCAGCGCTCGTTGAGGCTGGGCGAAGCAGCGTTGTCTGCCATTTTAAGTATGCTGCCGCATTTGCGTTAAAGGCAGCAGTGGGTGTGGCCCACAAATTGTATCAGGCCGTCTAAAAATCTGTTTCAGGCGGCCTGATATTTTTCAGCATTCAAAAATATCATTAAGAAGTTTTTTGCCCTTGTTTCCGCGCAGGTGAGAGTCAGAGGGGTAATATTGAAGTGTCGGTGAAACAACGCTTAGATGCTGAGCATTCGGATTCCTGCCTATGTGGGCATGTCGGTATTTAGGCCTTTCAGACGGCCTTCAGGTATTTTTCAAGAGTCCCGGCTTGAATCTGTCGAATATTGAATCAGCCGTAGCGGCGTTGGAAATCGTGCATAAAGCCAATCAGTGTTTCTACGCCTTGCAGGGGCATGGCATTGTAGAGGCTGGCACGCATGCCGCCCACGGATTGATAGCCCTGCAGCATTTTCAGGCCGGCATTGCCGGCTTTTTGCACGAAGCAATGGTCGAGTTCGGGGCTTGGCGTGCTGAATACGACATTCATTTTTGAGCGGGCATCCGGCCGGATATTGTTGATGTAGAAGCCGCCGCTGCTGTCGATGGCAGCGTAGAGTTTGGCGGCTTTCAGCGCGTTCACCGTTTCCATCTGAGCCACGCCGCCTTGCGCCAGCAGCCAGCGGAACACTAAGCCTGCAATATAGATGGGATAAGTAGCAGGGGTGTTGTGCATACCTTGGCGGCCGACATGGGCCTGATAGTTCCACACATCGGGCACGCGCTTACAGCAGCGTTCGAGTAGATCTTCGCGGATAATCACCACGGTGGCGCCCGCCGGGCCGATGTTTTTCTGTGCGCCGGCATAAATCACGCCGAAGTTGCGCACGTTGATGCGGCGCGACAAAATATCGCTCGACATATCGCAGACCAACGGCGGCATATCTGCGCCCGGTTCGGGTAGAGTGCCGTATTGCAGGCCGTTTACGGTTTCGTTGCTCGCAAAGTGCACAAAAGCCGAGTGCCGGCTGGTATCCCAAGTATTGGCGGGCGGCAGGTCGAGATAGTTGTAAGCCTTGCCGTCGGCCGCCAGATGGATTTCGACATCGGAGAGTTTGCCCATCTGTTTGTGGGCCACTGATGACCAATTGCCGGTTACTACTGAATCTACCCGTCTGAATCCGTTGGCGAAATTCATCACCACCATGTTGAACTGCGAGCTGGCACCGCCCTGCATAAACAGAATTTTATAGTTGCGGGGAATATCCAGCAGCGTGCGTAAATCCTGATCGGCATGGTGGAGAATGCTCATAAACACATCGGAGCGGTGGCTCATGCTCATCACGGGAAAGCCGGTGCCGTTGTAATCGAGCATTTCATTTTGTGCGGTACGCAGCACCGCATCGGGCAGCACGGCGGGGCCGGCAGAAAAATTATAAACGGGGTGGGGTAACATATCGGTATGCCTTGGAAAGAAATCTTACACGGTATGGTTTGTACACCGAAGGGCGGGAAATCAAAACGCAATGCGTGTTCTCAGGGAGCGTGTTCTCATGGTTTTCCGGCGCATAACCCAAAGCGGGCAGAGCGGTTGATTCTAGTCGGCACTCAAGCGTTGCGCAAGGCAGACGGGTAGATTCGGAAGAAGCAAGATTTTTTCAGACGGCCTCGGGAAGTGGTGCGCTATTGTGAACCTGCTTCGTTTCCGCTGCGGCATTACTGCGTCTCAACACAAAGAGAACGGTTTGGTGAAGCTGCCCGAACACCAAGCGGCAATAGAGCCGGTTCCGTATTATCTGTACTGTCTGAGTTTGCCGTGTATCGAAAATGGAGCAGGTTCACGCTGTTTCACATTTCGTGCCGGCTTGTTTCAGACGGCCGGAGAATAAAGCGACAGCCAAAGATAATGCCCGGCGATGCCTAAAAACCAAGCCAAACCGATGCGGTTGTTTTCTAAAAAGGTGCGGAAACACACCCAGCGGTCGCGGGTTTGGATTTGGCGGTATTGCTGAAACTGCCAGTAAACCGTGAGCGGCAGCACTATCCAAAAAGGCCAGGTTGCACCGATTTGCCAACCCAACACCGCCATCAGGGCGCTGAACCAAAAATGGCACAACATAATGGCGGATACATCGTTGCTGCCGAAGGTGATAGCCGAAGTGCGGATACCGAGTTTGAGGTCGTCTTCTTTATCGGCCATGGCGTAGATGGTGTCGTAGGCCAGCGTCCACAATACGTTGGCGGTAAACAGCAGCCAGGCCAGCGGCGGCACGGTGTCAGTTACAGCGGCAAATGCCATCGGTATGCCGAACGAAAACGCCAGCCCCAGGTAAAACTGAGGCAACGGGAAAAAGCGTTTGGTGAAGGGGTAGCTCACCGCCAAAAACAGCGCGGGCAGGCTCATCAGCCAGGTTAAGCGGTTGAGCGGCAGCAGGCACAGGGCGGCCGTCAGGCAGAGTATCAGCGCCAGCAATATGGCTTCTTCGGCAGAGACCAGGCCGCGTACGAAAGGCCGCATTTTGGTGCGCGCTACGCCGCCGTCGATATGGCGGTCGGCAAAATCATTGACCACGCAGCCTGCGCTGCGCATCAGAAAAGTGCCGGCGGCAAACGCCAGCAGAATTGTGAAATCGGGTATGCCTTTTGAGGCAATCCACAATGCCCAAAAAGTCGGCCACAGCAGCAGCAGGGTGCCGATGGGCTTTTCGATGCGCATCAGCCTGCTGTAAATAACCAGCCTGCCGACCACATAGCGGGGCAGAAATTTCAGGAGCAACCGTTTAATGTTCATGTGTGGTATTGGCTTTAATTATCAGTTGTTCAGCCGATGCAGGCCGCTTGTTTCCAAACGGCCTGCATCTTTAATAATGTGATTATAGTCTAATTGTATCCTGCCCATCAGCGGGCTGAACAAAACTTTGCAGCGCGGGCAGAAAGCATTCGGCCAGGCCGAGTGTTTCACCCTGCCAGCGAAACAGCGAGCGGCGCGCCGCCACGGCATAACCATCGAAACCCGCCAGCGGATAACGGGGCGGCAGGGCAGTATATTCAAACGGCGAGCGGGTGAGCGGCAGCGATCCGTCAAACAGCCGCTCGCCGAGCGGGCGCGTGCCGCAATCCAGCAGGCTGCGCCAGTTGGCCGATGTTTGGCGGCACAGGCTGCGCGCCCACACAACGGGTTTGCCGTTTAAACACAGCAACACATCGCGGGCAAACCAGTTTTGCGTTCCACTATTGATCAGGCCGTCTGAAAAAAGAGGGTCGAAACCGCTGTTTCCCAAGTGCAGCAGGTGCACGGAAAAAACGGCGTTTAAACCGCGCAGGGCGGCGGTGAGCGACTGCGCCTGCATGAAGGCGGCTTCGGGAGTGCCGGGTGAGATGTTGTCGGGCAGGCGGTGCCGCCACAGCAGAGGGTTATCCATATCCGATATTATAGCAGCTGCACCTGAAAGAAAGGGCTGCACGGCAAGGTCGCGGTATCGCACCGGAAAGCTGATTGCCGGCTCCAGCTAAGACCGCCCTTTTACATCGATAATCCACACTTCCGACTGCGACCCCAAACGCAGCGGCACACCCCAAAAGCCGTAGCCGGAAGTAACGAAGAAATGGCCGCTGCCGATTTGTTCGTAGCCGTAGGAGAGGCGGTTGAGAAAGTACACAATCAGATTGGCGGGGGCAATCTGACCGTTGTGTACATGCCCCGATACCTGCACGTCAACCGGCAGTTTGGCGTGGGTTTCAATATCGGTAGGGCGGTGGTCGAGCAGCAAAACGGGCAGAGCAGTGTTTTGATTTTGCAGCAACTCGGCGGTGGCGGGGCGGTTTTCGTCCAAATCATCATTGCGGCCCACCACCAGCAGGCGGTTACCGGCCTTACCGACCACCGTGCTTTCATTGGCGAGAACGCGTATGCCCGCCCGGGTTACTTCTTCGTAGATTTCCCGCTCGTAGCCGAACAGGTCATGGTTGCCCAAGGTGGCATACACACCCAACGGTGCGCGCAGTTTTTCCAAACTGGGACGCATATTTTCGGCACGGTAGGCAGCAACGTTGTCGTCCATCAAATCACCGGGCAGCAGGATAATATCGACTTTTTCACGGTTCATAATGGCGGCCAGCTCGTCTAAGCGTTTGGCGCCGAACAAGATGCCCAAATGCATATCGCTGGCCATACCGATGCGCAGCGGCTGCCCGAGTTTTTTGCTGATGCGGATTTCGGCATGGCAGACAACCGGCGTGTAAGCGTTATACAGCGCAATACCGAACAGGCCGGCCACAAACAGCGGCGCAAACAGCCGCAGGCTGCGCGACATCGGTTTTTGCGGCATAAAACGGCGCAACACCAAATAGAGCAGAAACGTGGCCAGCGCCGCATACATCACAAACAGCATTACCACCATCCACAGCGCCGTCCAGCGGAAAACGGCATGGCCCAACTGCAACAGCAGGCCGGCAATCAGCGAATTGGTTACCAAAAATGCAGCGGCCATCAGCCGGCGCCGGCCATGCGCACCAATAACGGGCACAAGCAGCCATTGCAGCGACCGCCCCAAACCGAACGTAAACAGCTGCATCAACAGCAGCACGGCAACAAAAATCACACTGCGCATAAAACATCCCGGCAAATAACGGCGGCGGATTCTAACATACCGATTCAATAGAAAACGCACATGAAAGTAAAGAAAAGCAACGGCAGAATTTGTTATAATACGCCATTGGATTTTAACGGCTCTTTCCGCATAGAGAGACCGTCTGAAAAAACATTATTCAAAGGAACACCCAGCCATGAACCAGCCGCAAAGTGCCATTATCCCCGAAAGCAGCAAAGCTGCCGTTTTCATTGAGGCCGACATCGTTGCCGGCAGCCTCGGGCACATTAAAACCGCCTGTGCGCAAAGCCTCGAGGCTTTGACCGAGCTACAGCAACGATATCCCGATGCCGTGCTGGGTTTAACCATTGCGTTCGGCAGCGGAGCATGGGCAGCATTCGGCCATACAGACGAAGGTTGCGAAATCAAACCGTTCCGCCCGTTAGGCAACGGCCTGGCACCTGCCACCCAGCACGACATCATGTTCCATATCCAATCACTGCGCCCCGATGTTAATTTCACACTGGCAATGGCATTGCTGGATATTTTCGGCAGCAGCATCAAAGTGGCAGACGAAACCCACGGCTTCCGCTGGATTGAAAACAGAGGCCTTGACGGCTTTGTAGACGGCACCGAAAACCCCCACGAACCCGATGAGATCAGCCGGATCGGCACCATTGCCGAAGGCAGGCCAGACACCGGCGGCAGTTACGTACTGCTGCAAAAATACCGCCACGACCTGAAAAAATGGAACCGGGTGCCGCTGGCCGATCAAGAAGCCGCAGTCGGCCGCACCAAGCAAACCGATGAAGAATTCAGCAAAGACATACTTCTGCCTGATTCACATCTCGGGCGTGTAAACCTGAAAGAAAACGGCATAGGCTTAAAAATCGTGCGCCGCAGCCTGCCTTTCGGCACCGCCTCCGGCGAACACGGACTGATGTTTATCGCCTATTGCGGCTCGCTGCACAACATCGAAGCCCAGCTTTTAAGCATGTTTGGCGAAGCAGACGGAAAAACCGATCTGCTGCTCAAACACGTTACCGCCGCCGTATCAGGGGCATATTATTACGCCCCATCGGTAGAGCGGCTGGCCCGGCTGTAACGGAAAGGCCGAGACGGACATTTCAGACGGCCCTGCAATATTTTGCACCAAAAATATTTTTACACTTCAATATTTTATAAAAAATCAAGCCGTCTGAAAGCAGGAACCCGTCCTTTCAGACGGCCTGCCGGTTCGACACAGAAGTTATCCCTGCGGCACGTTGAGTGCATCTGAAAGTATGTCTGCTCAAACAGCCTAAAGCAAACAGGGGGTAGCCCAAGCTGCCGAACTTGCCGCCAGATACGGGCTGATTCGGTATTGACGGCAGCAGAGCCGGCACAGCACGAAGGGATACAGACATTGGAAGCAATATCGAATACTGCCGGCCGTCTGAAAGAACAGTGCCAACCTTTCAGACCGGCCCCTTTTTATCGCACCTGCAGCCATATTCCAGCATGATTCGGGTATTTTTTGCCCACAGGAAACGACAGCTGAGAGGAAATACCGCGCAACAGCAGATAATATGGGTGTCTGATGGCGTAAACCCGCTGCCAAAGGGCTTTACATATCGTAAATCGGCTTGCTCTATTGCGGTGTTGTGGCGACTTACGTTTGTTTTTTTAAGAAAACGGTTTAGTCAAAGGAGCGGTTGGGTAAGCCGATGAAACGGTAAAATCGGTTTTGTACGATCTGTATAGTTTGGCGGCCTGCAGCTTTGTGCTGGAAATAAAGTGGGTTCGCTCTATCAAAAATTCAGATGGCCGGTTGGTGTTATCGGGCCGTCTGAAAATTTTTCACGCTGTTATATACGCGATAGCCGGGGTCAGCGTTCTTCCATCGGGATAAACGGTAAATCGTCGGGGCCGGTGTAGTTGGCGCCGGGGCGGATGATTTTGCCGTCTTGGTGTTGCTCCAAAATGTGCGCACTCCAGCCGGTGGTGCGCGAAATCATAAACAGCGGGGTGAACATGGCGGTGGGTACGCCGAGTTTTTGGTAGGAAACGGTGGAGAACCAGTCGAGGTTGGGAAACATTTTTTTCTCGTTCCACATCAGGGTTTCCAAACGTTCGGCGATGTCAAACAGGCGCATGTCGCCGGTTTCGGCACTCAGGTCGCGCGCCACTCCTTTAATCACCACGTTGCGCGGGTCGGATAGGGTGTAAACGGGGTGGCCGAAGCCGATAACGATTTCTTTGCGGCCGATGCGTTCGCGGATGTCGGCCTCGGCTTCATCGGCGTTGCGGTAGCGTTTTTGGATGTCGTGGGCCACTTCGTTGGCTCCGCCGTGTTTGGGGCCTTTGAGTGCGCTGATGGCACCGGTGATACACGAATAAATGTCGGAGCCTGTGCCGGCAATCACGCGCGAGGTAAAGGTGGAAGCGTTAAATTCGTGCTCGGCATAGAGAATCAGTGAAATGTGCATGGTTTTCACATGGGACTTGCCGGGGCGTTTGCCGTGCAGCAGGTGCAGGAAGTGGCCGCCGATGCTGTCTTCTTTGCTTTCTACTTTGATGCGCTTGCCGTTGTGTGAAAATTGATACCAATAAAGCAGCATGCTGCCCAGGCAGGCGATTAATTTGTCGGCGATGTCGCGCGCTTCGCTGGCGGGTTGGCTTTCGCGCTCGGGGTGTACGCAGCCGAGCATGGATACGCCGGTGCGTAAAATGTCCATCGGGTGGGGTGTGGGCGGGCAGGCTCTCGAGCACTTGAATCACGCGCAAGGGCAGGCCGCGCAGGGATCTTGTAGGCGGCCAGTTCGAATTTGTTGGGCAGATAGGCCGTGAATCAGAAGGTGGGCAACTTCTTCAAATTCGCAGTGTTTTGCCAAGTCGAGAATGTCGTAACCCCGGTAGCTCAGGTCGTTGCCGCTGCGGCCTACGGTACACAGTGCGGTGTTGCCCGCAGCTACGCCTGAGAGGGCTACGGATTTTTGGGTTTGAAAGCGGGGGATTCGGTAGTCATTCGGATTCTCCTTTTTTGTGGTTTGGTGTTTTTTCAGATGGCCGATCTGCAATGCAAGGCCGTCTGAAAGGCTTTTGCGCCGGCAGTTGTTATTTGCTGAACAAAGCGTCTAATTTTTGCTCGAAATTGTGGTAGTTGAGGTGTTCGTAGAGTTCGGCACGGGTTTGCATGGTGCCGATTACATAGCAATATAAGGAAACGCCCGCATGAAAGTAGAGTTCGGCACGGGTTTGCATGGTGCCGATTACGTTGGCTTGGGTTCCTTCGCTCATAATCGCTTGGTAAACATTCAGCGCGGCTTTGCTGGCGGCGCGGAAAGCGGAGAGGGGATAGAGTGCGAGTTTACGCCGTTTTCGGCCAGCTCTTGCCGGGTGTAGAGCGGTGTAGCACCGAATTCGGTGATGTTGGCCAGCACCGGCACGCTCACGGCTTCGGCAAATTTTCGATACATGCTCAGCCCGGTTACGGCTTCGGGGAAAATCATGTCGGCACCGGCCTCCACGAAGGCTCGGGCGCGCTCGATGGCTGCCTCCAAGCCTTCTACCGCCAGCGCATCGGTGCGCGCCATAATCACGAAGTTTTCATCAATGCGGGCATCTACGGCGGCTTTGATGCGGTCGGTCATTTTGTTTTGCGGCACGATGGCTTTATTGGGGCGGTGGCTGCAGCGTTTTTGGGCCACTTGGTCTTCGATATGCACGACCGCCACGCCGGCACGCTCGAAGTTGCGGATGGTGCGGGCGATGTTGAAAGCGCCGCCCCAGCCTGCATCGATGCCCACTAATAGGGGGTGTCGACATTGTCGGTGATGCGGCGGGCGTCAATCAACACATCTTCATATGGAGGCAATGCCCAAATTGGGAATATCGCACGAGCAGGCTGCTACGCCGCCACCGGAAAGGTAAATGGCTTTGAAGCCGCTGTGGGCGGCAAGGCGGGCGAAATAGGCGTTGATGCAGCCGGCAACGGCTAAAGGATTTTCGGTTTGAACGGCCCGGCGGAACCGCAGGCCGGCAGCATGCATATTCATTTATGGTGCTCCTTTTGTGTTGTTTTTTCTTATGTAGGCGAATGTAGTAATTTTTAAAATTGCTGTAAAACTCAAAATTATGGTGGAATCCATTAAAAATTTTGGGGCTGTACTAGATAACTAGGGAAATTTAACTTCAGGTTAGAATAATCCCTATGAGAAAAAGTCGTTTAAGTCAGTACAAGCAAAACAAACTGATTGAACTATTTGTTGCAGGTGTTACCGCTCGCACAGCGGCGCAATTAGTTAGCGTCAATAAAAATACCGCTGCCTATTACTTCCACCGTTTGCGCTTACTTATCTATCACAACAGCCCGCATCTGGAAATGCTTGATGGTGAAGTAGAAGTTGATGAAAGCTATTTTGGCGGACAACGCAAAGGCAAACGTGGTCGCGGTGCGGCTGGCAAAGTGGCTGTATTCGGGCTTTTGAAGCGTAATGGTAAGGTTTACACCGTTGCCGTACCCAATACACAAACTGCGACTTTATTGCCAATTATCCGCGAGCAAGTGAAGCCTGACAGCATTGTTTATACCGATTGTTACAAAAGTTATGACGTTCTTGATGTGAGCGAATTTTCACATTTTCGGATCAATCACAGCACACATTTTGCTGAGCGACAAAATCACATTAACGGAATTGAGAACTTTTGGAACCAAGCAAAACGCCATTTACGCAAGTTTAACGGCATTCCCAAAGAGCATTTTGAACTGTATTTGAAAGAGTGTGAATGGCGTTTTAACAACAGTGAGATAAAATTTCAAATTTCTATTTTAAAACAATTAGTAAAGCAGGATTTGTTCTAGTTATCTAGGACAGCCCCAAAATTTTAATGGCGGTGAAATAGGGCTTTGCCGCATCAGGCATAGGGGTGGAGATGCGCCGTTTCAGGCCGTCTGAAACCATGTTGAATCAATTATTTTTAAACGGGTTTGTTTGGAAAACAATGCAGTTTTGAGTTGATGTGATGGAATGAAACCGGCTCGGTATAAAAAGAGGCCGTCTGAAAAGACGGCCTGAAAAGTGCTCTTACAGATGGGAGTGTCTGCAGAGAGATTCGGATAAATTTAAGCTGGAGAAACTTTCAAACGGGCAGGGATATCTGCATATTCTCGGATAAAATTCAGCATGATGCGCCCTGCTTATTTAAGATGTTTGCAAAATATAAATAAGCCGCCCAACCGGATTCTGCCTTAAGAAACCTTGCTCATCCACAAAGGTGCGCCGGCAGCGATGGCTGCGGGAATATCGTCTGTGTCGGTTACCACGGTAATGCCGGCCTGACGCAGGGCGGAAACGGCTTTAAGCGTCCCCTCGGGTGTGTAGCCGCGACAGGCGGAAAGATTGACGATAACGTGCCAATTGTCGTTATACCAAGCCAGATGCTGCGCGGTTTCCAAAACGGCGTGTTCGGTTGCCAAACCGCCGAGAATAATGGTTTGGGCGTTTTGGGCATAGAGCCATTCGATCAGGCCGGTGCTGCGGCTTTCCTTGTTGTCGTGAAAGCAGACACCGGCAGCTTTGTCGCCTTCGGCTTCGATGGCGTGGTCGTAGTCGGCGGGGCAGGGAAGACCTTTGAGCAGATGGATGCCGCGGCAGTCTGCAGCATCAGGAAAATGGTTTTCGAGGCTGAATGTGAAGAGATTGTGCGCCGCGCGCTCCCGTCCTCGGCACAAGCTGGCGCACAGGGTTTCTTTGGCGGTTGAAGTGTTTTCCACTAAAACGCGCTTTTGGGCGAAACGTGCCTGGCGGTTTAATTCGGGCACAATATTTTCAGGCTGGTGCACACACTGCTGATCGTTTGCGGCAAAGCAGGAAAAACGGCATTGCGGTTGGATATCGATAGCGATGGTATTCATGATGTCTGCCCCTTGAAAAGTTTGTTGCGGTTTCGGATAGGCGGAATTAATTTCAGATAATCGGTTTGCTTTCCGATGAACGGTATATTATCAAGACAAACGTATTTATACCAACAATTATTTTCAAAAAATGAAATAATTTTTCTAGTTAATATTTTCTAGTTGCGGTTTCAGATGGCCGGATTAACGGTTTTTATTTAAAATAAATGAATTAACTTATTAATTTAAAATTAAAAATTTATTTTATGGCAAGCGTGTCGGATAATAAGTCGGGTAGGGAATAGTTGTTTTTATGCGACAAGAAAATGGTTTTCTCAGTATAGAAGAATTTGTGAATATTAAATTTCTTTTAAAACAAAGTGATATTTTAATTTTGGTTGGCAAGTGGATTTTACTGCCGGTTTGATTGTTGGATAAGCGGCATCGTTTTTCCGGCAGGCCGCAATGAATGCGGGGAGCCACAAACGCGGCATTGCGGGTTACGGGTGAACGTTATCTGCTGCCATTCGTTGTTTAACGCATCATAGAGATGCAGTATGCCGTAACGGCTGCTGCCGGCACCGGTTAATATTTTCAGCGCTTCTGCTGCCTGGCTTGTGCCGATAATGCCGACCAAAGGGGCGAATACGCCGAATACGGCGCAGGCTCCATCGTTTGCCCCGCTGCCCTCAAACAGACAGGCGTAACAGGGCGTGTCGGGCAGGTCGGGGCGGTAAACGGCAAGCTGGCCTTCAAAGCGCGCGGCCGCACCGGAGACCAGCGGTGTGCGGGTGGCAACGGCTGCACGGTTGATAGACACGCGGGTGGGGAAGTTATCGCTGCAGTCGATGGCAATATCGCAATACTGCATCAAATCGTGCAGGCGGGATTCGGTCAGGTGCTCATTTAAAGCGGTGATCTGAGTGCGGCTGTTGATGGCGTTCAGACGGCCTTTCATGGCTTGGGCTTTGCTGTTGCCGATATCGGCTTCAGAAAACGCGGTTTGCCGTTGCAGATTGGTTTCATCGACAGCATCGCCATCGGCGATAATCAGACGGCCCACGCCGGCAGCGGCCAGATAAGGCAGAACGGCCGCGCCCAAACCGCCGCAGCCCACCACTAATGCCGAGGCATCAAGCAGCTTCTGCTGGCCTTCGATACCGATTTCTTCGAGCAGTATGTGGCGGCTGTAACGTAAAAGGTCGCGGTCATCCATACTATATATGATGGGTAGCGGGGGTTAATAGTTGAGGTTTTCGAGGCTGTTGTCAAAGGTGAACGTGCCGCTCTTGCCGCCGGTTTTCTCTTCAAGGTGGATTTGTGAAATAACCATGTTTTTATCCACGGCTTTGAGCATATCGTAAATGGTGAGCAGCGCAATGTTGACGCCGGTTAAGGCTTCCATTTCCACGCCGGTTTTGCCCTCTGTGCTGGCGGCCACCACGGCTTTGACGCGGGCAAGCTGCACATCGACATCGAAATCCACGCGCACATGGGTGAGGGCAACAGGGTGGCACAGCGGAATCAGAAAACCGGTTTGCTTGGCAGCCTGGATAGCAGCCACGCGGGCAATACCGAGCACATCCCCCTTGTCGGCAGAGCCGTCTGCAATATATTTGACGGCATCAGGGGTCATATTGATATAGCCGCTGGCACGTGCCACGCGTTTGGTGGGGGCTTTTTCGCCGATATCGACCATATGGGCTTCGTTGTTTTCGTTGAAATGGGATAAATCAATCATAGTCGTTTCCTGAATGTGTTTTAAATTAAACCGTTAGGTTTCCCTGAACACAACGGCACAGCGGTTTATTCTAATGGATTTTCAGAGTCGGAGCTATGGTTTGGCGAATAAATTATTTTCAGACGGCCTGCCCCCCGACAGCCCCGGCGGCCGCCCACTTACATCAAATTACATACCGCTACATCGCCAACCATGATGGTTTCTTGTTATGCCTTGATATACAATGAGTTGTATTAATAATGTTAAGAAGAAACCTTATGCGACTCCACATTCTGAATAATCCCAAAGATGCTCCGCTGGCCGCAGATGCCGAATTTCTTACCCAAGCGTTGTTCAGGCTGCTGCACAGCGAAACCACCGAAATCGTACTCAATGCCGTAAAAACTCTGGCCGACTGTGAAGACAGCAGTGCAGTTATCGAAGCAGTGCTGCCGCAGCTCAACGAGCGGCAAACCCAAAACCTGATTTTGGCCTGCGGCCTGTTTGCGCAAATGCTCAATATCGCTGAAGACGTACACCACGAGCGCCGCCGTTTGGCGCACGAGCAGGCCGGCAGCCGTGCCGCCGCCGGCAGCGTGGCCGATACTGTAAACAAACTGCGCGAACACCAAATCGATCTGCAAACCGTTCAGCGCCAGCTCGACAACACCTATATCGCCGCCGTGCTCACCGCCCACCCCACCGAGGTGCAGCGGCAGGCCACCTTGAATTTCCACCGCCGCATCAGTGCCCTGCTGCCCAGGCGCGAATACTGCAACAGCGCCGAAGCGTTGGAAGAGTTGCAGAGCGAGCTGGACGCAACCCTGCTGGCCTTATGGCAGACCAGCGAAACCCGCCACTTCAAAATCACCGTTAAAAACGAAGTCAATAACGGCGTATCGATTTTTCCGCTCAGTTTTTTCCAGGCCCTTCCCAAGCTTTACCGCAGCATAGAAAAAACCTTTCAGACGGCCTATCCGGGTATCAGAGTGCCCGATATTCTGCAAATCGGCGGCTGGATAGGCGGCGACCGCGACGGCAATCCCTTTGTTTCTGCCGACACCCTGCGCCATGCCTTCACCCGCCATGCCGACACCGTGTTTCATTATTACCGCCGCCAACTGAGCGAGCTTTACAACGACTTGCCGCTGTCGGTGCGCCGTGTCGGCGTGAACGAGGGCGTACTGGCCTTGTCGGCACGCTCCCCCGACACCGAAATCGCCCACGAAGAAGAACCCTACCGCCGCGCCATTGCCTACATGATGGCGCGGCTGATTGCGCGCGGCCGCCGGCTCGGCCTCACCCTCGGCTGCCACTTCGGCCTGCTCGAACCTTATGGCGGTGCCGATGAATTTATGGCCGATCTGAAAACCATACAGCAATCGCTGCGCGATAACCGCAGCGGCCTTTTGGCCGAAGCCCGGGTGGCCGACTTGATCCGAACCGCATCCGTGTTCGGCTTTTATATGATGCCGCTGGATTTGCGCCAACATGCCGACAAACACAGCGAAGTGGTGGCCGAGCTGTTTGCCCGCGCCGGCTTGGAAAACTACCGCGCGCTCACCGAAACAGAAAAGCAAACCGTGCTGCTGCGCGAACTGCAAAACCGCCGCCCGCTCTACAGCCCCTATGCGGATTACAGCGAACACACCCAAAGCGAGTTGGCCGTGTTCCACGAAGCCCGTAAAATCAAAAACGAATTCGGAGAAAAAGCCGTCAGCCAAAGCATCATTTCCAATTGCGAGCAGCCCAGCGATCTTTTGGCTTTGGCGCTGCTGCTGAAGGAAAGCGGCCTCTTGGTGTTGCAGGAAAACGGCAAACCGCAGAGCCGCATCAATATCGTGCCGCTGTTTGAAACCATCGAAGCACTCGAAAACGCCTGCAACGTGATGGACACCATGTTTGCCCTGCCGTGGTACCGCAGCCTGCTCGAGAGCCGCGGCAATCTTCAGGAAATCATGCTCGGCTATTCCGACAGCAACAAAGACGGCGGTTATGTGAGCAGCTCGTGGGGGCTCTACCAGGCCGAATTGGGCTTGGTGGAACTGTTTGGCCGCTACGGTGTGCGTATGCGCCTGTTTCACGGACGCGGCGGCAGCGTAGGGCGAGGCGGCGGCCCCTCTTACCAAGCCATTCTCGCCCAGCCCGAACACAGCGTGGCCGGCCAAATCCGCATCACCGAGCAGGGCGAAGTGATTACCGCCAAATATGCCGATGCGGGCAACGCCCGCCGCAACCTGGAAACCCTGGTGGCCGCCACCCTTGAAGCCAGCCTGCTGCCGCAGAGCCAAAATCCCGACAGCCGGCTGATGCAGGCGCTTTCCGAAAGCGCCTTCAAGCATTACCGCGCCCTGATTACCGCCGACGGGTTTGTCGACTATTTTCTACAAACCAGCCCCATTCGGGAAATCGCCAGCCTCAATCTCGGCAGCCGCCCTGCCAGCCGTAAAACCCTCGCGCGGATTCAAGATTTGCGCGCGATTCCGTGGGTGTTTTCCTGGACGCAAAACCGCCTGATGCTGCCCGCGTGGTACGGTTTCGGCAGCGCGGTGGAAGAACTGTGCGGTCAAGACGCAGGCCGTCTGAAAGCCTTGCAACACCACGCCCGCAACAACCCCTTTTTCCAAGCCATGCTCTCCAATATGGAGCAGGTGATGGCCAAAACCGATTTGACCCTGGCCGAGAACTACGCCTCGCTGAGCGAATCGCCCGCGCGTGCCGCCGAAATATTTGCTCAGATTAAAAACGAATATCTCAAAAGCCGCCGGGCGCTGCTCGATATTCTGCAAACCGAAGAGCTGCTCAGCGGCAACCGAACGCTTGCCCGCTCGCTCGCTTTGCGTATTCCTTATCTGAACGCCCTGGGCGGCTTGCAGGTGGCCCTGCTCAAACGCCTGCGCCAAGAGCCGGACAACGCCTATCTGCTGCAAATGGTGCATCTCACCATCAACGGCGTGGCGCAAGGCCTGCGCAACACCGGGTAAGGCGGGGTTGGTAAAAAGCCGTCTGAAAACCGGTATGGGTTTTCAGACGGCCTAAGCGGGTTTGCAAAAGTTTCGGAATCCGATATGCGTCATACCATATATCGATATGGTGAAACACAAAACGAAGCAAGACAGCGGGCAGCAGACCCCCCCAATACCGCTAAAATAATCAGGGCAGCAGGGGGGCTTTGCTGCACCATTTGCTGCCTGCGGCGGGGCAGCCTGCTGCGGATCAACTACGCTGCAAGCCGAAGCCGTTTCGGCGGCGCTCCTCTTTGAGCCGGAAGCGGGTAGGGCTGCACCGCCTTGTGCCGTTTTACTATATCTTTTTACCGTTTCACGGTATTCAGAACCATTGAAGCCGTCTGAAAAATATGTTCAGACGGCTTCAATGGCTTTGAAATCCACATCAATTATAGCGAACCCGATTTATTTTCGGTAAGGCAGGTGCAGGCGGCATAACCGTTGATGGCGAATCTGCTGATGTTTCAGCAGTCGGCACATCTTGAGCCGGAAGCGGGCAGGGCTGCATTGCCTTGTGCCGTTTTACTGTGTTTCAGCATCGTTGGGGCCGTCTGAAAAAATATTTTCAGACGGCCCCAACGGCTTTGAACACCGCATCAGCCATAGCGAACCCTGAACCCGCCGGTTTTCGTTATTGGGCGGCAGGCGGCACGGGCGCCGATGTTGCAATGTTTTTTCAATGGTTTGCATCATCACGCGCTCTGTGGGTTAGGGCACCCTAACGCCGCTGCGTGCAGTTGGGCGGGCTTGCCGTATTCCGTTTTTAAATTTCAGTAAGGGCAACGCTGCCGTTATTTTTTAACAGCGTGTTGGCGGCCGGTTATGCCTGCGGCGGGAGGCAGAGGCTCTGCCGAAGCCGCTTTCGGCCGCTGCCGGTGTTTAGCCGCCCGTTAATGCCATAACGCGGATGATTTTTTGCGGGTTTTCGACAAACTCGTGTTTCTCGGGTTTTTGCCGCACTGCATCACAAACGGCCTGCTCCAGCTCGGCATCGCTGCAGCCGCCGCGCAGCAGCGGACGCAGCGGCACTTTGTTTTCCTGCCCCAAACACAGGTGCAGGTTGCCGGTGGCGGAAAGGCGCACGCGGTTGCAGGTGGCGCAGAAATGCCGGCTCATGGGGGTTATCAGGCCGAGAATGAAATCGCCGCTGCCGCTTTGCCAATAGCGCGCGGGGCCGCCGCCGATTCTGCCTTCAAAAGGTTTAAGGTTGAATTTCTGCTGCAATTGTGCCAGTACGGGTTGCAGGTTTACTTTGGCGTGTGCCTGCCCGGTGGCGCCCATGGGCATGGCTTCGATTAAATTAAGGATAAAGCCGTTTTCGATGCAGAAAGCGGCCATGTCGTCCAAATCGGTATCGTTCACGCCTTTGAGCGGTACCATGTTGATTTTGATACGCTCGAAACCGGCTTGTTTGGCGGTTTTGATGCCTTCGAGCACTTGCGGCAGGCAGTCGGTGCCGGTGATGCTTTTCACGCAGTCGCCGCGCAGGCTGTCGAGGCTGATGTTGAGACGGCGCACGCCTGCTTGGCGCAGCGTGCGGGCATATCTGCCCAACTGTGTGCCGTTGGTGGTGAGCGAAATATCTTCCACGCCGGGTTGGCGGTTGATTTCGGCGGCCAGATCTGCCAGCCCTTTGCGCAGCAGCGGCTCACCGCCGGTGAGGCGGAAACGTTTGGTGCCCAGCCGTGCAAACGCGGCGGCGATGCGCGCGGTTTCTTCCAGCGTGAGCCAGTCTTTCGGCACGGCAAAGCCTTTGAAACCTTTGGGCAGACAATAGGTGCAGCGCAAATCGCAGCGGTCGGTTACGGATATGCGCAGATAATCTACGGTGCGGCCGAAT
The DNA here is from genome assembly GCF_014297595.2 of Neisseria musculi. NCBI lineage: Bacteria > Pseudomonadati > Pseudomonadota > Betaproteobacteria > Neisseriales > Neisseriaceae > Neisseria > Neisseria musculi. Next base: position 1,589,724 of record NZ_CP060414.2, on the reverse strand, counting down.
GGGTCGGTCAGCATGGTGTGGTGCTCGCGGTATGGGGTGTGCTGATTGTATGGCCGGGCATGCTTTTTGTTGATGATGCGTTGTGGTTAGCGGCTAGTTATTTCGGCGGATACACAGGCCGTCTGAAAGAATAAACACCCGTCCGGTTCGACCCGGTTGTGCTTCAGACGGCCTGTTGCCGCGATAGCGGCTCGGTTCGGCTGCCGTTGCGGCGTGCGCCCGGCTAAAGAGAACGGTTTTTCAGGCCGTGGGGGCGGCAGCAAAACCGGTTAGGCATTATCTGTTGTTTGCGGTTTGTTTGGTGTGGCGAACGAATGGCAACACACGGCATCAAATCCCTGTCAGCGGAATCAGCACCGGCACCAACACGGAGGTGAGTATGCCGTTGAAAATCAGACCGAGGCTGGCATAGGCAGCCAATTTGCGGCTGCGGTCGAGCGATGCGGCGATGCCCATTGCGTGCGAGGCTGCGCCCATCGACATCCCTTGCGAAGTGGGCAGTTTGATGGTGCTGCTGCTCATCAGCCTGAAGCCGGCCATCTGCCCCATCATGCCCGCCAGAATCACCGTGGCGGCGGTTATGGCGGGAATACCGCCGATGGTGCGGGTGATTTCGATGGCAATCGGGTTGGTAACCGATTTGGCCGCCAGCGACAACACCACTTCGCGCTCGGCACCCATCCATTTGGCGATATATACACCGGTTACGATACCGGTTACGCTGCCCGCCGCCTGCGACACGATAATCGGCAGCCATTGGCTGCTGATTTTTTTCCAGTTGAGATAAAGCGGCACCGCCAGCGACACCACCGCCGGTTTCAGCCAGAAATCGATAAACGCGGCCGCTTCGCGATAGGTTTCATAATCGGTGCCGATGGTTTTCAGATAAACAATCACCGCCGCCGAGCTCAACACCACGGGGTTGCACAGAAAACTGCCCGTGCGTGTCCGCAACACATTGGCAATCCAATACACGGTAACGGTAACAAACAGCAAAACGGCCGGGTGTACGAGCATTTCCATCACCAAAACCTCCGCATCAGCTCATGCACTTTGCCGGTAACAAACATCACCAAAAACGTGCTCACCAAAGTGGCGGTGGCGATGGAAAGAAAATCGCGCCCCACCACATCGAGATAGCTCATCACCGCCACACACGGCGGCACCAAAAACAGCGACAGGTTGCCCATCAAAACGTCTACCATCTGCTGCAGCCAGGCAGTTTTCACCCAGCCCGCGTGCAGGGCGGCAAACAGAAAGCCCATGCCGATAATGCTGCCGGGCAGTTTGATGCCGGTGAAATGCACAGCCGCCTCTCCCACGGCCAAACAGCCGAAAATAACGCTCAATGCTTTAATCATGGTTAGGTTTCTCCTTTGTGTTGTATTTATTATTGCGCCGGCGGTTTCAGACGGCCTGAAGTACCTGCCCAAACTGCCGCCGTTGCAACGGCGCAGGTTGGCTGGCCGGTTCTTTTCATTTCTGTTACCGCGCGGCTTTGCCTTGCCGTACTGCCGGCGGCTTGCCTTGCCCGAAAATGAAAGGGTTCATCATGGCAGTGCATTTTTTTTAAATGATTAACCAATCGGAATCATACCGCTGCACAGGCCGTCTGAAAAGATGCGGAGCGGTTCTGGGCAGGCCGGCTTTGCCCGGCCGGAAACCGCTTTTTATGAAAATGGAGAACATCTCCACCGTGGCTGCTGTTTGTATATTGCCGGGGTTGGAAAGTTGCAGGGGGAGTGCTGAAAACCAAACAGATTCAACGTGATGGTTTCAAAATAGCCGGGCCCGGCCATTCAGGCTGCCCAGAGTTCTGTAGCACTGCCGAAATCAATGCGGGGCGGCGGGCAATAATGTTCAGACGGCCTCGCAGGCCTGTATGGCTATCCATGTCGGCGGGGAGCGGCCGCTCAGACGGGGCGGCCGGTAAGGCTGCGCTGTGAGGATGGTAAAGCGGGCTGTCGTGTGTGTTGATTCGGATTAATGCCTTTTTCCGAATATTTTTTCAGACGGCCTGATATTCACCCCAAGAAAAAAAGGGGGCAATAGATAAGGCCGTTTTTTGCTCACAATAAAAAAGAAAAAACGGAAACCTTTCGGATTCCGTTTTTATCCCGCATCTTTTATTTTGGGGCGGCTCAGTCTTGGCGGTAGGGGTTTTCCACGCCCGCTACCAGCCGTTGCAGATATTCGCGCAGTTGTGTTTCACTGCAACCCATCAGCAGGGCATCTTCAAACGCATCTTGGGCGGCTTGGTAAAGCTCGGTCATGTTTTCTGCCATCACCTTGATTTTTTCGGTGCAGGAAACGATTTCACCGTTATCGCTATACCATTTCGGCATTTCGGGCATACTCATGATTATTGCGGCCTTAATTTAAAAAACGCGAAGGATCGTTTTTCTTGATGCGGCGGGCGGTGGCGTATTTGGTTTTCCAATATTTATTGTTGAGGCTGGCAATCTCGATGCGCTTGCCCGCCCTGGGCGCATGAATAAAACGGTCGTTGCCGATATACAGCCCCACATGCGAGATGCGGCTGCCGCCCATGGTGCGGAAAAACACCATATCGCCCGGCAGCAGACTGCTGCGGCTCACATATTCGCCTTCTCTGGCCTGGTCGGCCGAGGTGCGCGGCAGGCTGATCTGCATGCTGCGGCTGAAAATATGCTGCATAAAACCGCTGCAGTCGAAACCCGTGCGCGAAGAGGTGCCGCCGTAACGGTAGGCCACGCCGAGCAGCCCCATCGCACTGCCGATCAAATCATCGGCATCGCTGCGGCCTGCCGGCCTGCTGCGGCTGACGGAGGTGTCGGCCGGTACATATTGCGGCGTTTGCAGGCGGATAAGGTTTTCCAAATCATCGGCTTGCACCGCACCCGGCAACATCAGGCAGAAAGCAGAGAGTGCCGCCGAAAATAATCGTTTGAAATGTGTCATAGAAGTATTCTGTTGTGTGCAAACCACCTGCGGGCAGCCTGCTGCAATCGGTTTTCAGACGGCCTGTGCCGCCCCGGTTGTGTTATTCTGTGTCCTGCCGCAGATTCGCAGCCGGCAATAAAGCCGCTATATTGTTGAAAAACAGATTGAAATATAGCGGAATATGTGCGCCGCCCGGAAAGGCGGCAGAGCGGAAATTTGATCCGGTTGGTGCCGCAGCAGGCGGCAAGGATTGATTTTCACAGCAAAAAACCGTTCGTGCAAGGCATGAACCCTGAAAAATACTGCAAAAGCCATGATGATTCCCACCCTGCTGGCCATGCGCGATTTTCCGCGTATGCGCGAGATTATCGGCATTTTAACCAAATACGGCCTGGGCGGATTTGTGCAGCGCATCAAGCTCTCCTACCAAAACGCGGCCGATGCCGAAGCCGCGCCCGAAAGCCGCTATATGAGCACGCCACGCCGCTTCCGCATGGCGTTTGAAGCACTCGGCCCCACGTTTGTGAAGCTCGGCCAGGTGCTTTCCACCCGCGTGGATATTTTCAGCTCTGAGTGGATAGAAGAGTTTGAACGGCTGCAAAGCAATGTGGCGCCGATACCGGGTGCCGATATCCGCGCTTTAATTTCCGCCCATCTCGGGCAGCCGGTGGAAAATGTGTTCAAATATATCGACCCCGAGCCCGCCGGCAGTGCTTCGATTGCGCAAGTGCACCGTGCCGAGCTGGTTGGCGGTCAAACCGTGGCGGTGAAAATCAAACGCCCCGACATCGAACCGACCATACAGGCCGACCTGCGCATTTTAACCCATCTGGCCAACCTGATTGAGTCGGAAATCCCCGAAGCCAGGCGTTACCGTCCGGTGCAGATGGTGCAGTATTTTGCCAAAAGCCTGGCCAAAGAAACCGATTTATCGGTGGAATTACGCTATATGCAGCGGTTTGAAGCCACCTTTGCCGGCCACGGCTTTATCCGTATCCCCAAGGTTTACCAAGAATATTCCAACCGCCATATTCTCGTGCAGGAATACATCGGCGACACCCTGCTCAAAGACATGCCGTCTGAAAGCCTTGATGCCGACACCCGCCGCACGCTGGCCGCCCGCATCACCGACACCCTGTTTACCATGATTCTGAAACAGGGCTTCTTCCACGCCGACCCGCATCCGGGCAATATTTTTTTCAACAGCGAAGGCCGCATCACCCTGATTGATTTCGGCCTGGTCGGCCACCTCGGCAACACCCGCCGCCGCGAAATCGTCGAGCTGATTACCGCGCTTAGCCGCCGCGACCCATTCGGTATGCAGTATGTGCTGATTAACTGGGCGCAGGGCGATCTGCCCGATGAAAACCTGCTCGGTGCCGATGTGCTCGAAATGCTGCTCAATTATGAACACACCCCCATACGCGACCTGCGCATCAGCCAGGTGATTCACGACATCACCCAAATCATGCGCCGCCACAGCCTCACCCTGCCGGGCGATTTGGTGATGCTGTTCAAAACCCTGATTACCCTGGAAGGCGTGGTAAAACAGCTTGACGGCAGCATCGAGCTGCTGGAGCAGGCCAAGCCCATTGTGGCCGAAGTGTATGCCGGGCGCGCCTCGCCCGAACATATTCTGCGCAAAAGCAAAATGCACGCCCAAACCCTTGTGCAGGCGTTTGACGAACTGCCGCAAAACCTTTTTCGCCTGAGCCGCCGCCTGCAAAAAGGCCGGGTCGGCCTCAACATCGACTTCAAACATTTCGACCACTTCAGCCACCAACTCGACCGCGCCACCAACCGCCTGACCATGGGCATCGTAACCGCCGCCCTGATTATCGGCTCGTCTATCGTGATGAGCATAGAAACCGGCCCCAAATTCATCGGCTTGCTCGGCTATCTGCTTGCTTTTGCCAACGGCGTGTGGATTATCTGGTCGATTTGGCGTTCGGGAAAACATTGAATAGCGGCGATACCGGCAATCAAGGCATAGCGCAGCCAAAGGCCGTCTGAAAAACTGCCGGGCAGAGTTTCAGACGGCCTTGGGTTGGGTAAGCGGCGCGCCGGCCGGGTTGCAAGCACGGCGCTTCAGACGGCATAGAAAGACTGTTTTGATTTTTTAGGAGTTTCTTCGGCTATTTTTAGGAGTTTCTTCGGCTATATCGTGAATTCCCTTTATTTCTGTTGGGCATTACTGCGCTTTAGCTTGCAGAAGATAATTTGGCGGCCGCCCAAGCAGCGGCGAAACCGGTTCCGTATTGTTTATGTGGTCTGCGGCTTGCTGCCTTGTGCTGAAAATAAAGTGAATCTGCCATATGGGTTGTTGATAATTTTCAGACGGCCTTTTACCCTTTATTCAAACCCTCCCACTCCTTCACCAACCGTTTCACCGACACCGGATACGGCGTTTTCAATTCCTGCGCAAACAGCGACACACGCAGTTCTTCCAGCTGCCATTGAAACATTTTCAGGCCGTCTGAAAGCGGTTGGTTTTGCTTTTGCAGGGCATCGGCTTTTTCCTGCCACATTTGTTCCAATTCTTGAATATCGGCTTCACGCGCGGTGTCGCGGGCGGGGTTGCCGCTGTATTTTTCCATGCGCAGGGTCATGGCTTTGAGGTAAACGGGCAGGCGCGGCCATTGGCTCCAGGGGGTGCGTTGGGCGAAACCGGCAGCGAGCAGGTTTTGCATACGGCTGCGCAGAAGTGCGGCGAGCGGGTGTTTGCCGTTGGCGAGTTTGGCGTTCAGTTCGGCGTAGGCGGCAGCGGTGTCTTGCAGATAGCGGCTCACGGCTTCTTTGACGGCGGGTAGGCGGCTGCGGGCGCGTTTGATTTGCTCTTTAAAGGCTTTTTCGTTGCGCGGAAGCCCGTCATCGCCGATAAAGGCGCGGTCGCAGACGGCGGCGGCGAGATCGTCGCGCAGGGTGTCGGCACTGATGTGTTTGAGCAGCATGGCGGCCTGGGTGAAGCCTGGAATGCCTTTGTTGAGGTCTTTCATATGTTCTTTGAGCTGGAGCTGCATCAGGGCAATCACGCCTTGGCGGTGGGCGGCTTGGGCAGCTTGGGCGGTGTCAAAGAGGCGCAGGGCGATGTTGCCGTTTTTTTCTTTTTGCAGGCCGAGATAGCCCGTGAGCTGCTGTTTGCCGCGGGCGAATTTGATGGATTCGGGCAGGGTGCCGATGTCCCACGCCGTTACGTTGTTGCGCTCGAATTCTTGGGTGTTGTCGCGGAAGGTAACGGCGGCGGCCTGGCCGAGCGCTTGTTGCAGCTTGACTAAATCGCGCCCGCCTGCGAGCTCCTGCCCGCCGTCATCGATAATGCGCAGGTTGAAATAGCAGTGTTCGGGTAGTTTGAACGCCGCCCATTCGTGTTGATCGATTTGTTCCATCAGGCACATATCGCCGGCGGTTTTGGCGATAAAGCGGGCAAGCTGGGGAATGATCGGCTCTTGGCGGTTGGGGCTGCTCTCTAAGAATTTGGTGATGAATTCGGGCACGGGCACGCAGATGCGGCGGATTTGTTTGGGCAGGGCTTTAATCAGCAGTGTTAATTTTTCGCGAAGCATACCGGGCACCAGCCACTCGAGCGCGGGGGCGTGGATACGGTTGAGCACGGTGAGCGGCAGGGTAAGGGTAACGCCGTCTAGCGGGTGGCGCGGCTCGAAGCGGTAGCTCAGTTTGAATCTGCCGTCGCCCGTTTGGTAGAACTTGGGAAACTGCTCTTCGGTGATGTGGGCAGCGGCGTGCTGCATCAGGTCTTCTTTGCTGAGAAACAGCAGGCGCGGGTTTTCCTGCCCGGCTTGTTTCAGCCAGCTTTGGAAGGTGCGGATGTCGGCCAGAGGGAGTGGTTTTTTCAGACGGCCTGAATGATAAGGGCTACCTGAAAGGCCGTCTGAAACAGATTGTGCGTTTGCTTCGAGATGCCGCCCTGTATTTTCAGACGGCCTTATCATGCGGTAATTCATTAAAACCAAGCCGTTACGCGAAATTCGGTTTTCATGCTGCAGCACAAAGCCTTGTTTTTCAAAAAAGGGCAACGCCGCTTTGGATACATCTGCCGTTAGGTTTTTTTTGTTCTCCGCCAACGGCAGCACGGCAGACAACAGCGCGGCCGCAATGCCTTGCCGCTGATGATGCGGGTCGGTATAGAGGCAGTGAATATGCCCCCGTTCGGGCAGGTATTTGATAAAGCCCGCCACGCGCCCGTTGTGTGCGGCCACCTGAAAACCGCCGCCCTCAATGCGCTTTTGCCAAAAATCGGCACTGTCTGCGCCCTGCAACCATGCGTTTTTTTCCTGTTCGCTGTAATGGCTGTTGTGAATGTGCATGACTGCACGGCGGAATATTTCGGCGATGGCGGCGGCATCATCGCTTTTCGCGGGGCGTATATGCGGTTTCAGACGGCCTGCATCTGCATCATGTATTTCAGACGGCACATACATTTCAGGCAGCCTTTGGTTGTAAAAATCAAACAGTGCTTCTTCGTCCACCAACACATCCTGCCTGCGCGATTTGTGTTCCAGCTCGGCGATTTCGCGGATCAGCTTTTTATTGTGGACAAAAAAATCGGCTTTCAAATCGCATTCCTGCGCCACCAGCGCGCCGCGGATAAAGATTTCGCGCGCTTCTTCGGGGGCGACGCGGCCGTAGGCAACGGGGCGGCGCGGCAAAACCGTTAAACCGTAAAGGGTTACCCGTTCGCTGGCCACCACTTCGCCGCGTTTCTGCTCCCAATGCGGCTCGAAATAATGATATTTCACCAAATGCGGCGCTTCCTGTTCGATCCATTCGGGCTGGATGGCGGCCACGTCGCGGGCATAAAGTTTCGTGGTTTCGGTGAGCTCCGCCGCCATCACCCACTTGGGCTTGGACTTGAACAGCGCAGAAGCCGGGAATAAATGAAAGCGTGAACCGCGCGCGCCGGTGTAGTCGCGGCCGTCCGGCGATTTCATGCCCACATTGGCAATCAGGCCGGTGAGCAGGGCGCGGTGGATTTGCTCGTAGCCCGCCTCTTTGGCCGCGCGGATATGGGCACGGTGTTGCTTTTTATTCAGTTGTTTTTGCTTGAGTTTGGCCGATAAATCTTGGTCGCCCATATTTTCAGACGGCCTTAACTGCGCTTGCACGCCCGGCCGTCTGAATGCCTGCTCTTTGGTGGTCAAGCCCATCTCAATAGCGGTTTCGGCCAATTGGCGGTGCAGCTCGCGCCACTCGCGCATCCGCAGGTGCGACAGGAAATATTGGCGGCACCACTGCACCAACTGTTTGTTTGACAAGCCTTTATCACGCTCGCGCTGAAACGAATCCCAAATATTCAGATAGGCCAGAAAATCCGACTGCTTGTCGGCAAACCGCTCGTGCGCACGGACGGCCGCTTCGCGCGCCTCCAACGGCCGCTCGCGCGGGTCTTGAATGGAAAGGGCAGACGCAATCACCAAGATTTCCGCCATACAGTCGTGCTTTTTTGCCGCCAACAAAATGCGGGCGATTTTCGGGTCGATGGGCAACCGCGCCATTTGTTTGCCGAGTTTGGTCAGGCGGTAGCGGGGGGGGTGGGTGTTTTCAGGCTGCCTGAAAGATTTTCAGACGGCATATTTGTATTGCTTTTCATGTTTTGCATAACGGATTTGTAGGTCGGGCATTGATGCCTGACAGTTTTGTCGTTTATTTGGGTTTTCGTCGAGAGTTGATACTCAAATTAATAGGTTTATTTTTAGACGGCCTTTTTATTTTTCAGACAGGCATTCAATCGTTCCTTAGCTGTTGAAAAATTTAGGCTGTATCTTATTCAATCGTTGTAGCAACTGTTCGGCTTGTACTGTATGAAATTGTTTTAAATAAAATACCTTGCCTTTAGCTGAATTAAACAGTTTCTCATAAGCAGTAATATGTATTTCCTTATTTTGAAAGGTAAGTTCACATTTAAAAACTATAGTACGGATTTCTTTCCGTTTTTCTTTTGGAAGTGTTGGTTTGCCTATTGAAACATTCATATTATTCACAGTTTGCTGATGGCCTTTATGCATAATCTTTTGCTTTTTTCGGTTCGCTTTTGCATCAACACTATGGAAGAGTGAATAAATTTTGCTGATAATTTTTTTCTTTTCTGCGTTACTTAAATTTCTCTTAGTAGAAACCGTTACATCATCAACAAACCTTGTATAAACAAGTCCTTGCTTCTGGAATTCGGCAACTAAATCTGCTTCACGCTGCCACCAAATCAAATTGCACAAAAAGCCACTAACCTTACTTCCCTGTACCAAGTATCCTTGATAAGTTACCAATTCAGCTAGGCAATCCGCAACATCATGGGAAAAATGGAAAAATCCAGTCCATACTTGATGAACTATTTTTTTGCTGATGCTCGGGAAAAAATTAGAAATGTCTTCTTTAATGAGAATGTTCATTCCAATATGTTGTTTAGCATTGGTTATACTACTGCGTTTGCAAATTCCGCCTTGCAAATATTCGGGGTAGTCCAATATTGTGAAAAATTTTTTAGCAATTTTTTCGTGGACATTTTTTAATCTATCACGAACATTATAGGTATCCCGAAAAGTACCATCAGCTTTTTCTTTACGCTCATGCAGGAAATAGAATGAATTAGAATATTGCCGTAAATAAAGTAACTCTTCTAATGTAATGCCCAAGTAAATAGCCAGTTTTTCCAAACTGGCTATGGGTTTGTGTGGATAACAAAAAGAAACAGGTTTATTCATCATTGCCACCAATTGCAGATAAAGCCAATGCCGATAATTTTTCTGATAATTCTGTACTCATGCTGGCTTTTTCATCTGCATCTGCTGCTAAAAACATTAAAACCGTTGATGGAATTTGCAAAGCTAAGCAGATTTTTTCAAGCGTAGATAAATTCGGGTCTCGTTTACCCTGTTCTAACAACGTTAAATAAGAAACTGATAATCCAGCATTTTCTGCCAGTTTGGTTTTGGTAAATCCTTTTTGGTTGCGGCATAATTTAATCGCTCTACCAATATTCATTATCTAGTTCCTTATCTATAGAATAATAAAAAGCAACCTGTTGCACCCAAGCCAATTATTTATCCAGTAATTGCATAATGCTGCGAATTACTGGTAACCAGTCTAAGACTTCTCCCAAGATTTGCAGCAATTTAGATTTTGTCAAATCATCATGCTGTTCCAAATCCTGAATAACTTGGTCTAGTTTTGCTTGTGTGCTGCTATCCATATCATCATGCATTTCCATTTTCAACTGTTTTAAAGTATCAATAGTATTTTTCAAAAGAATTTTCATAATAAATCTTTCATTTAACAGGGCGACATTGCCCAGTCGTCAAACAATACCGAACCGTTAAGAAATGGTATGGATAGCACAGGTTGCTTTCGTATTGATGCTTATTGCATTGCTTTCAATGCAATAAGCAGCTTCCAGTCGTTTATTTGATTTTCTAGGCTTAGGTTGCTAACTTTACTTCGGCTACCCATTCCTAATCAGAACGCGGAAGTAGTTTACCTTTTAGGGTAAACGACACGAAAGTGCCACTGTCATGTTCGGTATATCAGATTATTATCTTTTGAAATGCATCGAGAAAATTGCAGCTCGTCCATAGGTAGGCATAATAGCAGATACTCTTTCAAAGCTCAACATTTTTTGACTAGTAGTTAAAAATTTTTACTAGTAAGTCTTTTGAGGATTGATACAAAATCCAATACTGTCTGAGATATTTGGGTTTATCAATGCAAGCTAAGGTTTTATTTTTCAGACGGCCTCCTCCACCGCTCCCAGTTCCAACAACACCTGAAACCCGTCATTGATATACCGTTGGTCGGGCGCTTCGAGAAACGGGAATGCCGCCACATCGCCCAAGTTCAGCGCGGCCATGCGCAGAATCACCGCCGCCAGATTGCTGCGGATGATTTCGGGGTCGGCAAACGCGCTGCGTTGCTCGAAATCTTCTTGTGAATACAATCGGATACACACGCCGGCGGAGACGCGGCCGCAGCGGCCGGAACGCTGGCGGGCGGCGGCTTGTGAGATTTTTTCTACGTGAAGCTGCTCGACTTTGGCGCGGGCGGAATAGCGTTTCACCCGCGCCAGGCCAGTGTCGATGACGTATTTGATGCCCGGCACGGTAAGCGAGGTTTCGGCTACGTTGGTGGCTAACACGATGCGGCGTTTGGTGCCGCCGGGGTGGAAGATTTTGTGCTGTTCGGCGTTTGACAAACGGGCAAACAGCGGCAGGATTTCATCGTGGCGGCGCAGCGGCGATTTGCGCAGGGCTTCGGCGGCTTCGCGGATTTCGCGTTCGCCGGGCAGGAACACCAAAATATCGCCGCTGCCCAATTGCGCCAGCTCGTCGGCGGCATCGACGATGGCATCGGCGATTTCGATTTCCGCTTCGTCTTCGTCTGCCGCGTGCAGCGGCCGGTAGAGGATTTCGACGGGATAGGTGCGCCCGCTCACTTCCAGCACGGGGGCGTTGTTGAAGTGCTTGGAAAAACGCTCGGCATCGATGGTGGCCGAGGTGATGATGATTTTTAAATCGGGGCGGCGCGGCAGCAGTTGTTTCAGGTAGCCCAGCAGGAAATCGATGTTCAGGCTGCGCTCGTGCGCTTCGTCGATAATGATGGTGTCGTAGGCGGTGAGATAGCGGTCGGTTTGCGTTTCGGCGAGCAAAATGCCGTCGGTCATCAGTTTCACATAGGCATCGCGCGAGGTGTTGTCGTTGAAGCGCACTTTGTAGCCGACGGTTTCGCCGATTGGCGACTGTAATTCTTCGGCAATCCGCTCGGCAACGGAACGTGCGGCCAGGCGGCGCGGTTGGGTGTGGCCGATTAAGCCTGCGGTGCCGCGCCCGAGTTCCAAGCAGATTTTCGGCAGTTGGGTGGTTTTGCCCGAGCCGGTTTCGCCGCAGATGATGGTGACTTGGTGGTTGGCGATGGCGGCTTTGATGTCGTTCAAACGCTCGTGCACCGGCAGCGTGCCGTCATACTGCGGTTTGGGCAGTGCGGCTTGGCGTTTTAAATAGATTTCGTGCGATTTGCGGTATTTTTCTTCGACTTTGGGCAAGCCGCCGAATTTTTTCGGGTTTTTGAAGGCGGTTTGCAGAAAATGACGGTCGCGGGCGAGGGTTTGGGATAAATCGGGCTGCATGGGAAGGGATGGAAAATTCTGCTGAAACGAAGGCTGCAGATTATAGCAGAAGGCCGTCTGAAAAGTTTTTCAGACGGCCGGAAGGCTTGGAGCTGCGAAAGCGGAACCTTTACCAGATTTTGCTCCGGGCAGCCTGCAAACCCGATGAGATTTCGGCACGCAGGCGGCGGCCGAAGAGTTTGCCGAAGCTGTCTTCGGGGGTGTAGTCGATGATTTTCGGGGCGTTCACCACATCGCGCGCCACGCTGTAAATGCTGCCGTAGTCGTCAATCAGGCCTGCTTTTTTGGCTTCGTTGCCCGTGTAGATGCGGCCGCTGAAAATATCGGGGTGTTCTTTTTCTTTCAGACGGCTGCCGCGCCCCTGCTTCACGGCTTTGATAAATTCGCTGTGGATGTCGGCCAGCATTTCTTCCCAAATGCGGGTTTGTTCGGGTGTTTCGGGGGAGAACGGGTCGCCCATGCCTTTATTGCTGCCTGCCGTTTTCAAGCGGCGTTTCACACCGATATTGTGCATCAGCCCGGTGAGGTCGAAGCCGCCGCCGATAACGCCGATGCTGCCGACAATGCTGGAAGGGTCGGCATAGATTTTATCGGCGGCGGCGGCGATGTAGTAGCAGCCGGAGGCGCAAACGTCTTCGGCAACCACATAAAGCGGAATATTGCGGTTTTTATATTCGTTTTTCAGACGGCGTATTTCGTTAAAGGCAGTGTTCGACACCACGGGCGAGCCGCCGGGGCTGTTGGCGCGGATGATGATGCCTTTGACTTTGTGGTTTTTGTAGGCGGCTTCGAGGCTCTCGCGCAGCATGGCGGTTTTATCTTCGTATTCATCGCCGATGGTGCCCGTGAGGGAAACCACCGCAGTATGATCTTCGGAAATATTGACCAATGAACTGCCGGGGCCGCTTTGGCTGCTGCTGAGCGAGTTGGCTGCCACGGCCAAAAACACCAACACCCATAAGGCGCGCCAAAGGTTGCGCCAGAAGCGGGCGCGGCGTTGTTCTTTATAGGCTTCGAGCAAAACATCGCGCAGGGTGTTGCGCTCCCAGCTTTCGCCTGCGGGCAGGTTGGCGGGCGGTGTGTCGTTGCTGCTGCGGATACGGTATTGCATAAAACGGGCTTTCTGAGTCATGAAATGCCGTTTATTTTAGGCCAATCGGAGCCGTCTGAAAACCAAGCGGAAAAATCGGGTTTTCAGACGGCCGGTGGTTTTTGCAGCGGACTAATTGCAGAACTTGCCGATATCGGCATCGTAACGCTTGATAAATTCATCGCGGTTGGCCACGCGGGCGGTTTCGGCAAACTGGCGGTTGAGGCGCGCGGTTTTGCAGTTGTCTTCTTTTTGCAGGCGGTTTTGTTCTTCGATTTTTTTGTTTTGCTCTTCGATTTTTTTATTTTCACGGCTGACGGCATCGTTGAGCTGTTTTTGTTGGTCGGCCAGCGAGCCTTCGCCTGCGCTTTCTGCGGTTTGGGCGGCGGGCGGCGGGGTAACGGTGCGGGTGCGCACGTTGATGGTTGATGCGTTGGAAATTTTCAGGTTGTGCGGCACATCTGAATAACTGGTGCTGCCGTTTTTGCCTTTCCAGGTGTAAATCTGGGCAGCGGCAAATTGCGCAGGCAGCAGGCAGAGAAGAGCGGCAGTATAGACGGTGCGGGTAATGTGCATGGTTTTTTCTTTCTTGGCTGTGTTGGGAGATAGGTTTTCAGACGGCCTTATTGTACTGTTAAATCAAGTAAGTGTCATAATAAGTGCGTTATTCGGCGATATAAAGGGGGTTATTGTTTGCATGGTTACAACGCTTGTGCTGATGTGCGGCGGTGTAATTTTATTAAATTTTAGACGGCCGGGGGCGGCAGGCGGCTGTTAAGCGGGCGGCGGATTTGGTACAATGCCGTGCATCTTGCACAAACTGAAAGCCCGAGCATTATGCGTATCGTTGAAAAAGCCTATACTTTTGATGACGTTTTGCTGGTTCCCGCACATTCCCGAGTGCTGCCGCGCGACGTTAAACTCCAAACCCCGCTCACACGCGGAATCATGCTCAACACCCCCTTGCTCTCTGCTGCGATGGACACGGTAACCGAAGCCCGTTTGGCCATTTCGATGGCGCAGGAGGGCGGTATCGGCATCATCCACAAAAACATGCCCCCCGAGCGGCAGGCAAATGCCGTGGCGAAAGTGAAGCGCCACGAAAGCGGCATCGTGAAGGACCCGGTAACCATCAAGCCTGAAATGTTAATCCGCGATTTGGTGGAAATGCTCTCGAAACGCAAGCGCAAAATGTCGGGCCTGCCGGTGGTGGAAAACGGCAAAGTGGTCGGCTTGGTTACCAACCGCGACCTGCGTTTTGAAAAACGCCTCGACCAGCCCGTTTCGGCAATTATGACCCCGCGCGAACGCCTGGTTACCGTGCCGGAAGGCACGTCTATCGAAGATGCGCGCGATGTGATGCACGAGCATAAAGTGGAACGCGTGTTGGTGGTGAACGGCGACTGGGAGCTTAAGGGCTTGATTACCGTGAAAGATATTCTCAAAACCACCGAGTTTCCCAATGCCAATAAAGATTCAGACGGCCGCCTGCGCGTGGGTGCGGCGGTGGGCGTGGGCGCGGATACCGACGAGCGTGTGAAAGCGCTGGTTGAAGCGGGCGTGGACGTGATTGTGGTCGATACCGCCCACGGCCACAGCCAGGGAGTGCTCGAGCGCGTGAAGTGGGTGAAACAAAATTACCCGCAGGTTCAGGTGGTCGGCGGCAACATTGCCACGGCTCAGGCGGCGCGCGATTTGGCGGCTGCAGGCGCAGATGCGGTAAAAGTGGGCATCGGCCCCGGCTCCATCTGCACCACCCGCATCGTGGCCGGTGTGGGCGTGCCGCAGCTGACTGCCATCCACAATGTGGCAGAAGCCCTGAAAGGCACGGGCGTGCCGCTGATTGCAGACGGCGGCATCCGCTTTTCCGGCGATGTGGCCAAAGCGCTGGCGGCCGGTGCGCACTGCGTGATGTTGGGCGGTATGTTTGCCGGCACTGAAGAAGCGCCGGGCGAAATCGAGCTTTATCAGGGGCGTTCGTATAAATCCTACCGGGGCATGGGCTCGTTGAGCGCGATGAGCCAGGGCTCGAGCGACCGCTATTTCCAAGACAAGGAAGACAGTGCCGACAAATATGTGCCCGAAGGCATCGAAGGCCGCGTGCCTTATAAAGGCCCGATTGTGCAGATTATCCACCAGCTGGTAGGCGGGCTGCGTTCGAGCATGGGCTATCTGGGCTGCAAAACCATTGCCGAAATGCACGAAAAAGCCGAGTTTGTGGAAATCACCGCCGCCGGCATGAGCGAGTCGCACGTTCACGATGTACAGATTACCAAAGAAGCCCCGAACTATCACCGTTGATGTTTCAGGCCGTCTGAACACTTTTTCAGACGGCCTGTTTCCGAAGCCGAATTGATGTCAAGCAAGTTTCACGGTATTTGCCGCCTGAAAAACTGTATCCTGAAATACAAGTCGGTATAATCCGAAAAATATAATTTTTCGAGCCGTATTCGCCGAGAGAAAACAACAATAAAAAGCAGCAATGTGTAAAAGGTGGGAGAGTAATTGTGCCCGAATATTCTACAGAATCCGCATTCCGGCTGCCGGCGATAATGTATAGGGATAAGGCCGGTTATTTTATTGCCGGTATATTTATAAAAATGGAGATGGGGCTGTAAGGTCTGCTTGATTTACGGCGTCTAACGGTAGGAAAGCCAAATCGTATCAATCGGACATGATTGCCCGGTATTTCAGGAGACCAAAGATGAAAAATACCAATTTCCCCGCAAAACCGTCAGATGTGCAAAAGCGGCAGCTTCTCAAGGCAGCAGGAGTCATAGGGCTTGCAGGATTTGTTCCTGCCTCAGCCGCAGCCGGGCTGAAGAGTAAAAGCAGTCCTTCCCGTAAAATGCAGGTTGTCAGCAGTGGTATACAAAACGGTAAATTTTTAAACAAATACGGCAAACGCGGTTCGCAGTTCACGGCAAACGGTATGCCTTCTTATTCGATACCGTTCGAAATTAAAAATGCACCAAAACAGACCAAATCCTTTGCTGTTGTTTTTGAAGACAAAGATGCTGCGCAAGTTGCAGGGTTTGTGTGGACACACTGGTTGATTGCAGATTTGCAGCGGACATCGGTTCTGGAAAACGAAAGCATTTCGGCAAAAGATTTTACCCAAGGGGCAAACAGTTGGGCCAGTAAAATCAACAAATTCTCTATTGCTGAAGCCTCGGCCTACGGCGGTATGGCGCCGCCCGATAAGCCGCACCGCTACGAGCTTTACGTTTATGCTCTGGATACCAAATTGAATTTGAAGCCCGGCTTTCGTTATAATGAACTTCATTTCGCCATGCAGGGTCATATTCTTGAAACGGCTTATCTGGTCGGCATTTATGATTCATAACACCATAGCTTAATAGCCTAAAAACAGGCAGTCTTTTTAATACACGATCCGATTATTCAGGAGAACTTTCCCATGAGTGCAATTGTTGATATTTTCGCCCGCGAAATTCTCGATTCACGCGGCAACCCCACCGTTGAATGCGATGTGCTGCTCGAAAGCGGCGTGATGGGTCGTGCCGCCGTGCCCAGCGGCGCATCGACCGGTCAAAAAGAGGCTCTTGAGCTGCGTGACGGCGATAAAAGCCGCTATCTGGGCAAAGGCGTATTGCAGGCCGTGGAACACGTTAATAACGAAATCGCCCAAGCCCTAATCGGGCTGGATGCATCCGAACAAAGCTATATCGACCAGGTGATGATTGAGCTGGACGGCACCGACAACAAAGGCCGCCTGGGCGCCAATGCCACGCTGGCCGTGTCGATGGCCGTTGCCCGTGCTGCCGCCGAAGATGCCGGCCTGCCGCTTTACCGCTATTTGGGCGGTGCCGGCCCGATGGCGATGCCCGTGCCGATGATGAATGTGATCAACGGCGGCGCACACGCCAACAACAGCCTCGATATTCAAGAATTTATGATTATGTCCGTGGGTGCGAAAAGCTTCCGCGAAGCCCTGCGCTGCGGTGCCGAAATTTTCCATGCGCTGAAAAAACTGTGTGACAGCAAAGGTTTTCCCACCACCGTCGGCGATGAAGGCGGTTTTGCACCCAACTTGGGCAGCCATGAAGAAGCCCTGCAGCTGATGCAGGAAGCCGTGGGTGCCGCAGGCTATACGCCCGGCGAAGATGTGGTGTTTGCCTTAGACTGCGCCTCCAGCGAATTCTATAAAGACGGTAAATACCACCTGAGCGCCGAAGGTTTGGCCTTGAGCAGCGAAGAGTTCGCCGACTACCTTGCCAAACTGGCCGATGCCTATCCCATTATTTCCATCGAAGACGGCATGGACGAAAATGACTGGGCGGGCTGGAAACACCTCACCGAAAAACTCGGCAAACGTGTGCAGCTCGTGGGCGATGATCTTTTCGTCACCAACCCCAAAATCCTGGCCGAAGGCATCGGACAGGGTATCGCCAATGCGCTGTTGGTGAAAGTGAATCAGATCGGCACTCTGAGCGAAACCCTCAAGGCCGTTGATTTGGCCAAACGCAACCGCTACGCCAGCGTGATGAGCCACCGCTCGGGCGAAACCGAAGATTCCACCATCGCCGATTTGGCCGTGGCCACCAACTGTATGCAGATTAAAACCGGCTCTTTGAGCCGTTCCGACCGCATGGCCAAATACAACCAGCTGCTGCGTATCGAAGAAGAGCTGGCCGAAGCCGCCTATTACCCCGGTCGTGCCGCGTTTTACCAACTGAGCAAATAAGGCCTAATGCATGAAGTGGGTAACACTGGTTTTAATCGCCGCGATCACATGGTTCCAATACAGCCTTTGGATTTCCAAAGGCGGCTGGCGCGATATGTGGCGCTTGCAGGATGAAGTGGCCGGCCAGGAAGAGAAAAACCGGGCGCTCACTTTGCGCAACAACGCCTTGCAGGCCGAGGTGGACGATCTCGCCCAAGGGCAGGACGCCATTGCCGAAATCGCCCGCGTAGATTTGGGCTATATCCAAAACGGAGAAACATACTACCGTTTGGTGTACCGCCGCTGACCGGCTCGGGCTAAGGCCGTCTGAAAGATTTATTTTTCAGACGGCCTTTGTTTTGGCGCAAGCCGTGCAGCCATTGCGTTAAAGTTTTAACCGCCGGGACACCGGCACGGCAAAGCAGGCCGCCGCCGTTATGGCTTCAACCCCGGCCTGTTCTGCAGCCGATCAATCCGCCCAATCCAACTTCGTTTTCCAACACGGGGCGGCAGGGTATGACCGCGAAACGCAGCAATACAAAACCCGCTTGTTTCCACCATCGTGTTTTCAGCGCAACCGCCGCAACCATGCCTGTTTCGGGCATCTGTTTTCCTTGTTCGGAAGGGCAGGCGTCAGCGTGGAACCCGGGGATGGCGGAGCAGGCGGGGAAATATTCTCGGCCGATGCGGGGTGTATGGCCCAAAGGTGCAGGCCGTCTGAAAGCAATTCAATCTTTCAGACGGCCTGTATGCTAAGCGCGGCTTTCGATATGCCGGAGAGGCTATCTGCGCGCCAAAACGGCTTTGCCCAAATAAGCCCTCACGCCGTTGGCGATGGCTTGGGCGCTTTTTTGGCGGAATGAAGGGCTGGCCAGCAGGCTCTCTTCGGTGGGGTTGGAAATAAAGGCGGTCTCCACCAAAATCGAAGGAATATCGGGCGCGCGCAAAACGGCGAAGTTGGCCTGGTCCACATGGCCTTTGTGCAGTTTGTTGAGTTTGCCCAATTCGCCCAATACGCTGCGGCCGAGCGCCATGCTGTCTTTGATGGTGGCGGTTTGGGTCATATCGAGCAGGGCGCTGTCTACCTGACGGTTGCCCACTCTCTGCACGCCGCCGATTAAGTCGGCACTGTTTTGGGTTTGGGCGAGAAAGCGGGCTGCCGCGCTGGTGGCGCCTTTGGTGCTGAGGGCGTAAACGCCGGTGCCGCGCGCGCTGGGGCTGGTGAACGCATCGGCATGAATGGATACGAACACATCGGCTTTGAGCTGGCGGGCTTTGGCCACGCGCACACCCAGCGGGATAAAGATGTCTTCGTTGCGGGTCATGTAGGTGCGGTAGCCCATGGCATCGAGGCGTTTTTTGGTTTCGCGGGCGATGGAGAGCACCACGTCTTTTTCGCGCAGGCCGCTGCTGCCGATGGCGCCGGGGTCTTCGCCGCCGTGGCCGGGATCGAGCACGATAACGGGGCGGCGGTCGTGGCGGTGCGGGACGGCGGGGGGGGAAGTGGCAGGCGGCGGGGTGTTGTCGGTGACGGCGGGCCGGCGTTCGCGTACGGGCGGGGTGCTGCCGGTGCCGTCGCTGCGGATTTTGCCTTGCGAATAGTCATTTAAGAGCGCCATCAGGGGGTCATCGGCTTCGGCGGCCAGCGCGGTGGCGGCGGAGGGGTATAAGTCCATTACCAGGCGGTGGCGGAAGTTGGCCACGGGGGCAAGCGTGAACACCTGCGGGTTGGCGGGCTGCTTGAGATCGATCACCATGCGCACGGTGGTGGCAGTGTTTTGGCCGACACGAATGCTGCGGATATAGGGGTCGTTGCGCTGCACTTTGGCGGCCATGCCCTGCAATACGCCGTTGAGTGTCGCGCCCTCGATATCGACCACCAAACGAGCCGGGTTGTCGAGTGCGAAGTGTTTGTATTTGAGAGACTGCGAAGATTCAAGCGTGATGCGGGTGTAGGCACTGGCGGGCCAAATACGCACGGCTACAAACTGCGGGGCGGCGGCTTTGGCGGGTGCGCCGATGGGGGTGAGGGTAAACAATAAGCCCGCCGCAGCGCGGCGGACGATTTGGCGGCGTGTTAATTTAACCATGTTTCTAAACTTTTCTTGCCTTTTTCGGTGTGTGCGGTAAGTGTGCATTGGCGGCCGGAGCCGTCGGGTTCGAGCATCACCGTAAGGTCGGCGGCCGGAACGTAAGTGCCGCCTTGTTGCGGCCATTCGATCAGGCACAGGCAGTTGGAAGCGAATAAATCGTCCAACCCCGCGTCCTGCCATTCTTCGGGCGAAGCGAAGCGGTAGAGGTCGAAATGGTGCAGCAGGGTGAAACGGGGCAGCGGATAGGATTCGACAAGGGTGTAGGTGGGGCTTTTGGCCGCGCCTTTGTAACCGGCACCGCGCAGCAGGCCGCGGGTGAAAGTGGTTTTGCCTGCGCCCAAGCCGCCTTGCAGATACACCACCAAAGGCGGCATAACGGTGGCGGCCCAGCTTTCGCCCAGTTGCAGTGTGGCATCTTCATCGGGCAGGAAACGGGTGGTTTGTGCCAAATCCATATCGGTTTCTCGCTTGCGGTAAGAGTTGTGGAAATCAGGCCGAATTATGCGTCAATTCAGATGGCTTGGAAACCGTAAAAAACGATAAATTCGATTAAGAAGCCGTTACGGCGGCCTTGCGCGCCGGCAGGGTCGGGCAGGGTGCCGGATGCGCTTTAGCGGCGTTACGGCGTGATGATGCCTGTTTCGAAAAGAACGGTTTTGCAAGCCGCCCAAACAATGCAGAGCCGGCTTGCCGGCCTGCGGCTGTGTGCCGGAGATGAAGCGGGTTTGCGATAGGGTGCTTGAAACGGTGTACAATCGCACACCACCAACCAACAGCCGAGGCCGTCTGAAAACGGCTGCCGGCCTTTCAGACGGCCAGACTAACAATATGGACAACACCACCAAACAACGCCCCATCGGCGTATTCGATTCCGGCGTGGGCGGGCTGACCAATGTGCGCGCGCTGATGGAGCGTCTGCCGATGGAAAACATTATTTATTTCGGCGACACCGCCCGTGTGCCCTACGGTGTGAAATCCCGCGCCACCATCGAAGCCTTCACTTCGCAAATCGTTGATTTTCTGTTGCAGAACGAGGTAAAGGCGCTGGTTATCGCCTGCAACACCATCGCCGCCGTGGCCGGGCAGAAAGTGCGTTCGGCAGCGGGCAATATGCCTGTGCTCGATGTGATCAGTGCCGGTGCCCAAGCCGCGCTGCACACCACCCGCAACGGCCATATCGGCATCATTGCCACCAGCACCACGGTAAACAGCAATGCCTATGCCCGCGCCATCCACAGCCGCAACCCCGGTGCGCGCGTGCAGTCGCAGGCCTGCCCGCTGCTGGTGCCGCTGGTGGAAGAGGGCTGGCTCGACCACCAAGTAACCCGGCTGACTGCGCGCGAATACCTCAAGCCCCTGCTGGCTGACGATATCGACACACTGGTGTTGGGCTGCACCCACTATCCGCTGTTAAAACCGCTGCTGCGCGAAGAAGCGCCGGGGGTAATGCTGGTGGATTCCGCACTCACCACCGCCCAAGCCGCAGCCGAAGCGTTGGCCGAAGCCGGCTTGCTCAACCCCCACAACACCTCGCCCGACTACCGCTTTTATGTGAGCGACATCCCGTTGCGGTTCCGCACCATAGGCGAGCGTTTTTTGGGGCGCAGCATGGATCAGATTGAAATGGTTTCATTGGGTTAGCGCGTTCGGTATCGGTAACCGCAGGCCGTCTGAACATTTTTTCAGACGGCCTGTGCCGTTGGTTGTGAAAAATGCCCGCATGGTGTGCATGATTCGTTTTTGCCCGCAGCCCATTGCGGGAATAGCCGAAAATGCCGAAGGGGCGGCGTTGTTTGCGGCGTATCCGGACCTCCCAAAGCCATCATTTCGGCAGAAAAATAACAGTGCTCAGGCATAGAGTGTGCAAACAGCCCGGCCTTTACCGACATCTCAGGCCGTCTGAAAATGCGTTCAGACGGCCTGAGTGAATCTAGAGCAGGCAAGCCTGAGGGCGGCTTTTGCTCGGTTTGCTACCGGGCTGTTGAAGCATATTTCCCACGCCCGAATCCGCCTGCAAATATGTTTCGGCGTGAAAACCAACGGATACCCGGGGCAGATCTGGTGTGGCGGGACGGCAGGTATTGCCGGGGCTTCGTTTGGCAGCAGGCCGTCTGAAAAATGCGTTCAGACGGCCTGCTGCGCTTATTTTGCCACGCCTGTTTGCCGTGCTGCCTGCACTGTCTGCGCATACCCGGGCCGGCAAAGACGGAAGCGCGGCTTGCACAGATAAAGCGTTTTGCAATCACAGCCGTGTAACGCTCAACACGCCTTTTACTTCGGCCAGGCTTGCCAAAACGCGCGGCAGGTCGCCCACCTGGCGCACTTCCAGCGTGAAACGCATGCTTGCTTCCAAATCGCGGCTGTGGGTTTGCACGGAGGTTACGTTGAGTTTGTGGCGGGCGAGGGTGTCGGAAACATCGCGCAGCAGGCCGCTGCGGTCTTGGGCGCGGATTTCCACATCCACGGCGAAAACCTGCCCTTCGTGGGTTTGCGCCCATTGGGCGGTGAGCACTTTGTCGGGCGACTGTTCGGCCAGATGTTTGAACGATGTGCAGTTGCTGCGGTGTATCGAAATGCCCCGTCCGCGCGTAACGAAGCCGGTGATGTTGTCGGGTGGTGCCGGTTTGCAGCATTTGGCCAGGGTGGTCATCAGGCCGTCTTCGCCGTCAACCAACACGCCGTTTTTACCGCCTTTTTTGATTTTCGACTGCTTGACGATGGTGGTTTCGCTCAGGGGCGGCGGCGGGGGCTCGACCAGCGTGCCGCAGGCTTTCTGAATGGCGCGCGGCGACACTTCGCCTTGGCCTATGGCGGTGTGGAGGTCATCGATTTTCTTAAAGCCCAGCTTTTCGGCCAAATCTTGCAGATTGGGCTTGGTCGATAATTTAACCAATTGTTTTTCAAGCTGGTTGCGGCCGTTTTCGCGCACGGCATCGGCATTTTGCTGGCGGATGAAGGCGCGGATTTTGTTGATGGCGCGGGAAGATTTGACCCAGCCTTCGTAAAGCCAGTTTACCGATGGAGAGCCTTCTTTGGCGGTGATGATTTCCACCCGCCGGCCGTTTTCGAGCGGGGTGGAGAGCGGCACAATCTGGCCGTCTACTTTTGCGCCCCGGCAGCGGTCGCCGATGCTGCTGTGCAGGGCGTAGGCGAAGTCGATGGGGGTGGAGCCGGCAGGCAGCGACAATACTTTGCCGTGCGGCGTGAGCACATAAATGGTGTCGTTGAAAAGCTCGGTGCGGAATGCGCCGGCCAAATCTTCGCGGCTGTTGTCGGCCATGTTTTCGCGCCATTCGAGCAGTTGGCGCAGCCAGGCGATTTTCTGCTCGTAGGCACCGTCTCCTTTGCCGCCTTCTTTATAACGCCAGTGGGCGGCCACGCCGAATTCGTTGAAGCGGTGCATGTCGAAAGTGCGTATCTGCACTTCCACGCCTTTGTCTTCGGGGCCGATGACAACCGTGTGCAGGCTTTTGTAGCCGTTGCCTTTGGGTTGGGCGATGTAGTCGTCAAACTCGCCGGGCACAGGCTGCCACAGGCTGTGGACGATGCCCAGCGTGGTGTAGCATTCGGGAATGCTGTTTACCAGAATGCGCACGGCGCGGATGTCGTAAAGCCCGTCAAAGCCCACCTTTTTTTTCACCATTTTTTTATAGATGGAATAAATATGCTTGGGGCGGCCGGCCACATCGTAGCGGATCGGGTATTTGTTGAGCTCGTTGCGCAGGGTTTGCAGAAAGTGTTCGATGTATTCGAGCCGCTCGGTGCGCTTTTCATCGAGTAGGCGGGCTATTTCTTTGTATTGCTCGGGGTTTTGGTGGCGGAAGCCCAAATCTTCGAGCTGCCATTTGAGCTGCCACACGCCCAGGCGGTTGGCGAGCGGCGCAAAAATATCCAGCGTTTCTTTGGCCAACGCGCGCCGTTCGGGGCTGTCGGGCAGGGTGCCGATAAACTGCATGGTGCGGGTGCGCAGCGCAAGTTTGATGAGCACCACGCGGATGTCGCCCACCATTGCCAGCAGCATTTTGCGCATGGCTTCGGCCTGCCGGGTGCGTTCTTCGGGTGTGGCGAGACTGTCGATGCGGGCGAAGTGGGTAAGTTTCTGCACTTCGTGTATGCCTTCTACCAGGCTGCATACGGCTGCACCGCATTTTTCGGTTACGGTTTCCTGCCAGTTTCCGATAAATGAAGGAATATCGGTGAGTATGGCGGCGGCGACGGCCTCGGGCAGCAAATCCATTTCTGCCACCATCTGCGCTGCGCCCAAAACATGGCTCAGCAGCGGCTCGCCATGGGGGGTGAGGGCATCGACTGGGTAATGTGTTTCGGCCAGCTTGCGGGCGTTGAGCAGGATTTGGGCATCGTTGTCGTTTAATTGGGCGGTGTAGCCGTTGAGCCATTTGTGGTAATTATCGAGATCAGGCGCGATGCTGCTGGGTGCTTGTCTGATGTTGCTCATAGAGTTCCCCGATAAGGCTGATATGGAGAGGCTATTGTATAGCATGGCCGGCGGGTTTTAAACCGATGCGGCACGAAATGGTGAAATCACACAGAATGGGAGCAGGGCGGTGAAACTGCCGGTGGCTCGGGCATGCAGAGCCGCTATGTGCTGTATCGGCTCGGGGGCGGGCTGCACGTTTTGCGTTGCTTTGCTGCAGCGCAGTGCCGCTGTACGGCCCAATGGTTGGAGCGGGGTAAAAAACTCAGGCCGTCTGAAAAAAGTTTCAGACGGCCTGAGCCGCTTTAAATGCAGTGTAGTGTAACGATTGATTAATCGGGTTTGTGTTCGATATAGTCTTGTTTTGGTTTTTCAGACGGCTCGGTAACGGTGTATTCGCCTTCAATGATGTCGCCGCTGCCGCCCGGGGTGCGGCGGAAAGGATTATCGGCGGAGCCGAAAGTGCCCCCGGTTGTGTTCATTTGGGCAATCGGTTTGCCTTTAACCGGCAGCAGCAGAATCAGGGCGATGGCCAACGACACAAAACCTGGGCTCATCAGCAGCAGCGCGGCAACGGCATAACGGATGGGCCATAACATTTGGTAGAGCGAAATCCCATTGCCGCTTCTCATGGCGGCACCCGCCAGCAAAACGCCCGAGAGACCGGTGTGGCGCAGCATCATCACGCCTGCCATAAAGCTCAATATCATCAACGCCAGCGCAATGCCGCCGCCCAGCCAGTCGGCCACCCACACGATAGACATGATTTCCAAAAACAACAGCACCAGAAAACCGATACCGAAAAATCGCATTGTGCAAACTCCTTATTATTGTATTGCCGCGCATAAACTCCGAAACGGCGGCGCGACCGGGGGTGCCGTTTTTTATAAAATAAAGCCCTGCCGGCGCGCTTTCAAGCATTTTCGATGTGAAAACGGGTAAAATACATGCGCTCAAACTGGTATTCCCAACAACAGGCCGCGCCGGCATTCGGGCGGCCGCCGAAATCTGCTATCCTTACACCATGAACACACAAACTGCTTTCCCCTCAAAATTAACCACCTTTCTGCTTGCCGCCGCCGCATTTGCTTTGGCTGCCTGCGCAGGCACTTCCTCAACCGCCTCCGGCCCCGTTCCCGAAGGGCATTACCGGGTGCAAAGCGGCGACAACCTTTACCGCATCGGCCTGCGTTTCGGCCAAAGCGCGCAAACGCTGGCCGCCTGGAACAATCTGAGCGATCCCACCAAAATCGAAGTCGGCCAAGTGTTGCGCGTGCGCCCGAAAGGCAGCCCCGGCTCCGCATCAACTTCTGCGCGTGCCCCGGCAGGTTCTGCCGCAGGGGAAACCACCGTTGCCCCCACCAACCGGCTCAACCTGCAATGGCCGGTGGACAACGGCCGCGCCAATATTATCGCAGCGTATAACGGCGGATCCAATAAAGGCATCGATATCGGCGGCGAAGCCGGCACGCCGATAAAATCTGCGGCAGCGGGGAAAGTACTGTATGCAGGCGAAGGCTTGCGCGGCTACGGCAAGCTGATTCTTATCAGCCACAACAGCAGCACATTAACGGCTTATGCCCACAACCAGAGCATTTCGGTGCAGAAAGACCAAACCGTGCGCGCGGGGCAGGTTATCGGCATGATGGGCGACACCGATGCCGAGCGCGTGAAGCTGCACTTTGAAGTGCGGATTAACGGCAAGGCGGTCAATCCCATGCCTTATCTGAATTAATTTTTTCCCCAATATCTTTCAATACGCACTCGGGCCGTCTGAAACGTTTCAGACGGCCCGAGTGCGTATATTTAGGATTAGGAGTTATGTAGATTAGCCCTTAAATCCCACACCAATTCCCGCAGCGTTTCAAGCTGCCCGGACGGTGTGCCGAAGTTAAACCGACCCCCCATTCTTTCAGGAAAAGCAGGAAAGATTTGCGGCCGATTCCGTAATATTCGCATAAACCGCGTTTTGCCCGATGCCGATAGCTTTTCCGCCTGAAAGGGCGGGGCATATCGGGTCGTGGCGGCGGTTTTTGGGGTCTAAACGGTACCAAAGCGTGCTTACCGAAATGCCTAGCCGTTTGATTACTTCAAGTTGGCGCAAGATTGTGTTTGCCCTAATTCAATCGCTTTCTGCCCGTTTGGGCGTGGTTGGAATATGGCTACATTTTTTCAAGAAATTTTAGACAAAATAATACCCTATGCGCGCATAGAGTAGGCTTTTACGCGCATAGGGTATGGGTTTTTCGCGTATCGCTCAATGGCTAAAACGCCTTGCAGCCAGTTTTTCCGCATCGTTGATTCAGATACATAAAATCTTGACGCGGCTTGTTTGGCAAACTGATTTTTGCTTAACCCGCTGTCTTTGTACTCCCGTATCGCCTGTGCTTTTAGTTTGTTTGTTTTTGCGTGTCGGGCAAGCGCGGCTTTTCTGTTGGATTCTTTTATCAATTGTTTTTCTTTTGCTGCTTCCAGCGCGGCTCTCTGTAAGTCGCGCCGCGCTATTTCTCTACCTTTTCTTTCGATTTCTACCATCGGCGGCTTGTATGTTTTCTTGGGCTTTGCATTCTCGGCCTTCAGCTTTGCGATAATCTCATTTTCTAAAATAACAACATCACCGCTTGGCGTGTGGTGTTTCATGCTTTCGTATATTTTTAATTCATTTTTGGCCCGTGCTAATTCCAATTTGCTGTTTGCAAGGCTTTCTCTAAGCTGCTTGTTATCGTTCTCTACTATTTGAACCTGCTTAGATGCTCTTTTTATGTGTTGTTCAAGTGTCTTTTTATGCTCCCTTTTAAGCCTTTCTGCTTTGTCTTTCTCTTTTTGCGCTTCATCTCTCAGTCGTTTGGCCTTTTTGTGCATCTCTCTGGATTCTTTTAAATTTCGCTCTATTTCAGATACCTGCTGCTCTGATATTGTTTTTTCTTTCTTTTTTGTGGAGGGTATATGTAAACAATCTTCTTATCCTGCTCTTGTCTTTTCAATATCTTCCGCTACGTCATAGATGCTGAAACTATGCCCGCTCTCAGCATATTCCAAAAGATAACCGTAACTTCCCCATTGATTCATTTTTTCACTCCCGATAACTCAAAAAATACTTTCAGACGGCCTTAAACTGCAAATGGGTTAAACAGTTCGGTCTTAGTGTTTCTAAAATCCGCCGTGTTGCGTGTTACCAATGTAAGGCGGTGCTGTATGGCTGTTGCCGCTATCCGTGCATCGTTTTCAGGGGCTGGGTTGGGGGTGTGAAGTTTGGCGCAAATAGCGGCGGTGTTGCGGTCTATGGGCAAGATGCGGCCTGCGAACATTTCGGCCATTACTGCGCCATACCATGCCCGCAATGCCGCTCCTTGTGTTTGGTTTTTGCGCTCCATCAGCAAAATGCCCCGCTCAAGCTCCATCACAACAATAGGGCTGGTGTAGAAAACGCCGCTGTCGGCGGTGGCAAGCCAAGAGGTAAGCCCTTTGTCTGCCGTGCCGCGTTTGATTTTCCGCATCTCGCTGATTATGTTGGTATCCAGCAAATACACAGTTATTCCCCTAAATCGGCATTACGCCGCTGCGCTTGGCTGCGTGGCGGTATCTCAAGCTCTATATCGGCAGCATCAGAGCTGTCTATTTGCATCAGTACATCAAGCGCGCTTTTCGGCCTGCCTGCCAGTTGCCGATAATCGTCATAACTCAATAACACATGCGCGGGCTTGCCCCTGTTGGTTATCACTAAGGGCGCGCTGTCGGCTTCCCGCATGGCGCGGGTGGTGTAGTGGTTAAACTTCCTGCTCGTCATAATCTTTTCCATTATCAAACTCCTGCGTTTGTTTTGGATTAATGTTATTACCTTAATTTAATCCAATGCAAAGCAACGGCATATTATGCCGCCGACAAAAAAGCGGTAAAAATCCCCGCTGCTTCGGCGGGGTTGCCGGTATTTGGGATTGCGGGGCAATGATGGGCGGTTGTTAAAACCTACACAACATCAGCTTCTTTCTGCATCAATCAGGGCTGGGGCGGTGTTGTACCGCTCACGCAAATAGCCTGAATACCATTGCATCATTTCTACCCGTTGCGGCAGATATTCCGTGCGGTGGTATGCTGCCCTTACCTTGTTTTGTTCCACATGGGCAAGCTGTCGCTCGATTACATCGGGCGGGAAACCGTTTTCATTCGGCACATCGGCAGCCGGGCTGCGGAAACCGTGCGGCGTGGCAATGCCCTTGTATCCCACGTTAATGATTTTGCCTGCGGTGTTTTCGCTGATGTGGCCGTCTGAATGGGTGCGGCTGGGAAACAGATAACAACCATGCCCCGTTGCGGTGTGTAGGCTTTCCAGTAGCTCTAAAGTCCAATCAGACAAGGACACAATATGCGTCGCCCGCATCTTCATCTTTTCGGCGGGAATAACCCATAGCCGCTTGCTGATCAATTTCTTTCCATTGTGCAAAGCGGATATTGCCCGCCCGCACAAAGGTAAGCATGATTAGCATCATGGCTATGCGGTTTTCTTGGCGCATCGGTTCACGCATTTAACGGTGGTAAAACTCTGTGATTTCACTTTGCGGAAAGGCGGGCCGGTGTTTGACCTTTTCACGTACAATCACGCCGCAAAGGGCAAAGGCAGGGTTCTCTGCGGCATTGCCCGTCTGAATGGCGTAATTGAAAACGGCCTTGATACGTTGCAACACGCGGGCGGCGGTTTCAGGTACCCCACGCGCTTCTACCGCCTTACCGTTTCCAGCTGTAACGGGGCTTTGATTTCGGTAACGGGGTGCTTTCCAAGCATCGGGAAAGCGTCTGTTTCCAAAGAATACAACACGCGGGCGGCATGGTTGCTTGTCCAGCGGGGCAGTTGGTTTTTATGCCACTCGCGGGCGATTTTTTCAAAGCTGTTTCCGGTGGCGGCCTGTCGTTCCTGCTTGGCCCCTGTTGCTTGGCGGCAGCTGGGCTTGCCCTGCGAAGCAAGCGGCGGGCATTTTCGGCGGCTTTGCGGGCTTCAGACAAAGAAACGGCGGGATATTTGCCGATTGAAAGTAATTTCTCTTTTCCGTCTATGCGGTATTTCAGCCGCCATAACTTGCCGCCGTTCGGTTTGCATACCGCCGCCTGAAATTTTCTGAATCTGGGCGGTTCGTTTCAGGTTTTTTATTTGGCAGCCGTTTAACGGCGTTTGTTGGTAAAAAATAAGGGGTGTTGGTAACTGTGCGGAAATTTTACCGATTAAAAACGGTTGGTTCAATCAGACGGAACGGGGTGAAATTGGGTGAAAAAGCAAACCGAAGATGGAAGAAAACCTTTTAAATATAATGGCTTGATTGGTTTGTTTGGATAATATCGGACAAAAAACAACCGCTGGAAAGCGGTTTGTGGTGCCCAGGGTCGGACTCGAACCGACACACCTTTCGGCGGGGGATTTTGAGTCCCCTGCGTCTACCAATTTCGCCACCTGGGCAGGTGTAAGATTGCTTATTATAGTATTAAAAAAAATATTGTAAAGTACGGCAGCCTGATTTTTTGTAAATAGTTTTTTTGCTTTGTTATAAGTAAATAATATTAAATGAAAATTTTTAGAAGTGTGTGTGAGTTGCGGCTTTGCTTGGATGTGTGTATGGCGTTGTTGGGGCTGTATTCAATCGTGTGCCGATTAAATTATTCTTTGCTTGAAGCAGGGTCTGTAATGCCGAAGTTGCCGGGTGGGTAGGGTTTGGCGGACTGCGGTGCCGGTGGTTATCCGGTGGGCAGGTGCGGTTTTGGTAGGGGAGCTGCAACGGTCTGAACCGGTGAGGGTGTGGTGCAGTAGAAGCAGGCGCTGCTTTTGCGGGGAGGGGGTGGGGCGGCATAATAAATTTGCTCAGGCCGTCTGAAAGGTTTTCATACGGCCTGTTTAGCGTTAAGATAACATCTCGTTTTATGTTGTTATTTCAAGGAGGGCGGCATGTTGAAACCGGGTTATTTTTATATGTTGTTGGCGTTGGCTGTGCCGCTTGCGCTGCCGGGCTGTAAGCCGCAGGAAGCTGTGCCTGCAGCTTCGGCACCTGCATCGGAGGCAGCTGTTGCGGTTGCCGGTTTTCACGGCGTGGATATGCTTAAAGAAGGCATCGGCGGCGATTTCACGCTCACTGACGGCGATGGGAAGCCTTTCAGCCTGAGCAGCCTGAAAGGGAAAGCCGTGATTTTGTCGTTCGGCTACACCCATTGCCCCGATGTGTGCCCGACCGAATTGCTGACATACAGCGATGCACTCAAACAGCTCGGCAGTGATGCAGATGATGTGGCGGTGGTGTTTGTGAGTGTAGATCCGGAGCGCGACACTCCGGAGCTGATAGGAAAATATGTGCGCCAGTTCAACCCCGGCTTTATCGGCCTGACGGCTGTTGGCGGGCAGGATTTGCCGCTGGTCAAGCAGCAATACCGGGTGGTTTCGTCTAAGGCGCAGCAGCAGTCCGACAAGGTTTATCTGGTGGATCACTCTGCGGGCACTTATCTGCTTGATAAAAATTCGGAAGTGGCCGTGTTTGAGCCTTACGGCAATACGGCGCAGCAGATTGCAGACGATATCCGCCTCTTGTTAAAATCTTAGCCTTTTGAATCAGGCCGTCTGAAAACAGTTTCAGACGGCCTGCATAATCTCACCTCCGAGTTTTCAAAATATGCAGGCAAACCAATTGACCATCGCCTTATCGAAAGGCCGTATTTTTGAAGAAACCCTGCCGCTTTTGGCCGCCGCTGGCATCACGCCTGCAGAAGATCCGGCAAAATCGCGCAAGCTGGTTATTGAAACCAACTGCGCCAATATCCGCCTGGTGATTGTGCGCGCCGGCGATGTGCCCACTTATGTGCAATACGGCGCGGCCGATTTCGGCATTGCCGGCAAAGACGTATTGATCGAACACGGCGGCAGCGGCCTTTATCAACTGCTGGATTTGCAGATTGCCAAATGCCGTATGATGGTGGCTGCTCCCAAAGGCTTTGATTATGCCGCTGCTTCGCAACCGGGCTGCCGACTGCGGGTGGCTACCAAATATCCCGATATTGCTGCCGAACATTTTGCCGCTAAAGGTGTGCATGTGGACATCATCAAACTCTACGGCTCGATGGAGCTTGCCCCGCTGGTGGGGCTGAGCGATGCCATTGTCGATCTGGTTTCCAGCGGAGGCACGCTGAAAGCCAACAACCTCGAGGCGGTGGAGCATATTTGCGATATTTCCAGCTGCTTGGTGGTGAACAAGGCGGCGCTGAAGGTGAAATATGCGCTTATCCGGCCGGTAATCGATGCTTTTGCAGACACCGTTGGCGCAGAGGCCGTCTGAAAAAGACAACCGACAAAGATAACCCAAAAGAAGAACAAACCATGAATATTGCCGACAAAAAACTCGCCGTTTTAATCGATGCCGACAACGCCCCCGCCGACATCATCGACCGCCTGTTGGAAGAAATCGCCAAATACGGCATCGCCAGCGTCAAGCGCATCTATGGCGACTGGAGCCACGGCCTCAACAAATGGAAGGCCGCCCTGCTGCCGTACGCCATTATTCCCGTGCAGCAGTTTGCCTATACCAAAGGCAAAAACGCCACTGATATGGCGCTGGTTATCGATGCGATGGATCTGCTCTACAGCGGTAATTTTGACGGTTTCTGCATCGTGTCCAGCGACAGCGATTTCACCCGCCTGGCCAGCCGTCTGCGCGAAAGCGGCCTTACCGTTTACGGCTTCGGCGAAAAGAAAACCCCCGAAGCCTTCCGCAAGGCCTGCGACAAATTCATCCACACTGAAATCTTCCGGCCTGAAAAAAACGGTGCCGATAAAAACAAAAGCAGCGGCAAAGCCAAACCTGCTGCCGAAGCCGGCTCGTCTGCACCCGATGCTGCCACGCTCATCAAACGCGCCGTGCGCGAAAACGCCGATGATTTGGGCTGGGCCAACCTCGGCCCCATCGGCAGCTACCTCAACAAAATCAACCCCGATTTCGACCCGCGCCTTTACGGCTTCAGCAAGCTTTCCGAATTAATCAAATCGTTCGATATTTTTGAATGGCGCACCGACAACAACCAAATCCAAGTGCGGCGCCGCACCGTTGCTGAAAAAAACGGCAGGCCGTCTGAAAACGGGCAGCACGAACCCCGCCCGGGCGAAACCGGCGAAACTGCACGCGGCAACAAGGCCGTGCAGCCGGGCAATGCCCCGGCCGAAGCCGCCAAGCCTGATATTCTGCCCGCTCCCGGGCGCAAACCCGCCCGCAAGGCGAAGGTGCCGCAAACCGGTGTGCTGTCTAAAACCATGCTGTCTGAAACGCCGCCGGAGGAGCCTGCCGCCGCAGAAAATGCCGCCAAGCCCAAAAGCAGCGGCAAACCCACCTTTACCAAGCTGATTCCGGTGGTGCAGCAGGCTGTGGACGCGGCGGCAGACGAGGGCGGCTGGGCGCGGTTGGGTGATGTGCTCAAGCAGCTTGCTCCCGCCGTGAACCCGCACCAATACGGCTTCGATACCGACCGTGCCCTGATACACGCCATTTACAGCGACTGGCTGGAAATCAAAAAAGCCGGCAGGGGCGAACGGGTGCGCGTCAATAAACGCTTTGTCAGCAAAGATTGATGCCGTCTGAAAACTCCCAACCCCAAAGGCCGCCCATGCTGAAGAGCAAACCCACTTTAGAAACCATTTTTGCCCACCGCTCTATCCGCCAATTCACGCAACAGCCGGTTTCTGACGAAATACTCGACACGCTGGTCCGCGCCGGGCAGCAGGCTTCTACTTCCAACAATCTGCAATGTGTTTCCATTATCCGCGTTTCCGACCCCGCCTTGAGACAGGGCATACGCGAGGCCGCCGGCAGCGCGCCGTATATTGTTGATTGCGCCGAATTTCTGCTGTTCTGCATCGACTTTTCCAAGCACAGGCAAATCTTTCCCGATGCCCAGCTCGATTGGGCGGAAATCAGCCTCATCGGCGCAGTTGATGTCGGCATTTTGGCGCAAAACGTGCTGCTCGCTGCCGAATCGTTGGGGCTGAGCGGCGTGTATATCGGCGCGCTGCGCAACGATGCGCAAAAAGTGTCGGACATATTAAACCTGCCCGAATACTGCATTCCGCTGATCGGCCTGTGCCTGGGCTATCCCGACCAAGATCCGCCGTTTAAACCGCGCCTGCCCAAAGCCATGGTATATGCCGAAAACGCCTGCCCGGCGCTGAACGCCGAAGCAGTTGAAAGCTATAATCAGGCGGTGGCGGATTATTATGTGCGGCGCAAAGGCAAAACCGTGCCGTGGAAGCAGTCGCTGGCGAAAACTTTAGGCAACCCCGTGCGCCCGCATATGCTGGGTTTTTTGCGGGGAAAAGGCTTGTTGAAAAGATGATTTCAGACGGCCTGCCGTATAAGGCCGTCTGAAAACCGCAAGGAACACGCGCAATGAGCCGCCGAACCCTGCTCGATTATGCTGCCCAACACTACCTTACCGTACCCGAATATCCGTGGCGGAGGCATCCCGATTATGCTGTGCTCCGCCACACGGGCAACGGCAGATGGTATGCGGTTTTAATGGATGTGCCCGCCGCCAAACTCGGCTTGGCAGGCAGCGCAAATGTGCCGTTGGCCAATATCAAAGCCGCGCCCGATTTGGTGCAGCTCCTGCGCGTGCAGACGGGTTTTCTGCCCGCCTACCACATGAACAAAACGCACTGGCTGAGCGTGCGGCTCGATGGTTCGGTAAACGAAGCCACCGTTAAAACCTTGCTGGACGGCAGCTTCGTATTGACACAGGCCGTCTGAAAAACTTGCGCTGAAATTTTAAAACACGAAAGAGTGAAACCGTGAAACACCTCAACACCCAATCCCCAGATTTCCAAGCCGAACTCAAAGCACTGCTGGCTTTTGAAACCGCGCAGGATCCGAAAATCGACCAAATCGTAGCCGGCATCTGCGCCGATGTGCAGCAACGCGGCGATGCGGCCGTGGTTGAATACACCAACCGCTTTGACGGCATGGCGGCGCAAAGCATGGCCGATTTAACGCTCACCCAAGCCGAGTTGCAAAACGCATTCGAGCGTTTGCCCGCCGATGTTCAGACGGCCTTGAAAACCGCAGCCGAGCGCGTAGAACGTTACCACCTGCGCCAAAAACTGGAATCGTGGACCTACACCGATGCAGACGGCACGCTGCTCGGCCAGCAAATTACCGCGCTCGACCGGGTTGGCATTTATGTGCCCGGCGGCAAGGCGGCCTATCCCAGCTCGGTGATTATGAACGCCATGCCGGCGCATGTAGCCGGCGTGCAGGAAATCATTATGGTGGTGCCGACCCCGAAAGGCGGGCGCAACGACATCGTGTTGGCGGCGGCTTATATTGCCGGCGTAACCAAAGTGTTTACCATCGGCGGCGCGCAGGCAGTGGCCGCGCTGGCTTACGGCACCGAAACCGTGCCTCAAGTCGATAAAATCACCGGCCCGGGCAATGCCTTTGTGGCCGCCGCCAAACGCCGCGTGTTCGGCGTGGTGGGCATCGACATGGTGGCCGGGCCGTCTGAAATTCTGGTGATTGCAGACGGCAGCACGCCTGCCGATTGGGTGGCGATGGATTTGTTCAGCCAAGCCGAACACGATGAAATCGCCCAAGCCATTCTGATTGCCACTTCGCAAGCCTATCTCGATGATGTTCAGACGGCTATGAACAGGCTGATTGGCGAAATGCCCCGCCGCGCCATTATCGAGGCCTCGCTGCGCAACCGTGGGGCGTTTATTCTGGCGGAAGATTTAAACGAAGCCTGCGAAATCGCCAACTATATCGCGCCCGAGCATTTGGAATTATCAGTAGAAAACCCGCAGCAGTGGGCGCAAAAAATCCGCCACGCCGGCGCGATTTTCATGGGCAGCTACACCAGCGAGAGCTTGGGTGATTATTGTGCCGGCCCCAACCATGTGCTGCCCACAAGCCGAACCGCCCGTTTTTCCTCGCCGTTGGGCACCTATGATTTCCAAAAACGCTCCAGCCTGATTCAGGTTTCTGAAGCGGGGGCGCAAAAGCTCGGCAAAACCGCCGCCACGCTGGCGCACGGTGAAATGCTCACCGCCCACGCGCGCGCGGCCGAATTGCGCTTGAAAGACTAACGCTTTCGATACCGGCATATATTTAAAAACCGCACCAATCGGCCTATAATTCTTTTTTCAAACAGGCCGTCTGAAAAACGCCGTTTTGGCTCCGCAGAAACTTGTTTCCCTTCGGAAACTGCGTTTTAGCTCCGCAGAAACTTGTTTTCCTTCGGAAACTGCGTTTTCAGACGGCCTTTAACCGATTCTGCCAACCCTGCCGTAGAGGATATTTCAAAAAATGCGCCCGTTAAACGCCCAAATCCGCCTTGAAAACCTGCGCCACAATTACCGCATATTGAAAAATATCCACGGCGGCAAACTGTTGGCGGTGGTGAAAGCCGATGCCTACGGCCACGGTGCGGTGCGGTGTGCGCACGCGCTGGCAGATATGGCCGATGGTTTTGCCGTGGCAAGCGTGGAAGAGGCGGTGCAGTTGCGCGAACACGGCATTGAAAACCCGATTCTGCTGCTGGGAGGCGTGTTTGAGGCCGGAGAATACCGGCCGGCTGACCACTACCGCCTGTGGCCTGCCGTGTGCAGCCAATGGCAGCTTGAAGCCCTGCTGCACCACCAATGGCAGCAGCCTGTGAAAGTGTGGCTGAAAATGGATTCGGGTATGCATCGTTCGGGCTTTTTTCCGCACAATTATGCAGCCGCCTACACCGCATTGAAGCAGAGTCAAAATATTGAAAGTATTGTGAAATTCAGCCATTTTTCCTGCGCAGACGAAGTGGATGACGCCATGACCGCAATGCAGATGGAGGCATTTGATTCAGGCTGCGGGGGGTTGGAAGGGGAAGAGAGCCTGGCCAACTCTGCCGCCATGCTGCGCTATCCCGCCGCCCGCCGTGACTGGGGCAGGGCGGGCATTGCGCTTTACGGTGCCTGCCCGCTCGGCCACGCCGACAGCCGCTTGAAGCCTGTGATGCGGCTGAGTACGCGTGTGTTTGGCGAGCGGGTGTTACAGCCGCACTCGCCGGTGGGCTACGGCGCGGCGTTTTATACCGAAAAATCCACCCGCGTGGGCTTGATTGCCTGCGGTTATGCAGACGGTTATCCGCGCCACGCTCCCAGCGGCACGCCTGTTGCCATCGGCAGCCACCGCAGCCGGGTGATCGGCCGTGTGTCGATGGATATGATGACGGTGGAGCTGGATGTGTCGCAAGAGGGCATAGGCAGCGAAGTCGAACTGTGGGGCGATACGGTAAACGTAAACGAAGTGGCCAAGGCCGCCGGCACCATTGCCTACGAACTGCTCTGCCATGTGAAGCGGGCGAAATTCACTTATTACGAATAGCCGAATATTCAAAGGCCGAGAGATCTTGGTAAATTCATTTAGGCCGTCTGAAATATTCAACCATCGTTATTCCTGCGTAAGCGGGAATCCGTGTGTTTTTTAAATCATTGAAATAAAATAATTGATGGCTTTAAGGCCGGATTCCCACCCGCGCGGGGATGAGGGGAGTTAAGCATTTCAGACGGCACTCAGGGTATTTTTGCAAAGGCTTGGTGCCGTCTGAAAAAACGCGCTGTTCGGCAGCCCTATGTTTTTTCAGACGGTTTTTGGATTTTGGCACTGTTATAGGGTTGGTATCGTTTTTCAGCGCAGGGAGGCAGGCAGTACGGGCAGCATGAAACCGGCTCTGTGCCGCCCACGGGCATTTCATCTGCAATTGCACAGGGCAGTACGGACAGCATAAAATCGGTTCTGCTGCCGCCCGGTCGGCTTACGCGATCGTTCTCTTTGTACTGAAACGCAGCAATGCCGTAACAGAAATAACGCGAACCCGCCAAAGCGGCTTAAATTTATCCAAATACAGCAAACAATATCATGTATTTAATCGATTCCCACTGCCATCTCAATTTCGACAGCTTAAGCAGCCGCCTGCCCGAAGTGTTTGCCAATATGGCGGAAAACCAAGTCAGACAGGCACTGGCCATCAGCGTGAGCAAACAGAGTTTTGCCGAAGTGTTGGCGATTGCCGAGGCCAACGCCCATATTTTCGCCACTGTGGGCATACACCCCGACCGGGAAGACGCCGAAGAATTTACGCTTGAAGAACTGGTGCGCCATGCGCAACACCCGAAAGTTGCCGGCATCGGCGAAACCGGCTTGGATTACCATTGGTGCAAAGGCGATTTGGCCTGGCAGCACCGGCGTTTTGCCTGCCATATCCTTGCCGCCAACCAAAGCGGCCTGCCGCTGGTGGTGCATACCCGCGATGCGGCTGCCGACACCATGCGCCTGTTGCGCGAACATCAGGCGCATGCGGGCGTTATCCATTGCTTTACCGAAAACGTTGAAGTGGCCAAAGCCGCACTGGATTTGGGCTTTTATATTTCGTTTTCCGGCATCGTTACCTTTAAAAACGCTCCCGATATTCAGGCGGCGGCCAAATATGTGCCCGCCGACCGCATCTTGCTCGAAACCGATGCGCCGTTTCTTGCTCCCGTGCCCAAGCGCGGCAAACCCAATGAGCCGGCCTATGTGAAACATACCGCCGATTTCGTGGCGCAGCTGCGCGGTGAAACGCCGGAGCGCATCGCCGAAACCACCACCGAAAATTTTTACCGGCTGTTTAACAAAGTGCCGAGAACGGCCTAGCTTCCAGGCCGTCTGAAAAAACCGCCCGATGGAGCCTGCGCCGTGAGCAAACCCACCCTGTTTCAAATCGACAAATCCCTTGAAAATCCTGAGCGCGTGATGTTGGCGGGCGTGATGCTCGAAGCCGGCTATACCGGTGCCAACGAGTTGCGCATTCAAGCGTTTCAGACGGCCTTAAACGAAGCAGCAGAGCTGGTGAGGGCCGCAGGCGGCGATTTGGTGTGCACCGAAACCGCCAGGCGCAGCAAAGCGCACACTGCTTTATTTGTGGGAACCGGCAAGGCACAAGAGCTGGCCGAAGCCGTGCGGCGGCACAATATCGAGCTGGTGGTGTTCAACCACGAACTCAGCCCCACGCAGGAGCGCAATTTGGAGCAGGCACTGCAATGCCGCGTGCTCGACCGTGTCGGCCTGATTCTGGCGATTTTTGCCAAACGCGCACAGTCGCAGGAAGGCAAACTGCAGGTAGAGCTGGCGCAGCTCAGCCACCTGAGCGGACGCCTGGTGCGCGGCTACGGCCATCTGAAAAGCCAAAAAGGCGGTATCGGCCTGA
Source organism: Neisseria musculi (assembly GCF_014297595.2). Taxonomy (NCBI): domain Bacteria; kingdom Pseudomonadati; phylum Pseudomonadota; class Betaproteobacteria; order Neisseriales; family Neisseriaceae; genus Neisseria; species Neisseria musculi. The sequence goes on along the minus strand of NZ_CP060414.2, from coordinate 1,551,135 downwards.
AAGGGCCGGGCGAAACCCGGCTCGAAACCGACCGCCGCCTCATCAACCAAAAAATCACCGCGCTGAAAAAGCAGCTGCATAATGTGCAGAAACAACGCGCCACCCGCCGCAAGGCGCGCATGCAGGGCAATATCAAAACTTTTGCGCTGGTGGGTTACACCAATGCCGGCAAATCCAGCCTGTTCAACCGGCTGACCAAAGCCGATGTATTGGCGAAAGACCAGCTTTTCGCCACACTCGACACCACCGCCCGCCGTCTGTATCTCAACCACCAAACCAGCGTGGTTCTCACCGACACGGTAGGTTTTGTGCGCGATTTGCCGCACAAGCTGGTGTCGGCTTTTTCGGCCACGCTTGAGGAAACCGCATTGGCCGATGTGCTGTTGCACGTTGTCGATGCGGCCCACCCTGATTTCGAGCGGCAGATGGACGCTGTGAATGCTGTACTCGAAGAAATCGGCGCCCATGAAATACCGCAGCTGGTGGTGTATAACAAAATAGATCTATTGCCCGACAGCCAACGCCCTGCCGGCATATTGCGCGACAAACAGGGTAGGGTGGTGGCGGTGAGTGTTTCAGTTACCGAAAACCTGGGTTTGGACGCTTTGAGGGAAACGATGACCGAACGGGCAGAGCAGCCAGTGTTGGGTAAGAAATCAGGATATCTGTACAGCTTATATGCTTTCTAAAGTATGTGCATCGCTGAACGGTAATTGGTACCACCTTTGTACTCAACATCATTAATCGGAATAAACGTACTCTATCGTATCGAAGCAGTTAACCACGTTGCACAGCAGAAGCTTGACGGTACTTGTGGTAGGAGCAGGCAAAATGAATAATGCAATTCGCGTGGGAAATCTTAAATGGCAACAAACAGATAATCCCATTGATTGACTGTTTTTTAGCTTTGCAGCAACGGCAGTCGTTCGTTTGATATTGATATGCACCGTTTCACCAGGGTCAAACTTGTTATAGTGCTTGGCTTTTTCCCTGAGTTCCCCTTGATTTCCCGATCCCGCTTGGTCAAACACTTTATACCGTATTTTATTTGCTTAAAGCGGTTGTTAGTGCTTTTCTGAGGGATGAGTAGTTGCAACCGGGCAGCTTTTAATATGTGTTAAATGGGGTGATTATGCTGATGTTTTATTGCTTGGACAGTGGGTCATACTGATTTTGTTTTGGGTATGAACATGTCAAATAGCTTGGTAATTATGTGGAGTGAACCGAGTGTTTTTATGGGTGTTTTTATGGATATTCATATAGTATTTTCTTTGGGATACTGTAAACAGGCTGGGATTTTCTACAACAGGAACCCCTATTCGATGCAGGGTTCATCCCTTGGAAGCCGCTTGATTAAACTGTCTAAGCCGGTGATCGGGCAGACGGCAGGTTCATCTTCCATCTTTTAGTGTGTAGCGTCCGGCCATGGTTTTATACACCATGTTTTCATATTTCAGTACTTCGTAACGTTGGCTTAGCAGGCTTTGGGCGGAGCTGTATTCAGTGTTGAGTGCGTCAAGCCAGTCTTTCAGTTCGTTTTTGCCGTGTTGGTAGCGCACTTCGTAATAGCGGCTGTTTTTTTGGTCGAGCGCGTATTTTTGGCGCTGGTTTTTTAAGCTTTCTTCGGCGCGTGCGTATTTTTGGTAGTTGCCGAACACTTCGTTCAGGGCGGTGGTGAGTGTTTGCTCGAAATTCAACCGTGCGGTTTCAAAGTTGGCTTCGGCGGTTTTGTTTTCCCATTTCAGGGTTTTCCAGTTTAAGAAAGGCAGGTTCACCTGCACCGAGCCGCCGAGCAAGGGAATATCGAAAGCGGTTTTGGCTTTGTTGGAAGACGTGCTGACGGTAGCGCCCACGGTAATGCTCGGATACCAACTCCGTTTCTGTGCATCTACGCTGCGTAGGGAAGACTGCAAACGGTATTCGGCAGCGCGCAGGTCGGGGCGGTTGGCGAGGGCGGATACGGGCACGTTCAAATCTACGCCTTTTGCATCGGGCAGGCGGAAGCCCGGCGGTTCGGCGGCCATGTTTTGGCCGGGCTTGAGATTCAGCAGGTTGCGCAGGGTTTCTTCTGTTGTTTCACGGCTGTTTTTGAGCTGCACCAGGCTGTTTTGTGCCGACAATAAAGACTGCTGTGCTTGGCGCGATTCGGCGGCATCGGCTTTGCCGTATCGGTATTTGGCTGAGGCGATGCGGTTGATGTGTTGGTATTGTTTTACTGATTTTTCGGTGAGGGCAACGGCTTCGTTGAGATAGGCGATATTGAAATAAGCATCGGCCACGTTGTTGGCGAGTGTGAGGCGGGTGGCGGCCAGGTCTTGCCGGGTGGCTTTGTATTCCCACATTTGTGCATCGGCTTGGGCGTTGAGTTTCTGCCATAGGTCGATTTCGTAGCTCAGGCCGAGCTGGCTGCTGAACGATTGGCCGGTTGCGCCGCTTTTCAGGTTTTTAGAGCCGGATGCGCCAAGCGAGCCGTTAAAGCCCGGCACCCGTTCTGCACCGAGAATATTGGCCTGATAAAGCGCTTTGTTGATGCTGACGGCGGCTTGCTTTAAGTCGATGTTGTTTTCAAACGCCTGGTTAATCAGGCTGTTGAGTGGGCTGCTGTTATAGATGCTCCACCATTGGCTGTTGATGTTGTAGCGTTGGGCGGTTTCTTCGGCGGAAATCACGCTGCCGGCGGCTTCGAGTGTGAAGCGGGGGGCGGGGGTGTGTTTGACGGCGCAGCCGCTCAGTGCGAGCATAATGCCGATGCTTGAGGCCGTCTGAAAAAATGTTGTGCGTTTCATGGGGAAGGTTCCTTTTTCAGACGGCCTAAACGGGCTTTAGGCCGTCTGAAAGCAGATTAGTCATGTGCCAAAGCATCAATGGGGTTCAGTTGTGAGGCACGTTTGGCGGGCATAAAGCCGAATACCACGCCGATCACGGTGGAGCAGGTTACGGCGGCTGCGATGGAGAGCGTGGAAAACGACATGGCGAAGTCTTGAACGAAATAGTTGAACAGGGTGCTGATGCCGAACGAAACCAGTACGCCGGCCAAGCCGCCGATCAGGCAGATCAGCACGGACTCAATCAGAAACTGTTGCAGAATATTGCTCTGCCGTGCGCCGATGGCCATGCGCACGCCGATTTCTTTGGTGCGTTCGGTTACGGAAACCAGCATGATGTTCATCACGCCGATGCCGCCCACAAACAGTGAAATAAAGGCGATAGACGAAATCAGCAGCGTCATGGTGCCGGTGGCGCTTTCGATGGTTTGTTTGATGCTGTCGCTGTTTTGCATGAAAAAGTCTTTTACGCCGTGGCGCGAGAGCAAAAGCTCGTTCAGGCTTTTTTCGGCTGCCTGCGAGTTTGCCTCGTCTTTGATTTTGACGGTAATCGAATTGATATGGCGCTGGCCGCTTATCCGGTTGATGACGGTGGTGTAGGGTGTCCAGATTTGCAGGTTTTCGCTGCTTCCGAAGCCGCTTGTGTCTTTTTCGGTTACGCCGATAATCTGCAGCGGGCGTTTTTTAAATAAAATGGTTTTGCCGATGGGGTTGGTGCCGTCTGAAAACAGTTTGTTTTTGGTGTTTTGATCGATAACCGCTACTTGGGCGTTGTTTTTGACATCATCGGCATCATACAGACGGCCTTCTTCGATTTTAATGCCGCGCACATCGAAATATTGTTCGCCCGCACCGTAAAGCTGGGCGGTGGCATCGGTGTTGCGGTAGGTAACGGTGGCGTTGGAGGCAACCATAGGGGTAACGCTGTCCACATAGCTTTGTTTGGCAATTGCTTGGGCATCTCCGATGGTCAGTGTGCGCACCCTGCCCGAGCGGCGGTCTCCGAACCCGCGCCCGGGGTAAACGCTGATGGTGTTGGTGCCGATGGCGCTGATATCCGACAGGATTTTCTCTTGCGAACCGCGCCCCAAAGCCACCACCGACACTACCGAGGCAATGCCGATGATGATGCCGAGCATGGTTAACAGCGAGCGCATTTTGTGCGCCATAATGGCCTGCACCGACATGCGGAATGATTCTATCAATTGGTCTTTGAAAAACAGCCACGAGGTGTTTTCTTTGACGCTTTCTACCTTGCTGGGCGGGATTTCGGTGTTTTTGCTGGTGTCGGCAATGATTTCGCCATCGCGGATTTCAATCACGCGGTTGGCGTTGGCGGCGATGCCGGGGTCGTGCGTAACCAAAATGACGGTATGCCCCTGTTTGTGCAGGCTGTGGATGATCTCCATCACGTTTTCGCCCGATTGGGTGTCCAGTGCGCCGGTGGGCTCATCGGCCAAAATAATCTCGCCGCCGTTCATCAATGCGCGTGCGATGCTCACGCGCTGCTGTTGGCCGCCTGAAAGTTCGCTGGGTTTGTTGCCTTCTTTGTTTTCCAAGCCTAAATCGTGCAGCAGTTTGTCGGCGCGCAGGTTGCGGCCGGCGTGTTCCATGCCGGCGTAAACGGCAGGCAGGGCGACATTGTCGCGGGCGCTGAGCGTGCTCAACAGGTTGTAACGCTGGAAGATAAAGCCGAAGCGTTTGCGGCGCAAACCGGCCAGTTGGTCGGCATCCATCTGGGAGGTTTCCAAGCCGTCTATGGTGTAGGAGCCTGAAGAGGCGGAGTCTAGGCAGCCGATGATGTTCATCAGGGTGGACTTACCCGAGCCGGATTGGCCGATAATCGCAACAAAGTCGCCTTTTTCTATGCTCAGGCTGATGTTTTTCAGCACATGTACGCGGTTGTTGCCGCTGCCGAAATAACGGTTGATGTTTTTGCATTCGATCAAACTCATGGGGGTGCTCCGTTACATCGGGCCCATGGGGCCGCCCCGGAGCTCTTTTTGCGCATCGGCGGCAGTTGCTTCCGAAATAATCACTTTTTCACCCTCTTTCAAGCCGGAGAGTACTTGTGTGTTGGTGCCGTCGCTCAGGCCGGTTTTGATTTCACGCTCCTGTGGTTGGTTTTTATCGTTTAACACGCGCACCACTTTTTTGCCTTTTTGATTTTTAACCGCCAGATTCGGTACGCTCAAAACGTTTTTTGCCTGGTTGATGGTGATGGTGTTTTCGGTGGTCATGCCGATGTGCAGCGAGCCGTCTTCATTGGGCACTAAGGAGCGGGCATAGTAGTAAATCGCGGTGTCGGTGGTGTCGGTGCTGGTGGTGTAGGAGCCTTGCGACATGGTGGTTAAGCCTGGATCGACTGTGTCGATTATGGCAGAGCGGGTGTTGTCGGGCTGCGAAAGAATGGTGAAGGTTAATGCCTGGCCGGCTTTTACCTTGCCGGCATCGCCTTCGGCAATCTGCATTTTGTTCAGCATTTTGCTCAAATCGGCAAGCTGCACAATGGTGGGCGTGGCTTGGTTGGCGTTCACGGTTTGGCCTTCTTCTACGGGGATCGATACTATTGTGCCGTCCATTGTTGCCGAAATACGGGTGTAGCCCAAGTCGGCCTCTGAGGTGTTGATGGAAATTTGGGTTTGTCTGATTAATGATTTCAACTCGGCTACCGATGCTTTGGCTGCGGCCAGCGCGTCTTCCGCATCTTCAAGCTCTTGTTTGGAGGTGGCATCTTCAGCCCATAAGGCTTTTTCGCGTTTGTACTTTTTATCGGCAGTGCGTTGCTTGATTCCGGCAGAAACTAGTTGGGCTTGATAAGTGTCGAGTTTGGCTTTATTGGTGTTTAGCTCGTTTAATTGTGTTGTTGAATCGATTTCGGCGATTAAATCGCCTTTTTTAACCTGTTGTCCGATTTTAACGTGCAGCTTTTTAATTTGGCCTGAGGCCTGCGAACCTACCGTTACCAATTGGGCTGCCGAAATCTCGCCGGTGGCATTGACCGTTTGGTTGATGTCGATGCGGCTTACTGTTTGGGTGAGATAGTTGATTTGTTCTTTCGGTTTGAAATAAACCCATGCTGCAAAACCCAATACAACTGCAACGGCTGCTGTCCCGATCCATTTAATCGCTTTTGCCATAATGCCTCGATGTGAACACTATCCATTACGGATATTTTTGGAAAACAAACTGAAAAACGGGCGTGAGTTTACTGTAAAAAAAACGTGCCGCCAAGCGTAAAGCATAAAAAAATAAATCATAACTTATTATTTTTTAATATATTTTATGATTTATTTTTACACGGGCTGGGAGGAAATTTTACACATTTTCCCGCTTGTGATGCTTATTTATACACACAAAATACAACAGTTTCGAAAGTTAATTATTCCGCTTAGTATATTTACGATACCAAATATCGCCTTTGCACACCAAGAACGCAAAATCAATTTATACTTTACAAATCGAAAAGGTAAATCTATAAGATTTACACTATACGCATTTCGGCTTAGGAGGCGGATAAGGATACGCCCGCCTCTTTGAAAACAACCGCTGACTCACTTACCTGATACCAATCCGATATGAAAACGCAACAACAAGGCTTTACGCTGGTCGAGCTGATGATTGTGGTGCTGACGCTGGCTATTTTGGCCACCATCGCCTACCCGTCTTACGAAACCTATATCCGCCAAACGCGCTTGGAAAACGTGCGCGCCGATTTAATGCTCAATGCGCAGATCATGGAGCGCTATTATGCGCAAAACAAGCGCTTTCCCAACCATTCTACTGATGCAGACAAAGCCGAGCGGCAAAAAATTACAAATGCCCTTGAAAAGAATCCGTATTTTGATATTTCCTATCGGGAGCCTGCCGGCAATAGTGCGGCAAATCCCATAGAAGATAATTATGTTATCGTTGCAAACGCAAACAAAACAACCAACCCCGGGGAGGAACGGTATATGCAGATAGACGGCAACGGCGTGGTTACTTTATGCAAGCCTAAGGCCGGAAATGCTTCAGCAAACCATGCCGATACATGTTATATGTATAAATAATCACACACAAAACTAAAAAACACACGCTTTTTCTTTACAGCCTTATGGCGGATGAGCATAATTTTTCTATAAATCAAAAATATATAGGGAAAATTATGCAAGACGCTAGTCAAAAAGGCTTTACGCTGATTGAGTTGCTCGCTGCCGTAGCGGTATTGTCCGTCTTGGTTATGATTGCCGTTCCGTCCTATCAAAAATATATCCGCGATGCCCGATTGAACCATGTCCGTGCGGTGCTTTTGCAAAATGCTCATTTCATGGAGCGTTTTTACCAGCAGCGCCGCTCATTCAAACAAACTTCTACTACTTGGCCCGCGCTGCCGTATGCGGAAACCGAGCATTTCTGTATCCGCCCGCAGGGCAACGCCCGTGGTGCGCACGATGGTAAATTTACCTTGAAAGCTGTTGCGTTCGATAAAAGCGGTGAGCCGCGCGTGATCAAAATCAACGAATCGTTAATCACCGTGATATGTGAAAGCAGCGACAGTGCCTGTTCGGATAATGATAGTTTTTTTGCCGGTGGGGCAAAAGTAGATCAACAGTGCAAAGTATTCCAATAGAAAAAAGCCGTCTGAAAAATGAAGCCACCCTCTCAAAAGCCGGACATCTGCCAGCTTACCGGGGTGGTTTTTTTATGGGTTAATACACATTTAAGTTTCAGATACCGAGCCGCTTGGCGCTATAGGGTTCACTCATCTGATAAATTTTTCAGACGGTCTCTGTATCACAATAATAGGTCGGCGAAATCACCATAAACTGTATATACGGTTTTACCGCCGCTTTGGTCTCCGAGGTTGAATGCAGGTTCGGGCAGGCCGAGTTTGGCGGCTTCGGTGCGGTAGAAATTGTATTGTGTCGGGTGTTGCGCTTCAACGATGTTGCGTATCCGCAAACCGGCGGGTGTAACGGCGGCGCGGTGCAGGGCTGCCACGGCACGGTTGCGGTGCAGCATATTTACGGGCCGGTGTGCCCCGGTAAGATTGCTGCACTTGAGCAGGCTGTGTAAAGGATGGCGCTTTGCACAATAGAGGCCGCCCAAACGCAAAATATCAATATTGGGGATGCCGCTCTCCCGCAGCAGTTTTTCAACCCGGTAGATTTTGCAGGCACTTTCGGTTTGCGGGTCGGGAGCGGTGTGTTCGCTGCACGGGCGGGCGGCATCTCCGTAAACTGAAGTGCTGCCCGCATAAACGATGTGCTTGATGCCGAAATTGCGTGCAAGTTGCAGCCAGCCGGCCAGTAGGGCAGGATAGTCGGCAACGGCGGAGGGCGGCAGCAGGCAGAACCACAGTGGTTTGTCTGCCCATGTTTGCCAAAAATCCGCCTCAAAAACCCGCGGGTGGTTTAAATCGGCGGTGTGCAGATTCACCGGCAGGTTGGCAGAGACGGACTGCCGCTTGAGTGCCGATATGCGGCTGCCGTTTTCAAACATTTTTTCGGCCAGCGGCTTGCCCAAATAACCCATGCCGAGTATGGCGCAATCGGGTGTGTGCATTTTTCAGACGGCCCGGTGTGTGGAAAGGCGGGCAGTATAGCTGATCTGGGCTGCAATAAGGATAGGCAGGGAGCAATCCGACTGAGTCGTTTTTTACACTTTCTGTTGTTGCTTGGCGGCTCATTTTGGGTTGTTTTAAAGAAACCGAGAATGCCTAAAGGCACGCTGAAGCGGCCTGATTTTTGAGAATAGGCAAAAACCGGAAAGCCATTGTTGCAGGAAAAATACAAGCTGTTTGGCGTGGCAGGCGTAAAAGTCCGGCCTTTTCCGGCATTTTAATATCACTGCCATATTTGGTCTGCCTTGTTGTGCGGCCGGTATTGCCTGCGGTCGGTTTGTGCTTGATTTTTGCAGATTGGCCGTAGGGAAATATTCGGCACGGGGTATTTACCTGCCGGAATTTGTGTTCAGACGGCCTGGGCGGTTGCGGGATAAAAAGAATCCGTTATGGCGGGTTGTACATTTACAACATAAAGCAGCGGGCCGCAGGCTTTCGCATATGGCATGGCAAGGCGGCAGCAGAAATGGAGTGCGGTTATTTAACGGGCGGGGTAAAGGCGGGTCAATGTTGTGTCAATGTTGTAATGAGTATTAAAGCGGGGTGGTTATACCGCTGATACGGGTTTTCCGGTATGCGCGGGGCGGTTGTGGCGGGGCGCGGTATGTTTATCAACGCCAGGCCGTCTGAAAAACATTTTCAGACGGCCTGGCATTTAAACGGTGGGATTAATCTGGTTTTTTGAAATGCTTGCGGCGTTCGTGTTCCTGCAGATAACGCTTGCGCAGCCTGATGGATTGGGGGGTGATTTCCACCAGCTCGTCATCATCGATAAACTCGACCGCGCTCTCCAGTGTGAGTTTGATCGGCGTGGTCAGGCGCACGGCTTCATCGGTGCCGCTGGCGCGCACGTTGGTGAGTTTTTTGCCTTTGAGCGGGTTGACCACCAAATCATTGTCGCGGCTGTGGATGCCGATAATCATGCCTTCGTAGATTTTTTCGCCGGGCGACACAAACATGCGGCCGCGGTCTTCGAGGTTCCACAGGGCGTAGGCAACGGCCTCACCTTGTTCCTGTGATACCAGCACACCGTTGTGGCGGCCGGGCATATCGGGCTTTACGGGAGCGTAGTCGTCAAAAACGTGGCTCATCAGGCCGATGCCCCGGGTGAGTGTCATGAATTCGCCTTGGAAGCCGATCAGGCCGCGGGCGGGGATATGGTATTCGAGGCGGGTGCGGCCGTTGCCATCGCTTTCCATATTGGTTAATTCGCCACGGCGGCGGCCGAGCTCTTCCATTACTGCGCCTTGGTTGTCATCGGGTACGTCAACGGTGAGGTTTTCATACGGCTCGCATTTTTGACCGTTGATTTCGCGGTACACCACGCGTGGTTTGCCTACGGCCAATTCATAACCTTCACGGCGCATGTTTTCCAACAGAATGGTCAGGTGCAGCTCGCCGCGACCGGATACGCGGAAAATATCGGCATCTGCGGTGTCTTCCACGCGCAGGGCTACGTTGGTAAGCAATTCTTTGTTGAGGCGGTCGCGGATTTGGCGGCTGGTTACAAACTTTCCTTCAGTGCCGGCCAGCGGGCTGGTGTTGACCATAAAGTCCATGGTGAGGGTGGGCTCGTCCACGCTGAGCATGGGCAGGCCGACTGGGTTGTCTTTATCGGAAATGGTTACGCCGATACCGATGTTGTCAAGGCCGGAGATAATCACGATGTCGCCGGCCTCTGCTTCTTCAAGCGGCACACGCTCCAAGCCTTTGAAGCCCAGCAGCTGGTTGATGCGGCCTTGCGCTACCTGTTTTTCGTGGTTCATCACCGCGACCGCTTGACCGGGTTTGATGCGGCCGTTGAGAATGCGGCCGATGCCGAGACGGCCGGTGTAGTTGTCGTAGTCGAGTTGGGAAATCTGCAATTGCAGGGTTTCGCCGGCACTGCCGGAAGGGGGCGGGGTGTGTTTCAGAATGGTTTCAAACAGCGGGCGCATATCGCTGCTTTCATCGCTTTCTTCCAGTTTGGCAAAACCGGAAAGGCCGGATGCGTAAACAATGGGGAAATCAAGCTGTTCATCGGTAGCGCCGAGTTTGTCGAAAAGCTCGAAAGTTTGATCGATTACCCAGCTCGGGCGGGCGGAAGGTTTGTCGATTTTGTTAATGACTACAATCGGGCGCAGGCCGAGCGCCAAGGCTTTTTTGGTTACGAAACGGGTTTGCGGCATCGGGCCTTCCTGTGCATCGACCAGCAGCACTACGCAATCGACCATGCCTAAAACACGCTCCACTTCGCCGCCGAAATCGGCATGTCCGGGAGTATCGACAATGTTGATGTGGTAGCCTTCGTATTCGATGGCGGTGTTTTTGGCGAGAATGGTGATGCCGCGTTCTTTTTCGATATCGTTGCTGTCCATCACGCGCTCGTCAACCTGCTGGTTGGCGCGGAACGTGCCGGATTGCCGCAGAAGTTGATCGACCAGTGTGGTTTTGCCGTGATCGACGTGGGCGATGATAGCGATATTGCGGATTTGTTTCATGGTTTCAAACAGCCTGATAGCTAAAAATAACCGCGTATTATAACATGGTATTCGTTTGGTTTCTTTCAGTTATCTATGTGGCAGCGGCGATAAATTATTTTAATAAGCGAAAAGAAATAATTTATAACATGGTTGAAAATAAAGATAAAAAACACGACCCAAGCTGAATGGGGCGGAGTGGAAGGGGGGTGTTGCGGTTTGGTTGATTTTTTTAAAGTTAAATTTTGTAAATAAAAAACCGCGTTGCAATAAATTATTAATATTAAGCGCAACGAAAATCAAACGGAAACAAGCCATTAGTTTTTCAAACGGTTTTTCCGAGCAGTTGTTACCTTTGATAATTGTTTGTATTTTAAATGGAAAGTTTGTGTAAACCAGGTTTGTTGCTTACAATTTTAACCAAGCAGACATGCAAAACCGAAACACAAACGAAAGGACACATCATGCAAGGCGATAAAGCTATTATTGATTATATGAATGAATTGCTGGCGGGAGAATTGGCCGCGCGCGACCAATATTTCATTCACTCACGCATGTATGCCGAATGGGGCTACAGCAAATTGTTTGAGCGTTTGAATCACGAAATGGAAGAAGAAACCCAGCATGCGGAGGATTTTATCCGCCGTATCCTGATGTTGGGCGGCACTCCGAAAATGGTTCCTGCCGAAATCAACGTGGGCGAAGATGTGGCATCTGCGCTTAAAGCAGATTTGAATACCGAATACGAAGTGCGCGATGCGCTGAAAAAAGGCATCAAATTGTGCGAAGAAAAGCAGGACTACGTTACCCGCGAACTGATGGTCGCGCAATTGAAAGACACTGAAGAGGATCACGCCCACTGGCTCGAACAACAATTGCGCCTGATTGATTTGGTGGGTATTCAAAACTACCTGCAAAGCCAGCTGTAACAGGCCGTCTGAAAGGAGATTGTCATGCAAGGCGACCGTTTGGTTATCCGCGAGCTAAACAAAAACTTGGGTTTGCTGCTGGTAACCATCAACCAATATTTCCTGCATGCCCGCATTTTGAAAAACTGGGGGCTTGAGGAGTTGGGCGAACATTTCTACAAGCAGTCTATCGTGGAAATGAAAGCTGCCGATGATATTATTGGGCGTGTTTTGCTGCTTGAAGGTCTGCCCAATCTGCAGGATCTGGGCAAGCTGTTGATTGGCGAGAGCGCTGAAGAAATCATTGAGTGCGATTTGACCCAAGAGCAGAAAAAGCACACCGCGTTGGTGGAGGCAATTGCATTGTGCGAAGAGAAGCAGGATTATGTTTCGCGCGATTTGCTCGAAAAACTGAAAGACATCAACGAAGAGCATATTGATTGGCTGGAAACCCAGCAGGAGCTGATTGCCGGCATGGGTCTGCACAATTATCTGCAAACCGGGGCGCAAGAGGACTGACACACAAACCACTGCCAAATACAGCAGTCTTATTGAGTACCGGCCAACAAACGGCATACTTAAGGGTATGCCGTTTTCTTTGCGCCTTGTTTTCAGACGGCTTCAGGTGTTTATGGGGCTGCGTTTTTGGTGTGCAGTTTGGTGTGTGGCAGCATCAAGGTTTTGATGTGGAATCGAAATAAAACGAAACAGATGCCGAACCGATACAGCGTATGGTGAATCCGCTTTGTTTTCGATACGGAGCAGGGCCGCAGGCCGCACAGACAATATGGAGCCGGCTACACTGCCGCTTTAGCGGCCGGCAAAACCGTGCTCTTTGGGCTGGGGCGCAGCAGAGCCGCAATCCAAATAAAGCGGGCTCACTATGGGCGGCACGGAAGGGCGGTATCGTTTGTATTTTGGCTGAACCATAAAATAAACGTAACAGACTCAGCCGTTTTCCAGCCAGCCGGACAGCAGCCCGATATCGAAATCCCAAGCCCAAATGCCGTTGCCGCTGCCGTTAAGGCCGCGCAGAAAGAGATAGCGTACGGCGATTTTCTGCACAGGCTGTTGCCGTGAACGGAAATAGCGTGCGGCGGCAATGGCGTAAATCAAGGCCTGCAGGTAATAGTGGTGGTGTGCCACCGCTTCGTTCATGGCCGCCTGGTGGTAATCGGCGGCGGTTGGCCCGAGATGGTTGGACTTATAATCGATTAGGGTAACGAGGCCGTCTGAATGCAGGCACACCATATCGATAAAGCCGTTGAGAAAGCCTTTTACATCGTTAAAATCCAAGAGTTGGGCGGCAGCGGCACACTCGGCGGGCAGGCCGTTATCGGGGCGGGCAAACCATTGCTGCAGGTGTTTGAGCGTGAAGTCGTGCATATGCAGCGTGAATGCCATTTCGGCGCGGCGGCGTTTTGTGGGCGTGTCGGCGAGCGTGCCGCTGCCCAGCGGTGCAGAACGGGTGTGGTCGAGCATGGTTTCAACGGCCTGCTGCCAATGCGGCTCGAAGCCGTAGCGTTCAAGGACGGTGCGCACGAGATCGCTTTGGTCGGATGCGGGGGTGGAAAAGTCAAACTGCTCTAAAATTTCGTGCAGGCAAACGCCGGCATCGGCTCCGCGCGCAAAAGCATGGATATCGCGCCCGCCCGGGCTTGGTGGGTTTTCAGACGGCCTGAATACGGGCGCATCACCGGTTTCGGCCAGATCGATGGTCGGTTGCAGCTCTTCGCCGGCCTGCTCCCTATCTCCGCTGCGGTGGCGGGTTTGGCGGCTTAAACCGGTGAAGCTGGTGTGGTTTATGGTTTCAAACAGCCGGACAGGCAGGTTTTGCGCCAGATAGCGGCCGTCTGAAGCCGCCGGCGGCCGGTAGTTTGCCGCCGGCGGTATGTCTTCGGTGAACGCAAAATCGGTGTTGGGGGGGGCGTTTGCAATAAACTGCTGCCAGTTGCGCTTCAATTTGGCGGCCCGCTCGGTTTTTGCGGCGGCGGTATAGGCAGCTTCGGTTTCGGCGCGGCCTGCGTCTGTGCCGCCTTCGAGCAGATAGGCCAGCGGGTTGCGGGGGGTGTCGCTGCAATGTGCGGCATACACGGTCAGGCGCTCTTCGGCACGGGTAAGGGCAACGTAGAGCAGGCGAAGGTTTTCGCTGAGGTTTTCATCGGCAAGGCGGCTGCTGTCGGCTTCATCGGGCTGGTGGGGGGCGAGCAGTTCGGCCTGTCCGTTGCGGTGGAGAATCTGCCAGTGGTTTTCGGGCTTTTTGCTGTCCCACACAAACGGGCAGAATACCACGGGATACTGCAAGCCTTTGGCGGCGTGCATGGTTACGATTTGCACCAGGTTTTCATCGCTTTCCAGCCGCAGCAGGTTGTTGTCGGGGTGGGCGGTGTTGTCGGCGGCCGTCTGAATTTGCGAGAGCAGCCATTGGTGCAGCGGGGCGGGGCCGAGGTTGTGTCCGCTTTCTTCGGCCAGCCTTTCGATAATCTGGTGATAGTTGGTGAGGCTGCGTTCGTTGCCTTCGGCCAGCAGCCGCTCTTCAATGCCGTGGCGCGCGGCAAACTGCTGCATGGCGGCGTAAATGCCGTATTGCTGCCAGGTTTCGGCAGCATCGTGTGCCGATGCCATCCATTCGAGCAGGCTGTTTTCATCACGGTTGAGGGCGTAGAGTTCGGCGGCTGTTTGGTTGAACAGCACGCCGCCGAGCACGAAACGCAGCGGCCCGGTGTCGTGCGGCTGCAGCCAAAAGCCGAGCAGGGCGGCAACGGCTGCGGCTTCTTCGGTGGCAAACACCGATTCGCGGCTTAACAACACGCTTTGAATGCCGCGTTTTTTCAATTCGGCGGCCGCCATCCGCCCTTCGTTGTAGGTGCGCACCAATACGGCAATCTGCCCCGACTGCAGCGGTTTTCCGGCATCATCGGGATGTTTGCGGTAGTTCAGACGGCCTGCTGCGGCTTGGTTGAGCAGGCCGGCGATTTCATCGGCGCAGTATGCGGCGGCACGGCTGCGCAGCATGTCTTTGTTGCTGTTTTCATCGGGGCGGTTGAGCCAGCGCACCTGTATGGCGCTGCCGCCGGCGTTCAGACGGCAGGTTTCGCGTGAGGCACCCACATCGGCATAGCCGATATGGTCGATGACGAACGGGCGGTTTTTTAGCCGGAAAAGGGCGTTGATGCTGCGTATCAGCTTACCGTGGCTGCGGTGGTTGACTGCCAGCGTGTAGCGTTTGCCGGCATCGTGCGCGGCCTGCAGATAGGCGTGGATATCGGCGCCGCGAAAGCTGTAAATGGCCTGTTTGGGGTCGCCCACCAAAAACAGCGGGCGGTTTTGCCCGGCAAACAGACGGCTGAAGATGGTGTATTGCAGCGGGTCGGTGTCTTGGAATTCGTCTATCAGTGCGGCCTGCCAGTCGGCTGCGGCAGCTTGCGCCAGCGCATCGGCGTGTGCGCCGGTGGCGAGGGCGTGGTAAACATCGAGCAGTAAATCGTCAAACACCCGCTCGCGGTGGTTTTTTTTGTGTTCGGCCAGCGCGGCGGCAAGATAGTCGAGCAGATCGAAATAAAGGGCGGCAAGGGCGTTTTGTTCGGTTTGGGCAATGCCGGCCAGTTGGCGGCCGAACGCGGCCAGTTTGTCGAACCCGGCCTGCGTTTGGGCATCTAGCGTTTTGCCTTTTTTGATTTTGCCGGGCAGGGTTTCGGCAGAAAGGTTTTCCAAACGTTTGAAAAAATCTTCCTTTTTCTTGGCTTCTTGCGGCACCTCGGGCAGGCGGTTGTGTGCGGCGGCCTGTTGCAGGGTGGCGAAGAGTTCTTGATAGGAAGGCTTTTTGAAATAGGTGCCGTTTAAAACGGTGGCAAACAGCGTCCAGAATTTTTCTTCCAAAGCGGGCAGGGCGGTGCGGATTTCCTGCCAGCTTTGTTCTGCCGCAGCGTAGCTTGCGGCTAAATCGCTCTCAGGCCGTCTGAAAACCAAATAAGGGCGGCCGGTAAAGTGTTTGACGGCCGCCAGCGCGGTTTGCGGGGTTTGCCGGTTTTTGAACACCAATTGTGCCAACAACGGGTTGGGCGACACTTTTTCGCGCCAGAAATCCTGCGCGGGCGTGAGCAGGCGTTCGCGGGTGTCGCCGGTGAGCGAGACATCGAACGGCACTTGGCACAAAAAGGCATAGTCGCGCAGCAGCCGCTGGCAGAAGCCGTGTATGGTGTAAATCGAGGCATTGTCGAATCGACTGATGGCGGCCTGCAGGCGAACCATCAGCCTTTCGCGGCTTTCGTGCTGCAGGGCTTGCTGCAGCAGCGGCAGGATAAAGCCGTCGCCGGGGTGGCGGCTGAGGTAGTGGTTTTGCAGGCCGTCTGAAGTGCCGCCGTGTTCCAACGCCGACAAGGCATCGTCCAAGCGCGCGCGCAGGCGGGTTTTCAGCTCGGCGGTGGCAGCTTTGGTAAACGTAACCACCAATATGCTTTCCACCGGCATTTTTTCGAGCACAATCAGGCGGGTGAAGAGGGCGGCGATGTTGTAGGTTTTGCCTGTGCCGGCCGAGGCTTCAATCAGGTTGGTGCCTTCAACGGCAATGGCGAGCGGGTCAAACGGCTGTGCGTGCATGGCGGGTTGGAAAATAGGTTGGAAGTAGGGCGGTTTTGATGATTCAGACGGCCTGAAGCGTTTGCAAATTCATGCCGGTGTTTGCTGCGCCGGTATCGTGTGCGGGCATGGGCGCACGCAAATGGTTTTGGATTCCGCTCTCTGTTTTATTCTTTGATGATGCCGCGCGCTTTGAGCAGGGCGGTTTTGAAGTCTTCTTCATAATCTTTCTGCACGCCCGGAACGGGTTCGTGTCTGCCGAGGCTGCTCATTTTCAGGTGGTAGATAACCACTTCGTCTGTCAGCTCGGCAAGCGGTTTGTGAAAGCCCGCTTCGGCGGCGATTTTCTGCAAAACCTGCGTGAGGTTCAGCTCGGGGTCTTTCGACCAATAGGGTTGCAGCAATTCAAGCAGTTCGCGTAAACGGCGGCTTCTCATGGTGGTTCCTTTTTGTGGCGGTGAAAGCGGGTAGTGTAAGGGTTTTTGCGGCGCGGCACAAAGATATCAGGCCGTCTGAACAAATTGTTTTCAGACGGCCTGAAATTTGCAGGGAGCGGTTGCCAAACAAGTGGTTTAACTCTGGCGGCAGGCGTGCAAAAAAGCCTGCAATTTGGGTTCGTCTAAAAACCAATGGCAGATTTCGGTGTGGCCGTGCAGCAAAACGGGCACGAGTTCGTTGTATTTTTCTTCCAGCTGCGGGTGGCTGTCCACATCGATGATTTCCAAATCAAATCCGTATTCGGCTTGATAGGGCAGCAGGGCATTGCGCATTTTGCGGCACAGGCTGCAATACTCGCGGAACAGCAGTGTTAAAGCCAAACGGTTTTCAGACGGCATGGCTGCTTCCTTCTTTCTTTTTGCGCGGCCTGCGGCGGCGTTTGCGTTTTTCTCCGCCTGCGCCGCCGTTTTCCTTTTCCTGCCCTGCACTCATCAGCAGGCGGGTTTCATCACCGGCGTGTTGGAAGGCCGTCCACCATTGCGCCAGCCCGGGGTCGGCACTGCCGGTTTCGGCGCGCAGCAGCAGAAAATCGTAGGCAGCGCGAAAGCGCGGGTGGGCAATCAGGCGGTGCGGGCGTGCGCCGCGACGGTTGGCAAATTGCGGCTGAAGCTGCCAGATTTCGCGCATGGTGGCGGAAAACCGCTGCGGCACACCCCAGCCTTTTCCGATGTCGCGCAGCTCATTAACGGCTTGGGTGAGCGCGGGTGCAGGCTTTTGGCCGGCGGCGAGATTGCGTTGCCAACAGCTTTCGAGCTGCGGCCACATCACGGCGGCCAGCACGAAACCTACCGACACCGATTTGCCGGCGAGCAAGCGCTCATCGGTGTTGCGCAGGGCGTGCGTAATCATGCCCTGCCCGTTTTTTCCCGCCTGTTGCAGGGCGGTGAGAATCGGGTGGATGCCGGCCGCCACGCCCAAACGCTCGAATTGTGCCAGGCATTGCAGGGCGTGGCCGGAAAACAGCAGCTTCATGATTTCGTCAAACAGGCGCGCCGCCGGCTCCTGTTTCAGACGGCCGGCATGCTCGGCAATCGGAGCGGCGGTTTCCCGCTCTACTTCAAAGCCGAGCTTGGCCGACAGGCGCACGGCGCGCAACACGCGCACGGGGTCTTCCTGATAGCGCGAGCCCGGGTCGCCGATCATCACCAGCCTGCGCGCGCGGATGTCGGCCACGCCGTGATGGAAATCGATGATCTGTTGGCGTATCGGGTCGTAATACAGCGCATTGCAGGTGAAATCGCGGCGCACGGCATCTTCTTCCATGCTGCCGTAGGTGTTGTCTTTCATGATACGGCCGTGTTCGTTGTGCTGCACCTTGCCGCCGCCGCGGAATGTGGTAACTTCGATGGTTTCCGGCCCCACCATCACGTGCACGATCTGGAAACGCCGGCCGATGATGCGGCTGCGGCGGAATATTTTACGCACCTGCTCGGGCGTGGCATCGGTGGCCACATCGAAATCTTTCGGCTCGATGCCCAGCAGCAGATCGCGCACCGCACCGCCCACCACATAGGCTTCGAAACCTTCGTTGTGCAGGCGGCGCACCACTTTTTCGGCGGCGAAGCTGAGCATATCGGCGCTGATTCGGTGTTCGGCAAATGCAACCGTTTCTTTGTGCGCACGCAGCCTGCCCGATTTGCCGGGCAGCACTTTGCGCAGCCATTTTTTCAACATATTGATCCAACCATAAAACAAATACCGGGCCGTCTGAAATGCCTGAAATGTAGAAAATTCTAGTGTTGTTTACACTTTATCACTTTTATCCGAACGCCCGTTTTGGGATTTTCGGAGAGAGTGATGCCGAAAGGCACGGCGGAGCCGCATGTTTTTTGAGTATACCCAAAAAATCACGAAGCCGTGATTGCGGCAAAACACACGCCGTTTGCGCATGGAAAGCGCAACACCCCGGCTTTTCCGACACCCGAAACCTTTGCAGAAAAACCTGAATGCAAACCTTGCTGCAAAAGGTTTCAGACGGCCTGCGTTACCCGACAGGCAGGCTTGTCTGCCAAATCCGCCGCACTGCCGGCAAAACGGCGCATTATACCCCATCACTGCGCCGCATATGCCGTTTTTTCGGCTATAATTGCGCGTATTGAGCAACATAAATGCATCAAACCGAAAGAGAACACCCCATGTATCACTACCAATCCGAGGCCACCCGTTTTCTTAACGACTACATCGAAAAACACCCGCAAGAGGCTCAGCAACGCCTGAAAAACCGCGCCCTTTTGTGGGATGTGGAACTCAACCCCGAAGAACAGGCGGGCTATGAAGCGGCCAAACTGCCGAAAAAGCCCTACGCCTACCAGCCCGACTGATGCCGTTCAGGCGGCCTTTGCAGCCATGTCAACCCACAAACACCATATTTCCCCGCAGCTTGCCGGCTATCTGAACAGCATCGGCGAGCCCGAGCCGCCCGTTTTGGCCGCCCTGCGCCGCCGTATGTCCGGACACCGCTTGGGCAAAATGGCCGTTGCGCCCGAGCAGGCCGCGCTGCTCACATGGCTGGCGCGGCTGATTCGCGCCGAACATTATCTCGAAGTGGGCGTGTTTACCGGCTACAGCAGCACCGCTATGGCTTTGGTGCTGCCGCCCGAAGGCACCGTTACCGCCTGCGACATCAACGTTACTTTCACCGACACCGCCCGCGAAACTTGGCAGGCCGCAGGCGTGGCGCACAAAATCACCCTGCACCTGCAACCCGCGCTGCTCACGCTCGATGATTTAATCGCCGCAGGCCGCAGCGGCAGCTACGACATCGCCTTGATTGATGCCGACAAACCGCCCACCCCGCAATATTACGAGCGTTGTCTGCAACTGGTGCGCAGCGGCGGCATCATCGCTATCGACAATGTATTGCTCGGTTCACGCGTGCTGCAGCCTGCTACCGCCGACAGCCCCGATGCCCATGCCGTTTTACAGGCATTCAACCGCAACCTGCCGCACGATAACCGCATTATTCCCATCACGCTGCCCGTGGGCGACGGCCTTACCCTGTTGTTGAAAAAATAACCGTGAGAACATCATGCCTTCCAAATTTCCCGCCCTGCTGTTTTGCGTTTTTCTGCTCAATGCCTGCGCCGATATGGCCGCTTCTCCGGCTCCGGCAACCCAAAGTCGTCCGCCCCAAGCGCGTATTCCCTATCCCGAACCCGATATGCAGGCGCAAATCCATAAACTGGGCATTCAGACGGCCCGTTTGGAGCAGCAGATAGAAAGCCTGCAAACCCGTGTGCGTCAATTGGAACGCCGCCCTGCCGCCCGCACGGCCGCACGCAGCGGCAGCGGTGCAGCCGCCCCGGCAGACTCCGCCCGCCCCGTTGCCGGCGGATACGACCATGCCCTCAGGCAATACCGCAGCGGCAATTACGCCGCCGCCATTGCGCTGTTGCGCGGTGCCGACAGCGGCGGCAACGGCAGCGATGATGCCCGCGAGCAAATGTATCTGCTGCTGCAAAGCCACCAGCGCATGGGTAACTGCGAATCGGTGATCAATATCGGCAACCGCTTTGCCAAACGTTTCCGCAACAACCCCCAGGCATCTGAAGCCCTGTTCGGTGTCGGCTCGTGCCAATACCGTATGCAGCAGCAGGACATCGCCCGCGACACTTGGCGCAAACTGATTCAAACCTATCCCGACAGCCCGGCGGCCAAGCGCGCTTATGCCGAATTGAAAAAACGCTGACAGGCCGAAACCTTTGCCAAAACTCATTCAGGCCGTCTGAAATATTCAATAATCGTCATGAGCTTTGCACGTCCGCTGTGCGCTCCCCCGTGTAGGCGGGAATAACGGATTTAAGCATTTCAGACGGCATTATTAAAGGTATTTTTGCAAAGATCTCAGGCCGTCTGAAAGCTTTTTCAGACGGCTGTAATCCCGCTTCGGGGCATGCCCTTGTGTATAATGGGCTGCCCGTTTTCCGACTCAGGGTAATCGGCCGCAAACCATAAACAAACCATAAAGCAGCGGGGCAGGGCGCGGCAGCGGCGCAGCAAAAATGAAGCCGGTTCTGCTGCCGTTGCGCCTTGGACGCCGCCGGACACAGACAGCGGTTTCCCGTCCCCCCAACCCTATTTTAAGGAGCAGCAATGATTCAAATCGGCATTATCATGGGCAGCAGCAGCGACTGGCCGGTGATGCAGCAGGCCGCAAAGATTTTGGAAGCGTTCGGCGTAGCTTATGAAGCCCGCGTGGTTTCCGCGCACCGCACTCCCGATTTAATGTTTGAATACGCCGAAAACGCGCGTGCGCGCGGCATCAAAGCCATTATTGCCGGCGCGGGCGGAGCAGCCCATCTGCCCGGCATGGTGGCGGCCAAAACCACCGTGCCGGTGTTGGGTGTGCCCGTGCCGGGCAGATATCTGAGCGGAAAAGATTCGTTGCTGTCTATCGTGCAGATGCCCAAAGGCATTCCTGTGGCCACGTTTGCCATCGGTGGGGCCGGTGCTGCCAACGCAGCTTTGTTTGCCGTGGCCATGCTGGCCAACGAAAGCCCCGGGCTGGCCGAACAACTCGAAGCCTTCCGCCGCCGTCAGCAGGCCGCCGTGCTGGCGATGGAGCTGCCTGCAGCGGAATAAATGCCGTAGCTTTTGCCGGATAGCCGGTTGTCGGCTTCCCGCCATACCCCCGGGCTTGATCCGAGTATAATGTTCAGACGGCCTAAACGGCCTGCTATAGTGAATCTGCTTACTCCATTACAACGTTGCTGCGGCTTGTTGCCTTACTACTGAAAATTAATTGAATCCACTGTAAAGGTTTCAGACCAAAACCTTTGCGGCACTGGCTTCCGGCCATCTGAAAACTTATGCGGATACACGGTTTCCGGTAGCACAGCCCGCCATTGCCGGGCTTGACCCGGCAATCCGGTGCCGGATACTTCTGAAATATCCACCTTCCGCCTGAATGCAAATGCTGGATTATCGGATCAAGCCCGAGCATGACGGAATCCAACATCTCAGACGGCTTTAATGAGTTTTGCCAAGATTTCAGGCCGTCTGAAAACCTTTTCCGGCACCGGCCGCCTTTTCGGTTTGACAGGATAGCACCATGTTTGCCAATTTTTCCGCCATCGTTGCAGGCACCGCATTCGGCACATTGCTGCGCTACGCGTTCGGCCTATGGTTTGCGGGCACGGCTTCGTGGTTTGCGTTCGGCACGCTGGCGGCAAACTGGACGGGTGCTTATTTAATCGGCCTGATTGCCGCATTGCTGGACTGTTTCCCTGCGCTCAGCCCCAATTGGCGTTTGCTGCTGATCACCGGTTTTCTCGGCAGTCTCACTACTTTTTCTGGGTTTTCGCTGGAAATTATCGGTATGTTGCAAGCGCAGCGGTGGGGTGCTGTGCTGGCAGTGGTTTTGCTGCATTTGCTCGGCTCGCTGCTGCTGGCCGCTTTGGGCTTGGCAACGGTGCAGTTATTCCGCTGAAAACGGAACGCAGCCATGCCGGGGCCTTTGCACCTGCTCCCATCTGCGGCGCATTTCTGTGTTGTGCGTTTCTGCCCTTTGGGGTACTGTCCGCTCGCCTGCCTGTCTGTCTGATATGTTTGCGCCCGCTGCGCTGCTGCGCCTTGAACTGCATCCACATCTGGGGGCAAAGGTTTCATACTGTGATAAATACACTTCAGGCCGTCTGAAATGTTTCAGACGGCCTCTGTTTGATTGTTTGTCATAAACTAACTCACCCGGTAAAACGCCAGGCTGCCGAGCAGGTTGGGCAGGATATTGATGCGCCTGCCGGCGGTCATCACCGTGCGCTCGAGCACGCGGATATGGTTTTTGGCGCACAGGCGGTCGAAATCGTGCAGCGTACACCAGTGGATATTGGGCGTGTTATACCATTGGTAGGGCATGCGTTCGCTCACCGGCATATGCCCGGATAGGCCGATTTGCAGGCGGTTTTTCCAGTAGCCGAAATTGGGAAACGACACGATGGCCTGCCGGGCCACGCGGGTGAGGTCTTGCAGGATGGTTTCGGTGTTCTGCATGGCCTGTATGGTTTGGCTCAGTACCAAAACATCGAAGCTGCCGCTGTCGAAATCGCGCAACCCCTGCTCCAAATCGGCCTGTATCACGTTGATGCCGCGCGACATCGAGGCAATCACGCCTTCGGTGTCGATTTCCACGCCGTAGCCGGTGCAGTTTTTCTGCCGCATCAGCGCAGAAAGCAGCTCGCCGCTGCCGCAGCCCAAATCCAGCACGCGGCTGCCGGCGGGAATCCAGTCGTAAATCAATTGCAGATCATCGCGCAGTTCAATCACGGCAGCACTCCCGGGCTATGTTGTCCATATAGGTGCGCACGGCGCAAAGATAAGGCTCGTCTGCCATCAGAAAGGCATCGTGGCCGTGGTGCGATTCTATTTCGATATACTGCACGTTTTTGCCGGCCTTCACCAAATGTTTCACCAGCGCGCGCGAGCGGGCGGGGGCAAAACGCCAGTCGCTGCTGAAGCCGGCCACGAAAAATTTGGCCTGCACGGTTTTGAGGGCGGCGGTCAAATCGTTGCCGAACTCGGCGGCGGGGGCGAAATAGTCCAACGCTTTGGTCATGCGCAGATAGGTGTTGGCATCGAAGCGCTCGGCAAATTTGTCGCCCTGATAGCGCAGGTAGGATTCGACTTCGAATTCAACATCGTAGCTGTATCGATAGCCTTCGGCGTGCATGTTGCGGCCGAATTTTCTGCCCAGGCTTTGTTCGGCCAGATAGGTGATGTGCCCCATCATGCGGGCAATGCGCAGGCCGCGGCGGGGAATGGTGCCGTGGCGGCGGTAGTGGCCGTTGTGGAAATCGGGGTCGGTGATGATGGCTTGGCGGGCGATGTCGTTGAAGGCGATATTTTGGGCAGAAAGACGGGTAGCCGAGGCAATCACCAGCGCATGGCGCACGCGCCGGGGAAAGTCTACCGCCCATTGCAGGGCCTGCATTCCGCCCAAGCTGCCGCCTGCAACCGCCGCCCATTGTCGGATGCCGAAATAATCGGCCAGTCGTGCCTGGCTCTGTACCCAGTCTTTTACCGTTACCACGGGGAAATCGGCACCGTATTCTCCGCCGGTTTCAGGGTTGGTACTCAAGGGGCCGGTGCTGCCGTGGCAGCCGCCGAGGTTGTTTACCCCCACCACAAAAAAGCGGCCGGTATCGATGGGCTTGCCGGGGCCGACCATGGTGTCCCACCAGCCGGGGTGTTTGTCGTGGGGCGAGTGGCGGCCGGCAACGTGGTGGTTGCCCGAAAGGGCGTGGCAGACCAATACGGCGTTGGATTTATCTGCATTGAGCGTGCCGTAGGTTTCGACCATCAGATCGAAGCGCGGCAGGGTTTGCCCGTTTTGCAGGGCAAGCGGCGTTTCAAACGCGATTTTCTGCGGGGTTACAATCCAAACATCGGTTTTGTCGGTCATGGCGGCAGGCGCTGGTTTGGGAAAGCGGCTATTATAGCGGTTTGGTTATGGTTTGTGTGTGTATGGCCGCAGCGGGTAGCCCACTGTTTTTACACAGCCCGGCAGGGTGGGGCTGGATTTTTCAGACGGCCGCTGCGGCAAGTTTGGCAGGAAAACGGAATATCATGATAGGCCGCATTTTACGCATTGTGTTTTTGATTGCACTGGTTGCTTTGGTGGTGCACCGCCTGTTTGGCCGTAAACAGAAACGCGCCCTGCACGAAATCGTGCAAATCAGTGCATGGGTGTTTCTGGCAGCGGCACTGGCGGTGTTGGGGTGGTATGTGTCGGGCGCGGTGAGGTAGATATGCAGTGCATCAAAGATAGCAGCGATACAGCGCTGCATCTCTTTGGCAGCCGGAAGAGGCCGGTTCGGCAAGCCGAGAAGGCGGATTGCGCCGGTGGTGCCTGAGGCTCGGTATCTTGTTCTGCGCGGTTTGTGCCGTGATTAACCGCCCAAACGCTGCAGCCGACCGCAGGGCTTTATTGCAGCCGTAATGCGCCGGCAACGGCGGTGGAAACCGCGCTTTTGCAGCCGCACACCCTGCGTGATTGATGTTAAGATACGCATTATTTTCAATATTATGCCGTTCAAACCCATGCTATGAATCCGTTACTTAACACCCTGCAACCTTACCCATTTGCCCGCTTGCGCGAAGCCCTGGCCGGCATTCATCCTCCCGCCGGTGTTGTGCCCGTGCCGCTGCACATCGGCGAACCCAAACACCCCGCGCCTGTCGTGATTACCGATGCGCTCACCGCCGCTCTGCCCGAGCTTGAACAATACCCTTTGTCGGCCGGGCTGCCCGAGCTGCGCCAAGCCTGTGCCGATTGGGCGGCACGCCGCTACGGCGGCCTGCAGCTCAACCCCGAAACCGAAATCCTGCCCGTGCTCGGCAGCCGAGAAGCGCTGTTTGCCTTTGCCCAAGTGGTGCTCGAGCATGTTTCAGACGGCCCCAAGCCCGCTGTGGTCTGCCCCAATCCGTTTTATCAGATTTACGAAGGCGCCGCCCTGCTCGGCGGCGGCGAAATTCATTTTGCCAACTGCCGCGCCCCGCGTTTTCTGCCCGACTGGAGCCAGGTGCCGCAAGCCGTTTGGCAGCGCACCAGGCTGGTGTTTGTGTGTTCGCCCGGCAACCCAAGCGGCAGCGTGATGCAGCTTGGCGATTGGGCGGAACTCTTCGCCCTGCAGGAGCGCTACGGTTTCGTTATTGCTTCTGACGAATGCTATTCTGAAATCTATTTCGGCGGCAACCGGCCCATCGGTGGTTTGCAGGCCGCACGGCAGCTCGGCCGCAGCAACAAGGGCATCGTGATGTTTACCAGCCTGTCCAAACGCTCCAACGTGCCCGGCCTGCGTTCCGGCTTCGTGGCGGGCGATGCCGGGTTGCTCAAAGCCTTTTTGCTCTACCGGACCTATCACGGCAGTGCCATGAGCATTCCCGTCCAACGCGCCAGCACCGCTGCTTGGAACGATGAAGCACACGTTGTCGAAAACCGCCGCCTGTATCAGGAAAAATTCGACAAAGTGCTGCCTATCCTGCAAACCGCTTTTGATGTGCGCCTGCCTGATGCTTCGTTTTATATTTGGCTGAAAGTGCCGGGCGGCGACGATTTGGCCTTTACCAAAACGCTGTGGCAGCAGGCCGCCGTCCAAGTGTTGCCCGGCCGCTTTCTGGCGCGGGATACCGGACACGGCAATCCGGGTGCAGGCTATGTGCGCATCGCGCTGGTGGCAGATGTGGAAACCTGTGTGAAAGCGGCGCAAACCATGGCGGCACTCTACCGCCGCTAAACGGTTGCCGCAGGGCAGGTGTACTCCCTGCGGCTTCGCCTTCAATCTATACCGCTGCTGCAACCGTTATCGTGAATCCGCTGTAAAAGCATGGTATGTTGGTTTGGCTTATTGCAAATACAGGCCGTCTGAAAGGGTTCAGACGGCCTGTATCGTACCCTTTGGGTGCAAGGCAGGCCGCGCAGACAGTACGGAGCTGATTCTGTACCGCCTGGGGCTTATAAAACTGTTTTCTTTGAGCTGGCTGGGGTGCAGCCATGCGGTAACGGAAATGTAGAGATGGGCTATATTCTTGCGGCGGAGGGAAAACGGGTTCGCTAAACGGCCGTTATCCACATGCCGCCCATATTTGAATTTGCAGAAACCGCAGGCCGTCTGAAATCATTACTGCCGTTTCCGCCCGGCAGCTTTGCAAAGCCGGCGGTTGGGTTGGGGGCAGGCAGTTCAGGCAGAATTTTTATAAGGCACTGGCTGTTTGGATGATGCAGAAAGTTTCAGGCCGTCTGAAAGGGTTCAGACGGCCTGTGTTTTGCGGCAGCGGGAAAAACCGTTATGGCGCACCGTATGCCGGTTTAGTTTTTGTCCAGATCCACCAGTTTGTTTTTGGCAATCCACGGCATCATGCTGCGCAGTTGCGCGCCCACTTTTTCGATGGGGTGGTCGGCATTCAGGCGGCGGCGGGCGGTCATGCTGGCGTAGTTGGCGGCGCCTTCCTGAATAAACATTTTGGCGTATTCGCCGCTTTGGATGCGGTAGAGTGCTTTTTTCATCGCTTCTTTGGTGGCGGGCGTGATCACTTCGGGGCCGGTAACGTATTCGCCGTATTCGGCATTGTTGGAAATCGAGTAGTTCATGTTGGCAATGCCGCCTTCATACATCAAATCCACAATCAGTTTCAGCTCGTGCAGGCACTCGAAATAGGCCATTTCGGGGGCATAGCCGGCTTCAACCAGGGTTTCGAAGCCGCATTTCACCAGCTCTACCGCGCCGCCGCACAACACGGCCTGTTCGCCGAACAGGTCGGTTTCGGTTTCTTCGCGGAAGTTGGTTTCAATCACGCCGCCTTTGGTGCCGCCGTTGGCTGCGGCGTAAGAGAGGGCGATGTCGCGGGCTTTGCCGGAGTGGTCTTGGTGAACGGCAATCAGGGTGGGCACGCCGCCGCCTTTGAGGTATTCGCTGCGCACGGTGTGGCCGGGGCCTTTGGGGGCAACCATAATCACATCGATGTTTTGGGGCGGCACGATTTGGTTGTAGTGGATATTGAAGCCGTGGGCGAATGCCAGGGCGGCGCCGTCTTTCAGGTTGGGGGCGATTTCGTTTCGATAAACAAAAGGCTGGGTTTCGTCCGGCAGCAGAATCATCACCACATCGGCGGCTTTGACGGCATCGGCTACGCTGCGCACATCGTGTCCGGCGGCAACGGCTTTGTTCCATGAGCTGCCTGCGCGCAGGCCGATGACCACGTTCACGCCCGAATCTTTCAGGTTGGCCGCATGGGCGTGGCCTTGCGAGCCGTAGCCGATAACGGCTACGGTTTTGCCTTTGATGAGGGAGAGGTCGGCGTCTTTGTCGTAATAAACTTGCATATTGCTTCCTTTGGGATAAATGTGGGATAAATGTTTGAAAAAGTTATCGGTCGGCGTTATCGGAAATATCGCTCATCAGCACAATGCTGACGCTTTCGGTTTTGCCTTCGATGGCTTTGAGAAAATTTTGAAAATGCGCGCTTTGGCCGTGTTCGTCCACCGCCGCCTGAGATTGCCAGATTTCGAAAAACACCACGCGGTCGGGGTTTTCGATGTCTTGGTGCAGGTCGTAACGCAGGTTGCCCGCTTCTCGGCGGCTGGCCGATACCAGTTGCCCAAACACGCCGTGAAGCTCTTGGCGGTATTCGGGTTTGACCACAATGGTGGCGGCAATTTTAACGGGCTGCATGGCGGTTTCCTCGCTATTTTTTCAGACGGCCTTGCTTTGAACATGAGGCCGTCTGAAAAAGCTGTTTAAATTCTTAAAATCCGCTCGCCCCTGCCGATGCCTGCGGCACCGGTGCGCACGGTTTCGAGAATCGCGGCTTTGCCTACGGTTTCTAAAAACGAGTCTAATTTGTCGCTGGAGCCGGTGATTTCGACTGTGTAGGTTTTGTCGGTAACGTCCACCACGCTGCCGCGGTAGATTTCGGCCAGGCGCAGAAATTCATCACGGTCTTTGCCCAAGGCGCGCAGCTTTACCAGCATCAGCTCGCGCTCTACGAAGCGGCTTTCGTTCAAATCCACC
Organism: Neisseria musculi; assembly: GCF_014297595.2. NCBI lineage: Bacteria > Pseudomonadati > Pseudomonadota > Betaproteobacteria > Neisseriales > Neisseriaceae > Neisseria > Neisseria musculi. Next base: position 1,522,758 of record NZ_CP060414.2, on the reverse strand, counting down.
ACTTTTACCACTTCGACCAGCTTGTTGAGCTGTTTGGTGATCTGCTCCAAAACAGTGTCGTTGCCGTGGGTTACGATGGTCATGCGCGAGAGGGTTTTGTCTTCGGTGGCCGCCACGGCCAATGAATCGATGTTGTAGTCGCGGGCTGAAAACAAGCCCACCACGCGGCTCATCGCGCCTGATTCGTTTTCCATCAGGATAGATAAAATATGTCGCATTATGGCACGCTCCTTGTGTCGTAATCACGGTCTCTCACATCGTTTACATCGGAATCTTCAGGCGTTTGGCGCATATGCGGCGGCAGCACCATTTCGTCCAAACCTTTGCCGTTGCCTACCATCGGGAACACGTTTTGTTTTTTGTCGGTAATGAAATCGAGAAATACCAGGCGCTCTTTCAGCCTTACCGCCTCGCGCAGCGCGCCCTCTACATCGGATTTTTTATCTACGCGGATACCCACATGGCCGTAGGCTTCGGAAAGTTTGACAAAGTCGGGCAGCGAATCAAAATAGGTTTCGGATTCACGGTTGCTGTAATAAAGCTCCTGCCATTGGCGCACCATGCCGAGATAACCATTGTTGAGGGTAACAATGTTAACCGGAATGCGGTATTGGAAGCAGGTGGAAAGCTCTTGGATATTCATTTGGATAGAGCCTTCGCCGGTGATGCAGAACACATCTTGATCGGGCGCGGCCAGCTTGGCACCCATGGCATAGGGCAGCCCCACGCCCATCGTGCCCAAACCGCCCGAATTGAGCCATTGGCGCGGACGCTCAAACGGATAATATTGCGCGGTAAACATTTGGTGTTGGCCTACATCCGAAGTGATGATGGCCGAATTTCGGGTAACTTCGGCCAGTTTCTGCACCACATATTGCGGTTTGATGATTTCGCAGTCGTTATCAAACCACAAACAGTTGCGGCTGCGCCATGCTTCGAGGGTTTGCCACCATTTTTCAAGGGCAGCGGGCGTAACCGCCAGCTCCTGCTTTTTCCACAGGCACACCATTTCGGACAGCACGTTTTTCACATCGCCCACAATCGGTACATCCACCCGCACACGCTTGGCGATGCTTGAGGGGTCGATATCGATATGAATGATTTTTTTGGATTTTTCCAAGAATTTGGCAGGCACCGATACCACGCGGTCATCGAAACGTGCGCCCACGGCTACCACCACATCGGCATTCTGCATCGCCAAATTGGCTTCATAAGTGCCGTGCATACCCAGCATGCCGAGAAACCGGCGGTCGCTCGAAGGGTAGGCGCCCAGCCCCATCAACGTGCCGGTGCAGGGCGCACCGGTTAAACGTACCAAATCGATAAGCTCTTGATGCGCATTGCCCAGTACCACGCCGCCGCCGAAATACACCAGCGGGCGTTTGGCCGAAGCGAGTATCTGCACGGCTTTTTTGATTTGGCCGGTATGGCCCTGTGTAACAGGCTGGTAGGAGCGGATAAAAATATCTTCCTGCGGATAGCTGAATTTTGCCATCGCCTGGGTAACGTCTTTGGGAATATCCACCACCACCGGGCCGGGGCGGCCGCTGGCGGCAATCTGAAAAGCTTTTTTGATGGTAACGGTCAGCTCGTTGATGTCGGTTACCAGAAAATTGTGTTTCACGCAGGGGCGGGTGATGCCTACCGTGTCTACCTCTTGAAATGCATCGGTGCCGATGGCCGGTGTTGCCACCTGGCCGGCAATCACTACGATGGGAATGGAATCCGAATAAGCAGTGGCGATGCCGGTCAGGGCATTGGTTGCGCCCGGGCCGGAAGTAACCAGCGCCACGCCCACTTTGCCGCTGGTGCGCGCATAGGCATCTGCCGCGTGAACTGCCGCCTGTTCGTGGCGGACCAAAATATGTTTGAATTTATTGAGCTGGAAAAGCGCATCGTAGATTTCGAGAACCGCGCCGCCGGGATAGCCGAAAACGTATTCCACGCCCTCAGCCTTCAGACTCTGCACGAGTATTTGTGCACCTGATAACTGCATATCTGCCTCTTTTTTCTGCGTGTAAACCAATAGGGGAAGCCGGCTCTGCCACAGCACCTGTAATGCAATTTCTGAAGGCAGCGGTTTAGGGTACGCGCACTGCAGAAAAACAGCAGCAGCCAAGCAGCCCGATCAATTGGTTCAGACGCTTGAGCGTTTATCGAAGTAAAAGAGCTTGAAAGATAACCCAAACACCCTATCCAATCAAGACAAAAACTTTCATGTGGGGGCGGAAAAAATTCATATATAGTTTAATGTTTGATTTACAACAGAATAAATCGGCATTATCAAGAGAAAATCTGCTTTCAGACGGCCTGGAAGCCAATCGGGCAGCACCGCATAACACGGCACTGCCCGACTGTTGAACTGGCGCACCCAACAGGGATCGAACCTGTGACCTCCAGCTTCGGAAACTGACACTCTTCCAACTGAGCTATGGGTGCGTAAAGGTCGACAGATTAACGCAAAACACCTCATTTGGCAAAATTATTTCGCGGGGAGGAGCTGCAACGGCTGCGCTATTTTCCCGCAGGGTGTGTAGGCTGATGTAGTAATCGGCATTTTTTTGAGGAAGGTTAAACTTAAAGATTGGAAAGCTGCCGCGAATTCAGTATAATCCAGCAAATTATTGTTAATGCAAATTAACAGATTTAAAAAACTACAAGCCCTTATCCTCACAACCTACCAAAACGGCGAGGCCCAACCACATGAACCACTTAAGCAACAACAAAGCCCGAGGCTCTGCGTTAACTCCGCTGATCGGCGGCATCGTCATCCTGCTTGCAGTATTGTTTTTTCTGGTCAAGCTGGCTACCGGCGGCTATTACAGCGATGTGGAGGCTTCAACGCCCTCTGCCACCCAAACCCGTATCATGCCTGCAGGCAATGTTGCTATGGGAGACGGCACGCCTGTCGGCCAGCGCACCGGCGAGCAGATTTTCAACAAAGTCTGTATCCAATGCCACGCTGCCGATGGCAATATTCCCAATGCGCCCCGCGTAACCCATAATAACGAATGGGTGCCGCGTATCGCAAAAGGCTTCGAAACCCTGTTCAATAATGCTCTCAACGGCTTTAACGCCATGCCGGCCAAAGGCGGCCAGGCCGATTTGACCGATGACGAACTCAAACGATCCATCGCCTATATGGCGAACCAGTCGGGGGGCAATTTGGAGGCGCCTGCAGTCGGTGCTTCGGGTGCTGCTGCATCAGGTGAAGATACCGCAGGCTCCGCTTCGGATTCTGCCGGTGCCGCAGTCTCTGCTGCTGACGGACAAAAAGTGTTCGACACCTCATGCGCCGCCTGCCACGGAGCCACTTCGGCCATTCCCAATGCGCCGAAAATCACCAAAAACGATGAATGGGCGCCGCGTATCAAGCAGGGTAAAGAAATCTTGTTCAAACACGCAATCGAAGGCTTTACCGGCCCCAGCGGTTCACTCATGCCGGCAAAAGGCGGAAATGCCAGCCTGACGGACGATGAAGTGAAAGCGGCCGTAACCTATATGGCCAATCAATCCGGCGGTAACATTTGATTTGGATGTAGATATTTAAATTTCTTCTAAAAAAGCGTACTGTTTGGGTGCGCTTTTTCTATTGGAGCCAATTTAACCCGGCCCCGGATAGCGAGATGCCCGGATCAAGCCCGGGCATAACGTATTTAACCGATTTGTTTTTATATTATTTTTGGGGATTTTGTATTTTGCGTTTTCCCCGCACATCAACCAAACGGGTTCCGGCCAGATAGTCATATAAAAACTGCCGCTGTGGGTTGAACAGAGCGAATCCCCACGGCAGTATCCACCAAGCCAGTGCTGCGCCGAAGGCCGGTTTCGGAGGTATCCCGCCCAAGTGGCGCAAAGCCGAATAAGCCAGCATGGGGACGAAAATAATCAGCACACACGCCCACATAAAGCGCAGGCGCAATTGCCGCAGCGGGGGGCGGGCGCCTGCCGCATCGGTCAAACCGATGCCCCATACTTTCATCGGCAGCGTTTGTCCTTTTTGATACCAGTTGGCTTTGAAATAAAACCACCACACCGCTAACGGAATCAACATGGCCGCCAAGCTGGCCAAAATATAGGAAACGGTATTAAGCAGAGTGGCAGCCACGCCGGCAAGCAGCATGGCTGGCACGCCAACGGCGCCGGCCAGCAGTGCTTCGTATAGCAGCGCAATCAGGCGGCGTTTGATAGAAACGGCGGGTTGGGTCATAAAATAAAAACGTTTGAATCATCAAGACAGCCATTATATCGGATAACGGCTCCCCGGCGTCAGGCCGTCTGAAACGCTTTTTTCAGACGGCCTCATCTATTAAAATATGGGCTTTTTACACACCTTGAAACCATGAGCATCCTGCAAGCAGAAAATCTCTCATTCGCCGCTGGCCATGTTGCCTTGCTTGATAAAGCCTCGTTCCAGCTGGAGAGCGGGGAAAAAGTCGGCCTTATCGGCCGCAACGGAGCAGGCAAATCATCACTGCTGAAAATTCTGGCAGGTGTGCAGAAGGCCGATGAGGGGCGGCTGATTCTGCAAAACGGCCTGAAAACCGTGTATGTGCCGCAAGAATCGTTTTTCAATCCTACAGAGAGTGTGTTTGATGTGGTGGCCGAAGGCTTGGGCGGGCTGCGCGGCATTCTGCGCCGCTACCACTGCATCAGCCGCGAACTGGAAAGCGGCACCAATGATGCTTTATTAAAAGCCCTACATGAGGTGCAGATCGAACTGGAGGCGCAAAACGGCTGGCAGTTCGATGCCGCCATCAAGCAGGCCGTCAGCGAGCTGGGTTTGCCTGAAAACGAATTAATCGGCAACCTTTCCGGCGGCCAAAAAAAACGTGTAGCACTGGCGCAGGCATGGGTGCAGAAGCCCGATATCCTGCTGCTGGACGAACCCACCAACCATCTCGACATCAACGCCATCATATGGTTGGAAAACCTGCTCAAAGCCTTTGAAGGCAGCATCGTGGTTATCACACACGACCGCCGTTTTCTCGACAATATTGCAGAGCGTATTGTCGAACTCGACCGCGGTATTCTGCGTTCCTATTCCGGCAGTTTTTCCAAATACAGCGAGAAGAAAGCGCAAGAATTGGCTGTTGAAGCCGAACACAACCGTCTGTTCGACAAATTCCACGCACAGGAAGAAGCCTGGATACGCAAAGGCATCGAAGCGCGCCGCACCCGCAACGAAGGCCGCGTGCGCCGTTTGGAAGAATTGCGCCGCCAGCGTGCAGAGCGCCGCAATGTGCAGGGGCGTGTTAATTTCAAGCTCGACAGCGGCGGAAAAAGCGGTAAAATCATCGCCGAGCTGGAGCACGCCTCGTTTCAATACGGCGGCAAAATCATCATCGACAAATTCTCCACCGTGATTCAGCGCGGCGACAAAATCGGTTTAATCGGCCCTAACGGCATCGGCAAAACCACCTTTTTAAGGCTGATTTTGGGCGAATTGCAGCCAAGCTACGGCCGCATCCGCATCGGCAGCAAACAGGAAGTAGCCTATTTCGACCAATTCAGAAGCGCACTCAACGAAAACGACACCGTGTTCTATACACTCGGGCAAGGCAACGATTATATAGAAGTCGGCGGCAAGAAAAAGCACGTGATGAGCTATCTCGAAGATTTTTTATTCCATCCGGCCCGCGCACAAAGCCCCGTTTCCTCACTTTCCGGCGGAGAGCGCAACCGCCTCCTGTTGGCCAAACTGTTCACCAAGCCCGCCAACATCCTGGTGCTGGACGAACCGACCAACGATTTGGACATCGAAACGCAAGAGCTCTTAGAAGAACTTTTACGCGATTATCAGGGTACAGTGTTTCTGGTTAGCCACGACAGAGCGTTTTTAGATAATGTGATCACACAAAGCATTGTATTTGAAGGTAAAGGCCGTCTGAAAGAATATATAGGCGGCTATGAAGATTATCTTGATGCCAAAAAGCGCGAACAAAGCTTTCAGACGGCCTCGGATACCAAAATCGAAAAGCCGCCGGCAAACATAGACAACGGGCGCAAAGCCAACCGTACGGCAAAACTTTCCTATAAAGAACAACGAGAGCTTGATGCGCTGCCCGAAGAAATCACCACTTTGGAAAACGAACAGGCCGAAATCAATGAGCAGCTTTCCGCTCCCGAAGTGTTCAAAAACTACGAAAAAGCCGGTTTACTGCAGGCGCGGGCAGAAGCAGTCGAAATACTGCTGCAGGAAAAACTAGAACGCTGGGAAATATTGGAAAACAAGAAAAACAGCGCAGGTTGAGCCGGCCATACACAGTTTCAGACGGCTCAAGCTTCAGACAGCCGTCTGAAACTTGAGCCTGAGATCTTTGCAAAATTCAAAAAACACAACCCGTTTATTTTCTGCCATGCCAGCACGGACGGAACCCAAGCATTTAGTATCCCAGTATTTATTTAATCGATATTTCCATATTTTTATCTAGAATGTCCGCCTGTGTAGAAATAACAGCATTTAAGCCTTTCAGACAGTTTTAAGAGTATTTTTCAGAGACCTGTATCGGCCTGCCGGAGAAAAGACTTCGCCAGGAGATTGCCAGCATAACGCAAACCCCGTATAATTCCTTTTTCTTTAGAGAGGTGGATGAGTGGTTGAAGTCGCACGCCTGGAAAGCGTGTATACGTGAATAACGTATCGAGGGTTCGAATCCCTTCCTCTCTGCCAAATACCAAGTTCGGGTCTTGTTTGAGGGTCGGGTTTGTTATATCTGATAAAAGTTCTTGTATGGCGAATCTACTGTGTTTTCGGTGCAGGACAGAGTATAGAGATAGTAGGCTGAAGCAATGCTGTAAAGGAATGAAGTGGATTCATTGACAAAGCTAACACAGGAATACAGGCAAGATAAGGCTGTATAGACAGTATGGAGCTGATTCTGATGCCGTATATCAGTTGTTTGAAAAAAACCGTTATCCGAAAAAACCGCGCAACGATTAAATATGAGGTTACGCGGTTTTTTATGTGCCGGAAATCAGAATAGGGTGCGCAAAATCAGGAAACATACTATAGATAATACCGCAGAAGCGGGCAGGGTAATTACCCAAGCTAGGCCGATAGGTTTCATTAATGCCCAGTTGGCATTGCGGTTCACCAGGCCGATGCCTAAAACGGCCCCAACCAAAATGTGTGTGCTGGATACGGGCAACCCCATTAACGAAGCCAGCATTACTACGGAAGCGGCGGCCAGTTCGGCGGCAAAGCCTGAAGAAGGGTGCATCTCGGCTAAGCTGGTGCCTACTGTTTGAATCACTTCTTTACCGATAAACCACAGGCCGACAATCAGGGCAATACCGAAAGTGAGCATGGCCACGGGCGGAACGGGAGCTTGGGTACCGATGTCGCCGGTGCGTAAAACGTCCATAATTGCGGCAAACGGGCCGATAGCATTGGCAATATCATTGGCTCCGTGGCTGAAGGCGAAACCTGCGGCGGTAAACACCTGCATCCAACTGAATATCAGAAAGGTGGACTTGTTCAAGTCTTTGCGTTTGAGGGTTTTGGCATAGATAAATGTTGCCATCCAAATCGCGGCGCCGATCATGAAGATGGTCAGATAACTGCTGACGCTGCTCATGCCCAAATGCAGGTTCTTCAGGCCTTTGAAAATCAGCATGGCCGCAATCATCATGCCGCCGAGTGAGGCAATAATCGGCACCCACGAATGTAGGGCTTTATAGGCATCGATATTGCTTTTGCGGTGATCGATGTCATACAGGCCTTTGTAGTAGGAAGATTCCAGCTCGGCAGGATCTAAATCGGTTTCACCGTAAATTTGGGCATCGCGCGCCATAGCGGAGGCCAGTTCGATTTTACTGGACTCATCGAGGCTTTCGAAATGTTGGCGGTGCTGCTCTTTATAGGCTTTTTTCTCCTGCTTGATGGTTTTCAGGCTTTCTTCTGCTGCGGTGTTATAGTCTAAAACGTGTTTTTTGATTTGTGAAAATAAAATATATGAAATCAGGCCGCCGAGCATGGGGGAGAGTATCCAAGAAACTGCAATTTCACCCAAATTGCCCCATTGGATTAAAGCAAAGGTGTCGCTGCCGCTGATTGCACCCAAGCACAGTGCGCTGCCGACAATGCCGCCAATGATGGCATGGGTGGTTGATACAGGGAAACCTTTTTTGGTGGCAAACAGCAGCCACAGTGCGGCAGCCAATAGTGCTGACATCATAATATACACAAACTGCATAGGCTCAAGGTGCATTTGCCTCAAGTCAACAATTCCTTTGCGTATGGTGTCGGTTACTTCGCCGCCGGCAATCACCGCGCCGCTCACTTCGAAGATGGCGGCAATCAGCAGTGCCTGAGGGATGGTGAGCGTGCCTGCGCCAACACTGGTGCCGAACGAATTGGCCACATCATTGCCGCCGATGTTGAAAGCCATAAACACCCCAAACAGCGTAGCCAGCAAAAACAGCATAACGTGGTTGTGGTTAGTGTAACCCAAGCCCCAGAAAATAAAATAGCCGACCATGCCGATGAGCAGTGCAGCAAAAGCAAAGTTGATTTTTTGAATGTAAGATGCGTTCATCCTGTTTGAACCTTGGGTTACGGGAAAATTGCAAAGATTGCCGGCAAGCCAAACGCTGTGCTTCGGCGCGGCGTTTTATCTTCAATTCCATTATAAAGCCATTGCCGCTCTGCGTCATGGAATACTTAACAAATGTTTTCAGAAGTTATATTCATGTCGATGCATGGCATCTGCCCTTTTCAGTATGGTGGTATTGCGCAGCAGAAGCAGGCGCAGAGATGTTTTATCGGCGCACTACAAATAGGTTACAATGGCATTTTTTTCAGACGGCCTGCGGCAATCATGAACGAACAACTCTATATCGGGCTGATGTCCGGTACCAGCATGGACGGCGTGGATGCCGTGCTGGTGCGTATGGATAAAACCCGTTGGCTGGCTGCCGAGTCCCATGCTTTTCTTCCCTATTGCGGCCGTCTGAAAAACGATTTGCTCAATCTGCAAAACATAGGTTTCAACGAGCTGCACCGAAGCGCAATACTGGCACAAGAATTGGCCGTTCTGTATGCACAAACGGCAGCAGAGCTGCTGCAACGCGCCGGTATTCCTCCGCACAACATCACCGCACTCGGCTGCCACGGCCAAACCGTGCGCCATGCTCCCGAAAGCGGTTATAGCATACAGTTGGCCGATTTGGCATTGTTAGCTGAAAAGAGCGGCATCTTGACCGTGGGCAATTTCCGCAGCCGCGATCTGGCGGCGGGCGGGCAGGGGGCGCCACTGGTGCCCGCTTTTCACGAAACCGTGTTCGGCAGCGCGAACGAAACCCGCGTAGTGCTCAATATCGGCGGCATTGCCAACATCAGCGTGCTGCCACCGCAGGGGGCGGCTTTCGGATTCGACACTGGGCCGGGCAATATGTTGATGGATGCATGGGTAAACCATATCTGGCAGCTTCCCTTCGATAAAAACGGCGCAAAAGCCGTGCAGGGCAGGGTGTTGGACAGTTTGCTCGCGCAATGGCTGGCCCACCCCTATTTTGCCCGTCCGTATCCGAAAAGCACCGGCCGCGAGCTGTTTTCGCTGCCATGGCTGTTGCCACAGCTTTCAGACGGCCTCAACCCGCATGATGTGCTGAGAACCTTACTTGAATTCACTGTGCAAAGCATTCATAATGCCGTAACTACTGCCGCGCCAGCTGTGCGTAATATCTATGTTTGTGGCGGCGGTATCCGCAATACGGCATTGATGGAAAACCTGAATAAGCGTTTTACTGCCGCCGGCGTTAGTTTGCACAGCACTGCTGCGCTTAATCTCGACCCGCAATGGGTGGAGGCAGCTGCATTTGGTTGGCTGGCCGCCGCTTGGGTAAACCGCGTATCCGGCAATCCTTACCACGCAACCGGTGCACACGGGCCGCGTATCTTGGGCGCCGGCTATCCCGCCTGTGTGCTATAGTGCATGGGTAGGAGAGGCTGATATAAACCACAGGAAGAGCGGTAGCGACAACAGCAGAAAGCTACACGCGCAAAGTACAGATATACACGCGCAAAGCACAGATATAAATGATGAATTTGGGTTATAGCAGATGAAAAAATTCATCGTTTGTACGGTGAGCAAGTTTTATCAGGTTTCGTCCTAAACGGCGAATTTTTATGGAGCGATTTGATAAGCTAATCCCTCAATATAGCAATTATTGTCTATCATAAAGCAAATGAATGGAAAAATCATTGCGATGGTAAAAGCAATGTCTAGTGATTCTTAATAGGGGATTGAAAACCTGCAAATATGTGTACGTGGTTTATCATTTTGTTTGACAAATATTTTTGATCTGTACTAGATTATCCCTAAATTCTACACTAAGTAAACAGCTAAAAACGTTGCGAAAATGGTGTGAAATTTAGGGATAATCTAGTAAGCCTTTCTATATTTTAGGGGCTGTCCTAGATAACTAGAACAAATCCTGCTTTACTAATTGTTTTAAAATAGAAATTTGAAATTTTATCTCACTGTTGTTAAAACGCCATTCACACTCTTTCAAATACAGTTCAAAATGCTCTTTGGGAATGCCGTTAAACTTGCGTAAATGGCGTTTTGCTTGGTTCCAAAAGTTCTCAATTCCGTTAATGTGATTTTGTCGCTCAGCAAAATGTGTGCTGTGATTGATCCGAAAATGTGAAAATTCGCTCACATCAAGAACGTCATAACTTTTGTAACAATCGGTATAAACAATGCTATCAGGCTTCACTTGCTCGCGGATAATTGGCAATAAAGTCGCAGTTTGTGTATTGGGTACGGCAACGGTGTAAACCTTACCATTACGCTTCAAAAGCCCGAATACAGCCACTTTGCCAGCCGCACCGCGACCACGTTTGCCTTTGCGTTGTCCGCCAAAATAGCTTTCATCAACTTCTACTTCACCATCAAGCATTTCCAGATGCGGGCTGTTGTGATAGATAAGTAAGCGCAAACGGTGGAAGTAATAGGCAGCGGTATTTTTATTGACGCTAACTAATTGCGCCGCTGTGCGGGCGGTAACACCTGCAACAAATAGTTCAATCAGTTTGTTTTGCTTGTACTGACTTAAACGACTTTTTCTCATAGGGATTATTCTAACCTGAAGTTAAATTTCCCTAGTTATCTAGTACAGCCCCATATTTTAAAATAGGAGGTATTATTTATCTAATTCAGCAAGCATGGTTTTAGCTTTTTCCAGAATAATGCCGCTGGATTCTTCTAACAATTCTTGCAGGGTTTCTTTTGCTGCTTCGGGGTCGCCGATTTCAACATACATTTGTGCCAGTTCGTATTTTGCTTCCAAGGGAGCGGTCATGCCAACCGATTCGGAGATAAAAACATCATCGCTGCGTGAACTGTCTTCTACACTGATGCTTTCCCATTCGATAGTTTCTTCATCATCGGTGGAGAGATTAACCGTGTTATCGAAATCTTCTTCGTCTTGGTAGGTAAAACCATTCTCTTGCAGAGAGACAGCTGCCCAAGCGGACTCTCTTGTATAAGATTCAGGTTGCTCTGCTTTGGTTGGGGAGAAAGCAGACCCAGAAGCATGAATAGTCTCAGGTTGGTTATTCTCTGCAACTTCAACGGATGAAGAAAGCTGCTCGGTAGTGGTTTCGAGTTGGGCTTCTAATATCGGTGTATCGGTTTTGTCTGCGCGTGGTAACGCATCAATTCCAGCCGTTTCAACTTCTAATTCTGGAACTGTAATAGTTTCGATTGGTGCCAAACGCTGTTCTTTATTGTCGGCGGTTTGGTCGGTAACGATATCGTCAGAAACCTGAAGCGGTGTATCTAGTACAGTTGTTTCAACTGTTTCAATAACGGAATCGATTGATTCGTGTTCTGTGGCTGTGGTGGCTTTCTGGTTTTCAGTTACATCTTCGCCGGCATTAAACTCAACGGCTACATGTTGGTATTCACTTTCGGTTTCAGGCTCATAAACGCTCTCGGTTGATTCAATATTGTCCCAATCGGCATATTCTCGTTTTTGGGTTTCTTCGTCTTGGGTCAGTGCGCCGGATACAATGCCGGCCTGTTCGCGATCAATCGAACCTAAATCCAAGTTGAAGTTGCCTTCGGTTTTTTCTACAGGGGCAGTTTCGGTTTCGCTGAAGAAAATATCATCGAAATCGTCTTCCATGTCCAAGCTGTCATCTTCGGCTTTGGATTGGGTTGCGGCAGCTGTTGTAGTGGCTGCTGGGATTGTTTCTACAGATGATTTGGCTTCATCGTTGGGGTAGGTTTTGGGCTGCTCTGTACGGTTTTCTGTTTCAGGTGCGGGGTCGGGTGCTTTGTATTCGCCGTCCGTATCAGTGTGGCTGTCAGTTACAATGCTATCATTGCCGCTCTCAGTTATACCGCCGGCAGTGGCTTTTTTCTTGCTTATCAGTTTTAGTAGCAACCATAAGGCGATAGCCCCTAAGCCTGAGAATAGTAGCCAGCGCCATAAGCTGCTGTTTTCTTCAGAAGCGGGCTCTGTGGGTTGGGCTGTTGCTGCCATAGATGCAGAAGTAGTAGATTCTGCAGAAGTTGAAGGCTCTGAAACTACGCTGTCAATAGTTGCAATTGCCGGTTCCGATGCTTGTGGGGCGGATGCTGTGGCAGTTGTTGAGTCTGTTGAAGGGAGAGAGACTGGAGCTGAAGCTGCTGCGGTTTCGATAGGGGCGGAAGCTTCGGTAGGTTGGGATGCTTGGCCGGCCTGCTCTTTCAGGGTGGGAGTAGGTTGTTTGGCCAAGCGTTTCAATTCTTCGGGTGAAGGAATATTCAATACACGACCGGCAAGAATTTGGTTGGCATTGCGGGTCGGAAAGATTTCTGGGTTGGCCGTCATGATGGCGGCAATGGTGTCGCGTATGCTCAAACCGGCCGGCCGGATTTGGCTGGCGATAGAAGTAAGTGTTTCACCGCGGGTAACTTTGTAATTGCCCCGGGGCGGTTCGGATTTACGCTCAGCAACAGCTTGTTCGCGCAATTTTCCGCGTTCGGCTGCGGCAGCTTTTTGCTGCTCCTTGCGGGTTTGTTCTTGTGTTTTTTGGGCTTTCAGCTTGGCTTTGGTTGCCGCAGAGGTGGATATTTCTGCACGGGCGGCGGTTTCATCGGTTTGGGTTTGGGCCGTCTGAACGCTATTTTCGGGTTGCACGCCGGTAGAGCCGCTGCTTTCTGCAGGATAATCGGCAGGGTCGATAATGGCGGTGTATTGGCGTGATTGTGAGCCTACACCTACCTGGAATACTAAAACAGGGTTGTTTACCGGTGCACCGGAGCGGATGTTGATAACGGCGTTGTTGCCGGATTTTCTAACGCTGGCGCGTAAATTGCCGTCTGAAAGCGATGCATGGCCGCCGTTCAGTAGGATTCGAGCCTCCTCCCCCGTTACCGTTACCGTGCCGGAAAACGGTTCGCCTAGATTGGATTGAACATTCAAGCCGCCCAGCCCGCCAACTGCCGAAAATGACGTTGTTAGCGCGAGAGAGGCAGCAATCAGTTTGATTTTGTGATTGTTCTTCAAATTATGACCCCTGTTCGAGTATGCAGCCGAGCTGCCTGTAAATAGACTAATATTTATAGGCAGCATGATATATGCTAACCGCCTACTCTGCCAAGTAAAATTGATAATTTATGTAAACAATAAACCAAAGTATGCAACTTTATAACCACTTTCTGTTGCAAACGGGGGAAAATCGGATAATCGGCCTGTTTTTCAGACGGCCTGCCGGTTTATTGTTACCATTGACATAAGTAATGCAAAAGAGTTCGTCTGCCTGTATCATAGCGCATTATTTTACCTTAGGTTTGTTTGGCAAGATATGAAGATTTTAAGCGATTTAATCGCTGTGGTTCTGTTTTTTGCAGTTTACACATTAACCAAAAATATTGTGTGGGCAACGGCTGCTGCTGTGGTTGCAGGGGTGCTGCAGGCGGGGGTTGTCTGGCTGAAGTATAAAAAGCTCGATACGATGCAATGGGTGGGCTTGGTTTTGATTGTGGTATTCGGTGGGGCAACCATTTTACTGCGCGATCCGCGTTTTATTATGTGGAAGCCTACTGTGTTGTTTTGGGCGGGTGCGTTGGTTTTGGGTTTGGGGGAGCTTTTGGGTAAAAATGGTTTGAAGGCTGTGATGGGCAAAGAGTTGCAGCTTGACGGGCGGATATGGCGCAAACTGGCTTGGATTTGGGTAGTTTTTTTGGTGTTTATGGGCATTGCCAATATTGCGGTTGCCTATATGTTTACTGAAGCGCAATGGGTTAATTATAAATTGTTCGGTTCAACGGGCCTGATGGTTTTTTTTGTTATCGGACAGGGCGTGTATTTGAGCCGCCATCTGTCTCGGGAGGATTGATTTTATGGAATATTACATGTTGCTGGCTACGGATGGGCAAGAGATGCACGATGCGCGTATGGCTGCGCGTCCGAACCATTTGAAGCGTTTGGAGGCGTTGCAGGCAGAAGGCCGTTTGCTGACGGCGGGGCCCAATCCTTTGCCGGACAATCCCGAACGGGTGTCGGGCAGTTTGATTGTTGCCAAATTTGCATCATTGGATGATGCACAAGAGTGGGCGGAGCAGGATCCTTATGTGGAAGCGGGTGTATATGAGGAAGTGTTGATCAAACCGTTTAAGGCCGTGTTTAAATAATGGATATGCAGGCAATTATTGAAGGCCGTCTGAAACAGCTCGGCTTGCAGTTGTGTGCGTTTCGCGATGACAGCCATCTGCATGCCGGCCATGCGGGAAACCGGGGTGGCGGGCACTATGCTGTAGTTGTGGCAGGAGAGGCGTTTGCGGGCGTGAGCCGGGTCGGCCGCCAGCGTATGGTTAAAGATTTATTGCAGGATTTGTTTTCAGACGGCCTGATACACGCTTTGAGCATTAAAGCAGTTACGCCCGAAGAATATTTTCATTAAAAAACGTTTCGGTTAATCCGATTAATATTTAACGATTTATTTTTAAAATAATCAGAGAGCAATCATGAAGAAAACTTATTTTGCATCTGCGGCAGCGTTGTTGTTGGCTGCGGGCAGCTTGATGGCGCAAACTATCGTAACCGTAAACGGTACCAAAATAGACAGCCAAGACATCGACCATCAAGTGCAATTGCTGAGGAGTCAAAGCCCGCAGGTTCAAGACAACCAGGTGTTGCGCCGCAGCCTGATCGAACGCCAGGTAACGATGACTTTGGCAGCGCAGGAGGCGAAACGTCTGAAATTGGATCAGTCTGCCGAATATAAACAGGCATTGGAGCAGGTGCGCGCTGCCGCAAAGCAGAACGGCGAAGATAAGAAACCCGGGTTTTCCCGGCAGTGGCAGGCATTTGAAACCGCCTTGCAAAACCAAGCCTATATCGCCTATGTGTTGCGCAATAATCCTGTTGCCGAAAGTGATGTGAAAAAAGCTTACGGTGATTTCAGTAAGTTTTATCAGGGCAGCAGTGAAGTGCAATTGGGCGAAATCTTGACCCGTAATGCGGCAGATGCCCAAAAAGCTATCGCCGATTTAAAAGTCAAGAAAGATTTTAAAGCCGTTGCCGGGCAATATACGGTAGATCCGCGCGGCAAACAAACCGGCGGTTTGAATGCCGCTTATGTAAACCTGAAAGATTTGGAGCAGAGCGCACCCGTTGTTTATGCGGCGGTGAAAAACCTGAATAAAGGCGGATACACCACTACCCCGCTGGAAGACGGCAACGGCTTGTATGGTGTGTTTTACATTAATGACAAACGTGCCGCCAAAGTGCCGGGTTATGAGGCTGCGAAAAACGGTATTGCACACGAATTACAGGCGGTTCGTATAGATGGTGCGATTGAGTCGCTCTACCGGAAAGCAAAAATTCAGAATGTCAGATAAGCAGCCGGGGGGATCTCTATCATCAATTTTGGCGGCTGAAATCCCCTTTTTTCTGCCGCCTTTTTAAAACAATATAAATAAATTTCATATTTAACAATTGGTTGTAAAGAAGTGGAAACTCAAGAAACCCCGCCAGGCGACAATGCTATGGCTAGGCTGCAAGACGTATTCAGCCTGCGCCACGATCAGGCGCATCCCGATAAAATCGATGCCGCTATCCGTGCCAATGTCCGCGTGTCGGGTACGAATATGTGGGTATTGATATTTGCCATCGCGGTGGCGAGCATCGGCCTGAATGTGAACAGTACCGCCGTGATTATCGGTGCAATGCTGATTTCGCCGCTGATGGGACCGATTGTGGGCATGGGCTACGGTGCGGCAGTGGGCGATATGGGATTAATCCGCCAAGCCTTGCGCAATATCGCCATTTTCGTGGCCATCAGTTTGTTTACGGCCACCGTGTATTTTTCGGTTACGCCCCTGCAAGAAGCGCAAAGCGAGCTGTTGGCGCGCACGCAGCCCAACCTTTGGGACGTGTTGATTGCCTTTTTCGGCGGTAGTGCGGGTATTGTGGCGATTACCCGCAAGGAGGGCGGCAATGCCATTCCGGGCGTGGCGATTGCGACTGCATTGATGCCGCCGTTGTGCACTGCCGGTTTCGGATTGGCACACGGCAACTGGCATTATTTTTTCGGTGCGTTTTACCTGTTTTGCATCAACTGTGTGTTTATTGCTTTTTCCACATTGCTTTTTGCCAAATTGCTGAAACTGCCGCGCAGAGGGCTGGTAACCGATTCCCGGAGAAAGCTGCACCGTATTGTGATTGCTGTGGTGGTATTGGCGGTAATGGTGCCGAGCGGCTATCTGGCAGCAGGTTTGGTGAAGCAGGAGCTGTTTAACACCAAAGCTTCTGCGGCGGTTAAGGCAGTACAGCAGCAGGAAGGTTTTTATATATTGCGCAGTTTATTCAACCACAAGGAGAAACTGGTCGGCTTGATTATCAACGGCACGGGAAATTCTGACAGAGTTACCCAACTGCTTAAGCAGCGTCTGGAAGCGGCAGGTGTGTCATCACCGCAGATTAAGGTTCTGTATGCGGGCGGCAATACTGATTTGAATGAGATGAAACAGGAATTGGAAAAATCGCAAAATCATATTGCCGAATTGAAGGGCGGGGCAGATATTGACTCTGTTTTAGCAATAAAAAACCACTCCGAGGATGAAGCTGTTTTGAAAGAAATACAAGCCCAATATCCGGAGGCCGACACCATTATCATCGGACGCGGTATGGTGTGGGAGAGGGCAGGGCAGGCAAAAGAAGCAGCGGACGGAGAAACGGCAGAAAAGAATGATGGAGCCGCCATAGAAAACAACAGGCAGGTGGTGATGGTTTCGATGGAAACGGCAGAAATGCCGTCTGAAAAAGAAAAACAACGCCTGCAGGCATGGCTGGTGCAGCGTTACAACGGTATGCAGGTGCGTTTACAGTGGAAGGAGCGGCTAAGATGAAACAAAAATACACTACTTTGGTGGTTGCGGCGGTGTTGGCGGCGGTCGGGCCGGCTGTTGGCAAGGTGCCTGAAATCGACCAGGGGCGTATCGACAGTATGGTTGCCCAAGTGTTGCAGCAGGCAGACGGTATGCCCGGTACTCAGCGTCCCGATGGTGCGGCAATACGCAAAAACGTGATTTTGCAGCTGCAAACAGCCGAGGTGCTGAAGAACGAGGCATTCACAGCAGGTTTGCACAAAGATGCCGAAGTGCAGAATCAGTTTAAAAATGTAGAGGCGCAATTTTATGCCATGCAGTATGCACTTTACTTGGAGCGGAACACTGAAACCAGCGAGGCAGAGCTGCGCGAAGGCTATGATCGGCAAACCCGAGTAGTGAAATTGCAGCAGGTGTATTTTGCCACTGCCGAGGAGGCGCGCAAAGCTCAGGAGTTATTGCTGAAAGGCTTGTCGTTTGACGGGTTGATGAAGCGTTATCCCAACTCCGAACAAGGGTTTTCGGATTTTATCCCGCAGCAGCAGTTGGCACCGGAGATGGCGAAACTGGTTGGGGGCATGACGCGCGGCCAGGTCAGCCGCGAGCCTGTCGAGATGAACGGGAAATTTTATCTGTTCAAACTGGCTGCTTTGGAACGCAATCCCGAAGCCCCGCCGTTCGAGCAGGTGAAACCGCTTTTGGCACAGCAGGTTAAGCAGCAGAAAGTTCAGGAGCAGATTGAAAAAATCTTGAAAGAAAACGGTATCGGCGGTTAAACGCCGGATAATATCCAGGCCGTCTGAAAATAGGGTTTCAGACGGCCTTTACTGTATTTTGGGCGGAGCGTTGGGAAAATGCCGTTTGGCAAATGGCGGTTGTGGCTGCTCGCTTTAAAACGACAGTATCGGGCAGCTTTGCTACACGGTTTGTATATCTGCAAGCCCGCCGCTTTGTATCACGAACCCGCTATTCCGTTGCGGCATTGCTCTGCCGCCCGCTTAAAGAGAGAGCGTTTTTTAAGCCTGTGAAGCGGCAGCACCTGTTTCGTATGATTCATGCTGCCTGCGGTTTGCTGTTTTGCGCCGAAAATGAAGCGGATTCATGATAGGCCGTCTGAAAGCCCGCGTCCCCTTGTTTCAGACGGCCCGACTTTTGCAAAAGTATCTTCAATGCCGTCTGAAAGGTTTGAATATCATCAGTTTCGTGCCGGCGGAAATCCGAATGAAAATATTGAAATACCGGTTAAACAGGTGTTTGGATACTGAAGAATCAGGCATTGCCCGCGCGGGAATGACGGCAAGCGAAACTTTTGCGGTGCTTGTGAATGCGACAGAGATTTCCGGTTGTTTTGCTTTTTTAATGCTGTAAACAACACAAGGCTCGGCTTTCAGTGTTCGGCCGTCTGAAACTTCCCGGCGGCGGCCGGAGTGGGAGCAACCGCAGATAGGTTTTTGAGCTTTATAAAAGTTTCAGTTTTTTGAAAGCAGGATTAAGCGGGAGGCTTGCGCAGGGTGGGGCATTGCCTGAGGCTGCCGAGTACTGCCTGCACGAAGCGCGGGCCGTTTTCCTTCAGGGAGGCGCGCTCGGGATTGACCAGCCGCTGATAGATCAGGCCGTGAATGGCCGATTTCAGATAAAGCCGGGCGAGCGCGGTATCTAAGTCGGCGGGCAGGGAGTGCTGTTTGATGCATTGCTTCAAGATGGCATCCAACAGATCGTGCCACATATTTTCATATTTATCGATAACGGCGGTAATGGCCTGGTTTTGATCGGTACGCTCGCACTTTAAATGCAGTACGCTGCTGAATTTGTAGTGTATGGGGTCGTTTTCTATGCGGTGCAGCATATTGATAAGGCTGACGTGCATATTTTCCCACATATCGGCATCATCGTTGTTCAGATCGGCTTCCAAGCTGCCGGCAACCTCATCGCACAGGCGTTGGAAGAGGGCATCGAACAAATCTTCTTTGTTTTTGAAATGCCAGTATAAGGCTCCCCGTGTAACACCGGCATTTTGGGCGATTTCGTTGAGCGAGGCGCGGGCAACGCCTTTTTGGTAGAAAGTGTCGAGTGCTGCCAGTATCAGATACTCGCGCGTTTTCATGGCTTCGGCTTTGGTTTTTCGCATATTTTGTGAAACGGGTTATTTTTTGTAAAAAAGTTTCACAATTATAAGAAAGAACTTTTTAACGTGCAAGCGTGTATGTATAATATCGGCCTGTTTTTATGATGTCTTTACGGCGCAATACGGGCGGTATGGCTTGGTTTTGCAGATGCCGGCAAGAAATCTACACGGTTTGAGAAAGATTTGAAACATACAAAATATGTAAGGAAATTACATTTAACAGAAAGATTTAAGATGATGAAATACTATCCTTCTAACAAAACTAACAAAACATTACGCTTGGCGGCCGTGGCCGCTGCCACGCTGTTGGCGTTGTCTGCCTGCGGCAAGGGCGGGGAGCCGGCCGGGCAGGCCGGGGGGGCGGCAGGGCCACAGGCACCTGCGCCTGTGGTCGGCGTGGTTACGGTGCAGCCGCAGTCGATAACCGTCAGCACCGATCTGCCCGGCCGCTTGGAGTCGCGCCGTTCGGCCGACATTCTGCCGCAGGTGGGCGGCATTGTTAAAAAGCGCTTGTTTCAGGAGGGTAGTTATGTAAAAGCCGGCCAGGCACTTTATCAATTGGATGATGCTGCTTATCTTGCTTCTTTGGAAAGTGCGCGCGCCGAGCTGGCTTCCGCACGGGCAACGCTCGCCAAAGCCGATGCCGACTTGGCACGCTACAAACCGTTGGTGGCGGCCGATGCGATCAGCAGGCAGGATTATGATGCCGCCGTGCAGGCCAAACGTTCCGGGGAAGCCGGCGTGAAAGCCGCTCAGGCAGCGATTAAATCGGCACGAATCAATGTGGAGCGTTCGCGCATCAGTGCGCCGATTTCGGGCTACATCGGCCAATCTTATGTTTCGGAAGGTGCGTTGGTCAGCGCGGGCGGCACCGCCAAGCTCGCTACCATCCAGCAAACCAATCCCATGTATGTGAACCTCACCCAATCCGCAACCGATGTAATGAAGCTGCGCCAGGATATTGCCGAGGGCAAAATGAAGGCAGTAAACGGCGCGGTGGCAGTGGATATCAAGCTGGAAAACGGACAAACCTATGGCCACAAAGGCCGTTTGCTGTTTGCCGACCCCACGGTAGATGAAACCACCGGCCAAGTAACCCTGCGTGCCGAAGTGCCCAATCCCGATAATATCCTCCTGCCCAATTTATATGTGCGCGTGAGCCTGCCGCAGGCCGATATGGAAAATGTGTTTGTGGTGCCGCAGCAGGCAGTAACGCGCGGCAACCAGGATACTGTGATGATTGTGAACGCCCAGGGCGGCATGGAACCGCGCAAGGTAACGGTGGCGCAGCAGTATGGCAACAATTGGTTGGTTTCAGACGGCCTGAAAGCGGGCGACAAAGTGATTGTGGACGGTATGTCTATCGCCGGCATGATGCAGGCGAAAAAAGTGACGCCGAAAGAATGGACGCCGCCGGGCGGGCAGGCTCCGCAAGCCGCACCTGCAGCGCGCAATGATGCGGCCGTTCAGACGGCCTCTGCAACCGATCCTGCTGCTTCCGATGAAAAGAAACAATAAGGAAGTAACACATGGCTAAATTTTTTATCGACCGTCCGATTTTTGCTTGGGTTATCTCGATTTTCATTATTGCGGCGGGTATCTTCGGCATTCGGAGCCTGCCTGTTTCGCAATATCCCTCGGTGGCCGCGCCCACCATCACGCTGACGGCCACTTATCCGGGCGCGTCTGCGCAAGTGATGGAAGACAGCGTATTGGCCGTTATCGAGCGCAATATGTATGGTGTCGAAGGTTTGGACTATATGACCACTTCTGCCGATTCGAGCGGCAGAGGCACGGTGTCATTAACGTTTACGCCGGACACCGATGAAGACTTGGCGCAGGTAGATGTGCAAAACAAATTATCCGAAGTAACCTCGTCTTTGCCGGCTACGGTGCAGCAATACGGCGTAACCGTGTCGAAAGCGCGCTCCAATTTCTTGATGGTGGTGATGCTCTCGTCTGAAAACCAATCTGTCGAAGAAATGAACGATTATGCGCAGCGTAACGTTGTGCCGGAGTTGCAGCGTATCAACGGTGTCGGCCAGGTGCAGTTATTCGGCTCGCAACGCGCTATGCGCATTTGGGTGGACCCGAAAAAACTGCAAAACTACAATTTGTCGTTCAGTGATATTTCCAGCGCGCTGAGTGCGCAAAACATTCAGATTTCGGCCGGGTCGGTCGGTGCGCTGCCTGCGGTTGCCGGCCAAACCGTAGCGGCCACGGTTACGGCTCAGGGCCAGCTGAGCACGGTTGAAGAGTTCGGCAATATCATTTTGCGTTCGACCGCCGGCGGTGCCAATGTTTATCTGAAAGACGTGGCAAAAATCAGCTTGGGCATGCAGGATTACTCGACTTCCACCAAATTAAACGGTGTAAACACAACCGGTATGGCGGTGATGTTGTCCAACAGCGGTAATGCTCTGGCTACGGCCACTGCGGTAAAAGCCCGAATGGACAACCTGGAAAAATATTTTCCAAACGGTATGTCTTGGTCTGCGCCCTACGACACTTCGACATTCGTAGCCCTATCGATTGAAAAAGTGGTGCACACCCTGCTGGAAGCTGTGGTTTTGGTGTTTATCGTGATGTATATCTTTCTGCAAAACATCCGCTATACGCTGATTCCGACCATCGTTGTGCCGATTTCCATCTTGGGCGGTTTTGCCTTTATTGCCTATATGGGAATGTCGATTAACGTATTGACGATGTTTGCCATGGTGTTGGTTATCGGTATTGTGGTGGACGATGCGATTGTGGTGGTGGAAAACGTTGAGCGGATTATGGGCGAAGAAGGCCTGCGGCCGAAAGAAGCCACCAAAAAAGCAATGGGGCAGATTTCCGGTGCGGTGGTCGGCATTACCGCAGTATTGATTTCTGTGTTTGTGCCGATGGCGATGCTTAGCGGCGCAACCGGCAATATTTACCGGCAGTTCTCCCTCACGATGGCCTCGGCCATTGCGTTTTCGGCATTCCTGGCTTTAACATTGACACCGGCTTTGTGCGCAACAATGTTGAAGCCGGTTCCGAAAGGCCATCACGCAGAGAAAAAAGGCTTCTTCGGTTGGTTTAACCGCAAGTTTGACAGACTGACACACCGTTACAGCGGCTGGGTGGCCGCCGGTTTGCGCAAAATCGGCCGTATGTTTGTGATTTATGCAGGTTTGGTTGCCGTGGGCGTATTTTTAATGATGCGTCTGCCTTCATCATTCTTACCGATCGAAGACCAGGGCTATATGATGGCCAGCGTCCAGCTGCCTGCCGGTGCCACCAAAGAGCGCACCGACCATACCTTGATGCAGGTTACTGAGTTGGCGAAGTCTATGCCTGAAGTGAAAGACGTGATTGCCGTGTCGGGTTTCAGCTTTTCCGGTTCCGGTCAAAATATGGCAATGGGCTTCATCATGTTGAAAGATTGGGCGGAGCGCACCGCACCGGGCAGCGATGCAAATTCCGTAGCCGGCAAACTGACCGGCGCGATGATGGGCTCGTTGAGGGACGGTTTCGGTATTTCCGTTGTGCCGCCGGCCATTCAGGAATTGGGCAACAGCTCGGGCTTGGATTTTTATCTGCAAGACCGCAACAACAGCGGGCATGAAGCCTTGCTGGCACGCCGTAACGAACTGATGCAGAAAATGCGCCAAAGCCCGGTTTTTGATGCCGGCACCGTCCGCGCCAGCGGTTTGGAAGATGCGCCGCAGCTGAAAATCGATATCAACCGTCAGGCCGCCGCCGCACAGGACATCAGTTTCTCAAGCATTCAGACGGCCTTGTCGAATGCTTTGGGCTCGAGCTATGTAAACGATTTTCCAAATCAAGGCCGCCTGCAGCGCGTGGTGGTTCAAGCCGATGCGTCTGCCCGTATGCAGCCTGCCGATATTCTGAATATTACCGTGCCCAACAGCGCGGGCACGGCCGTGCCGTTATCGACCATTGCCACCGTGTCGTGGGAAAACGGTATGGAGCAGAGCGTGCGTTTCAACGGCTATCCCGCCATGCAGATTACCGGCTCGCCGGCCACAGGTTATTCTTCGGGAGAAGCGATGGCCGCAGTTCAGCAGATGGTAGACGAAATGCAGGGCGGCTACAGCCTGGAGTGGGCCGGCCAGTCGCGCGAAGAAGTCAAGGGCGGCTCGCAAACCACCATGATTTACGTTTTGTCGGCAATTGCGGTATTTCTGGTTTTGGCGGCACTGTATGAAAGCTGGTCGATTCCGCTGGCCGTTATTCTGGTTATCCCGTTGGGTTTGGTGGGCGTGTCGATGGGTGCCACCGGCCGGAATCTTTTCGATATGCTGTTCGGCGGTTCGGCAGCCTATCTCAACGATATCTATTTCCGCATCGGCTTTATCACCGTGATGGGGCTGAGCGCGAAAAATGCGATTTTGATTATTGAGTTTGCCAAAGATCTGCAGGCACGCGGCCAAAGCGCGGTCGAAGCGGCAAAAGAAGCGGCACATCTGCGCTTCCGTCCGATTTTGATGACTTCGTTTGCATTCATTTTGGGCGTGCTGCCGATGTATATCGCCAGCGGTGCCAGCTCCGCCAGCCAGCGCGCCATCGGCACCGCCGTGTTGTGGGGTATGCTGATCGGCACGGTTCTTTCCGTATTTTTGGTACCGTCCTTCTTCGTGGCCGTGCGCAAACTGTTTAAAGCCAAGCCCGAGCCGGCTGCGGTTGAAGATTTGCAGCAATCCGCAAACACTGCCCAAGAATAGTATGCTGAACGACACCGGCCGTCTGAAACTTTCAGACGGCCTCAGAGGATGCAAAATATGAAAATACCAAACTTCAAATCCGTTGCCGTGTCCGTGTTGGCGGCAGCCGTTTTATCCGCCTGCAGCCTGATGCCCAAATATCAGGAGCCTGAAGTCAGCGTGGCAGAAAGTTTCAAATACGACACTTATCCCGGCACCGGCATTCAGGCAGCCTCTTTGGGCTGGCAGGATTATTTCGCCGACCCGCGCCTGCACCGTCTGATTGAAATTGCATTGGCGCGCAACACCGATTTGCGCAGTGCCGCGCTCAACGCCGAAGCCTTGCGCAAGCAGTATATGATTCAGCGTGCCGACCTGCTGCCCGGCATCAATGCCGCCGGCAGCGGTTCGCGCGGCAGAACGGCGCAAGACCTGCGCAGCGCGGGGCAGCCCGCCATATCTTCGCAATACAGTGTCGGCTTGGGGATTACTTCGTATGAAATCGACCTGTTCGGCAAAGTGCGCAGCAACACCGAAGCCGCTCTGCAAAGCTATTTCAACAGCGCCGCCACCCGCGATGCCGCCCATCTTGCTTTGGTGGCTTCGGTGGCGAAAGCCTATTTCAACGAACTTTATGCTGCAGAGAGCATGAAGCTGGCGCAAAACGTGTTGAAAACCCGCGAGCAAACCTACAGGCTCACCCAATTGAAACACAAAGCAGGCGTGGTTTCCGCCATTGATCTGCGTCAGCAGGAAGCTCTGATCGAATCGGCCAAAGCCGACTACGCCGATGCCGTGAAATCCAAAGAGCAGGCGGCAAACGCGTTGGCGGTGTTGATAAACCAGCCGCTGCCGGCCGATTTGCCGGTCGGGCTGCCGTTGAACAAACAGTTTAAAATCAGCAAACTGCCCGCCGGCTTAAGCTCCGAAGTGATGCTCAACCGCCCCGACATCCGCGCGGCGGAGCATTCGCTCAGGCAAGCCGATGCCAATATCGGCGCGGCGCGGGCGGCGTTTTTCCCCAGCATCAGCCTTACCAGCACCATCGGCACAGGCTCCACCGAATTGAGCGGCCTGTTTAAAGGCGGCAACGGCACATGGTCGTTTGCGCCCAGCATCAACCTGCCGATTTTCAACTGGGGCAGCAATAAAGCCAACCTTGATGCCGCGAAAATCCGCCGGCAGATTCAGGTGGTAAACTACGAAGCCGCCGTACAGTCAGCTTTCCAAGATGTAGCCAACGCCCTGGTTGCCCGCGAGCAGCTGGATAAAAGCAACGCCGCTTTAACCAAACAAAGCAGGGCGTATGCCGACTCGCTGCGCCTGATTAATCTGCGCTACCGCCACGGCGTATCCAGTGCGCTCGATTTGCTCGATGCCGAACGCAGCAGCTACAGCGCCGACACCGCGCTGCTGGCCAACCAGCTCACCCGCTTGGAAAACCTTGCCGACCTGTATAAAGCCCTCGGCGGCGGTTTGAAGCGTTACACCCAAAACGATGATGCCGCCCGGCAGTAGGCAGCCGGTTCTACCGCCGCTCGGGCGGCCGGCAAAACCCGTTCTCTTTAGCTGAGCCGAAGCAGAAGCCAATCGGCTTCACTAACAAATAGAGGCCGTCTGAAAACAGGAAATGCTTCAGAGCAAATGTTTTCAGACGGCCTTACTGCCGCTATAGCGAATCCACGGCATTTCTGATAAAGGGCCGGAGCGCAGACGGTATAGACAGAAAGGAACCAGTTCTGTTGCCGCTTTGATGGCTGGCAAAATCGCTCTCTTTGAACTAAGGCACAACGCCGCAACAGAAATAAAGAGGGTTCACGATATGGTTTCACCGGTGGTGTTTTTGTTATTCTTCCCCTAAAAGCTGCCTGCGGGTGAGCAGAAACACGAAACCGTCGCCGCCGCTGGTTTCCAGCCAGGTGAAGGGCAGCTCGGGATAGGCGGCTTCCAATGTGTCGCGGTTGTGGCCGATCTCGACCAAAAGTATGCCTTGGGGGGTGAGAAATCCGGCGGCCTGAGAGAGGATTGTGCGGACGGCATCAAGGCCGTCTGAACCGCTGCCCAGGGCCAGTTTGGGTTCGTGCAGGTATTCTGCGGGCAGCTCTGCCACCGACTCGGCATCAACATAGGGCGGGTTGGCCACAATCAAATCATAAGTGCCTTCCAGCCCTTCAAACAAATCGGTGTGGATCAGGTTGATGCGTTCTTCAAGGCCGTAGCGCTCGATATTGACGGCGGCCACCTCCAGGGCATCCAGGCTTAAATCGACCGCATCGATTTCGGCGGCGGGGTAGTGGTGTGCCATCTGAACGGCCAGGCAGCCGCTGCCGGTGCATAAATCGAGCGCGCGGTGTACCAGCTCTTCGTGTTCTGTCCACGGCAGCAGCGGTTCGCCCAAAAGTTCGTAGATAAACGAACGCGGCACAATCACGCGCCCGTCCACATAAAAATCAAACCCGCCCTGCCAGGCGCGGCGGGTGAGGTAGGCTGCGGGAATGCGTTCGGTTACGCGCCGTTTGATTTGCTTGAGCACGGCTTCTTTTTCGGCCGGCAGCAGCCTGGCATCAAGATAGGGCTCGAGCGTGTCGGGCGGCAGATTGAGGGTGTGCAGAATCAGATAGGCGGCTTCATCGTGGGCATTGTCGCTGCCGTGGCCGAAGTGCAGCCCGGCTTCGTTGAAACGGCTGACGGCAAAACGCAAAATGTCGCGCAGGGAGAAAAGGTGTTGATCGGCTTCGGAAAACATAGGGAGGTTTGCGGGTTGGAAGGAAAGCGCGATTATAGCCGATTCGGTTTCAGACGGCCTTAAACTCGGACGGATTATTTCAATCGGGCAGGGCGGGTTGGGCGGCAGCGGTTCCATATTGACTGTACCGTTTCCGGTTTGTTTTCCGAAAACTAACGGATTCCGCCGGCGCACGGTGCAACAAGTTGCACCGTGCAGAGCTTGTTTCTTACTGCAGATTAGAGGGTTCGGCCGCCGCACAGCCGGGCGGATTCATGATACACGGGCGGCAAACCGCAAAACCTTGTAAACCGCTGGATACGGCGGCAGCGCTGTTTTACAATACCACATTCGATTAAACGGAGTGTTTTTATATGGCAAAAAAATATTTCGGCACTGACGGCGTGCGCGGCGAAGTGGGCCAGTTTCCGATTACCCCCGGTTTTGTCTTGAAGCTCGGCTATGCCGCAGGCCGGGTGTTGGTGCAGCACGACAGCGAACACAAGCCTACCGTGATTATCGGTAAAGACACCCGTATTTCCGGCTATATGCTCGAAGCCGCATTGGTGGCGGGTTTTACCGCCGCCGGCGTCAATGTTATCCAAACCGGCCCGCTGCCCACGCCCGGGGTAGCCTATCTCACGCGCGCGCTGCGGCTTTCGGCGGGGGTGATGATTTCCGCATCGCACAATGTTTATTCCGACAACGGCATCAAATTTTTCGCCGAAGGCGGTGTGAAACTGAGCGATGATATCGAGTTGGAAATCGAGGCCAAACTCGATGAAGAAATGAAAACCCTGCCTGCCGGCAAACTCGGCCGCGCCCGCCGCGTGAACGGTGCCGATGACCGCTATATCGAATTCTGCAAATCCACCTTTCCCGCCAATTTGGATTTACGCGGCCTGAAGCTGGTGGTGGACACCGCCAATGGTGCGGGCTACAGCGTGGCACCCAAAGTGTTTCACGAGCTGGGCGCAAAAGTGGTGAGCATCGGCGATGAACCCAACGGCTACAACATCAACGAAAAATGCGGTGCCACCCACCCGAAAGCCCTTCAGGCGGCAGTGCTGCAAAACGAAGCCGATTACGGCATCGCCCTGGACGGCGACGGCGACCGCCTGATGATGGTCGATAAAAACGGCAAGGTTTACGATGGCGACAGCCTGGTTTATGTGATTGCCAAAGCCCGCGCCCGCGAAGGCGTGGAAATCGGCGGCGTGGTCGGCACGGTGATGACCAATATGGCGATGGAGCTGGCTTTGAAAGAGCAGGGTGTGGCGTTTTGCCGCGCCAAAGTGGGCGACCGTTATGTGTTGGAGCAGCTGCAGCAGCGCGGCTGGCTGCTCGGCGGTGAAGCCAGCGGCCATATTTTGTGTATGGACAAACACAACACCGGTGACGGCATCATCTCGGCTTTGCAGGTGCTGGCCGCGCTGCAGATTCTGGAGCAGGATTTGATGACGGTGTGTTCCGACTGGCAGGCTTTTCCGCAAACCATGATTAACGTGCGCATTCAAAAAGGGCAGGATTGGCAGGGTGCCGCCAAACATGTGCTTGCCGAAGTGGAAGCAGAGCTTGAAGGCAAAGGCCGCGTGGTGTTGCGCGCATCGGGAACCGAGCCCGTGGTGCGGGTGATGGTGGAAGCCCGCCAGATTGACCAGGCGCGACAGGGGGCCGAGCGCATAGCTGATGCCATCCGCCATGCAGACAAAGCCGCGCCTGCGGTAAAACAACCATAGCGTTTTGATGTTTTCAGACGGCCTTTTGCCGGATATGCCGTACTGTAACGGATTCATCCGCTTCCGCCGCAAGGTCTTGCAAAGCACAGGCGGCATGGACACTGCAAGGGCAGGCAACGCTGCGGCGTGGCAAGCAGATTCGCTGTCATCCGCAACGGCATAAAAACCGATTATGCTGCCGGAAAATATTCAGGCCGTCTGAAACGGAAACAGGCGGGCATCGGTCTGGAGAGGCCGTCTGAAAAACGGTGCGGCATCCGCAGCCGTGCGGGAAAAACGGCTGCGGGCGCAAACGCTGCCGCAGGTTTGGCAACCACATTATTCCCGCATTCCCGCCTTGCCGAAGATTGCGGCATATCACCGTTCGGTTGTGTTTGCATGGATATTCCTCCGATAGCCGGCCACCGCAATCCCGCTGGCGGATGGCGGCTGTGGCGTTATCGAGGGAGGCTTGGAGACACACTGTCCTGTTGCCGGTGTTGCAAACAGCAGTCTGCCTGTTTCAGACGGCCGCAGTGAAGTCAACCGAAGCCGTTTAGGATGGGCAGAACCGATTGTTTCATTACAGCTCGTCCGCTTTTTAAAATCAGCAGGCAGGCCGCAAGGGATACAGGCGGAAAAGCGGGGCGGTATGGTTACGGCTTTAATAATGTGCCGTCCGCTATAGTGTATTGCCGCGCCTGATACGGAAAAGCAGAGTGGAAAGCCGGTGCAGATGCCGAAGGATTTTCAATAATTTAAATCATTTCAGGCCGTCTGAATCCCGGCGGGCAGGTTTTCCATGCAGCCGGTGCAGCAAACCGCATCCGCTGCCAACAGCAAGGCGGGGCAGGGCAACGCAACGCAACGCCGTGATGGGCAGGCGCTTCCAACGCTGCGCCGCCGGGCAACCATAAAAGGGACAAGCACATGCTTGCGATTTTAGAAACATTTTTTATCGAATACGGCTATGCAGCGGTGTTTTTAGTGCTGCTTGCCTGCGGATTCGGGGTGCCGATACCCGAAGACGTTACTTTGGTGGCCGGCGGTGTGATTTCGGGTTTGGGCTATACCAACGTGCACACGATGGTGGCAGTGGGGATGTTGGGCGTGTTGGCCGGCGACGGGCTGATGTTTGCTGCCGGCCGGGTGTTTGGCCATAAAATTTTGAAAGTACGCTTTATTGCCCGCGTGATGACGCCGAAACGCTATGCACAGGTGCAGGAGAAATTCGATAAATACGGCAACCGTGTGCTGTTTGCCGCCCGTTTTCTGCCCGGCCTGCGCACACCGATTTTCATCACTGCCGGCATCAGCCGCAAAGTGTCTTACCTGCGCTTTTTGATGATGGATGGTTTGGCCGCGCTGATTTCAGTGCCGGTGTGGGTGTATCTGGGTGGGTATGGCGCCGAAAACCGTGAATGGCTGATGCACAAAGTGCACCAATTCCAATCGGGGTTGTTCGTTTTAATCGGCATCGGTGCCGTGGTGCTGCTGTATTTTTGGTGGAAAAAACGGCAACGCCAACGCTTTTTCCGCGACCATGTCCGCAGCATCCGCGCCAAACGTAAAGAGCGTAAGGCCGCGCGCAAGGCGGCGGAAGCGGAAAAGCAGGCCGATTGACGGCATCTTTGTAAAAGGGTTTTCAGGCCGTCTGAAAGCCTTTTTCCCTTTTCAGACGGCCTGAACATATTGATTTCTTGCAAGAGGGCAAACAATATGAACACAAACATCTACGGCGACGGTGCCTTCCGCCGCGAATCGCTGCAAGGTTCCACCATCGAAAACACTTATGCAGGTGCCTTATCGTTTATGCGCCGCCGCTACACCCGCGATTTAACCGGTGTGGATGTGGCGGTATCGGGCGTTCCGCTCGACTTGGCCACCACCTTCCGCTCCGGTGCGCGTTTTGGCCCTGCCGCCATCCGCGCCGCCAGCGTACAACTGGCCGAGTTGAACCTGTTTCCGTGGGGGTTCGACCCGTTTGACGACTTGGCCGTTATCGACTATGGCGACTGCTGGTTTGATGCCCACCAACCGTGGACGATACGTGAAACCATCAAACAACACGCACTCGGTATCATCAACGGCAGCAACGCCAAAATGCTCACCTTCGGCGGCGACCACTTCATCACTTACCCCTTATTGCAGGCGCATGCCGAAAAATACGGCAAGCCCTTGAGCCTCTTGCATTTTGATGCCCATTGCGACACTTGGCCCGATGATGCGCCCGAATCGCTCAACCACGGCACCATGTTTTACAAAGCGGTTAAAGAGGGGCTGATTAACCCGAAAACCTCCGTGCAGGTGGGGATACGCACCTGGAACAGCGACTTTATGGGCATGAATATGCTGTTTGCGCCCTGGGTGAACGAAAACGGCATCGAAGCCACCGTCAAACACATTTACGACATCATCGGCAACCATCCCGTTTACATCACCTTCGATATCGACTGCCTCGACCCTGCGTTTGCCCCGGGCACCGGCACGCCCGTGCCGGGCGGTCTCAATTCGCATACCGCGCTGGGCATTGTCCGCGCTTTGGGCGGCCTGAATATTGTCGGCATGGATGTGGTGGAGGTTGCCCCTGCATACGATAACGCCGAGATTACCGCAATCGCAGCCGCACACGTTGCCGCCGATATGCTGTGTCTGCTGCGCAATAAGAAAGTGGCGGGCGGGTAACTGCGCTGTTGCGGGAATTCGGCAAAATCCGTTCAGGCCGTCTGAAAACCCGGTGGGGCTGCCGGGTTGGAACATGATGTTCAGACGGCCTTTGTGGCAGAATTTTGCAAGCCGTTAATTTTTCAACAACATGGTGTGGCCGGGATTGCCCCCTGGGGCGGTAGCACATAGCCGAGATACAATGAAATAAGCACAAGGCGGCGTGCCGGGTGCGGTAAGCAGGTAATGGGGCAATGCTTTATGATGTTGCAGCGGGCTTGCTGCTTCTCATTCAATTGGAAGAAAACGTATTGCATTGATTGATGTCGCCGCTCTGCATACCGCGTTTGAACCATTTCATGCGTTGGGCAGAAGAGCCGTGGGTGAAGCTGTCGGGCACAACGTAACCCTGCGCCTGTTGTTGCAGGCGGTCATCGCCCACTGCTTCGGCGGCGGCCACGGCTTCTTCGATATCGCCCTGTTCAAACAGTTTTTGGTTGATGGCGTTATGCGCCCAAATGCCGGCAAAGCAGTCGGCCTGCAATTCGAGTTTCACCGAAAGCGCGTTGGCCTGCGCTTTGCCCATGCCCTGCTGCGCCTGGTTTACCTGCGGCAGAATGCCGAGCAGGTTTTGCACGTGGTGGCCGACTTCGTGGGCAATCACATAGGCAAACGCTGCATCGCCCGATGCGCCGAGTTTCTTGCGCATATCTTCGTAGAACGACAAATCCAGATACACTTTGCGGTCGGCGGGGCAGTAAAACGGCCCCATCGCAGCCCGGCCGGTGCCGCAGGCGGTTTGTGTGCCGGCGGTGTAGAGCACCAGCGTGGCGGGTGTGTAGCGGCTGCCGCGTTTGCCGAAATAATCTGCCCATACGGTTTCGGTGTCGGCCAGCACCACGCGCGAAAGCTCGTTCAATTGGGCTTCCTGCCCGCTGCTGAGCGTGGTTTGGGGGGCGGCAGTGCCGATTTGCGGCGTGCCGACCACGCCCGATAAATCTACGCCGTAATAGGCGCCTACCAGCAAAACGATGATGCCGATGATGCCGGTGCTTTTGCCGCCGATGCGGCTGTTTTGGCCGCGGCGGTCTTCCACATTGGAGCTTTGTTTTCTTCCTTGCCAACGCATGGCTTGATTCCTTTAGCGGGTGAAAATATGGCGGTATTATATGCCGGCTCCCCAAGGTTTAAAGCAACCGCAGGGAAGGGCGGTGGAATTTTGATACAACCGGCCGTCTGAATCTCTTTTCAGGCGGCCGGTTGCGGTTGCAACGTTTAACCGAACAATTTCTTTAAATCGGAAGCCTTCCGGCGGTAGGGCAGGCGGATATCTACGCGGAAAATACCGTCAAGCTGGCGGCTTTTGATGACCGCATCGTTATCGTACATCAGCACCAAACGCTCTTTCAGATTGCGCAGCGCCATAGAGTTGCCTTTGTGGGGCTTGGCGTTTTCCCGGCTGTCGGTGGGGATGTAGGGGTTTTCGATGCGGATATAGATCCAATGCTTCTGCCGCGTGGTCAATACTGAAATACAGCCGGGGCGGTGGGTGGATTCAATGCCGTGGAATACGGCGTTTTCCAACAGGGGCTGCAACAGCAGGTGGGGGGTTTCGGCATCATCGGGCGCATGGTGCTGCCACATGACCTGCACGCGCGTGTGCCCCATGCGGATCTGTTCGATGGCGATGTATTCCTGAGCCCATTCGATTTCCTGGCCCAGTGTGCTGTTTTGGCTGCCGTCTCGCAGTTGGGCGCGGAAGAGGTTGGCCAGGTTTTCGAGCAGGGTTTCCGCATCATAGGGGCGCAGACGGATCAGGCTGATGGCGGCGTTAAGGCTGTTAAACAGAAAGTGCGGGCGGATGCGGGCGGTCAGCGCGGAGAGGCGTGCTTCGGAAAGCGAGGGAGCCAGGCTGTAACGGCGTGATGCTTCGGTGTACATAAAACCCAAAGCAAAAAAATTAAACAGGAAAAAATGCTGCCAAAACGCCATGCGCTCGCCCAGTATCACATAATCGACCAATACAAACAGCAAAAGGTTGGAAAGGTGTACGATTGGTACGCCGAATCTGGATTCGGTAACGTTTGAAAACCTGTTTGCCAGCGCATAACCTTTTATCAGAATCAGCAGCAGCGTGGGTGCTGCCCAGGCTGCATTCTCGTAAACCTGCCTGAGATAGTTTTCAGAAGAATGGTTAATCAGCGGAAACAGCAGTAAGGCCAGCATGCTGGTCAGCACCAAGCGCGCAATGGTGCCGAAATTGCGTAAATCCGGCACTGCAAACCAAGAGTGTATTTGACGTATAATAGGCATCTTTGCAATAAAACCCCTAAATAATGCGATAAGCAAGCGAGCGGATGATGAACGATGGCAAAACCTGGTCGGGCCGTTTTAACGAGCCTGTATCCGAGTTGGTAAAAAAATATACAGGCTCAGTCGGTTTCGACAAACGCCTGGCAAAGTGGGATATACAAGGCTCGCTGGCACATGCGCAGATGCTTTGCGAAGCGGGTGTGTTGAGTGCGGAAGACCTTGCCGCCATCCGCAAAGGAATGGCCGGCATTATAGCAGAAATCGAATCGGGCCAGATGACTTGGTCATTGGATTGGGAAGATGTGCACATGAACATCGAACGCCGCCTCACCGATAAAATCGGCGATGCCGGCAAACGCCTGCACACCGGCCGCAGCCGCAACGACCAAGTTGCCACCGACATCCGCCTGTGGCTGCGCGACCAAATCACCGATATACAGAGCCTTATCTGCGATCTGCAAAGTGCATTAATCGATTTGGCCGAACAAAACGCCGAAGCGGTGATGCCCGGTTTCACCCATCTGCAAGTGGCGCAGCCCGTGAGCTTCGGCCACCATATGCTGGCCTATGTGGAAATGTTCGGCCGCGATTTCGAGCGCATGGCCGACTGCCGCAGGCGCGTCAACCGTATGCCTTTGGGTGCGGCGGCGCTGGCCGGCACCACCTTTCCCATCCGGCGCGAAACCACGGCCGCGCTGCTGGGGTTTGAAGCCATCTGCCAAAACTCGCTCGATGCCGTGTCTGACCGCGATTTTGCCGTTGAATTTACCGCCGCCGCCGGCCTGGTTATGGTGCATTTGAGCCGCCTTTCCGAAGAGCTGATTGTGTGGATGAGCCCGCGCTTCGGCTTTATCGATATTGCCGACCGTTTCTGCACAGGTTCTTCCATCATGCCGCAGAAGAAAAACCCCGATGTGCCCGAGCTGGTGCGCGGCAAATCAGGCCGTGTTATCGGCCACCTCACCGCGCTGATGCTGCTGATGAAATCCCAGCCGCTGGCCTACAACAAAGACAATCAGGAAGACAAAGAACCGCTTTTCGACACCGCCGATACCTTAATCGACACCCTGCGCATCTATGCCGATATGATGCGCGGCGTAACTGTCAAGCCCGAAAACATGCGCGCCGCCGTGATGCAGGGTTTTGCCACCGCCACCGATTTGGCCGATTATCTGGTGAAAAAAGGCATGCCGTTTCGCGACTCGCACGAAGTGGTTGCCCTGGCTGTGCGCCATGCCGATGGGCAGGGTGTGGATTTGAGCGGGCTGCCGCTGGATGTGCTGCAGGGTTTTTCGGATTTGGTGGGCGAAGACGTGTATGAAGTGCTCACCCCCGAAGGCAGCCTCAACGCCCGCAACCATTTGGGCGGCACCGCGCCCGAGCAGGTGCGCCGGCAGGTGAAACGCTGGCGCGGCCTGCTGGCGGACATACAAAATGCAGGGTAGGGCGGCCGCCGTTTCAGACGGCCGGGTTTGGCAAACGCCGGTATTTTTGCAATGTTCAAAAAGCGCAACAAATTTGTCTGCCGCCATTTTTCGGGGCGGAATTCGGGCATTGGGTACCGAAACTCGTTTGGCCTGAGCTTCAGTATTTCCCGGCCGTATGCCTGTGCGCGGGCATCACAATATTGAAACCTTTCAGACGGCCTGAGGGTATTTTTGCAAAGACATCAGGCCGTCTGAAAAATATGAAAGAAAACGCATGAACGAAAATATTTCTGCCAATCTGTCTGATGCCAACGGCTACCGTTGCGGTTTTGTCGCGATAGTGGGTCGCCCCAATGTGGGCAAATCTACATTGATGAACCATTTAATCGGCCAAAAAATCAGCATCACCAGCAAAAAAGCACAAACTACCCGCCACAAAGTAACCGGTATCTACACCGATGATACCGCCCAGTTTGTTTTTGTGGACACGCCGGGTTTTCAAACCGAACACCGTAATGCTTTAAACAAGCGTCTCAACCAAAACGTTACCGAAGCCATGGGCGGCGTGGACGCGGTGGTGTTCGTTATCGAAGCCATGCGCTTCACCGAAGCCGACCGCCGGGTGGTGCGCCTGCTGCCCAAACATATTCCCGTGTTGCTGGTGTTGAACAAAATCGATTTGTCCAAAGCAAAATCGCCGCTTGAGCTGGCTGCCTTTATCGAAAACGTGCGTGCCGAGTTTCAGTTTGCCGGAGTGGAAACCGTCAGCGCCAAACACGGGCTGGGCATCGCCCAATTGCTGCACGCGATCAAGCCTTTTCTGCCTGAAGGAGCCCCGCTTTATCCCGAAGATATGGTTACCGATAAATCGAGCCGCTTTCTCGCCGCCGAAATCGTGCGCGAAAAGCTGTTCCGCTATTTGGGCGAAGAGCTGCCGTATGCCATGAATGTGGAAATCGAGCAGTTTAAAGAAGAAAGCAGCATCTACCATATCTATATTGCCGTTTTGGTGGATAAAGAAAACCAAAAGCCCATCGTGATCGGCAAAGGCGGCGAAAAACTGAAAAAAATATCCACCGAAGCCAGGCTGGATATGGAAAAACTGTTTGACTGCAAAGTGTTTTTAAAAGTGTGGGTGAAAGTGAAATCGGGCTGGGCAGACGATGTGCGCTTTTTAAACGAACTGGGCTTGTGAGCCGGATAGAGTATCTTGGGTTTCAGTAATATGGGATACCCGGGTCAAGCCCGAGTATGACGTGCATAACTTAAGCTGGATCGCGAGAGGCCGTCTGAAAAATAATTCAGACGGCCTTCGGCTTTTCATGCACGCGCTTTACAAACTGCCGTGCAGCGTTTTTGCACTTTCAAACGCCGCATCCGCATCGGCGGCCAACACGGTGAAATGCCCCATTTTGCGGCCTTTGCGTGCAGTTTTTTTGCCGTATTGGTGCAGATGGGCGGCGGGGTGGTTTTGCAGCGGCAGCCAGTTTGGCTCTCTGCCGTTTGCGCCCCATGCATCGCCCAAAATATTGGCCATGCAGCAGGCGGAAAGCAGGCGGGTATCGGCCGGCGGCAGGCCGCACATCAGGCGCACCTGCTGCTGGAACTGGCTCGCGGCGCAGGCATCAATAGTGTGGTGGCCGCTGTTGTGCGGGCGCGGGGCGATTTCGTTTACCACCAATTCGTGTGTGCTGCCCACCACAAACATTTCCACCGCCAACACGCCCACATAGTCTAACTCATCGGCCAAACGGCGCGCCATCTGCCGCGCCTGCAGCTGGATATCGGCGTTGAAGCGCGCCGGCACGATGGAATAGGCGAGAATGCCGTTTTCGTGAATGTTTTCGGCAGGGTCGAAAGTCTGCACGTTTTCGCTGTTCAGACGGCATACCACCACCGAAATCTCGCCGCGCAAATCCACCGTTTTTTCCAGCACGCAGGCTACGCCGCCCAATTCGGCAAACGCGGCGCGCAGCCCGTCCAAAGTTTTCACGCGGATTTGGCCTTTGCCGTCATAGCCCAGCGTGGCGGTTTTCAGAATGCCGGGCAGCAGCGCTTCACACTCTTTGCCGATGTCTTCGGGCTTGCAGACGGCCTGATGGGGCGCGGTTTGCAGGCCGGCTTTTTGAATCCGTGCCTTTTCCTGAATGCGGTTTTGGGCAACGGCAACGCAGTCGCCGCTCGGCGACACGCGGGTGTGTTGCGACAAAAAGCGCATCGCATCGGCATTCACATTTTCAAATTCGGTGGTTACCGCAGCGCATTTCGCCAGCTCGTCCAGCGCGGCTGCATCATCGAATGCCGCGCACAAATGGCGGTCGGCAAATTCGGCGGCCGGCGCACCGGGGTCGGGGTCGAGTACGGTAACGCGGTAGCCCATGGTTTTGGCGGCAACGGCAAACATACGGCCGAGCTGGCCGCCGCCGAGAATGCCGAGCATAGCGGGAGGGAGGATGGGGGTGTTTTGCATGGTTTTGTTTGTTATCAAGATTTTTATCGGGAGGCCGTCTGAAAAGTTTTCAGACGGCCTAAACTGCTGTTGCCTGCTTTTGCTGCGTATATGACTTTGCTTTTCTTTTGGTTACGTTAACTCCGTCATTCCCGCGTAGGCGGGAATCCAGATCTTCGGATTTCTGCAATTTTCAAAGGCTTCTGAAAATCAATATTTTGGATTCCCGCCTACGCGGGAATGACAGTAAAAATAAAATTACGCCGCGATTTACCATCGGCTATTCCATAATTTCAGACCATAAATCGCACCAAGTCGGATTGTTTGCTTCAATCAGGCGCAACTTCCATTGCCTGTTCCATTTTTTAAGCTGTTTTTCTTTACCGATGGCACTTTCTATTGTTGGATGCAGTTCGTACCAAACCAGCAGATTCATGTTGTATTGCGCAGTAAAACCCTGTGCCAAATGGTTTTTATGTTGATACACCCGCTGTATCAGGTTGGAGGTTACGCCGATGTAAAGTGTGCCGTTGCGTTGGGAAGCGAGTATATAAACGGCAGGCTGCATGGGTTTGCTTCCTTGAGCTATTGATTGTAGCCAACTCCGTCATTCCCGCACAGGCGGGAATTCAGACCTTTGTATATCTGTAATTTTAAGAAGTTTCAGAAAATCAACGTTCTGGGTTCCCGCCTGCACGGGAATGACGGTTTTTATGTTTCTGAATACATTTTGCGGTCTGATAAATTTTTTCGGTTTGAGGATTGGGATTTTCAGACGGCCTTATCCGTAAACTTAAAGGCCGTCTGAAAAGATGCATCCTACTTAAAATTTTACCTATCCAACCCCTCCTGCACCATCTGCGCCGCCCGCAGCACTGCGCGGGCTTTGTTTTGGGTTTCCTGCCATTCGGCTTCTTCTTCCGAGTCGGCAACGATGCCGCCGCCGCTCTGCACATAGAGCGTGCCGTTTTTAATCACGGCGGTGCGGATGGCGATGGCCAAGTCCATATCGTTGTTAAACCCCCAGCAGCCGGCCGCACCGCCGTAGATGCAGCGTTTGGCGGGCTCCAGTTCTTCAATGATTTCCAGCGCGCGCACTTTGGGCGCGCCGGAGAGCGTGCCCGCCGGAAAGGTGGCCGCCAGAATATCCATATTGGCGGTGTTGTCTTTCAGACGGCCTTCTATGTTGGATACGATGTGCATCACGTGCGAATAGCGTTCTACCGTCATTTTTTCGGTAACCGACACTCGGCCGGTTTGGCTGATGCGCCCCACATCGTTGCGCCCCAAATCAATCAGCATCACGTGTTCGGCAATTTCTTTGGCGTCGCCGAGCAGTTCTTGTTCGTTGGCGGCATCTTCGGCCGGGGTTTTGCCGCGCAGCCGCGTGCCGGCAATCGGGCGCACGATAACGTTGCCGCGCTCGCGGCGCACCAGAATTTCGGGCGAGGAGCCAACGATGTGGAAATCGCCGAAATCGTAGTAAAACAGATAGGGTGAGGGGTTGAGCGTGCGCAGGGCGCGGTAGAGGCTGAGCGGGTTGTCGCGAAATTCGAGCTTCATGCGCTGGCTGGGCACCACCTGCATACAGTCGCCATCGAGAATATACCGGCGGATTTTGCGCACATATTCTTGATAACGCGCTTTGCCGGTTTCATGCTGCGGCTCGGTTTTCCGGCTGCCCAGCGAGAGCGGGATGGCGCAGCTTTGGCGCAGGCGGGTGCGCAGCTCTTCCAGCCGCGCGCGCGCGGTTTCGTAGCCGTTGCGTTCTGCGGGGTCGGCATACACGATTAAGTAGATTTTGCCGGAAAGATTGTCGATCACGGCCAGCTCTTGCGAGAGCATCAATAAAATATCGGGTGTGCCGATGGTGTCGGGCTTGCCGCTGTTTTGAAAGCGGTGGGCGAAGTGTTCGAAGTGGTAGATGGTTTCATAGCCGAAATAGCCGACCAGGCCGCCGGTGAAGCGGGGCAGGCCGGGGATTTCGGGTGTTTTGAAGCGCGCGTGGAAGGCTTCGATGAAAGGCAGCGGGTTGCCGTCAAACTGTTCGGTGATTTCGCTGTTGTGATACACATCAACGTGTTTGCCCGATGCTTTGAGATAAGTGCGGCAGGGCAGGCCGATAAAGGAATAGCGGCCGAAACGTTCGCCGCCCACCACCGATTCGAGCAGGTAGGTGTAGGGCCGGTTGGCGAGTTTGAGATAAAGCGACAGGGGGGTGTCGAGATCGGCCAAAAGCTCCTGCACCAGCGGGATTCGGTTGTAGCCTGCGGCGGCTTGGGCTTGGTATTCTTGTTTGCTAATCATGTTTCAGACGGCCTTGGTGGATTGAATCGGGCACTGATGCAGAACGGATCTGTTTGTGGTGAATCCGCTTTGGCTCAAAGAGAGCGGTTTGCCGGCTGCCGGGGCGGAGGCGGTTTGGTTTCGTATTGCCTGCGGCTTGCTGTTGCAGCGGAAATAAGCGGGTTCGCTGCGGCAGTTTATCGGCCGCAGGTGCGGCAGCCGTGCGGTTGTATACCGGTGTGGCCTGCGGTGTGCTGCCCTGTTTGGTTTTACTCAATACGCTGTGGGAGCCGGAGCGGGAAAATGCACGGAGTATAGCAGTTTTCAGGGCTCGGGTGGGGAAAGGCCGTCTGAAAACGGTTTCAGACGGCCTGTTTGATTGCGGTCGGCGGCTTATTCTTCGGGCGCGTCGCCATCGGTTTCATCGAGCCTGCCTTCGGTAATCTGCACGTTGGTGCCCGCTTTGGTGCGGATTGCGGCATCGATTTCATCGGCAACTGCGGGGTTTTCTTTCAGCCACACGCGCACATTGTCTTTGCCCTGGCCGATTTTGGCGCCGTTGTAGGCATACCATGCGCCGGATTTTTCAACGATGCCGTATTTCACGCCCAAATCCACAAGTTCGCCTTCCCAACTGATGCCCTCGCCGTAGAGGATATCGAATTCGGCCTGGCGGAAAGGCGGGGCAACTTTGTTTTTAATCACTTTCACTTTGGTTTCGTTGCCCAACACATCATCGCCTTTTTTAATCTGGCCGGTGCGGCGGATATCGAGGCGCACGGAAGCGTAGAATTTGAGGGCGTTGCCGCCGGTGGTGGTTTCGGGGCTGCCGAACATCACGCCGATTTTCATGCGGATTTGGTTGATAAACACCACCAGCGTGTTGGTTT
Source organism: Neisseria musculi (assembly GCF_014297595.2). NCBI lineage: Bacteria > Pseudomonadati > Pseudomonadota > Betaproteobacteria > Neisseriales > Neisseriaceae > Neisseria > Neisseria musculi. Next base: position 1,482,137 of record NZ_CP060414.2, on the reverse strand, counting down.
TTTTGATGTGGCCGGTGAGTTTGCGCAATGCCTGGCTCATCAGGCGGGCCTGCAGGCCGACATGGCTGTCGCCCATTTCGCCTTCGATTTCGGCTTTGGGCACCAGCGCGGCAACCGAATCCACCACCACCATATCCAAGCCGCCGCTGCGCACCAGTGTGTCGCAGATTTCCAGCGCCTGCTCGCCGGTGTCGGGCTGCGAGAGATACAGCTCTTCCACTTTTACGCCGAGTTTGCGCGCATAAACCGGATCGAAGGCGTGTTCGGCATCGATAAAGGCGCAGATATTGCCGTTTTTCTGGCATTGGGCGATGGCTTCCAGACACAGCGTGGTTTTGCCCGAAGATTCGGGGCCGAAGATTTCAACGATACGGCCGCGCGGCAGGCCGCCCACACCCAAGGCCAAATCCAAACCGAGCGAGCCGGTGGAAATCACTTCCAGGTTTTCGTCTTGATGGCTGCCGTCCATCTTCATGATGGAGCCTTTGCCGAAGCTTTTTTCGATTTGCGCCAGCGCGGCGGCAAGGGCTTTGCTTTTATCATCGGGTTTGTTTTTTTCGGATTTGTTTTTTTCGTCTGCCATGATGTTCTCGTGTGGAATGTCGGTTGGAAATTTCGGGCAGATTATCGCATAAATCGCCCCTGCCCGAAAAAGTTTTCATCTGCTTTTCAGACGGCCTTTCCACAACCGGCCAACCATATTAAGATAGATACCGCAATATTTCTGCCCCTATGGCAGATAAACTTGCTTTGATGCGGCGCGGCAGCCTGCGGTCGGATTTCTGCATACTGCCTGCGGCCTGCCGCTTTGCGCCGGAGTAAGGTTATCCGCCATACCAACTTGTTTGAAGGAACACACATGAAAGTATTACTGCTTGGCGCACCGGGTGCGGGCAAAGGCACGCAGGCGCAATTTATCACCGCCGCTTTCGGCATTCCGCAGATTTCCACCGGCGATATGCTGCGTGCGGCGATTAAGGCCGGCACGCCTTTGGGTTTGGAAGCGAAAAAAATCATCGATGAAGGCGGCCTGGTGCGGGACGATATCATCATCGGCATGGTGAAAGAGCGCATCGCCCAGGGCGACTGCAAAAACGGTTTTCTGTTTGACGGCTTTCCGCGCACGCTGGCGCAGGCCGAAGCAATGGTGGAGGCGGGCGTGGATTTGGACGCGGTGGTGGAAATCGATGTGCCCGATGCGGTGATTGTAAACCGCATGAGCGGCCGCCGCGTGCATCTGCCCTCCGGCCGCACCTACCATATTGCGTTCAATCCGCCGAAAACCGAGGGCAAAGACGATGTAACCGGCGAAGATTTAATCCAGCGCGATGATGATAAAGAAGAAACGGTGAAAAAACGCCTCGAGGTGTATCACGGGCAAACCGCCGTATTAATCGGTTTTTACAGCCAAATCACCGGCGAGCGCGCGCCAAAATACATCAAAGTGGACGGCACACAGGCCGTTGAAGCCGTGAAGGCGCAAGTGTTGGCCGCTTTGGGCAAATAAACATTTGTTATACAATAGCAGGCCGTTTGAAAACCATCAGCGTTTCAGACGGCCTGAAGCTTTTGTATGGTAAAAATATCTGCCTTTATGCAAAGCCGTCCGAAATATCTCCAGCCGGTAACGATTAACCAGCCTTAAACCTTTTCTGCATTTTCGTTTTGATTCTTTTATTAAAGTGTGGAAAAGCATTCGGGCTGAAGAAAACGAAAGAACCCCATGAAGCCCGACCCCGTCAAACAGCGTGCGCTGCAACAGTTGCAGCAGCGGCTCGGCCACACTTTCCAATGCCCCGAGCTGCTGGAGCAGGCGCTCACCCACCGCAGTTTTTCCTCACGCAACAACGAGCGTTTCGAGTTTGTTGGTGATGCCATACTCAACTACACCGTTGCCAAAATGCTGTTTGAAACCTTTCCCGAGCTGCCCGAAGGCCGCCTTTCGCGTATGCGCGCCAATCTGGTCAACCAAGAAACATTGGCCGCCGTTGCCGTTTCGCTGAACGTGGGCGGGGTGCTGTTTCTGGGGGCGGGCGAACTCAAAAGCGGCGGTTTCAACCGGCCTTCGATTCTGGCCGATGCGCTGGAGGCCATATTTGCCGCCATCAGTTTCGATGCCGGTTTCAACACCGCCGAGCAAACCGTGCGCCGCCTGTTTGCGCAGCGGGTGACCGGTGCCGATGCCGAAGGGCAGGGCGGCAAAGATGCCAAAACCCTGTTGCAGGAAGCCTTGCAGGCGCGCCGTCTGGCTCTGCCGAAATACCGCATCGAAGCGCAGCACGGCGAGGGCTGCCACACTGAATTTACCGTTTCCTGCGATTTGGGCGAGCTGGGCTGCATCACCACCGCCAAAGCCGGCAGCCGCCGCACCGCCGAGCAGCAAGCCGCCAAACAGGCGCTGGCGTGGCTGTCGGAAAAATATAGCGGGTGAACGAAACGGGCGGCGCGTTTTTTCGCTCCGGTTGGTGGTGAAGCCGCTTTATTTCCGTTGCCGCGCCTCCGCTTCGAAGAAAACGGTTTGGCCGGCGGCCGAAGCGGCGATAGAGCCGGTTTCGTACAACTTTGATTATTTCCTGCGGCCTGCCCGGTGCCGGCACAAAGCCGATTCACTACAGTTTGCCCGGTGCCAAGCAACATTCATCACAACAGATGCCGTCTGAAAAGTTTTCAGACGGCCTGCAATGGTTTGATTATGCCGACACAAAAAATACCCGCCAGCGCAACCATGCTGGTTAAAAATTCCGAACGTTATCTGGCCGAAGTGCTTGCCGCGCTGGCCGATTTTGACGAAGTATTGCTGCTGGACAACGGCTCGGCCGACCGCACGCTTGAAATTGCGGCAGGGTTTGCCAACGTGCGCGTGTGCAAACACGGGTTCACCGGTTTCGGCCCCATGAAAAACCTGGCTGCCTCCCTGGCCAAACACCCCTGGATTTTCAGCATCGACAGCGATGAAGTGCCCGATCGTGAATTAATCGAAAGCATACGCGCGGCGGTGGAGCACAACGATCCCAACACCGTTTACACCCTTTCGCGCCTCAACCACTATAACGGCCGCCTGATCAAAGCCTGCGGCTGGTATCCCGATATTCTGCCGCGCCTCTACCACCGCAACTATGCCGGTTTCAACAACCGGCGCGTACACGAATCGCTGCAAATCGGGCAGCAAAACCACCTGCGCTCGCTCAAAGGCCGTCTGAAACATTATTCGTTTCAAAACGCCGAAGGGCTGATTCAGAAAATGCAGCAATACAGCACGCTTTATGCCGAAGAAAACCGCTACCGCAAAACTTCTTCCGTGTTCAAAGCCCTGCTGCACGGCGGCACGGCGTTTCTGAAAAACTATTTTCTGAAACGGGGCATTTTCTACGGCGCAGACGGCCTGATGATTTCCGCCGCCAACGCCCAGGGTTCGTATTACAAATATATCAAACTCTACGAACACAACCGCAATATGAGCGTGTCGCTGATTGTCACCACCTACAACCGCCCCGATGCACTGGCACTGGTGTTGAAATCCGCCCTCGCGCAAACCCGCCTGCCGCAGGAAATCATCATCGCCGACGACGGCTCCGACCGCCGCACCACCGAAGTGGTGGGCAGATTCGCCCAAACCAGCCCGGTAACGGTCAAACACGCCTGGCAGAAAGACGAAGGCTTCCGCGCTGCCCGGGCGCGCAACCGCGCCATTGCCGCCGCTTCGTCCGACTACCTGATTATCATCGATGGCGATATGGTGCTCGACCCTTCGTTTATCGCCGACCATGCCGCCGTTGCCCGCAAAGGCCGCTTGATTCAGGGCACGCGCGTGCTGGTTTCCCGGCAGCGCACCGAAGAAATTCTGGCCGAGCGCCTGCTGCCGCTGCCCGATTTGTCGTTTTACAGCAGCGGTATCAAAAAACGCCTTTCCGCGCTGCGGCTGCCCAAATTGTCGAAACTGCTGGCCGGGCGCGGCAACCGCGGGCACAAAGGCATCAAAAGCTGCAATATGGGTTTCTTCCGCGATGATGCGCTGGCCGTGAACGGATTCAACAACGATTTTGTCGGCTGGGGGCGGGAAGACAGCGAATTTGCCGCCCGCTGCTACCATAGCGGCATGAAGCGGCACAACCTCAAATTCGGCGGTGCAGCCTACCACTTGTGGCACCACGAAGCCGAACGCGCCGCGCTGCCGCAGAACGATGCTTTGCTCAAAGCCACACTCAACGAAAAGAAAACCCGCTGCGGGCGCGGGGTGGACGAGTTTTTGGAAACCGCACCGGAGCAGGGCAGCGAAACGCCGGAGAACATCGAGGGTGGCGCGGCAGAACCGCCAAGCAGATAACGGCGGTTTCAGCGTTTTTCAGCTTTGAATTTTGTTTTTGAATTTCAGTTTGGGAAAAGCCCTGCAGGCATTTCTGAAAACAAAGGCCGTCTGAAAATATTTTTCAGACGGCCTTAGCATATTTCGGGCTGAGAGCCGGCACGCGGCGGAGCGGCGGCCGTTTGAAAGCCCAAAGGCAGTTAAGGCTTTATCGGTTGGAGTTTTGGCAAAACTATTGTGAGGCCGTTTGAAATGGCTGAATTCCGTTATCGGCCCGGCAAGCCCGCCCGTGCGGGCAGCATAGCGGACTTGCCGGGCCGATAACGGCAGATAAACTTTTGAGGGTTTTGCAGAGATTCCCGGGCAGTGTTGCGGCCGCCCCGGCTGAAATAACGGCTTGGCGGTTTTGCCGCCCTCTGGATTTTCCCGACAAGAAAGCGTTACCCGCACTTTTGGCAACGCTTTTGCACATAGGGCTTGCAGCCGGTAAAACAATATGGCAACAGGCGCGCTGATTGTGCAATCAGGTTAATTTCTTTAAATAATACGCGTATGCGGGTTAACCGGTATTAACCTTGAAAACGTTTTCAGATTCAGGCGGCTGTGTTGGATTTGGCCTATATCAGTTAATCCGCTTGCTACACGAAATTACCTACGACAAAACGGCAGATTTATATTACTATTGCCCAAGCTGCACTAAACAAAAAATTAACTTCACAAACAATATATTAATGAATATGAGCAATCACTCGGTTTTTGAGCGTGCCGCCCGTTGCGGGGTGGCTGCGGGCTACCACGACATCAACGGCGTTTACCACCCGGCTGAAGAAGCGGTGCTGGAAGCGTTGCTTGCGCGCTTGGAAATAGGTGTGCCGGAAGGGGAGTTTGACGATGTGGCGGCGGTAACGGCGCGGCAGCCTGCCGAGATTGTTTTGCCGCCGGGTTTCGAAAATTACAGCGGCTACTCTTTAACCAACGAATATGATGAGCAGCAGACGGTTACGGCATCGGATTCAGACGGCCGCCGGTCTGCTGTTTTTTTATCGGCGTTAGAGAGCGGCTATTACCGTTTAACGGTTCGCAAAGGCCGTCTGAAACACCGCGTTTTAGTGGTGGCCGCTCCCGAACACGCCTACCGGCCGCCTGAAACGGCAGGCGGCGGGCGCATGAACGGATTGGCCGTGCAGCTTTACAGCCTGCGCTCGGCGCATAACTGGGGTGTGGGCGATTTCGGCGATTTGGCGCGGCTGGCGGCTTTCTGCGGCGGGCGCGGCTTGGATTTTATCGGCATCAACCCGCTGCACGCGCTGTTTACTTCGCGGCCGGATTTCGCCAGCCCCTACAGCCCGTCATCGCGCCTGTGGCTGAATGCCGTGTATCTCGATGTGGGCGGCATCATCGGCGGATACCGTTTTGCCCGCAAAGCGCGCAAGTGGCTGGAAAATCCCGAGGTGCAAAGCCGCATTGAAGCGGTGCGCGCGGCGGAAACGGTGGATTATGCGGCGGTGTGGGCGTTGAAAAAAGAAGCGCTGCTGCTGGTGTTTGCCGACTTTGAAAAAAGCACAAGCCGCGCCGCGCAGCCTTTTCAGACGGCCTTTGAGCAGTTTGCAGAAGAAAAAGGCGGAGCGCTTCACGGCTTTGCCCTGTTTGAGGCCTTAGACCAACATTACGGCGGCGCGGGCGGGGAGCGCGGCTGGAGGGCGTGGCCGTCTGAATTTCATCTGCCGCAAAGTGCAGCGGTGCAGGCGTTTGCAGAGGCGCACGCGGGCGAAATCCGTTTTTACCAATGGCTGCAATGGTTGTGCGCCGTGCAGCTGCGGCAGGCCGAAGAAGCGGCGGCGCAACACGGCGTGCGGCTCGGCCTTTACGGCGATTTGGCCGTGGGCGTGGCGCGCGGCGGAGCCGACACCTGGCTCAAACGCAGCCAATACTGCATGGAAATGTCGGTGGGCGCGCCGCCCGACCCGCTGGGGCCGTTGGGGCAGAATTGGAACCTGCCGCCGTGGCACCCCGTGGTAATGCGCCGCAGCGGCTGCCGCGAATTTATTGCCGTGCTTCGCGAGAACATGCGCCATTGCGGCGTGTTGCGCATAGACCATGTGATGTCGCTCAACCGTTTGTGGTGGGTGGTGCCGCAGCAGGCCGCCGGCGGGGATGCGGGCAGTTTGGCGCACGGCGGCGGAAGCAGTGCGGCGGCGTATGATAAAGAGCCGCCGCGCGCGCCGGCAGCAAACGGTGCCTATGTGCATTATCCGCAGGAAATCCTGTTTGCCGTTCTCGCGCTCGAAAGCCACCGCAACCGCTGTGTGGTGGTGGGCGAAGATTTGGGCACCGTGCCGGACGACACCCGCCGCCTGCTCGAGCGTTACCGCATTTTTTCATACAAGGTGATGTATTTCAGCCGCCGCGACCACGGCTTCGAGCTGCCCGAGCATTACCCGCAGCAGGCGCTGTGCGTTACCAGCACCCACGACGTGGCACCGCTGGCGGGCTGGTGGGCGGGCAGCGATTTGCAAACTATGTATGCCCTGGGCGTGCTGCCGGACGAAACTGCTTTTCAGACGGCCTGGCAGCAGCGCGGGCACGATAAAGAAGATTTAATCCGCGCGCTGAAAGCAACACACTGTCTGCCTTGCGGATACCGGCCGTCTGAACAGGCAGATGCCGCAATGATTCATGCCGTGCACCGTTTCGGCGCCGAGAGCCGCTGCATACTTTATGCGGTGCAAATCGAAAACCTGCTGGGCATGACCGAAAATTTCAACGTGCCGGGCATCGCCGAAGGCTATCCCAACTGGGCGCGCAAACTGCCTCAGCCTCTCGAAGCCTTTTCCAAACACCCTTTCATCGAGCAGCAGCTCGCCATGCTCAACGAGGTCCGTATGAGAAAAAACAGCCAAACCCAAACCTATCCGCCGCTCGATGATCAAGAGCGCGGCACCATCGACAGCCTGTTTTGCGCCACCCACGGCAACCCGTTTGCCTATCTGGGCAGGCACAGGCTGCCCGGCAACGGCGAAGTGGTGCGCTGCCTGGTGCCCGATGCGTTGGCGGTGGATATTGTGGAACGCGGCAGCGGCAAGCTGATTGCGGCGGCCGAAAAACTCGACAATCGGGGCTTTTTCGCCGCCGTGCTGCCCGAGGGCGCGCCCGATTATGCCTTGAGCGTGCAATACAGCGCAGAGCGGCCGTCTGAAAAAATCGAAGACCCCTACCGCTACGGCCCGCATTTGCAGGAAATCGACCAATGGCTGCTCACCGAAGGCACCCATCTGCGCCCTTATGAAGCCCTGGGCGCGCATTTGGCCGAATTTGACGGTGTGGCCGGCGTGAATTTCGCCGTGTGGGCGCCCAACGCGCAGCGCGTTTCGGTTATCGGCGAGTTCAACAATTGGGACGGCCGCCGCCATGTGATGCGCCGCCACGCCGCCAGCGGCATTTGGGAAATCTTTATCCCTGCCGTGCCGTTCAATGCCCTGTATAAATTCGAAATACGCGATGCCGCAGGCAATGTGCGCCAAAAGGCCGACCCGTTTGCCTTTGCCTCGGAGCTGCGCCCCACCACTGCCTCGGTGGTGCGCGGCCTGCCCGAAAAAATGCCCGAGCCCGCGTTCCGCCGCCAAGCCAACGCCATCGACAGCCCCATCAGCATTTACGAAGTGCATTTGGGCTCGTGGCGGCGCAACCTCGAAAACAACTTCTGGCTCACTTATGAAGACCTCGCTATCGAGCTGGTGGCCTATGTGAAAGACATGGGCTTTACCCATATCGAGCTTCTGCCCGTGTCGGAATACCCGTTTGACGGCTCTTGGGGCTATCAGGCCACCGGCCTTTATTCGCCCACCAGCCGCTTCGGCTCGCCGCAGCAGCTTCAGGCGCTGGTGCAGGCCGCCCACAATGAAGGCATAGGTGTGATACTCGACTGGGTGGTGGGGCATTTTCCCGTTGACGACCACGGTCTCAACCATTTTGACGGCACGCCGCTGTATGAACACGCCGACCCGCGCGAAGGCTACCATCAAGACTGGAACACCCTGATTTACAACTTCGGCCGCACCGAAGTGAAAAACTACCTGCAAGGCAACGCGCTATACTGGATAGAGCGGTTCGGCTTTGACGGCCTGCGCGTGGATGCCGTGGCCTCGATGATTTACCGCGACTATTCGCGCAAAGAAGGCGAATGGATACCCAACCGATACGGCGGCCGCGAAAACCTCGAAGCCATCAACTTTCTGCGCGACACCAACACCATGTTGCAGCGCGAAACGCCCGCCGCCGCCGAAATCGCCGAAGAATCCACCTCGTTTGCCAACGTTACCCGCGCCGAAGGCTTGAATTTCCAATACAAATGGAATATGGGCTGGATGAACGATACCCTGCGCTACATGAAAGAAGACCCGATCAACCGCAAATACCATCATAATCTGATGACGTTCGGCATGATGTACCAATACAGCGAAAACTTTGTCTTGCCGCTCTCGCACGATGAAGTGGTGCACGGCAAAGGCTCGCTGCTGGCCAAAATGCCCGGCGATGCCTGGCAGAAATTTGCCAACCTGCGCGCCTATTACGGCTTTATGTGGGGCTATCCCGGCAAGAAACTGCTGTTTATGGGCGGCGAATTTGCCCAGGGCCGCGAATGGAACTACAACGAACCGCTCGATTGGTTTCTGCTTGAAGAAGCCCACGGCGGCCTGTGGCACAAAGGCGTGCAGGATTATGTGCGCGATCTCAACCACACCTACCGCAGCCACGCGCCGCTTTACCAGCTCGACCAATGGCCCGAAGGCTTCGAGTGGCTGGTGGCAGATGACGGCAACCATTCCGTGTTTGCTTTCGAGCGGCGCGACCGCGAAGGCAACCGCTTGATAGTGGTGAGCAACTTCACCCCTGTGGTGCGCGAACACTACCGCATCGGCGTAAACGAAGCCGGCACCTACCGCGAAGTGATGAATTCAGACAGCCTGCCATACCAAGGCAGCGGCGTTTGCACGGCCGAGGGCGGGATCGTCCGCACCGAAGCCGCCGCATCGCACGGCAGGGCGCAGTCGCTGAGCCTGACCCTGCCGCCGCTGGCCACGGTTTGGCTGGTATTGGAGAAATAATGCGGGCTCAGGCTAACCGCTTTCGTCCTTTCAGACGGCCTGCCAAGCCTTGAAGCCGTCTGAAAATACCGGCCGCCGCCGGCTGCGGTTTGACCGGCGTTGGAGAAATAATGCGGGTTTCAGATGAACCGTTTTTTTCTTTCAGACGGCCTGCCAAGCCTTTGAGGCCGTCTGAAACATAACTGCCGCAATCAATAAGGAAAACACCATGAACCACACCATCACCGCAGCGTTATCGGGCAGCGCGGGCAAAGATTTTGCAGGCACTGCCTATGCCCGTGTCGATATCGATGCGCCGTCCGAACGGCTTACGGGATTGCGCAAAGCCCGAGGAGCCGAAAGGCATTGCTGCCAACGGCGGCAGATAATATCCGGCTTGCAGCAGGCTTTTCAGACGGCCTGAAAAACAGCTTGAAAAACATTTAAGTTGTCTGAAACAAGACAGCACGGTTTATCCGAAACGGTATAGAAATGAACCATACGCAATCTGTTTGTACTCTTTCAGACGGCCTGCCTTATCCGATGGGCGCAAGCCTTAAGGCAGACGGCACCAATTTCGCGCTGTTTTCTTCACACGCAAGCAAGGTAGAGCTTTGCCTGTTTGACGAACACGGCGGCGAAACCCGCCTGCTGCTGCCTGCCCGCAGCGGCCATATCTGGCACGGTTTTGCCGAAGGCGTGGGAGAAGGGCAGCGTTACGGTTACCGCGTGCACGGTGCTGCCGATGCGTCATCGGGGCTGTTTTTCAACCCGCAGAAACTGTTGCTCGACCCCTATGCGAAAGCGGTGGCAGGCACCGCGCACTACCGCAGCGAAGCAGAGTCGGCATGGTTCCGTTATGACGATGCGCGCGACAATGCCGCCGTTGCGCCCAAAAGCGTGGTAACGGGCGAGGGCGGGTTCGACTGGCAGGGCGATGCCTTCCCCGATGTGTCGTGGGCGCAAACGGTGATTTATGAAGCCCATGCCAAAGGCCTCACCAAACTGATGCCCGGCCTGCCCGATGCCGGCACCTATGCCGCACTGGCCGATAAACGGGTAATAGGCCGTCTGAAAGATTTGGGCATCACCGCCGTGGAGTTGCTGCCCGTGCACCTGCATCTCGATGAATTCCACCTGCAAAAACGCGGTTTGGTGAATTATTGGGGCTACAACACCTATTCGCATTTTGCCGTTGAACCGCGCTATGCCGCCGACCCGCAAAATGCCGCCGATGAGCTGCGCCGCGCCGTCAGAGCCCTGCACGCGGCCGGCATCGAAGTGATTTTAGACGTGGTTTACAACCACACCGCCGAGCAGGATCTGGAAACCGGGCTGATGCTGTGCCAGCGCGGCATCGACAACCCCTCATGGTATTGGATGACCTGTAACGGATACTGCAACTGGACGGGCTGCGGCAACACCCTGCAAGTGTCGCAAACCCACGTTACCCGCTGGGTGATGGACAGCCTGCGCTATTGGGTGGAAGCGTTCCACATTGATGGTTTCCGCTTCGATTTGGGCACGGTGTTGGGGTGCGAACCGGATTTCCACTCACACGGGCGGTTTTTCCAGGCGCTGGCGCAAGACCCCGTTTTGGCGGGGCGCAAACTGATTGCCGAGCCGTGGGACATCGGCGCCGGGGGCTACCGGTTGGGGCAGTTTCCCTACCCGTTTGCCGAATGGAACGACCGTTTCCGCGATGATATGCGCGCGTTTTGGGTGCACGAAAGCGGCAATCTCGGCGCATTTGCCGAGCGGCTGGCCGGCTCTTCCGACATTTTTCAACACAGCGGCAAACGCCCCTCGGCAGGCGTAAACTTTATCACCGCCCACGATGGTTTCACCCTGCGCGATCTGCTCAGCTACAACCACAAACACAACGAAGCCAACGGCGAAGGCAACCGCGACGGCCACAGCCACAATCTGAGCTGGAACCACGGCATAGAAGGCGAAACCGATGATGCTGCCGTTGTTCGGGCCAGGGCATACACCGCCAAAGCCCTGCTGGCTTCGCTGCTGCTGGCCAACGGCACGCCCATGCTGCTGGGCGGCGATGAATCCGGCAACAGCCAGAGGGGCAACAACAACGGCTATTGCCAGGATAACGAAACCACCTGGATCGATTGGGCATCGCGCGATGAAGATTTGGAACGCTATGTGCAAAACCTGCTGGCGCTGCGCCGCGAAACCGGCCTGCTGAACGAAGACGTATGGTGGAGCGCAGAGCGCGTGCGCTGGCTGGCTTCAGACGGCCGCGATATGGACGGCCGCGATTGGGAAAACCGCGAAACCAAATCGATGCAGATATTGATAGACAACCGGTGGCTGCTGCTGGTGAACGCCAAGCGCAGCCCGCAAACCTACCGCCTGCCCGATGGCGGTTGGGGCTGCCGCCTCGCCCCCTCGCAGGCCGAAGTTTCCCCGCCCGAATGCACCGTAGCCGATATGGGCATTTGGATTTTTTCACGCATTGGAGAGCCTCTATGAGCAACCACAAAGAAAAACCCCTGTCTTACGAGCCTGAGCGTATGCTGCACAACACCGACATTGCCAAAAGCACCCTGGTATTGATTCTGGCCGGCGGGCGCGGTTCGCGCCTGCACGAAATGACCGACCGCCGCTCCAAGCCTGCCGTTTATTTCGGCGGCAACTGGCGCATCATCGACTTCACTTTGTCGAACTGTTTGAACTCCAACCTGCTCAAAATCGGCGTGATCACCCAATACGAAGCCCACTCGCTGCTGCGCCACCTTCAGCACGCCTGGTCGTTTATGCCGCGCGAACGCGGGCAGTTTGTCGATATGCTGCCCGCGCGCCAGCAGATAGACGAAAGCATGTGGTACCGAGGCACCGCCGATGCCGTGTGGCAGAACGTGCCGATTATGAAAGAGCACTACAAACCCAAATATGTGCTGATACTTGCCGGCGACCACATCTATAAAATGGACTATATGCAGATGCTGCGCGACCATATCTACAGCAGTGCCAAATGCACGGTGGGCTGCATCGAAGTGAAACGCAGCGAAGCCAAAGAATTCGGCATTATGGCCGTGAACGAAAATCTCAAGGTGCAGGAATTTGTCGAAAAGCCCGAAAACCCGCCCGCCATGCGCGAAAAGCCCGACCACTCGCTCGCCTCGATGGGCATTTATGTGTTTGATGCCGACTATCTCTACCAAACGCTCGAAGAAGAAGTGGTAAACGAACACACCCACCACGATTTCGGCAAAGACATCATCCCGCGCGCACTTGAAGACGGCGTGCTTTACGCCCACCCGTTCGAGCGTTCGTGCATGGGGCGCAACGCCGAGGGCAGCATCTACTGGCGCGATGTCGGCACGCTCGACAGCTACTGGCGCGCCCATATGGACTTGGTTACCGAACACCCGCAGCTCAACCTGTTCGACCGCAACTGGCCGGTTATCGGCCTGCCCACTCAGCCGATGCCGGCCAAGTTTTTCTATAAAAACACCGACTGCCGCACGCTCGACAACTCTCTGGTGGGCGGCGGCTGCCTGATCACCGATGCCCAAATCACCTCATCGGTTTTATTCGACCGCGTAACCGTAAACAGCGGTTCGGTGATTGATTCGGCCGTGATACTGCCGGGCGTGCATATCGGCAGAAACTGCCATCTGAAAAACTGCATCATCGAGCGCAACTGCGTGATACCCGACAACACCGTTATCGGCGTAAACCGCGAAGAAGATGCCGAACGCTTCCGCATCAGCTCCGGCGGCAACGTCGTGCTGGTAACACCTGCCATGCTGGAGCGGGCATAACCGCACCTGCCGGCAGGCGGCACAGACGGCAACACCCTGTGCCGCCGCTTTCAGACGGCCTTAACGCTGCAAGGCGCAATACCGCATTGAAAGGGCGGGCATGGGTTCAGACGGCCTGATGTGATTTTCACAGCCTGAACATAGGATTTTCAGACGGCCTTGATGCGGTTTTCACCCCAACGGCCTGATTGCAGGCTTTTCAGCGCAGGCCGTCTGAACACAAACCGAAAAAACCGCGCAGCCTGCCGAGCCGCCCAAACGGTAGCCCGAAGCTGAATGCTGCGCCGCAAGGGCTGATGGGTGTTCAGATGCACCGCAAGAGCAGCGGCCTTTCCAAGGCAGGCAGCAGTTCAGACGGCTGCCATACCGCACCCGCAGGCCTGACAAACCCACCTGAGGCGTACAGGCTTTCAGACGGCTTGAACGCCGCATTGAAAGGGCGGGCATGGGTTCAGACGGCCTGATGTGATTTTCACAGCCTGAACATAGGATTTTCAGACGGCCTTGATGCGGTTTTCACCCCAACGGCCTGATTGCAGGCTTTTCAGCGCAGGCCGTCTGAAAACCGAAAAAAGCGCATTGCCCCGCCGAACTGCCCGCAAGGCAGCCTAAGGCGCATACCGCACCGCAGGGGCAGCAATATTAAGCGTGTTCAGACGGCCTTGATGCCGCGTCAGCAGGCAGAACCCGCCCCTAAGGCCGCAGCTTTCAGACGGCCTGCTTGCAGGCATTGCACCGCAGGCCGTCTGAACCATACGCGCTGCTTTAAAAATTTATCTCTAGGAATCTGTTTATGAAAATTCTACATGCCGCTTCAGAGCTTTACCCCCTGATCAAAACCGGCGGGCTGGCCGATGTGCTGGGTTCGCTGCCGTTTGCGCAGAAAGCGCAGGGGCACGATGTGCGCGTTATCCTGCCTTATTACCGCCATGTGCGCGATGTGCTGCCCGATGCCGCCTTGGTGGCCGTGCGCGACACCTTCGGCGGCAGCGTGCAGATACGTTATGCCGACTATCGCGGCCTGGGGCTGTATCTGATTGATGCGCCGCATCTTTACGACCGCCCGGGTAACCCTTACCACAACGAGCATTATTTCGACTATGCCGACAATGTGATCCGCTTTGCCATACTCGGCTGGGCGGCCGCTGCCGTGGCCACCGGCCTCGATGGTTTGTGGGGCAGGGCGGATGTGCTTCACGCGCACGATTGGCAGGCCGGTTTGGCGCCGGCCTATCTCAACGCATGGAACGCCTATATCAAGAGCGTGTTTACCATCCACAATATTGCCTATCAGGGCATGTTTCAGTCGAAACACTTGGGCGAAATCGGGTTGCCGTGGGAGATGTTCCATGTGGACGGCGTGGAGTTTCACGGCCAGATTTCGTTTTTGAAAGCCGGCCTGTTTTACGCCGGCCACGTTACCACCGTCAGCCCCACCTATGCCGATGAAATCACCCGCGAGCCGGCCGGCGGCGGGTTGTCGGGGCTGCTGGATACCCGCAGGCAGCAGGGCCGCTTGAGCGGCGTGCTCAACGGCGTGGACGATGCGGTTTGGAACCCGCAAACCGATGCCGCGCTGCCCAAGCCTTTCCACCCCAAAGCCATGCAGGGCAAGAAAGCGGGCAAAAAAGCCCTCCAGCAGTTTTTCGCTTTGAATGCCGATGAAAAAGCCCTGCTCACCGTGATGGTATCGCGCCTTACCCCGCAGAAAGGGGCAGATTTCCTGCTCGAATCGCTGCACGAAAAGCTGCCCGCCAACCCGGATTTGCAGTTTGTATTGCTCGGCAGCGGCGCGCCCGAGCTGGAGCAGGCATTTGTGCGGCTGGCCGAGCAGTATCCGCAGCAGGTAGGCGTGTATATCGGCTATAACGAAGAATTGGCGCACCAATTGGTAGGCGGCGGTGATGTGATTCTGATCCCCAGCCGTTTCGAACCTTGCGGCCTCACCCAGCTCTACGGCCTGAAATACGGCACGCTGCCCTTGGTGCGCCGCACCGGCGGGCTGGCCGACACCGTGGTGCAAACCGATGAAGTAACGCTGAAAAATAAAACTGCCACCGGTTTTGTGTTTGACGAGCCGACCGCAGGCGCATTGGGCGGCGCGCTGGAAAACGCGCTTTCACTGTGGCGCAAACCGCGTGCCTGGCCGGCCGTGCGGCGGCAGGCGATGGCGCAGGATTTCGGCTGGCACAAAGCCGCTGAAAGCTACGATGCCTGCTACCGCAGCCTGCGGGGCTGACGGGTTGGTTTGTCCAACAACAGAAATGCCGGTTGCCCACTACCAACAGTTTCAATGCCGGGTGGGCATAATCGGCATTTTTATATGGGAAAATTTGTCAGCGCGTTTCAGACGGCCTTACAATTGCCCGCAGGAACAATGATTTAAGTTTTGATATAAAAGGTTTGATTTATGATTTCCAAGCTCCCCCTGCCCGAATACGAATATGCCATGCCCAAGCCCGACGCCGATTTTGTGCGCCGCGCCATTGTGTATAAGCTGATTTTTATTCTGGGTGTCGATCCCCGCAACGCCACCCCGCAGGAATGGCTCAACGCCGCCATGTTTGCTGCCCGCGACCTGGTTACCGAGAGTTTTCTGAAAACCCGCCGCAGCCACGAAGACCACGGCAAGCGCATGGTTTATTATCTTTCGATGGAATTTCTGATGGGGCGCTCGTTTGTTAATTCACTGATTAACGAAGGCGTTTATGATGTGTTTAACGAAGCGTTCGAGCAGTTGGGGCTGGATTTTGCCGATGTGTGCGAGCAGGAAGAAGACCCCGGCCTGGGCAACGGCGGCCTGGGCCGGCTGGCCGCCTGTTTTCTCGATTCGATGGCCACGCTGCGCATTCCGGCCGTGGGCTACGGCATCCGCTACCAATACGGTATGTTCAAGCAGGAAATCGTTGACGGCCAGCAGATTGAAAAACCCGATTTGTGGCTGGATCACGATATGCAGTGGCAGTTTGCCCGCCCTGCCAAACGTTATCCCGTGTCGTTCGGCGGACGGGTGTGCGGCAGCGGCAGCATCAAATATTGGGAACCTGCCGAACACATCACCGCGCTGGCCTACGATGAAGTGATTCCCGGCTACGGCGGCAACGTGGCCAACCCCCTGCGCCTGTGGACGGCGCACGCGGGCGATACTTTCGACTTGGCCAATTTCAACCAGGGCGACTATTTCGCCGCCATGCGCGGACAAACCCAAGACGAAAACATCTCGCGCGTGCTCTATCCCAACGATTCCACCGACAGCGGCCGGGAGCTGCGCCTGAAGCAGGAATATTTCTTGGTGTCGGCATCGATTCAAGACATCATTGCCCGCCACAAATGCCGTTTCCACAACCTCAAAAACCTGGCCGACAAAGTGGTGATCCATCTCAACGACACCCACCCTGTTTTGGCGATTCCCGAGCTGATGCGCATTTTGGTGGACGAAGAAAGCATGGATTGGGAAGAGGCCTGGGGCATCAGCTGCCGCGTGTTTTCCTATACCAACCACACCCTGATGAGCGAAGCGTTGGAAACCTGGCCGGTAGATTTGATGGGCCGCCTGCTGCCGCGCCATCTCGACATCATTTTTGAAATCAATGAGCAGTTTTTGGACGCGTTGCGCGCCATCGGCAAAACCGACCCCAACCTGATCCGCCGTGTTTCCATCATCGATGAAGAAAACGGCCGCCGCGTGCGCATGGCATGGCTGGCGGTGGTGGGTTCCCACCGCGTGAACGGCGTGGCCAAAATCCACTCCGATTTGATGAAAACCTCGATTTTCGCCGACTTCGCCAAAATTTTCCCCGACCGCTTCACCAACGTAACCAACGGTGTAACCCCCCGCCGCTGGATTGCCGTGGCCAACCGCCCGCTGACCAAGTTTTTGGATAAAACTCTCGGAGAGCAAGATTGGCGCCTGCATTTGGATCACCTCGCCAAACTCAACGGGCTGGCGGACGACCCCGAAGTGCAGGCAGAATTTGCCGAAGTGAAGCAGGCCAACAAGCAGCGCCTGGCCGACTACATCGAAAAAGAGCTGGGCATCAAGGTTAATCCGCAGGCCATGTTTGATGTGCAGATCAAACGCATCCACGAATACAAGCGCCAAGCCCTGAATGTGATGCACATCATCGACCGTTACAACAAAATTCTCGAAAACCCCGATGCCAACTGGCAGCCGCGCGTGTTTATCTTTGCCGGCAAAGCCGCATCGGCCTATGTGGCGGCCAAGCGCATCATCCGCCTGATTAACGATGTGGCGGCGGTGATCAACAACGACAAACGCATCCGCGACTTAATCAAAGTGGTGTTTATCCCCAACTACAGCGTGAGCCTGGCGCAGATTATCATCCCAGCAGCCGACCTTTCCGAGCAGATTTCACTGGCAGGCACCGAGGCCTCCGGCACCGGCAACATGAAATTCGCCCTCAACGGCGCGCTCACCATCGGCACGCTTGACGGTGCCAATGTAGAAATTCTCGAGAAAGTGGGAGAAGACAACATCTTCATTTTCGGCAACACAGTCGAGCAGGTGGAAGCCCTGCGCCGCGAAGGCTACGATCCGTTTGTTTATCTCGAGCAAGACAGCGACCTGCGCCGCGTTATCAAACAAGTGTCCACCGGCACCTTCTCGCCCGAAGAGCACAGCCGCTACAGCAACGTGATGCACGGCTTTGGCGACTACTACCAGCTTGCCGCCGATTTCCGCAGCTATATCGAAGCACAGGAACGTGCCGACAAACACTACAGCAACCCGGCCAAATGGCG